>CAMKUA010000036.1:0-22107 GCA_946415825.1 uncultured Prevotella sp. | reverse complement strand
CGTTGGTGTAGATGGTCTGGGCTGTCTCAGAGCCTACGAACATATTCTCATAGACCGACTGTACCGAAGCCGTAGGAACATTGTACTCCCCTTCCCCATCGGCCATCACCAGGATACCAGTCTGGGCAGGAACCTTCTTCACACGAGTCAGCCAGATAACGCCAGTGCTATAGTTATAGCCTGTGGCCGTATAAGCCTTCACACCCTGAGCATCCATCGTCGTGAAGTCGAGGTTCTTACTGGTATAGTAAGGCACCTGCTTGGCGGCTGTCACCTTGATCATCTCCACATCGCCCTCGCTGCCTTTAGCTGGGATCTCCGTCAGGATAGGCAAGTAGCAGCGGTTAGCACCTACCTTCACACCCTCTTCCTTCGTCACCTTGTAGAAGCCCACACCAGCATCACCCTTCGACAGGTAGTAGTTGGTATAGTCGCCATCGGTCGTATAGAGCGTCGTGCCCTCGAGCGTACCCTTGAACATATTCTTATAATAGACATCAGATACGCTTGCAACAACAGGAATGTCGTAGTCGCCAGGATCGCCAAGCAACAAGAAGCCTGTCTTGGCTGGAACCTGCTTTACACGAGTGAGCCAAATCGTTCCCGTAGCCTTGTCATATCCCGTAGCCACATAAGCCTTCAACTCAGGCTTATCCGTGAAGTCAAGGTTCTTGTCACTGCAATAAGGCACCTGTTTGGCAGGGCTGATCTCAATAGGAGCTGTCTCATTCTCGGTCGCTTCCATCTCCACAATATCAATAAAATAATCGCACCAGCCTGTTAATGCCTCATACTTTGCCAAAGTTCCTTGAGGAATATAGAGGGTTGCATTGTTAGCTTCCGGATAAGAATCTCCACGATAATATGTAACCAAAGAGAACACATCATCCCCAACCGCAAATGGTTCCATGATATAGCTATAAACAGACTCCAGATTCTTACACTTATTGAAGGCAAGGTTGTCTATGGCGGTCATGCTGTTGGGGATCGTCACGCTGTTAAGCTTAGGGCATTCATAGAATGCACCCTCACCGATAGAGGTGACGCCTTCTGGAATGGTAATAGAGGTTATCCTGTCGAAGCCGGCAAATGCATAGTCTGGAATGGCTGTCACATCACTGGGGAGCACAATATCGTCAGCGATCTCCTCTACTCCACCTATCACCAAGGCTGGTGATGACGGACTGTCACTATATCGATTTGTGCTCAGAGTAAGCGGATTGGCACGGTTTGGGCCAAACTTGATTTTACACCATGCAGTCAGTGACGGAGTATAAACCTCTCTGATGTTATCAGTCGCAACAAAAGCTCCTTCTTCAATACTTGTCACACTTCCAGGAATAGTGAGAGAGATGATGGCCGGGTTATAACAGAAAGCATACTTACTGATGGAGGTCACACCTTCAGGAATCACAAGACTCGTAATCTTCTCATCATTGACATAGAAATCTACCGGATCTGTAAATCCCCCATTACCCGAATTCCATGCGTTAGTAGGATTCGCTTTGATAGAACCAAATTGTATCTTACACCATGCAGCCAGATCAGTGATATAAACCGAGCGCTTTACACCTTCGTACACAGAAAAAGCATCTGAGCCAATGGAGGTCACGCTACTGGGAATAACAATTTTACTCAAAGCCTTACAATCTTCAAAAGAATTATCACCGATGGTGGTCAGTCCTTCCGGCAATTCAATGGAAGTCAGCAATGTACAATATCCAAAAGCACAATCTCCAATCTCTTTAAGTTTGGAGCCCTCTGCAAAAGTTACTTTCTCTAAAGCAGAGCCTTCGTTATAATCACCCTCAAAGGCGTAATCGGCAATGATCTCCACACTTGAAGGAATGATGATCTCCTTCAGGGCATCACATCCCTGGAATGCACCTTTTCCTATGGACTTCAATTTGGAATTCTCTGCAAATTCCACCGTTTTTAACTTCGTGCAATTAGAGAATCCACCATAGAAATTAAGTTCCCAGTTGTCATTGGAAGGACTCGCATCACCAATCTCCTCAACAGTTGAAGAGATGGTTACCTTCATCAGATTCTCCAAACCATCAAAACATTGCGTAGGAATCCGTTTCACACCCTCACCGATAGTTACGACCTCAATACCTGTGCAACCATTAAATGGAATTCTAAATTCATACTCCTTACTGTTTATCTGACAATCTTCAGCATTCATGTTGACACGTACGAGAGCCGAACACGACATAAACGCTCTCGATCCTAAATGCTTTACAGAGGCAGGAATAGTCACAGAAGAAAGCTGTTTCCAACCTTCAAATGCTCCTTTACCAATATCTTCAAGCCCCCCTGGCAGATTCAATTGCCCGATTGTACAGGATTGATTGTAGCTGCCAAATGCCCATTCACCAATACCTTTTAAGGTAGAGGGCAGTGAGAGAGAGGTCATCTTATCAATATAACTAAATGAGAAATAACTGGCTACACAAGTTGTTCCTTCGCGAATGACAACATCTGCCACCGAACCATCATACTTATAGGCTACGGTTCCGATATACTGAACACCTTCATCAGAATCCACATTCAAAGGGACTCCATCCAAAGCCTCTTGGCCAACAATTGTAATGGTAGAGGGCAACGTAAAGTCCTCGGCACTTATGCAACCTTTGAAGCAATAGTCACCAAGCACACGGGTTCCCTCACCTATCTTCACTTTTGTGATTCCTATACATTCTGAGAATGCGTTCTTTTCTATCTTTTCAACAGTACCAGGAATCAGGACCTCCTTCAGTTTCACACATTCATAAAAGGCACTTTGAGGAATAGTTTCAATCCCGTCTGCGAAACTGACAGACTCGATAGCAGTGCCATATAATGCATTTGTTCCAACATAGCGCAATGGGGCAAACTGAGCATTAACCTGCGTGCCGGAGAAAGCATAATCACCTATACTGTCAATCTTTTCCGAATTGACGAGCGTCTTCAAATAAGAACTAGTAAATGCTGAGTGTTCAACGGCATGACATCCCTCTGCCAGCTCTACTTTTTCCAGGACACTGCATCCATTGAAGGCCCACTCTCCTATTTTTGAGACAGCATTGGGCAGGCATATCGTTTTTAAGGTTGCATTACTATTACCACTAATATCACCCATTCTGCTATCCGAACAGAAAGCACAATCGAAATATGGTGTATGATGATAATAATGTAATTGTCCATTAGGGGTTCTGCCGACATATTTGCTTTCCGTATATTCTATTGGCGACAGAATATAGTGATGGCAAGGATAGTAAGTACCTATGGCACCTCCAAATTCAGTCCAATTATAATATTCTTCATCACTATCCACGAATTCAATGCCTGTCAGATTGAGATATTTCAAATTGGCCAGCTTACCAGTTACCTCACGTATATACTTCAAATCGAGGGAATTGAACTTACCGCTGACGGTCAGACTGTCAATCGTATCATACTCACTGTCAACAAGACGTTCCTGAAGGGTTCCCGCATCTGTAAGTACCACTTTCTCGTGTGTGCCTCCGGCCATCATACCGAGTGGCAACAACAACAAAGCCAATAGAAGAATCTTTTTCATTTTAGTTTTCATATTTAAATAATTATCAATAGTTATCAAATGGGCACCTTTAGCATACATTTCTGGCCGCAAATATAAACAAAAATCCCGAAACGGCCAAGCATTTCGGGATTTTTATAATTAATTAGGTATAGGGGTTACTTTATCACGACCCGACGACCATTCTTGATGTAGAGGCCCTTGCCTGGATTGTCCACACGCTGGCCCTGGAGATTGTAATACACTTCGTTTAATTGAAGATTGAAAATTGAAGATTGAATGTCAATCCCCGTTGTGCCGTCAGTGAACAATGGGATGGCGATGACATCGTCGTTGCTCTCGTCTGAGAGAATCATCTGGCAGAAGGCAGACTCGCCATTTTTTCCACGGGCACCTGAGGCTGTATCGCGCTTCGGAATGGGCAGATAGCATCGGTTGGCGCCAACCTTCACGCCCTCTTCCTTCGTCACCTTGTAGAAGCCCACACCGGCATCTCCCTTCGACAGGTAGTAGTTGGTATAGTCACCATCAGTCGTGTAGAGGGTTGTGCCCTCGAGCGTCCCCTTGAACATATTCTTATAATAGGCATTAGAAGCACTTTGAACGATATAAACATCATACGATCCTTCGTCACCCATCAGCAAGAAACCTGTTAGGGCGGATGCTCGTTCAGCCAGTTTGTCAATTCCTACCGCATCAACCACGCCAAAGAACTGATGCGCCGTCAGCCAGATATCAAGATCGTAGAGGTATGGATGGCCTCAGGCTTCACCACGGAATCCAACTTCTTCCGCGCCTTCAAGGCTTTCACAGGCATGACTCCCAAGGAGTGGACATCCAAATCCTAACGACCTAAACAAGAAAGGGGGCTCGTGAGAGTCCCCTTTTTTCTTATCCACTATTCTCCGAAGTCGAGGCTCAGTTCCTCTGTGCCAAAGAGGTTGTAGCTCTTGCGGTGGTAGGGGGTGATGCCGTATTGGCGAATGGCCTCACGATGTTTCTTCGTGGGGTAGCCCTTGTTGGAGAGCCAGTCGTATTGGGGGTATTCCTCAGCAAGACGGTTCATGTAGTCGTCACGATAGGTCTTGGCGAGGATGCTTGCAGCAGCGATGGAGAGGTATTTGCCGTCGCCCTTGACGATGGTTGTATGAGGAAGAGCCTCCCCCCGTCCCCCTCCAAAAAGAGGGGGAGCATATTTTTTAAAACGGTTGCCATCCACGATGATGGCCTCGGGGCGAACCTTTAGTTGGTCTAAGGCTCTGTGCATGGCGAGGATAGAGGCGTTGAGGATGTTGATCTTGTCGATCTCCTCGGGTGTGACGATGCCCACCGCCCAAGCTACAGCATCCTTCTCGATGATCTCTCGAAGCTGATAGCGTCGCTTCTCAGTGAGTTGTTTGGAGTCGTTCAGGAGTTCGTTCTGATAGCCCTCGGGCAGAATCACCGCAGCTGCATAGACGCTACCCGCCAAGCAACCACGCCCAGCCTCGTCACAGCCAGCCTCGATCTTCCCTTCGTAATAATGACTTTTCAACATTGAAAATTGAAAATTAAAACATCTGGGCGACACGACGGATGCCAGCTACGAGCGTGTCGATCTCTTCCTTCGTATTATAGAGGGCAAACGAGGCGCGAACGGTACCAGAGATGCCGAGTCTGTCCATCAGCGGTTGTGCGCAATGATGGCCTGTGCGGACGGCTATTCCCAAACGGTCGAGTAAGGTGCCCATGTCCAAATGGTGGATGTCGCCCACGTTGAAGCTCACCACAGCATCCTTGATAGTTGATAGTTGATAGTTGATAGTTGGTAGTTGAGGACCATAGATATGTATATCAGGAATCGTCAGAAGCTGCTCCATGCAATAGCGCGTCAACTCCTGCTCATGTTGCTGAATGGCCTCAAAACCGACAGAATCGATATATTCGATGGCCTTGGCGAGACCATGAGTAGCCACATAGTCGGGGGTGCCAGCCTCGAATTTAAAGGGCAATCGCTCGAAGGTGGTTTTCTCCCACGTCACCTTGTCGATCATCTCGCCGCCACCCTGATACGGAGGCAGTTTCTCGAGCCATTCCTCCTTGCCATAGAGCACGCCAATGCCTGTAGGCCCGTACATCTTATGACCACTGAAGGCGAAGAAGTCGCAATCCATAGCCTGTACATCGATCTTGAAATGAGGTGCGCTCTGGGCACCATCCACCAGAACGGGGATGCCATGAGCATGGGCCGTCTTCACGATCTCCTCTACAGGATTCACCGTACCCAGTACGTTGCTCACATGGGCTACGCTGATGATCTTAGTCTTATCCGTCATGAGCGATTCCAACTGGTCCAGACAAAGCAAGCCATCGTCTGTAATAGGGATATGCTTCACCAGGATTCCCCGTTTCATCGCTTGCAGTTGCCAACTGACAATGTTCGAGTGGTGCTCCATCTCTGTGACGATCACCTCATCGCCCTCCTTCATCTGCGATTCACAGAACGAGCTGGCAACCAAGTTGATAGCCTCAGTCGTCCCTCTTGTAAAGACGATCTCCTCCGTCTTACGGGCATTGATAAACTGGCGTACCTTCTCGCGAGCTTCCTCATGCAGGTCGGTAGCCTGCTGAGAGAGATAATGCACCCCTCGATGCACGTTGGCATTCACGTTGAGATACTCATCGCGCATGGCGTCGAGCACACTCAAGGGCTTCTGCGTGGTTGCCGCATTGTCGAGATACACCAGAGGCTTACCATAAACCTCTCTGGCCAGGATGGGGAAATCGGCTCTTACCTTTTCTATATTATAACCCATATAGCTCTAATTCTCAAATTTGCCTGCAAAGATAGGGAAAAACAAGAGAAATGCAAAATAAATACGATGTTTTTTATACTACCATCACATTATTAAAGCCGGACGCAAATGCATCTGGCTTTAATAACATAGGTGTCAGAAGTTATCTGATAATGAACTTGCGGCCTTCAAGAGCAGTTTAGGTCCATAAATAGCAAAAAAGGGATTATAATTAAAAAATATACCATAATTGCTGGTTGTCATCATTTTGCATGTAACTTACTGGCTATTACTTCGTTTAGTGATATGAATACGATTATATCACCATCATAGTCATCTCTTCAAGTAAAACAACTTGTTTTACTTTTAAAAGTGGCATCTATTCAGTGTATATAGGTGTTCTAAACGATAGTAAAACAACTTGTTTTACTTTTAGCGGCACCTTATATACGATCTCTCGTGGTAATATTTACCATCATAAGGCATTATGAATACAAAAAAACGTATTCATATCCATATATTGTTAAATGCCAAAGGGTTATCTCAAAAATGAATACATGACTACAAATTGAACAATAAAAATCCCGAAACGCTTGGTCGTTTCGGGATTTTTAGGATTAAAAGGTATAGATACTATTTAACCACGACCTTGAGCTACGCTCGAGCTCGTTGACGTTCGGAAGAGTTTAAGCAAGCTTAACTCTTCTCTCACTTAATCACGACCTTTTTACCATTACGGATGTAGAGGCCCTTAGTAGGATTGTTCACTCGTTGGCCCTGGAGGTTGTAATACACTTCGTTTGATTGATCATTGAAAATTGAAGATTCTTGCGTCCCTTCGGTAGCAAGCGGCCTTTGGCCGAGCGGAACTTCAATTCCAGTCGTACCATCATCCTCACCATTCATGCCACCAAAGACGGGGATGGCGATGACATCGTCGTTTGCTTCGTCTGAGAGGATCATATGACAGAAGGCTTCCGTTTCGAGATTCATGCCACGGACACCGGAGGCGGCATCGCGCTTCGGAATCGGGAGGTAACAGCGGTTGGCACCCATCTTCACTCCATCTGGGTTCGTCACCTTGTAGAAGCCCACACCGGCATCACCCTTCGACAGGTAATAGTTCACATAGTCCACACCGTCAATCTCCTCGTTGGTGTAAATCGTCTGGGCTGTCTCTGAGCCCACGAACATATTCTCATAAACAGACTGTACCGAAGCCGTAGGAACATTGTATTCGCCTTCCTTATCGGTCATCACTAGGATACCTGTCTTAGCAGGCACTTTCTTCACACGGGTCAGCCAGATGACACCAGTGCCATAGTTATAGCCGGTAGCCGTATAGGCTTTCACGCCCTGAGCATCCATACTTGAGAAGTCGAGGTTCTTACTCGTGAAGTAAGGCACTTGCTTGGCGGCTGTCACCTTGATGAGCTCGGTGTCGCCCTCGCTGCCGTTGGCAGGAATCTCCGTCAGGATGGGCAGATAGCAACGGTTGGCACCTACCTTCACGCCTTCTTCCTTCGTCACCTTGTAGAAGCCTACACCTGCATCACCCTTCGACAGATAGTAGTTGGTATAGTCACCATCGGTCGTGTAGAGGGTTGTGCCAGTCAGTGTACCCTTGAACATATTCTTATAATAGCAGTCGCTGGCGCTCTCGGATACTGGCACCTCGTAGTCGCCTTCTTCGCCTGTCAGCAGGAAGCCCGTCTCGGCAGGAACCTGCTTCACACGAGTGAGCCAGATGGTACCCTTAGCCTTGTCGTAACCCGTTGCCACGTAAGCCTTCAGCTCAGGCAGATTTGTGAAGTCGAGGTCATACTCACCGCAATAAGGCACCTGTCCTGCTCCGCTAATGGTAATAGATTCTTTTTCTCTTACCATATTGGAGTTATTGAAAGTGGCTGTGACTACTGGGGATACACTGCCGTCTGACATCTTCAACTGATAGTTCAGTATATGATCACCTTTTCTAAGACTGATAGCATCGACAGTCATTGTCAGGTTCTCAATGCCAGCCTCCTTCAGGTTAGCAGCGTCCTCGTCAAACCAGTAGAGGATGGTTGTGACCTCGGGAGCCGTCTTTGCACTCAGTTTCATAAACATTCTAGAAGCGATGGTGCCAACAGTTCCATTGTTATAAACATTCTGAAAGTGTACGATATGAACACCCTCTGAGAGATTCTTCACATCAAGTTCATACTTACCGTCCAAATCCTCTGTAGTGGTCACAGTGTTAGCGTTGTCAAACCAATAACGTACCTTTTGGAGCGTTAACTGCTTGCCGATCTTGATGAACATCTTAGAGTCCGTTACGCTGGCGATCCCCTGATCATCTATGATCTGGAAATGCACAACGTGAACGCCCTCATCAAGAGCGACCGTCTCCAATTCATAAGAGCCATTAAGGTCCGTCGTGGTCGCCGCATTCTTATCGTCGTTGTCGAACCAATAACGTACCCACTTGGCCACAGTCTGCTTTGGCAGTCCTGACAGATCTACGAGATCCGTCAGTGCTGTCTGTCCCCTTGCACCTAAGGTCAGGCAAGAGAGCAATATGGTGAGAAATAGATACTTACGCATGGATTAATACTTTACTGTTGCATTCAACTTACCCTGAGAATCTGTCTGTGAATCAACATTGAGGGATTGAATCACTGGATATGAAGGTGTTGCGATATAAGGCTGTAATCCTCCATAGATTCCTACTTCAGTTCCGTCGGTACCTAGATATGTCGCCTTAATGTCATCTTTCAGTTCAAATGTCTCCACATCTTTAAATATATCTTGAATATCGTATGAACAGTTAATACATCCACCATGGAAAATATTAACGTAATAACGGCCATTTACACGAGTACTGACGCAGTTATAGGCCTGACAGGTGAGAGATAAGCCAGACTCAGGAGATCCATATGGTGCAGAGAGAATACAATTATAGAGTTGAGCATTGTCAAACCTGCCATTGCCTACATAAGTATATAGTACACAATTTGTGGCTGTAACATTAGCAGTCTCACCCCGACCGATATCGCCAGAGAAGCTATTAACCAAATACACGGAACTGGTTCCTCTAACACCAACTCCACTAGGCACCTTACAATTTACAATCATGATGTTGCTAACAGCATCCGTTTCATCGTTCCCGACAATTTGCATAATATTGCTTTTTACAAAGTAAGGATTGCTGAATTTTCCTTTTAAGGTTACCTTGTCTTGGCACGTTATGCCCTCCATCGTGAATTGATTGGCATCGCTTGATGGAATATCAATGTAAAATTCACCACTGATGTAAGTAGGACTTTCAATGTCAATACCCACGCCGTGGAGAACAATGGCTTTTTCGATATTAACAGCTTCAAAGATACCTTCTGAAAGGCTGATGATATCACCGCTTGCAGCTGCTGTTACAGCTTGCTGTAAGGCCTTTCCGCCATAGTAGTAACTAATTGTTTCACCGTGGCTCAGCGAAGCCACCAATGCATTTTGTGCTAAACTTGTGGCTGCAAACAACATGCCCACCACTGATAATAATAATTTCTTCATAAAGCGTTTGTATTATGTTTGACTATTTGGACACAAAGATAGCAAAAAAGATTGGGCTGAACCTTCTTAATTGTAAGTTTTGACTGACGGATGATGTTACGTCAGTCTATTCTCTGTTTACATTCCGCTCGCAATACGCAAATTGCAAGTTGTAATAATATCCCTCTAAGATAAGTACAAGAAAGGGGACTCGTGAGAGTCCCCCTTTTCTTGCATAGAATTGTTAATACTTACCTAAATCTTATATGGAATCTCAATTAATGCAGAAAGAATTTGAACTCCATATCCTTACCGTCCACATTGCCCTTGAGCGTCAGGTTGAGATTTCTGTTATCGATTTCAACCGAGGCGCCTCCTGTGAACAGAGAAATGGCACGGGCTCTGTCGAGCCAGCTGTAAACCAGACTGCCTGCGTCCATCGATTGCCAACGCCAATCGCCCACATCAGGATTGCGGTTCTTGTAGTTGATGGCAAACAGCCCCTGGTTGTCAAAATAGATGCCATTAATGATGGTATTGGCATCAAACTGATCTCTCAGGGTTCCGAAGTTCTCCTCATACCATGCCTTGACCTTAGCCAGGTCGATGGGAGCAGCAAACTCCTTGCCAAGCGTGACACCCTCGAAAGTGGCTTTGGCGATGACACGATCGACTACCCAAGGGCGACTGCACAGATTGTCGGTCATCACACCAGAGGTAACCGTTGTCGAGGTGTCGATGGTGCCAGTGGTTGAGATGGTCGTACCATTCCGCCAGGTGATTGTTACCTCAGCACTTCCTCCTGATTCCACATACGAAACCTGCATGCCGTTATCAAACGTAAACGTGTCACCGTTGGAGGTATATGTACCAAACTCATAGTAAAGGTCGTCACCATCTCGTGTACCCGCTCTTGCGAACGCTATCTTGCTGGCATACGCGCCCTTGCAGGCTACCATGAAGGCGCCACTCTCCATCAGGCGTATCTGCTTGACACCGTTGGCCTCGCCAATGATTTTAAGGGTTTTACCCATGTTTTTGTAAGGGGCTTCAGGAAGAGAACTGGAGCCACCGCCTCCACCTCCATTGTCGTCATCGCTCTTGCTGCATGAAGAGAAGGTTACCAAGGTTATGGCCGCTAAGGCCATCAGAAATAGTTTCTTCATAATCGTAAATCGTCTTTAATTAGAAAATTCTGTAAGTAAAGCGGATGTTGAGCACGGGCCAAACGGGAACCTTTGAGATAGCATCGAAATATTTGTCGCCATCCTCGCCAAAGTCTTCTTTCTTGACTTCAAGATCCTTGCCCGTCTGCTTCTCATATACTTTGGGTTTGCCCCAGAACTGCACACCGAGCTCGCCACTAACGCCAAAACGGTTGCGAGGAACAGAGCGCCCGATACCGATACCTATATAAGGACGGAAAGCATTGACCTTAATGCAGCCTTTAGCATAACCGTCTGCATCGAAGCCCACGATATGGTCGCCAATCACGATACCCTCACCAGGTTCAAAATCGTTTACAGGAATGGTGTTCTCAAGCTTGACGACCTCGCTCGAGCCAAGGTAGAATCCTGCGGTGATATGGAACGAAGAAGAGTAAGGGAAGGGATAGAACTCAGCCAGCAGATGGCCTGCACCCAGATAGTTCTTTCCTTCTACCTTCGTCTTTCCTCTCGTGGGTTTTCCCTTTGCTCTGTAATCTATGTCCTCCTTATAGGTAAAGGTGGGGAAGAAGTTGTAGCCGGCACGGATCTGCACATACTCCGAAATAGGAGCAGCAACATCGATTCCGATACCCGTCAGACCAAGACTCACACCTGGCGATACATGGTCGAAAATGCCAAACTCGTCAACATAACTGTCCTGTGCCTGTACAGGCTGTGGGAACAACGTCATGGCCAAAGCGGCAATAGCCGCGAGGCATAATGTTCTAGGTTTTTTCATACGCTTTAATTTAATTAATAATGTAGTTTTATAATACCTTATTTAGGTCGTATTGGGATGTCCACTCCTTGGGAGTCATGCCTGTGAAAGCCTTGAAGGCGCGGAAGAAGTTGGATTCCGTGGTGAAGCCTGAGGCCATCCATACCTCTACGATCTTGATATCTGGCTGACGGCGCATCAGTTCTTTGGCGTGGTTGATGCGGTAGGAATTGACAAACTGGCTGAACGAGCATCCGCCCTGACTGTTGATGCAGTTGGATATGACATTGCGGTTGGTGGAGAGTGCTGTGGCCACGTCGCTTAACTTTAAATCGCTCTTGAGATAGTACTTCTGCTCTTCCATTAAAAGGACGATACGCTGCATGAGGGCGGCAGATTCGGAGGGGGTGGTAGTCTGATCGACAGCAAAGTCTGAATCAAGGTCCTTTTCCACCGTCTTTGTCTTGTGTCGCTTATAAACCAGCAAGCACGTCATAACCAATCCCACCAGGAGCAAAGCCAGCAATAGCCATACCCACCATCCATAGCCAGAGGAGGCCACTTCGGGTGTCGCCCCCATGCGCACCAGCCAAACGGCAGCAGAAGGCGAATAGTTGCTGTTGTTAATCGTTCCGCCAGCTATCAGCAGATTGCCTTCAGGTGTCAGCACAGGTATGCTGTAGGGAACTACTTCTCCCATAGAGTCGGTACAATAAAGCTGCAATGGCGCTCCGCTATCTTCAGAGGCATGGGCATAGTCTATGCGGAGAATGTAGAGAATCACCTTTCCTGGTGCAGTATGATGACTGTTGTTGATTCCTATTAAATAGGCACATCCATTCTGACGGTCAGCAACGATGAATACATACTCTATCTGTTCGCCCTCGTGCTCCATAGGGATGGCTGAGGCGGTAGGGAGCAGGCTGACATGTGTGCCGCTGACTCGGGCGATGGCCACTTGCCCCGTGCTGTCTCTTACAGGCAACAGATAGGTGTAGTCGCCTTTTTCCATATCGCCAATGAAATTTCCCTCGTCGTGGTGACTGTGGATATGGATCGGCTGCCACTTCTCAAACAAAGGGATATGGACAGTATCGCCCTTCAGGCGGTCGGCAAAGGTGAAGTGATGGGATTCTCCCCTGATATCATTGGAGCCGATGATTAATGCATCATCCTTTGCAATGCGGAAGATATAGGGCATGGAACGAGGAGCCGTCACATCTTTTACATAAGTAAAGCTGCTTTTTCCCAAGAAATCACCACTGCCTGCCTGATGCTCATGGAAGAGTTCAATGCCGTCTGTATTGTACCAGTTGCCTGAGATGACCACCTGACCACTGTCGAGTTCCAGTGCCGAGGCCCAAACTCGCTTCTGTTGCATATTGCCGAATCCTCGGAAGGTATGTGTCGCAGGATCGTATATCTCTGCCGTATAAGTCTGTCCGATACCTGTTGGCTGCTCACAGCCCCCAGCCAATAACACCTTGCCCGACCTCAAAACAACGGAGATGCCGAAGTCGTGGATGTAGGTCATCTGCATCGTGTGCCATTTGCCGTCTTTGTAGTATTCAGCCGTTGGCGTGGGGACAAAACCATCGGTATGGCCACCTGCCACGACATATTCCCCATTAACATAGAACAGCGAATGCCCTGCACGGGAAATATTCAGGTCTGGCAAACGCTCGACCTCAATCTGTGCCCCCACTGGCAGAAATGCCAGCAGGCAAAACAGCGACACAAAATATCTTGAAAATGATGTGATATTCATCCCTGACAGTAAAGATATGTGAATGGTTGTGCAAAGGTAGCGACTTTGGCCGAAAAGAAACTTTCCAATTATCATTTTTGACTGACAGATGATAATTCGTCAGTCGTTTTTTATCAATATTCTTCTGTTCCTTTAGGGATAGTTGATATAGGGGTTACTTACAGAGTTTGCAACCTGCGCATTTGTTGAGTTCGCCTCGGAAGCGCTTCTCTACGAGGTAGTGGAGGCGATCACGGAGGGGCTCGAGTTGCATGTGGTCGATGACCTCGTTGATGAAGGCGTTCTGTAAAAGGAGTTTGGCCTCAGCCAGAGAGATGCCTCGCTGACGCATGTAGAAGAGAGCGGCATCGTTGAGCTGGCCTACCGTTGAGCCATGGGCACACTTCACGTCGTCGGCATAGATCTCGAGCATGGGCTGAGTGAACATACGGGCCTCACGGGTGGCCGTCAGGTTCTGGTTGGTCATCTGCGACGTGGTCTTCTGGGCACCATGCTCCACCAGCACACGACCCGCAAAGGCACCCACCGACTGGTCGTCGAGCACATACTTATAGAGTTCCTTAGAGGTGCAATGAGTGGCCTTGTGCGTGATGAGGGTGTTGTTATCGACATGCTGCTGCTTGTCGGCTATCATACAACCGTAGCAACCACACTCGGCTCCCTCACCAGAGAAGGTCAGGTCGAGTTTATTGCGAGTAACGCCATTATGAAGTGTGATGACATTATGGTTCACACGGCTATTGGCCTGCTGGTCGATATAGACATTGCTCAGACGGACATTCTTATAATGGGTCTCCTCCAGACAATAGAGGTCGAGCGAGGCATTCTCACCCACATAGGCTTCGATAACCTGGGTGGCGAGGAAATTCTTATCGTCGGCAGCATGGTCGCAGAAGAGCATCTTGACCTCTGCTCCCTCTTCGAGCACAATGAGTACACGACGGTTCACCATCAGGTCGGGCACCACGCGCTGGGCATTACTGGGCGTGGCCTTGAGGATATTGATGACCTGGATGGCGCGATCGACCTTGACATTCCTGGGCACATAGACCAGCATACCGTCTTGAGCCAGCATGGTGTTAAGGGCCGTGATGGCATCATCACCCGTCTTCGCCAGTTTGGCATAGTACTTTTCGACAAGACCGGGATAATTGCGCATAGAGTCGATGACCACACCCTCAGGCAGATTGCCTTTGGGCTTATCATCGTGATAGAACATATCGTTTACCACGAAATAGAGCCTTGTGCTCAGGTTAGGCACATCGCAGTGGAAAGCCTCATAAGGATCAACAGGAATCTGGAGTCGAGTGAGGTTGACACCATAGTCGGGCTCAAAGAGCTTATGGATATCCGTGTATTTATAGCGCTCCACCTTTTTTGAGGGGAAGCCCTGAGCCTTGAAATCGTTGAAAGCCTGTTGGCGCACGGCATTCATCGACTCCGGGGCATGAGCGAAAATCATCTCCCGTGCCTGCTCATAAAGTTCTATATATTGTTGCTCAGCCGAAGTAATCATAATTTTCAATCTTCAATTCTCAATTTTCAATTAAAAACAAGATTACTCCTCTCCTATCTCTTCCTTAATCCAATCGTAGCCATGCTCCTGAATCTGCTTGGCGAGTTCGGGGCCACCCGTCTTGACGATGCGACCCTTATAGAGCACATGGACATACTGGGGACGGATCATCTCAAGCAGACGGTCATAGTGGGTGATGACGATGCAAGAGGTTTCTGGAGTTTGCAACTTATTGACACCCTCGGCCACGATACGCATGGCATCGACATCAAGGCCGGAGTCGGTCTCGTCGAGGATGCTCAGTTTGGGTTCGAGCATCGCCATCTGGAAGATCTCGTTGCGCTTCTTCTCGCCACCACTGAAGCCTTCGTTCACAGAGCGGTTGGCGAGTTTGGAGTCGAGTTCCACAATCTTCCGCTTTTCGCGCTGTAGCTTCAGGAACTCAGCTGCATTCATGGGCTCCAGACCCTGATACTTACGCTTCTCGTTGATGGCAGCCTTCATGAAGTTGGTCATCGAGACACCTGGGATCTCCACAGGATACTGGAAGCTCAAGAAGAGTCCCTCATGGGCACGGTCCTCGGGCTTCATCTCCAACAGGTTCTTACCATTGAACCAAGCCTCGCCCTCTGTGACCTCATAGAGCGGATTGCCCACCAGCACAGCACTCAGCGTACTCTTACCAGAGCCATTTGGCCCCATAATGGCATGCGTCTCTCCGTCGTTGATCACGAGGTCGATGCCCTTCAGTATCTCTTTCTCGCCAATCTTGGCATGCAAATTCTTAACTTCTAACATCGTCTATCTGTTTTCTGGGTGCAAAGTTATCAAAAAAAGCGTAGATAACGAAATTTTTTCTGATTAAAAGGAGTGTTTTTATGTGAGGAATAAAAAAGTTGCCTAAAAATAAAAAGTAAATAGATTTTTTTTGGTATTTTTGCCAACGGAAACAAATATAGACCTATGAGAAGATTAAAATTGATGGCAACCTTTCTGATGCTTTTCCTATTCAGAATGTCTGTATGCGCCCAGACGGAGTTGGTTTACACACCCACCTGGACGGCCCAGGCACAGTTTGCCGGTTTTTATGTGGCTGAAGCAATGGGCTATTTCAAGGATGCAGGACTGAAAGTGGTCATCAAGCATCCTACAGCCTCCAATACAAACGCCAATCGTCTGAAGAGCGGGGAGAGCCATCTTGTGTCACTTCAGTTGGCATCGGCTTTGGAGATGATGGACGATGGAAGTCAACTGGTGAATGTGCTGCAGTATTTCCAGCAGAGCGGTTTGATGGTTATCTCCCATCAGCCATTGAAGGGTCTTAATAGCCTGAACGGCAAGCGTGTTGGTCATTTCAGGACAGGAGCTTCCATGTTTGTCGTCGCCATAGGGAGGAAAGCCCACCTCGATATTGACTGGGTACCCTTTATATCCCATGCCAATCTCTACCTTTCGGGTGCCATTGATGCCACACTGGCCATGAGTTATAATGAATACTTCCAGTTGAAGGCTGCTGGACAGCGACTGAAAAAAGAGCAGATAATATATCTACGGGATATAGGCTATAATGTGCCTGAGGATGGGCTTTATGTGACGAAGGACTTCTTTAAGAACCATCGGGAGGAAGTCTTGAAGTTTGCTGAAGCCACCCGTAGAGGCTGGGAGTGGGCTGCTCGGCACCCTAAGGAAACGCTTGATCTCGTGATGTTATATATGCGCCAAGGTAATGTTCCCTCTAATGTCTATGCTCAGCGATGGATGTTGGAGGAGTGTCTTAAGTTGCTCACCGATCCGAAGACAGGTAAGCGTACTTACAGACTGGATCCCCAGGCGTTTGAGCTTACCAGCCGTATTCTCTATGAGGGAAGTATTATAAAGAAACCGATTACTTATCAGCAAATTACGCAGCCATGAGTCCATTCCGTTTTTCACTTCCCACTTTCCACTCCCTTTACGCCAGACTTACCGTTTGGGTGATGCTTACGGTGATGACTGTTACAATTATTACCGCATTGATAGTGTCGTATATCAGTTCGTCGGCTGTTCTGATGGGAACGAAAGAAAATGTGCAGAGCCGCATGGATGTTGCCAACCAGTATATCAATAGTGTCCTTGTAGCCGTGGAAGTTGCGGTAGCAAATACCATTCCAGAGGTAGAGAATTCACTCTCTAACCCGGATAAGATGTATAGTGTCGTCCGTCGCTTGCTGGAACTGAACCCCAATATCATTGGTTCCGCGGTGGCTTTCGAGCCCAACTACTTTCCTCAGAAGGGTAAACAATTCTCTCCATACGCCTATCGCGATATCGACTCAACGGTTCTCACCAAGCAGCTCGGCAACAGTGACTATGAGTACCATTATATGGATTGGTATCTCATTCCCAAACTCCTGAAGCGTAATTACTGGAGTGAGCCTTATTATGATAAGGGGGGTGGCGAACAGATGATGATCACGTATTCACATCCGCTCTATGATGGCTCGGGTAACATCTTTGCCATCATCACTGCTGACGTGGCATTAGAGTGGCTTACAGAACTTGTGACAAAAAGCGACCTTGATTTCAATCAGCGTGTGCTGAATATTAAAGACCAAGAGAAAGAGGCAATGCGGGCTGTCATGGAGGGCGACAGCGCCTTCTTCTATCATCATGCATATACCTACATTATGGGTAAGGGCGGCACTTATATTACCCACCCTTTGCGGGATCGTATTCTAAACGAAAGCTATTTTATCTATTCAGAGGAGACTCCTGACACGATTGATGACCATATAGGCTATGAGATGATTGACGGCAAAACGGGTATGGAAGCCGTCAATCGAGACGGTACCAAGTTCTACATCAGCTATGCGCCGATAGAGCGTACAGGCTGGTCGATGGCTACTGTGATTCCTGCTAAGCTCATCTTCACTCGCTCGATGATATTTGGAGGTATTGTCGTGGCCATTATGCTGATAGGACTGGTGATACTGTTCTTTGTATGTCGTCATATCTTAAAACGAGTTACCAATCCATTGGCTCTTTTTGCCAAGTCTGCCGATGAGATTGCCCAAGGCAACCTGAAAGCTTCGTTGCCCCAGATCGAATCGCACGACGAGATGAAACGCCTGCATGACTCGTTTGCGATAATGCAGACTTCACTGATGGAGCAGATGGAGGAACTGAAGCACGTGAACGCAGCCAAGGGTCGTATTGAGGGTGAGCTGAATGCAGCCAAAGATATACAGATGTCTATGTTGCCGAAGTTGTTCCCACCCTATCCAGACCGTGACGATATCGACATTTATGGACAATTAACATCAGCCAAAGAGGTAGGCGGTGACCTTTTCGATTTCTTCATACGTGACGAAAAGCTGTTCTTCTGCATCGGTGATGTCTCTGGTAAAGGAATACCTGCCTCATTGGTGATGGCCATGACGCGTAGCTTATTCCGTAATGTGGCTAGTCATGAGAGTAGTCCGGAGAAAATCGTCTCACTCATCAATGAGGCGATGGCTGATGGTAATGACTCCAACATGTTTGTGACATTCTTTCTTGGAGTACTCGACCTGCATACAGGCCAATTATACTACTGTAATGCCGGACATGATATGCCTTATGTTGTGGGTAATGGTATCACACTACTGGCAAGTGATCCAGACTTACCTATCGGTACGTTCTGCGACAATGATTATCTTCTCCAGGAGTATCAGGTGTCAGAAGACGCACTGCTTTTCTTGTATACCGATGGACTGACGGAGGCAAAAGACGGACAGGGTAAGTTATTTGGAGAACAGCGAATCGAGGATGTTCTGCAGACTGGTGGCAGTTGCAAGGAGATCATTGCCAAGATGACAGAGGCTGTCCACGAGTTCGTGGGGGATGCTGAGCAGAGTGACGACCTGACTATGCTGGCCATTCATTATAAGTATAAAACGAAATAATAGTAATCACAAACAAAATATCAACAATGAAAACAACAATTGAGCAATTAGAAGGCTGCACTCTTGTCACCCTTGACGGAGAACTTGATACGGCAGCTTCCGTAGAAGTGAAAAAAACTTTAGCACCCCTCATGGAGAATGGGAGAGGGAATGTTGTCATCGAATGCAAAGATCTGTCGTATATTGCATCCAGTGGCCTGCGTATCCTGCTCAGTATTCTGAAGAGTGTCAAGACAAACGGCGGCAAACTGACGCTGCGGAACGTCAACGACAATGTCAAGAAGATCTTCTCCTTGACAGGATTCGTCAAGATCTTCAATTTTGAATAGAATCTTATTGTCCTTTAGGTCTGGACATCATTTCGGTAGTAATTCAGGTAGATACAATTGATGCCATTCATATACTTGTGGTTGATGTTCTTACACACCCTCGACAGGATGGCTCGCCGCAGGTTGCTATCATCGATATCCATTAATTCGTCGTCCGAGAATTTATAAATAGGATTTCGTAGGGGTCCCTTACTCTTGACCACCACCGTTAAGGCTGTTTCCTTGTCGATGATACGAACATCGAAGGTCTCATCCTCTTTGGAGGTATTCTGGTCATGGGACTCCACAACCTCATAGAGCAGTTCCTCCAGAGCCACATCCACAGCAATGCCATCCTCCAGTTCGCATGCCTCGACAAAAGGTTTTACGTTAGCCAGGAAATCCTGAACACCTTCGGCGGTATAAGGTACGGAGAACGTGACGGCGGGGTTCGACGGCACCGTATTCTCCAGTGTAGGCCAAGCATAAGTTTGATTCTTGCGATGCACCACATACGCCATTGCCACCATCACCAACAGCAGGAGCCAGGCGGTGACGGGCAGGATATACCAGATGAGCTTAGGGGTGTAGAGAGCCATGACGACAATAATGCCGATGGTTCCCACGTTGGTCACGATTTCTATCCATCGGCAGAGCTTCTGATGCCCCTGCACGAAGTAAAGCACGCTCAGTGTCTCAGATATGGCATTGGGCAGGAAGGCGAGGCTCATCAGACGGAACGGGATGTAGCACTGTTCTATCAGATGGTCGTCGGCACCAAAGACTCTTGCCAGCATGTCGGGGAAGAGGAATATCAGCAGGCTCACCGCCACCATCACCAGTATCAACAAGCGGAAGATACGTTTTGTGAGCATGCGGAAACTGTCGTAGTCTTCTTCACCCAACAGGATGCCGCCGATATTGCTGATAGCCGTGTTCGAGCCTGATAATACCAGCATACAAATACCGTTGACTTGGAAATAGACGGTAAATAAATACATACCGTCGGCACCGAGTTTATCGACAACCAGCGAGTTCATGGTGAAGACCAAAGCCGGCGCTAACAAGGCTGATATCAGCATGGGGAGTCCGATGGAGAAACACTCGCGATACTGCTTGATGCTGCATATCTTCTCTGGGCGCCTGAGACGGAATATCTTACTGTTCTTGCGCAGATAGCCTATCAGCGAGGTGAAAGCAAGCAGATTGCTGAGTCCTGAAGCATACGAGGCACCAGCCAAACCCATATCCAGCACGCCGCAGAGCAGCAGGTCGAAAATGACATTGAGTATCTGAGAGATGATGATACGTCGGGTGATGAGGCGCGGACTGCCGTTGGTGATGATATAGGAGACGGGTACGCCACAAACGGCTGCTATGAAGATGGCGAACATGTCGGCATGAATATAGGGCTTCAGCATGGGCAGCAACCGCTCATCGCTGGTTAACAAGCCAGCTACCTCGTCGAGGAAAGGCAATACAAGACCTATGACCAACAGCGTGGAGAAGATGACATAGTACAGGTGGTTATTGAACACGCGGTTCACCTTGTCGTAGTTCTGGGCACCAATGCCTCGTGCGCTCAGGAAACTGGCGCCGGCACTCATTATGCCGATGATGATAAACATGCAGGTCGCAAAGGGTTGCCAGATACGGACAACTGACAGTGCATCGGGCGACACCAGATGAGACACTACGATGGAGTCGGTGAAACCACCCAACTGTCTCATCAGAGCCGACATGACGGTCGCCAGGAAGAACGACCCGAACATGTTCTTCAAGACATATTCATTTTGCTGTATCATCATATTTTTAATCTATAAACCGCCACACCTATCATGGTGAACTTATCCTTCATATAGGTATAGGCATCCATATTTGCAAGTCCTAAGTCATTTTCACTGGCATGATAGAAGTGCAACCTACCGTCGATCCACTTGGCTATCAGCAGGTGCTTGATCTCCACACCTCTTGCCCAGCTGTGCTGGTCGCACACCACGGCCATGATGTCGCCATCGTGAATCACATTCAACTCCGAATCCTGCGGCATGTTCAGCAGTTCGCGGGGGATATAGGTAAAGCGCACACGCTGCTGCTGGCGAAGTGCAATGGCCTCGTAGTTCTTTTCGTCATCCATCTGGGGGCGGAACAGATACTTGTTTCTGGTCATATAGCTCGGCTGCAGGTCCATCACCCCCGTAAAGGGAAAGACGGGCTCGTCGGGACTGATACGCTCCACGAATCCCTCTTTGATGGCCGACTGCATGATCCAGGTGAAGTAATGGTTGCGGGTGGCAAACGAGATCACACCGTCCTGATAGTGCATGCGCCGGTAGTAGTCCTTCAGGTCATCCAGCGTGGCGCGCCCGTCTCTGTAACATAGTGCCAATGCCAGCACATCCTCCATCACGGTGGTACAGTCCACATGACTGAGGCTCACCATCAGGCGTTCTTCCTCCATCGGCTGCGTGAATTCTGTAGAACTGCCGCCCTCCATCAGTTGGCAGAAAAAGTATTCTGTCAGCGGCATTGACTTATCGACGTTTTTCATCGCACGCTGCAGTATCTGCTCGTTTTGTGCGTCAAACTGCTGCTCGTTGCGTCGCAGGCGGCGGATTAGAATTTTCCGATAGATCCAACTCACGATATCACAGATAGGTGTCCTCACGCAGAATACGAGCCACAGCGAGCGCAGCGCTGCCAACTGCTCGCGCCAGAAGTAGGGGTTAGTCTTCACCTTCTCATAGTCGCTGATGTCAATGCCACAGGCATCATAACCCAGCCATCGGGCAATGCGCAGCGAACGGGCGATGTGGAAAC
>CAMKUA010000035.1:0-22293 GCA_946415825.1 uncultured Prevotella sp. | reverse complement strand
ATAAGGCACGAGGAGGCTTTGTTTTCAGTTAATTTCTCATAAATACTTTGGATTTACGTTTGTTTTTATGTAATTTCGCAGCGAATATCAAAAATAGAATAAGGATATGAGTAAAATTAAGTTTGTTTTGATTGGCATCGTTTGTCTTCTGCTGACAAGTTGTGGTCAGATGATGACGGCGATATCTAATGGTAGTGTGGTTAATGCCATCACAAGTGTTATTGGTATGGACAAGGTATCGGCCAGAGGACTGATCGGTACATGGACCTATATGGGACCGGGCTGTGCATTCACCAGCAAGAATCTGTTAGCCAAGGCTGGCGGTGAGGTGGCTGCTGCGCAGATTGAGGAGAAACTGTTGCCTTATTATCAGCAGGTGGGTATCTCTGCCAACAACACCTTTATCACATTTAAGGAAGACGGTACGTTCACCTCGAAGATCGACGGAACACCGTTTAGCGGTAACTACACCTTTGACGAAGCCAACCAGAAGATTACCTTAAAAGGACTGCTTCTCAGTGTGAATTGCTACACTAAACGTGAAATCAGCGGCATCTCCATTCTCTTTGAAGCCAATAAACTGTTGACGGTTTTGCAGACCATGGCGGCCCTGAGTGGCAGCAAGGACATACAGACCATCGGCGACCTAAGCAAACAATATGAAGGTGTACGCGTAGGATTCGACATGAGGAAGTAATTTTGCAAAAATATGCAGAAATGTTTGGTCGGGTGCAAAAAAATATATAATTTTGCACCCGAATTTTGAATAAATATACTGCATGAAAGTAAAAAACAACCGGTTAGAGGCCCTAAGACTTATCATTTCAAGTCAGCAATTGGGAAGTCAAGATGAGCTGCTAACCGCCTTACAGAAAGAGGGTTTCAAGTTAACGCAGGCCACCCTGAGCCGCGACTTGAAGCAGTTGAAGGTGGCCAAGGCTGCCTCGATGAGCGGGAACTATGTTTATGTACTGCCTAACGAAACGATGTACAAACGTGTTAGTTCACCCAACAGTATCCGCGAAATGATGAAGGTGCCAGGATTCGTCAGTATAAATTTCTCAGGGAACATCGGTATCATCAAAACCCGTCCTGGCTATGCCAGCAGTATCGCCTGGAACATTGACAACAGTGATGTACCTGAGATTCTAGGCACCATTGCGGGCGACGATACCATCTTCATTGTTATTAAAGAAGGTGTGAAACATCAGGATGTCATCAACGCACTGACTGAAGTAGTGCCAAATATGAAATAAATACTAGAAACGCTAGAAATATGGAACACGAAGAAGAGATTGAAGTGTTAGTTGCCGGACCAGAGCACGAAAAGTATGTCGATACCATTTTAGACACCATTGCAGAGGCTGCAAAAGTACGCGGTACCGGCATCGCCAAAAGAACGCACGAGTATCTCACGAAGAAGATGTTGGAAGCCAAAGCCGTTATTGCACTGACCAAAAGTGGCACCTTTGCAGGTTTCAGTTACATTGAGACCTGGGAGAATCAGCAATACGTTACAACTTCAGGACTGATCGTACACCCCGACTTCCGTGGTCAACACGTTGCCAAGCGCATCAAGGACATGACTTTTACACTTGCCCGCACCCGTTGGCCCCATGCCAAGATATTCTCACTGACCAGTGGCGCTGCTGTAATGGCTATGAACACCGCACTAGGTTACCAACCTGTCACTTTCGCCGATCTCACCGACGATGAAGCTTTCTGGAAGGGTTGTGAGGGTTGTGTGAACGTGGATGTTCTGCACCGCACAGGCAGGAAATACTGCATCTGCACAGCCATGTTGTATGATCCGACAGAACATCTGCCCGCCAAGATTCCTGATGAGGTGATTAACCGCATTCGTCATTTGGAGGAATTAGAAGAACAATAAGTAAACAATAAAAAAGTAAAGATATGGCAAACAAAAAAGTAGTAGTCGCATTTTCTGGAGGACTCGACACCTCTTATACAGTCATGAAACTAACTCAGGATGGCTGGGATGTCTATGCAGCCTGCGCCAATACTGGCGGATTCAGCGACGAGCAGTTGAAAAAGAATGAGGAGAACGCATTTAAACTGGGCGCAAAGGCCTACGTGACCCTCGATGTAACCCATGAGTATTACGAGAAATCACTGAAGTACATGATTTTCGGAAATGTGCTCCGTAATAACTGCTACCCCATTTCCGTATCAAGCGAACGCATCTTTCAGGCCATCGCCATTGCCCGTTATGCCAAGGAGATTGGTGCTGACGCCATTGCCCACGGATCGACCGGCGCAGGAAACGACCAGATTCGTTTTGACATGACATTCCTTGTAATGGCTCCTGGTGTAGAGATTATCACCTTGACTCGCGATAAGAAACTGACTCGTAAGGAGGAGGTTGACTACCTGAATGAGCATGGTTTCTTTGCTGATTTCACCAAGTTAAAGTACTCCTATAACGTAGGTATCTGGGGAACCAGTATTTGCGGTGGCGAGTTGCTCGATCCCACACAGGGTCTGCCTGAGGACGCATATCTGAAGCACGTGACAGCCAAAGAGAACGAGACGCTGTTGAAGATCCAGTTTGAAAAGGGTGAGATCATTGGGGTAAACGATGAGAAGTTTGATGATAAGGTAAAGGCTATTCAGAAAATTGAGGAGATTGGTGCCAGCTATGCCATTGGCCGTGATGCCAACGTTGGTGATACCATCATCGGCATCAAAGGTCGTGTAGGCTTCGAAGCTGCTGCTCCTAAACTGATTATAGAAGCTCATCGCCTGTTGGAGAAGTCAACGCTGAGCAAGTGGCAGCAGTACTGGAAGGACCAGGTGGCCAACTGGTATGGCATGTTCCTCCATGAAAGTCAGTACTTGGAGCCCGTCATGCCCGACATCGAGGCGATGCTCACTTCCTCGCAGAGAAACGTTACTGGTACCGCCATTCTGAAACTCCGTCCTTATGGATTCGAGACAGTTGGTATTGACAGTGCCAACGACCTTACCAAGAGTAAGCTTGGTGAATATGGCGAGACGCAGACTGGCTGGACCGCCGACGAGGCTAAGGGCTTCATCAAAGTATCGAGTACCCCACTACGTGTTTACTACGGCATCCATAAGGATGAAAAGAGATAAAAGTCTCTCCCATCCCCTCCAAAAGGAGGGGTGAACAATCAGATAAACCATTATATTTATGAAGATAGGAATATTAGGCGCAGCAGGCTATACAGGTGGAGAGTTGATTAGACTGTTATTAAACCACTCGGAGGCAGAGATCGTATTTGCCAACTCAGAGAGTAATGCCGGCAATCTGGTTTCTGACGTGCACGAAGGACTGATTGGTGATACCGACTTGAAATTCACTGATGAGATGCCCTTCGACAAGGTGGATGTAGTCTTTTTCTGCTTTGGGCATGGGAAGAGTGAGGCCTTCCTCAAAGAGCACACCATACCAAACAACGTGAAGATTATCGACCTGGCACAGGATTTCCGCATCAAAGGCGACCATGATTATGTATATGGTCTGCCAGAGATTAACAAAGAGGAGATCCTGAAGGCTCAGCACGTGGCTAATCCTGGTTGTTTTGCTACTTGTATTCAGGTGGCACTATTACCAGCAGCCTATCTGAATCTTTTAAAGGAAGATGTCGCAGTGAATGCCATCACCGGCTCCACTGGTGCTGGTCAGAAACCAGGGGCTACCACCCATTTCTCTTGGCGCAACAACAACCTGAGCATTTACAAGCCATTCCAGCATCAGCATATCGCTGAGATTCGCCAGAGTCTAAAACAAGTGCAAGGCTATCTGGATGCCGACATCGACTTCATCCCCTATCGGGGCGACTTTGCCCGGGGCATCTTCTGCACTGCCGTCATCAAGACTGCAGCTCCCGTTGAGGATGTGGTTGAGGCCTATAAAGAGTTTTATGCCGATGCCGCATTTACCCACTACAGCGACAAGCCGATAGATCTGAAACAGGTAGTGAACACCAACAAGGCATTGGTACATGTTGAGAAATACGGGAACAAACTACTTGTAACCTCTGCTATTGACAATTTGCTAAAGGGCGCTGTCGGTCAAGCTGTCCAGAACATGAACCTCATGTTCGGTATCGACGAGACCGCCGGATTGAAACTTAAAGCTTCAGCTTTCTAAAAAATTCGGCTAACAACCTTAGATTGTTAGCCGAATTTTTCATCTCTCCTCATGCTCCCGCATATAGTCTCGGGGCGACATACCGTAGAAGCGTTTGAAGACTGTTGAGAAGGATGCTGAATTGGCAAAGCCGCAGGCATACATCACTTCCGTAACATTCATGCCCTGGTTTGCCAACAACTGGGCAGCCTTCTTCAGACGAATGTTTCGAATAAAGTCGTGCGGTGTCTGACCGGTAAGTTCCTTCATCTTACGATGCAGGTGGACACGACTGATGCCAGCTTCATCGGCAATCATATCAACGCTGAGGTCGGAGTTATTCAAATTCTTATTAATACAATCCATAATGCGCTCCAATAGTTTTTCATCAGGCGACTTCAGACGAATATCACTCACCTGTTCCTCCAAGTCATCGTTTCGCTCAAACTTCAAGCGAAGCAGACGGTGCGTATTAATCAAGTTGATGATCGTACGACGCAGGATATCCATGTTAAACGGCTTGACAAGATAAGCATCGGCTCCTGTCTCCAATCCTTCCAGTTTATCCTCTTCACGATTCTTGGCCGTTAGCAGGATTACGGGTATATAATTGGTATTGGGATTCGTCTTCACTTTCGAACAGAGGGTGTTGCCATCCATCTCAGGCATCATCACATCGCTGATAACGATATCTGGCATCGTACGCAATATCTCACCTAAGGCTTCGCGCCCATTGACACAGGCATGGACCTCATAATCGCTATCGAGTTCACTCTCCAAGAAGTTACGGATCTCTTCGTCGTCCTCTGCAATAACAATCTTTGCACGGTCACTATGCTGACCACGAATCTCCGGTATCGGCTCATCCTGCATATCTACCTCTTCAGTAGATATCAGACCCGAACTCTCATTATCCGTCTCTGTGATCATCTCATCTGGACGCAAATGGGCATTACCTAACGGGATGGTAACAACAAACTCACACCCTTGTTCAAGGTTATGGGCAGAAATAGTGCCATGATGCAGTTCAACGAGTGAGCGAGTAAGGTCGAGTCCGATACCAGTTCCTGCATGGCGATCGTTAACACTGGTTGGAGTCTGGTAGAAACGCTCAAAGATCTTATCGATTTTATCGGCAGGAATCTGCTCGCCATTATCGCGGATGGCAATAGTGGCTTGCTGATCATTATGAGTAAGATTAATACCAATCTCACCACCAGCAGGCGTAAACTTAAAGGCATTGGAAAGGATGTTCATGACTACCTTGTCGAAATTAGCCTTGTCGATCCATACAGGCAGGGAGTCGGTATCATGCTCAAATTGCAGATGAATGCGCTTTGTCTTTGCCTGACTTTCAAAAAGGGTGTATATATCCTGAATGAAACCAACCAGATCAGTTTCCGACATCCGCATCTGCATCTGTCCCTTGTCAATCTTTCGGAGATCCATCATTTGGTTGATCAGGCTCAATATACGTTCAGCATTGCGTTTGATAGTCTCGTACATACTCTTCCGACTTGGATCTTTCTCGTTTTTGATGAGTGAGAGCAACGGTGTAATGATCAGAGTCATAGGTGTACGAATCTCATGACTCATATTGATAAAGAAACGGAGTTTGGCCTCACCCAGTTCCTCGGCATGGAGATGCTCCTGAAGACGCAGACGTGCCTGTTCCTTATGCCGGCGATAGGTAAGATACTGCCAGAGGAACATACCAGCAATTAAAGCATAGAAGAAATAAGCCCATGCCGAACGGTACCAAGGACTGTGAACAATCACAGTAAACTCCCGAACAGGTGTCTCTTGACCATTACGCTCTGCTTTTACACGGAAACGATAGGTGCCCTGAGGCAAATGTGAGAAGGTCAATTCGTTCATGCCGGCTTTTAATCGGGAAAACGGTTCTCCGTTGATGCTGTAAAGATAAGATATGTGTTCAGGGTTCTCATATGTCAGCGTAGAGAACTGTATGGCAAAGGAATTGTCCTGGTAACTCAACTCAAAACGACTGCTCTTAATGACATTTGTCTCCGTCACTCGATAACCGTCAGACATACTAGCCGTGTTTACAGGCTTTCCGTTGATAGAGAAGGATGTGAGCTGAACGGCGGCATCCCACTTATTCTGCACGATATCCTGAGGTTTAAACCAAGTGACACCTCCCGTGCCGCCCATGATAATTGTACCATTAGGTGTTACGAATGAGGCACCGTCACTAAATTCATTGCTTTGCAGACCATTATCCGAAAAATAGTTCTGCCACTTTCCTGTTGAGGGGTCAAAAGAACTCAGTCCATGGTCAGAGCCTATCCACAATTTTCCGTCCAAGTCGCGCTCGATAGAGGACACGCCATTATCTGACAGACCTTCTGCGGTGGTATAATGCGTTGTCTTTTTCGATGCGAGGTCGTAGGCATAGAGCCCCTCGTTTGTGCCGTACCACAAACGGCCATCGTACTCTCTGGCTATCCTGACAGGAACACTATAGTTCGGGCAGTTAACACCAAAGGTATTCGTCCAACTACCAGAGGCGATATCAAGGCAACAAATGCCCATGGAAGTGGCAGCATAGAGCCGTTTCCCATCAGGCGACAAAGAGACCTGTGAGATATAATTATTGACAATGCTGTTGATCTTTCTGTCCTTATCGGCTCCCGATTTCAATTCATAAGTCGTAATATGTCCGCCGTGTGGATCATAACAGAGCACGCCATGACGCATAGTAGCGGCCCACAGTCGTCCTTTCGTATCCTGAACGATATCCATGATAATCAGATGCTCATCCTGAGGAAAATTCAGCTTGTGGTACTGCATTGTAACAGGGTCGATCCAACCTCCGCCCTCACCATAAGAGCCAATCCAGATATGTCCATCACCATCTTCGGCTATAGTCATGACAGTAGAGGGATAGCCATCCTTGAAATGACGTATCAGTTTATCACTAGCATCGAAAAGATAAATACCATCCTTATCGGTACCGACCCAAGAACGTTGCCTGCTATCAATAAGGACACTAACAACACAAGCTGGACCAATGGCATTACGTGCACCCAGTTTATAGCCCATATACTGGAATCCGTTGGAGACAATGGGCTGTTTAAAGATACCTTTTTGAAGAAGTCCTAACCAGATATTTCCACTATGATCCTCGATGATGGAATAGACCTTACTCTGTGCCAAATCGACCTCCATACTGAAGAAGGGGTTATCAGTGACCTCGTTATTTTGTGGGTCATAAATGGCAATACCCTTACCATCATAACCAACGAGGATACGTCCATAATGATCGCACTGAAGAGCGGAGATACTGGTTGTACCTGTAGAGGCAACATGCACAAACTGATTGCCTTGCTGTCGATATAAACCGGCATTTGTACCTACATAGACATTTCCATTGTGATCCTCGCAGATAACACTCATGGTCAGATCACTTCTGTCGGCCAGGAACTGTTTCATCTGACTGCCGTCATAGCAAAGCAAGCCTTTCGAGGCTGTCAACATCCATAAATAGCCATTTCGGTCTTCTAATAGGGCGTTTACTGTATGAATGTCAGCAAAGGGTCCTCCCAACTGACGAGCTGTTTGCTGATCAGTGAATTTCATAACGCCCAGACCAGAGGTACCTGCCAAGACGTCGCCATTTGCCCTTTCTATAAAACAGGTGGCATAACCATAATTGTCATTCCCTTGATAATCCAGCATCTTCACATTATGGAACGACTCACCATCCCATGTCTGCAAGGCTCCATACATACCAAAGTAGAAGAGGCCGTTCCGATCCTGCATCATCGAGTTCACATAGTTACTGGCCAGTGTTTTGTCTTGCTCGTTCTCTTTCTTAAACACACGGAACTGATAACCATCATAGCGGTTGATACCATTACGGGTCGTTGTCCAGATATATCCTTCCTTATCAAGATATACCTGAGTAACAAAACTGCTAGACAATTGATCTTCTGTGCTGAAATATGTACCCATCTGAGCATAAACGCTCATTTGGAAGCTGAGAGTTAGTAGTGTTAGTAATAATTTAGGCCGCATTGTTTTCGTTACTTTACATATTGTGTTGCAAAGTTAGCTATTTTTTCCATTTGCAACAAATAAATACAACAAAAAATGACAATTTTGATATATTTTTCCCCAAAATATGAGAAAAATATGCTATCTTTGCAGAAAAATGAATACTAAACCACTCGTTTATGATGAATCAACGTATTTCTTTCCTGCAAAAGGCGCTGCTATGCACCTTCTGCTTTTTCTTTGCCCAGACAATGACTGGCACAGAACAGTTTATCCAGTTTAAGCCAACCAACGACACTTGGAAATTAGGTACCATCACCATCGGTTATGCCGACTCTGAGCATTCTTGCGTGCAGCTGGCAGCTGCCAATCTTGCAAAAGACTTTGAACAAGTTACTGGCATTAAGAGCGTGACATCCTCCTCACCTTCTATTATCATAGGTACTGTGGGGATCAACCCTCAAATCGACTTATGGGTAAAACAAGGCGAGTTGCGTGAACTGAAGGGTAAGACAGAAAAATATATCATTAAGACGATTGGCAGTCAACTCGTTATAGCAGGTAGTGACAAGCGCGGTACCGTCTATGGCATCTACGAGCTTTCGCGTCAGATAGGTGTGTCGCCTTGGTACTACTGGGCCGATGTGCCCATAGAGAGGCATGCTGATATTTACGTCAAGAAGGGCGAATATACAGATGGAGAACCAGCTGTCAGATACAGAGGACTCTTTCTGAATGATGAAGCGCCCTGTTTGACGACATGGGTAAAAAACACCTTTGGCACCGATTATGGCGGCCGTCACTTCTATGAGAAGGTTTTCGAACTGATCCTTCGACTGAAAGGTAATTACCTCTGGCCAGCCATGTGGGGTTGGGCCTTCTATGCCGACGATCCCGAAAACCTGAAGACTGCTGATGCTATGGGTGTGATGATGGGCACCTCTCATCATGAGCCGATGGCTCGTAACCATCAGGAATATGCCCGGGACCGCCAAGGCTGGGGCGCATGGAACTATGCAACTAACAAGAATAACCTCGACCGTTTCTTCCGTGAGGGTATCGAACGGATGAATGGAACCGACGACATCGTGACCATCGGTATGCGCGGTGATGGCGACGAAGCTATGGGTAAGGGCACTGACACCAAACTATTGGAGACTATCATCGACAACCAGCGCCGCATCATCAAAGAGGTAACAAAACGCCCTGCAAAGGAGACCCCGCAAATCTGGGCATTATATAAAGAGGTACAGGACTACTATGATGCCGGCCTGCGCGTTCCTGACGATGTGACAATATTACTCTGTGACGACAATTGGGGAAACGTACGTCGTCTGCCGACTGCTGAGGAACAGAAACGAAAAGGAGGTTGGGGACTCTACTACCACGTGGATTATGTGGGGGCTCCCCGCAACTCCAAGTGGATTAATGTCACCCCTATCCAGAATATGTGGGAACAGTTGCAACTCGCTTATAACGGTGGTATCCAGAAACTGTGGATCCTGAACGTGGGTGACCTGAAACCCATGGAATACCCCATCCAATTATTTATGGACATGGCTTGGGATCCTTCCAAATATCAAGTGGATAATCTGCTTGATCACACCCGTGATTTCTGTGCAGAATGTTTTGGAGATGACCAAGCTTGTGAAGCAGCCAGCCTATTGAACCTCGTGAGTAAATACAATGGACGTATCACTTCCGAGATGCTCGATGCCACAACCTATACCACTGACGAGTTTGCACAGGTAGTCAGTGAATATCAGGCACTTGAAACCCGTGCCCTCAGGCAATTCGTCACGCTGAAACCTGAACAACGCGATGCCTATCAACAGATTATCCTCTTCCCCATACAGGCCATGGGCAATGTCTATCAGATGTATTATGCCCAAGCCATGAACCACAAACTGGCAGCACTTGGCGATCCCGATGCCAACCTTTGGGCAGAACAATGTCGTCAGGCTTTCAAACGCGACTCACTACTCTGCCTACAGTACAACAAGGAGATAGCAGGTGGAAAATGGGACGGCATAATGACACAAAAGCATATCAGCTATAAGATATGGAACGACAACTATCCTCGCGACGTCTGTCCATCACTGATGGAGGTTGCAACTCCGAAGAATGGTCCTGTGTTCATTCCCTATGATGGTTATATCAGTATCGAGGCCGAGCACACCTATAGCCGGACGGATGCTGCGAATGCCAAATGGACGGTGATTCCTTTTATGGGTCGTACACTGAGTGGCATCGCCCTCATGCCCTATACCAAGACCACTGACAACGCCTCCCTGACTTATTGTTGGAAAGGCGACACCACTCCAACGGTCAAGGTACATGTGATCACTAAGTCAACGCTTGATTTCCTTGACAAGGGCGGACTCGTCTATGACGTTGCCATCGACGACCAGAAGCCCGTCAGTGTGAACTTCAACAGCGACCTCAACGAAAAACCCGAGAACATTTATTCCATCTACTACCCTACCGTCGCCAAGCGCATCGTGGAGAAAGTGGTAGAGTTCACGCTTGATCCATCGAAGACCATCCATACGATAACGCTGCATCCTCAAGACCCAGGTATCGTATTTGAGAAAGTGGTTATTGATCTTGGCGGTTACAATCCGCAATACCTTTTCGGAAAGGAATCGCCCAAAACGTATCAGGAGCCGTAAACTAGCGGCCTCTGATACATTATTGTTCTATATCAGTCAAATTTGGACAAGAGAAAACGATCGATAAACGACTCTACGATGGGCCATTGGCATTCAGGCAGTTGACAATGTCCGTGGTTTCCTACGATACTCCAGTCCATACGGTCTGCTATACCGAAATGCTCCCACACCTTCTTCGCAGCCTGAGCAGAGACAAGCATGGCATCATCTGCAAGCCATTTGAAATCAGGATTGCCCAAGAGGAGCAGCGCACGCGGACAAACCATCGCACAGAGTTCGTGCTGATCGTAAGGAAGACGATAGACATTATCGCCACCAAAGTTTGTGAGTTGGCTCTCCAAGAACCAATGATAGTCGGTCCTATCCAAGTTCTCCACACTATCCTGGGGATGAGAAATTCGCCAAGCTGCTGCACCACCGCCACCAGGTTCCTGAGCGATTGTCAGGGCCACACGCTCATCAAAGGCACCACAGTAAAGAGCCATTTTGCCAGCATACGAACAACCTGTCACCCCAATATGCTTTAAATCTATCTTCGTCTTTTCAGAGCCTAACTGTTCGAGACCATCTATCAGACGACTGAAGCCCCACGCCCATTCGCTATAGGCACCATTGTCTTTCAACTGCGGATAAAGACGATCGAAGTTGTGCTCACCCCGCTCATGATGAGGTCCCCACTGTCCATAGTCGTTCACCTGCTTCTCACGGAACACCATCGTTGCGATTGGTCGGTCTTCAAAGAGCTGCTTGGGAAGGGCGATACCGCTGCTGCCAATCATTAAGGCATAGGGAGGTTGCCCTGTCTTGGGATAACGGATCTCTGAGCGCAGCGTCAGTGTCTCGCCATTTACCGTTACATCTACGATCAAAGTATCACCATCCATACGGGCTTTCACCTGCTCCTTGCAAACTGCCGGTTTCTCTCCGATACCATAATGCTGTATCTGAGCACCTATCTCATGGCGTTTCTGTTGCCAATCACTGAAGTCATTGACACCTTTTAGTGGATCAGGAAGATCCATCTGCACTGGCAGTTCATTCGCTGCCGGCATTTCTAGCTTAGCTAATGCAGCCCCTGTATCTTCCTGATCATAAACGAAAGGGACATCAGAGCCCTCCTGAGCTCTCACAGCATTGAGGAAATTGACCATCTTCTGAAGGTTCTCCTCTGCATACATACCCATGCCGTGTCCACCCTCAGGCACAAAGGTCGCCTCGGTCTTCACACCAGCCGCCTTCAGGGTCTCGAAGAACTCCTTACCCTGACAGCAGGGCACCACATTGTCCTTCTCGCCATGGAAAATAATCACTGGCGGATCGTTTTTATCCACATAGGTGGTAGCACTGAGACTCAGATACTTATCAGGTTCCTTTGCGAGTTTCGAGTTGAGCAGAACGTCCTCAGGACTGTTCTCGCCCATCTTCATCGACTCACCACAGTCCATATTTGTCAAATCGATAGGACCCGACCAGTCGCAAGCAGCATTCACGGCACTGCACTCGTTGGTATAGTTACCTACACTGCCTTCGAGGTCGATATCCACCGTACCCACCTTGGTCTGCTTGGTACCACTGGTAGTGGCAGCCGTAGAAGCGAGGTGACCGCCAGAAGAAAAACCGCTGGTCGCGATAAACGAAGTATCAAACTTATATGTCGAAGCCTCACCACGTACAAAGCGGATTACTGCTTTAATATCATGGATTTGTGCAGGCCATTTGGCGTCCATACTTGAACGATGATTCGGACACACCACAGCATAACCGGCTTCCAGTAAAGCCTTGACAATCGTACCGAGATCAGCCATGCCCTTACTGCTGTTACTGAACCAGGCACTTCCATAGATATGAATAACTACGGGATAACTGGCCTTTTCCTGTTTTGGCAGATAGATGTCACAGGTATGATAGGCCTGATCGTCGCCTGCATAGTTCACGTCTTTCCATTGCTGGGAGGTCTCTAACTTCACTTCGGGCATCTGGAATCCTCCAAAGCCACCTGCTGGCTGTGCCATGGCATATGTGCCTAAACACAGCATCATTGCTGATAATAACGTCTTTTTCATTGTTACTAATATTTAATGTTTAACGATTTTCTTTCCGTTTTGGATATAGATACCTGGACGGAGGTTGCGAGGATCAACACGGCGGCCGTCAAGGGTATAGATATAGGAATCTGACACCCGTTGAGCTTTGACGTCGAAGATGCCTGATGGTGCTTCCTTATAACTATAAAAGCTAAAATACATCGGATCATCGTACTTAGCAGGTAAGGCATCTTGCAAATACTTACCCGTACCAATATTTCTTATAGAGAAGCCCTTTCCGTCAACATACTGAATATCCCATAAGGCGCCATTCTCTATATCCTCCCCATTTTGATTTTTCAAGCCAAGGATAAAACTGCACCATCCGTCAACGGGCTGAGAGTTCAAATAGCCAGGGCTACCCCAGATACTATACTCACCACCAGCAGGTGTGATAGCCCTCAGTAAATAATAGCCATCACAGGCTTCGAGCCTGAAACCAATAACGGTGTTTGTTACCTGAAGAGCCGATGAGAGAACATCGTAGCCCAGATTCTGGTCTGTTGAACCAAAGAAAGCTCGTTGAGTTTCTTCATTATAAATAACAAACGGTGTACTGCCTATCTCATCAAGACTGGTAAACGACTTGTCAAGTTCGAATGCTGAAGCAGGTGGTGTCGGTTCGTCAATCTCAGCCTCAATTCCCATCAGATGCAGAGCTGCCTTAGCATAGCGCTGACCCATGACACGATAACCGGCTGCTGTAAAATGCAGGCCATCACCTTTCTGAGGACAATCAGCAGAAGAAATGACATAGGAATTAGCAATAACTGTAGGCATCTTGGCGATGACGGCATTATGATGGTAACAAGCACCGCCTTGTGCCTGACTTACAGTTTCGCCTACAAAGAGGGGGATGTCTTCTGGATTCAGCCCCAGATCATCCATCAGTCGGTCATAGATGAATTTCACCTTTTGTGGCCAATCTTGTTGCCCATTGTTACTTTCGCCCTGATGTAACAGAATACCCTTAATGACACCTGACTGTTGGGCTATCTTCGCCATATCAACCATACGCTTATACGGATCGTTATCGTAGGCTGCGAAATAACCCTTCAACCAATCAGCCTCATCCTTGATATAGTCGGCAACCTCCTCAGAGATAAAACCTTCTATTTTGGTTCCGCCTAAAGCCACATCTATCACACCTACCTTTACTTCCTCAGGCAGATTCTTCACCATGGTACGTCCGAAATAATCGGCCATACCCAATCCTGTTCCTTCTCTGACGATAGGAGGATAGGCTGTGTACCACTCTCCCATGGTTCGCTTAGGATTATTAAAGTTAACACATGCCAACATCTGGAAACGAGGATCGACATAGTCTTTATCAATACTCTCAGGAGTGGCATTTCCCTCCATGTTTGACTGACCAAAACAGAGGTAAATATAAAAGTTAGGATCTACCTCTGCCTTTACATCTGGCAGCATAGCTGCCAATAATGTAATCATTAATACAATTTTCTTCATTTCTTTGATTTTATTATAGTGTTTATACGTGTATCTTTTTCAATAAGACGACCTGTTTGTCGTGGTTGGACTTCAATGCGTCTTGCTGTAAAATCAGGTGTATTGTATGAATACAACAGACGTCGATAATAAGTCTTCGGATTGCGCTGTGGAAGCATAAAAGGTTTGGTCACTTTTCCGTCTTTATCCACTGAAGCAAAGTAAATACGGGTGTAAAGACCATCATCGCGTCGGCTCGTAAACAAGAACCAGTGGCTGTTGGTATTCCAGTTATGAAAACTATCTGATGAAGTGCTATTTACCTCTTTTAAAGGTCGTGACTCACCAGTCTGTAGATCCAGCAACCACAAATCTGCCTCTGGATGCCAGATAGAGAAGTAGCCATAGTCCGTTAGAGTGTACATCACAAATCTGCCGTCATAAGAGGGTCTGGGCCACGTGACACTCTTTCCCATCTTATCTGCTGCAATCAAAGTATCAACCTGTTCACCCAATCTTCCTGTAGATGCATCAAATGACACTCGGCAGAGATTATACCGCTCCTTATCAAAGTCATCAGGATAGGTCTGCCTGATAGCAGTTGTGTAATACAGATACTTTCCGTCGGGAGAGAAAGCAGGACAGTTTTCCGCCCAAGAGTCCGTCATGATCAGTGTGTCTTTCAAAATCGCCTTGGTCTCTGTATCATAAACAAAGACATCCGACGCATTATCATACACCTCAATGCGTTTATTTCTGGCCAAGTGAAAGATCTGAGTAGTCTTGTTGGTAGAGAAAGCACAATACCTTCCACCAGGATGCCAATATGGATAAACCATCGCCCCTCCGATGCCGTCGTTTACAGGTTCCAGCAACTCTGGCGGATTCTGGCCTTTACTTACTACAGTAGCACCATGCTTACCACGGACATGGAAAGTATATTGATCAGGATTCGTGCGGTTGGCTGTGTGACAATTGATACACATGCCTGGCACTTGGGTGTTCTCCAATAATGCTGACTCCTCAAAGTTAGACAAGTCACGCTGGTAGAGTCCCATTTTGCTGTAAATTTCAAAACTGGGAGGTATCCGACGATATGTAATGCCCCATTCCCCAAGAACTTCACGACTCACATAGATGGGAAAGTCTTGAAATTGCGTCCATCTTCCATCTACCTCTCCACATACTGTAACCAAGAGTTTTCCACCAATATTATCATGCACCAACTGATGCCATTTGTCAATATCAAAAGCTGCATAATCTCCATTAGCATGAAGCTCACCTTTTACCGACCCTTTTATCGTCACATCAATAGTGGTGGTCTTATCGTCAGCCATGGAGAAATTCAAAGGGGCGATGCCATCAGGAATCGTCACGCCGATATAGTCTGGATAAATCTCTGGCAACTGATCGGCCTGCACAGCATCTGTGGGTCTGGAATGACATCCCGCAAGAATGACGGCACTAAATAAAAAAAATGTCTTCACTCTCTGCATATGCCTTCTTTAATTGATGATAATATGGTTTCCTATTAATAAGTTCTGGATGCTCCACTAAAGGGCGCATCTCCTGAGCCCATTTTCCATAAAACAGTGTCTCGTCTAAGATAGACAGATACTTTTTGGCCAACTGGTACTGACCTGTGACAATGGCGGTCTCTGCTAACCGTTTGACGGACCTGGCACTTTTATTGTAGTTTGGGATATACTCCATCGCTTCAAAGGCAGCCCATTGAGAGACATTAGGCAGGTTCAACTGCAAGGCCATATCACTCACCATGTAGGCAGAAGAAAGACTTCCGATACGGACAACCAGATTCTTCCCCCCGACAACAAACACAGAGGGCATTCCCTTGCTGCTTCTTGGCACATAGATACGCTGATACAAGGTTTCTCGGCTGATCTTTCCTGTCTGGTATGCAGCAAGCAAGATTGCACTCTTTACGGCCGGAGACTCCGGATGGATAAATTTCGCAGAAATCTGATCCCATGCTTTCATACGCATCAGCATATCGCATTCCATCTCCTCGTGGGTACCGATCTGTTTTTCACCACTCCAATCATAGTCAAGATTGTTAGCAGGCCACGCAAGCCAATAGCAGACAGGCAGGAACAGGCACAGAAAAAGCACCCGTTTCCTAATAGCCCAACCTGCAGACAGGCTCAACGACAAGTTCACTAAAGCCATAACCGTTAATACTGCCACCGTCGGCGTCAACGGAATGGCGGGATCCATAGCCACTTTACATAACATGAATGGCGGGATTAACGAGAGGCCAAACTTTACCTTCTCACCCCTTCCCTTTTTCACCATCAACAGCAGCCTATGTGTCAGGTGTTGGGACAAGAGGGATAATAGTGTATAGGAGACCGCTCCGTTGAAAGGATTCAGAAAGAACTGAGCCAGCATCTCAGCCATATACCGGGAGAAGCCTCCTGGTAAGGACATACGTTCTGTCAGATAGTCGCTGTTCCATAGGAACAATTGTGACATCTCCCTTGTTACCGGAATAAACGGATAAAGGAAAAACCAGAAGCAGAATACGCCTATGGCTAAAAAAGCCAGGAGTATATGCTGCCAATAGACAGAAACGAAAGCCTTATCTCGCATCTATATCATTTAAACTGCCACCAGTCCAGACGGACATCACCGCTGGTCTTGTCGAAACAGATGTAGAGATCGTGAACACCCAAGGTATTCTTCACCTTACCTGTAAAGGATTTGTACTTCTCCACTGAGCCCGTCTTGCCAACAGTTATCACACCTATCACATCTCCCTTGTTACTATCAAGACGGAGTGTCATAACACAACTGCCTGTTGCGGCAGCAGTCATGCTGAATTGCTTGGCACCCTTGCTTCCAAAGTCAACACCACGCACCTTGATATATTCACCATCATTGATGTCATAGATGTACATATTCTTCTTGCCAGTCGATGGTGGCATATCAGCAACAACACCAGTATTCTCTATACCCATCTTGGCACTCTTCAGACCATTGCCCCAGGCCATGGTCTCTGCCTCCACACGATTGTAGGGATTCAACCAATGCAACTGTTTCATAGGTTCCTGGTCGAGCCAGTAGGGAATCTCCTTGATGGTGCCGTCAGGCAGATATTCAATTTCCTGTGCCGACACTGATCGGCGCTCGCTATGTTCGAAGGTTTCCAGATGCATCAGGTCGTAATTCTGACCGAACACATAAGAATGTCCCTTATAGTCACAGATACCAGGATGGTTACCACGATCGCGTTGTGTAGGACTCATGATGTAGTTCTTCCACTTCCATGGTCCGGCAGGACTGTCGCTCATGGCATAGCCCAAAGCCTCGGGACAGCAGGTCGTCGCATAACCGAGATAGTAGTGATGATTACGCTTATAGATCCAAGGACCTTCCTGATAATGCTTCACAGCCCAATCAGCTTTCTGCTCTTCAGGCACCCTGATGTTAATCTTGGCACCCTCTTCCATGACAGGACGCATCACACCATCCTTCGGGTTGAGTACATAGATATCACCATTGGTCGAAATCATGTCCTCATTGAGTTTCACGTAATAGACATGTGGATTCCCCCAATACATCCAAGCCTGTCCGTCATCATCGACGAACACAGAGGGATCGATATCGTCCCAATGTTCCTTCTGCCACACGAGTGGTTTGCCTAGAGGATCCTTGAAGGGACCATAAGGAGAGTCAGCCACAAGCACACCAATGCCATGCCCATGCAATGGAGCATAGAGGTAGAACTTGCCGTTGCGCTCTACAGTCTGGATAGCCCACGCACCATTGTCACGGTTACGCCAACCGAACTCCTTCAGCGAAGCCACTGCACCATGTTCCGTCCAGTTCACCATGTCGGTAGTCGACCATAACAACCAATCATACATAAAGAAACCGGCTGAACTACGTTCGTTAGGATCGGGAATATCCTCGAAATGGGCATCATGCGAGGTATATAGGAATAAGGTGTCACCCACCACTAAGGGCGACGGGTCGGCTGTATATTTGGTCTGGAACAATGGCATGTTCACCTGCTCCAATCCACGCATCTCCCACCAGTCGAAATTAAACAGTTTCGGTCCTTTCCTACCTGTAAACACCAGATAGAGATCATGACGTCCCTTCACCAACTCCGTGAAATCAGCCGTAATGGTCTGCCATTTCTCCCAACCGCCTGTCGCTGGTACTTCAAGCCTGCAGAGCAGCTGCCCTTTCAGACTATCTACACGCACTTCAATCTGTCCGCCACGCAGTCCGCTGGCCACTCGAGCCGTAAACGTGCGGGGCAGCTTATTGCAGAAGCATACATTCTGCAGCTTGATGTAGTCACCGTTGTGGATATCACTCACATAAACGCCCACCTCATCATTCTGTTCCGTCTTAACACCTTTCGAAAAGGCCATTGTCTCAGCTTCCACCTTACGATAGGGATTAAACTCGGCTATCGGTTTCACGCCCTCGTCAGTAGGCATGATGGTTGGGAAACTGCCATCAGCGTTATACTTAAATTCCTCAACGGCCACACTACGTCCGAAGCCTCCACCCTGAGGCAACTTGCCTGTATGGTAGAAGAAATAGCTGTGGCCTTTGTAGTCAGCCACACCACAATGGTTCGTAAACGAGTTGGTATCACAAAGCGGCATTATCTCACCAGCATATTTCCAAGGACCCAGTGGAGACGGAGCAGTACTATACGAGATGTGCTCTGGCACACCACCTGCAGCATAGAGCAACTGATAGACGCCATTGCGCTTAGTTAGCCATGGCCCCTCGACATACGAATCCCTATAAGTCTTGCCTTTCTCACGATCCTTCATCATCGGACCGCCGAAAGCTTCCTCTGTCATCGGCAACTTACCCAGTTCGCCTTCGTACGAAATCATATCGCGGTTCAACTTCAGATAGTAACACTGAGGGTTACCCCACATCAGCCATGCCTGATCATCATCGTCGATAAATACTGTCGGATCAATATGATCCCATGAACCATTCTCAAACAATGGTTTGCCTAATGCATCCTTAAATGGTCCTGTTGGAGAATCACCTACAGCCACCCCAATGGCCATGCCACCAGAGATTCTGGAGTGGGCACATATATACCAATAAAACTTACCGTCTCGCTCGATGGTCTGAGATGCCCAGGCTCGATCGTCAGCCCATGAGAAACTTTCCAGGGCCAATGGCGAACCATGGTCCTGCCAGTTTACCATATCCTCAGTGGAATACACTCGCCACTCCTGCATCCAAAAGAAGTCTGCTCCATCCTCGTCATGGCCAGTATATACATACATAGTTCCGTTGTGAACCATAGGGGCGGGGTCGCTCGTACACCAAGTCTGTACAAACGGATTCTGAGCGCCTGCCATCAGACAGACTGCACAAAAAAGGGTCGTTGTTATCTTTCTCATTTCTGTTGTAGTAATATCGTTTCTAATGCTTTGCGTCGCTCAGGCCATGTCTTATAATCACTGGCTCGCAAGGTGGCAATGGTCTTTTCTTTGTTGCTGGCAATGATAATCACCTGTGGAATCTTCCCTTGGGCAATCAGTTTGTCGGCCATCATGTCGGCTCCACCAATCTTAAACCAGCTCTCCACCGTGTCATCTTCACCCGGCACAAGGAAGATGACCGGATATTCCTTGCCTTCCTGATATCCTGCAGGAATGTAACAGGCTTCATCCTTTCCTACATTGTAACGCACCACGCCATGCTCTTTCTCACCAATGGCGTTGTAGGTATATACGTTAGACGGATTGTCACAGATGCTTGGTTTGAATCCTTTCGAAGGAGCAAGATACATATTCTGCGGGTCAGCCACAGGCGTACCGTCAACAAGGAAATAGTAAGTGAACGTATCATTGACATGATTCTCCAACTCCAGTTCCCAAATGCCAGCGGTGTCTTTCTGCATGGCCAACGGCTGATCGAGCAATTCAGAGACAAACGACACTTGCTTGGCATCAGGCGCCTTCATACGGAACACGATACTGTCGTATTTGTATTCCGGTGAAATGATGGGCTTGGGGAAAAGACGCGCCATCACACCGGCCGTAAACTGCGGCTCCTGACCAGTGGCAGCAGGGGCAGGCTGCCCTTCCTTCATGGCTGCCTCAGCAACCTCAGGCTTGAAGAGCAGACGCAGGGTCTTGTCGAGGAAATACTTGGCATTCATCCAGGTATGACCGAACTTGTCGTGGGTAAACACCTTCACTGAACGGATGCCATGCTTATCGAGAAACTCCATATAGTCGCGGGCATTACCATAAAGGAAATCATCCGTACCTACACCTAACCAGAACAGATGGATCTTGCTGTTTGTCTCAGCAGCATGGTCATAAACCTCAGGAATAGTGGTTGAAGTAAACGAGCTGTAACTGCACAGATAAGAAAACTTATCGAGATTATGCAGACCGTTAGACAGACCCTGATTACCGCCACGAGAGAAACCACCGATGGCACGATGGTCAGCATCGTTGATGGTGCGATAGTGACGCTCTACATATGGCATCAGGTCATTGATCAGGTCAAGACTGAACACGTCCTTCCCAAACATGGTCTGTGGCACACCAGCTATCTCAGGTTGAACGGGCAGAAGCTTATAGGGATTGCCGTAGGGCATCACGATGATCATCTCTTCGGCAGCTCCCTCAGCAATGAGGTTGTCGAGGATATAGTTAGCGCGTCCTACTTTATAATAAACTTCCTCGGTGTCGGTCGTTCCACTGATCAGGTAGAACACGGGATACCTCTTCTCTGAATTCTCCTGATATCTTGGTGGCAGATAGACGATGGCCTGATTGGTGGCACCTAAACTGTTTGAGTAATAGTGGATATAGTCTAATGTGCCATGGGGTACAGGACGAATGTCGTGAACCAGACTTCCCTGCTTAGCAGGAATCTCCAGCAGACTGTTCTTAAAACCTTCATTGGGGAAGTACTGGGGATTAGTGGGGTCCATCACACTCACGCCGTCAACGATGAAGCAATAGGGATACATGTCGGGAGCCGCAGGACCGAGGGTAACCGTCCACAATCCGGTTTTCTCGTCGCGCTGCATCGCATGGCGCCCAGCAAACTGCACATCCACCAAGACTTCCTTGGCCTGATCATTTTTGTACCTGAAAGTCACTGTCCCGTCATTATTACAACTGTTTGACGACGCGACACCGGAAATCTGCGCCATCACAGACATGGCACACGTGATGAATAACACAGATAAAAATGCTCTAAAATTGTTCATATGGTTATTATTATTGGATTTGGTTGCAAAGTTACGAAAAAGGCTTGAGCCTATCTTTATGATATGTATCATAAAATATTGCTGATGTAACATACTCATCAGCCCTTATAAGTAAAGTCCGGACTTTCACAAGCCCGGACTTCCAAAAACAATGTAAAGTTCTAAAATTGTCCTCTATATTTCGGACAATATTATTCACCGCTCAGACCGTCGGCAAAACCGGCATAAGTATGCTTGCGGTAGAAATTCTGATCCCAGAGACCAACGGGCTGGTTAGCACGCCAACCACTGCCTGCAGGACTATCGGTAGCACACCATTGACAGATACCCCACTGCTGGGCTGCAGGAATAATCTCTTTATATTTCTTGATAATCCAAGTATAGTACTCAGCCATAGCATGGTGCTGTTCCTCAGTAACATCGGCTGTGATGATATCCTTGCCGTCTTCACCAACCAAACCCATGTCTAACTCTGATATACGAACGAGTTTACCAGAAGCAGCCAACAGCTTAAAGGACTCCTCAATGGCCTTCTTTTTGCTCTCCAAAGTTTGGGGATTCATGTAATAAGAAATATGCATCTGTGAACCGATACCATCGATCTTGGTCACGCCATCAGACTCCCACTTCTCAATCCACTTGATCAGACTCTTCAACTTCTTGTTCTGATCCCAGTCGCTCTCGAGGTTGTAGTCATTGATGAAGAGTTTC
>CAMKUA010000034.1:0-24179 GCA_946415825.1 uncultured Prevotella sp. | reverse complement strand
GTTGATGATGACGATGACAGGTTTGCCTGCCTGATGGAAGGCATTGCAGACATCGATGATGAGGGCGCGCTCCTCCGGAATGAGATTGAATTCGGTATCAATATCGCGATCGATACCCTCACCTGCCTGACGACCGATAGTGATGATGGCAGCATCAGAAGCACCAACCTCTTTATTGATGGCGATGGGGGAGAGGGCGATTTCCGGATACTTCTGCTGACCCATCATCTCCGTCTGGAACCATTTGGCAGGATGACGCTCTGCCTGGAACTTTACACGGGCATAGTCGATATATTTGCGGTAGATGTCGGTGAGGGTGGCTGATGAGTTGATACCTGCATTCTTCAAGCCTTCGAGCAAATCGACTACGTAAGGCGGATGGACGCAACCAGAGCCGGTACCACCGGAAAGAAAATCGTATGAGTTCTCGCCAAAGAGGGCAACAGTCTTGATGGCATCCTTTTTCCAAGGCAGGGCACCATTGTTCTTCAGCAACACGATACCCTCAGCGGCACTCTGACGGGTGATGGCTGCATGGGCTTTGAAGTTAGGATCGTTAGAGGCTGGATACTTATGGAAACTGGGAGTCTTGACGATGTACTCGAGCATGCGGCGTACGTTTCTATCGACATCGGCGATATCGAGTTTGCCGCTCTTCACACCAGCAATGATCTCATCGACTTGAGCAGGCTGCCCTGGCTCCATGAGGTCGTTGCCTGCATGGACTTCACTGATAGTTTCCAGACCTTCGCGAATGCCAATCCAGTCGGTCATCACGATGCCTTTATAACCCCAATCCTCACGCAGAATCTTGGTAAGCAGGTCATGGTTGCCCATCGAGTATTCACCATTGACCTGATTGTATGAGGCCATGATGGTCCAGGGATCACTCTCGCGAACGGCAATCTCAAAGCCCCTCAAGTAGAGTTCGCGTGCTGCTCGTTGAGAAACGCGCTCGTCAACAGCGGTACGATCCGTCTCCTGGGAGTTCACGGCAAAGTGCTTGGCCGATACTCCTGCCCCCTGACTCTGAACACCTTGGATATAGGCAGCGGCAATCTTACCTGTGAGCAACGGATCCTCTGAATAATATTCAAAGTTGCGGCCACAGAGTGGATTGCGGTGTAAGTTCATTCCTGGACCGAGGATGACATCGCAGCGATATTCCTTGGTCTCGTTACCGATGGCTTCGCCAACCTTTTTCACCAGGTCGGTATTCCACGTAGAAGCCAGACAAGAGCCGATGGGGAATGCTGTGGCATAGTAGGTCTTGTCTGTGCCCTTGCGAGTAGGGTCGATACGTACGCCTGCAGGACCGTCGGTAAGGACTGTTGCGGGGATGCCAAGTCGCGGAATGGCAGGAGAAGTGCCTGCGGCTCCGGCTACAAGGTCAGCCTCGCCGCCTACAACGGCATTGGCACCAAAGAAGTTGTTTGCACCGCCAACGAGCAGTTTGGCTTTCTCTTCAAGGGTCATAGCCTTGAGCACCTCGTCAATATTGTCGGTGCGAAGCTGGGGTTGAGCGTTTGTTGTCATTGTAAATGATGCTGTTAATAAGCAAATGGTTAGTAATCTTTTCATTGTCATATTGTTTTAGAGGTTTGTATAGTCCTAAGGGAAGGTCTTGAATGAATAGCCCTGGTCCTTGAGCCATTGGAGCGACTCAGGGAGGGCTGTGCGTAACTTGTCAATAGACTTCAGCGAGTCGTGGAAAGTGATAATGGAACCGTTACGCGCGTACCTTTTTATATTATTGACCACATCCTCGGCTGTAAGCCATTTGGAGTAGTCACGCGTGACAAGGTCCCACATGACAATCTTGAATTTCCGACTGAGCCATGCGTATTGGGCCAAGCGCATCCAACCATGTGGTGGACGAACATAGCGGCTTTTAATGTAGGTGTTAGCCTTCTCTACGTTATAACTATACTCCTTAATGGAATGTGTCAGACCTTGTATGTGATTGTGGGTGTGGTTGCCCACTTGATGGCCTTCAGCGATGATGCGTTCAAAGAGTTCAGGATATTTTCGCACATTATCACCAACCATGAAGAAGGTGGCTTTGGCATCAAACTGCTTCAGAATGTCAAGGATGAAGGGAGTAGCCTCTGGAATGGGGCCGTCATCAAAAGTCAGATAGACTGACTTGTCGTGACGGTCCATTCTCCAATAGGCTTTCGGATAGAGCCAGCGGAGATAAATTGCTGGTTGTTCTATGAACATCTAATCACTATTATATTACTCCCACGATCCTCCTTTCGACTGGTAGAGACGCATATATCCCTCGAGCTGTTTCTCTTTCTTGTCAGCTTCTTCCTGAGAGATGACATCCTGCACGTCGAGCATCTGTTGCATGATATATATGTGGAGCATGCATTCACGCTCGGAACTGCTGAATCGCATATCGTCGAGTGAACAATACCACTGCAGATACTGGCATGACTTCTTCCAAAGTTCGTCAAGCAATGATTGGGCTTTCTGATCCTGGCCCGTCAGGGCGTAAGCACGTACGAGGTCGAGTGAGCCGCTCTGATAGTCGTGATTTACGTTATAGTTGGGGATTTCCTTCTCAGCCTTGTCGAGCACTTGCTTAGCTCTTACAGTGTCACCTTCCTGAACAAGGTTCAGGGCCAGTTGAGAGAGCAGACGGCGGTGGGTAAAGCACATGCGCATGACTGTTTCGTCGAGATAGACACCTGGTTTGTCAATGCCGCCAAATTTGAACTTGTGCATGACGTTGTCAAATACCTTCTCTGTATCGAAGTGCTTCACACCTTCCATAGGCACCAGATTGCCACGGTCATCGGTGTAGTAGGTACGGAAAGGAGTAATACGGTTGGCGAGACCCTCCTGAACGAAATGCTCACCTAGGTTCATGTAGTTTTCGGAACCAACGGTCATAGCCACATAGATAGGACGTGTCCAGTTGCACTGGGCAATCATCTCGAGAATCATCAGGTCGCCCTTGTAGAGGGCACTCTTACCCTTTAGGGAAATAACCATTCGATCGGGAATCGAGTCGGCTGCCATCATCATGCCACTTTTACGAACAGCCTCCTTGTCGATGGTGACATAGACAGTATCGGTGGGGATGACATGGAAGTCCTTATGTGTAGTGCGTACCCAGTTCTTGAGGATATTCTTCAATTCGAAGGGCTCATCACCAAACTGCTCACGGGCAGCTTCGGGCTGTTCCTCGTAGAGTTGGATGACTTGTTCCTTAAGTGAGGGATCGACTTGCACATATTCGTTGGTACCCGCACAATACTCCAGACGGCTCCAGGTGATGGGCACCGAGGGAGAATCATAGGCAGGACGGCGCATTTGGTCGATATACCAGTCGGTCTGCAGATAAGATAGGTTGCAGACACGGGCATCGGTACGTACACTTTCTGTATCCTGGTTATACCAGAGTGGGAAGGTGTCGTTGTCACCGTTGGTATAGATAATGGGGTTGCCCTGCTCCTGAAGTGTCATGAGATAGTTCTTTCCAAAGTCGCGGCAACAGTAGCGGCCAGAGCGATCGTGATCATCCCAAGTCTGAGAAGCCATTTGGATGGGAACCAACAAACATACTACAGAGACCAGACCGGCAACGATAAGGTTCTCCTTCTTCAGTTTGCGGTTCAACCAATCGATGATGGCTGCAACACCCATACCACACCATATTGCAAAGGCATAGAACGAGCCTGCATAAGCATAGTCGCGCTCACGAGGCTGCATTGGTGTCTGGTTCAGATAGATGACGATGGCCAGACCTGTCATAAAGAACAGGAAGAACACCACCCAAAACTGGCGGATGCCGATGGGGTCGTCTATGGTTTTCTCGTCAACCTTGCGCTTGCGGGTGTACCAGGCCTGCCAGAAGAGGCCGAGTAAACCGAGGATGAGGGGCAGACAATAGAAGACGTTATGTCCTTTGTTCTCCTTCAATTCGTCGGGGAGCATCGACTGGTCGCCGAGACGGGCATTGTCGATGAACGGAATTCCAGAGAGCCAGTTGCCGTGTTCCAGTTCCCCATTGCCCTGGATATCATTCTGACGACCTGCGAAATTCCACATAAAATAACGCCAGTACATGAAATTACACTGGTAGGAAAGGAAAAAACGGATGTTCTCCAGTTGTGTAGGTACCTTAACTGTCATAGGCTCGCCACAACGGTCATAAGCGACCTCAGAACCATCCACACCTCCCATCCACGACTCGTAGGCTGCAGCATGACCAGCATCGTACATACGGGGGAACAACATGTTCTGGGCATACTTATATTCATCCTTTGTGCGGACTATGAAGTAAGAGTCTTTCTCATCAGATGAAGCCTTCTCCTTGCGCTGCCATACCGGTTTGCCCTTCGACATGACAGGACGACAGTACTGGCCGTCGGTTTCCAATGCGACCTGTGAGGTATAGGCCTGACCATAGAACAGAGGGCGTTGCCCGTATTGGTCGCGTCCGAGATAGTCGCCGAGGGTGAAAATATCCTCAGGCGAGTTCTGGTCCATTGGAGGATTGGCAGAAGAGCGGATTACGATGAGTGCGTATGTGGAATATCCAATCATTAGCATCAACATGCAGAGCAGCATTGTATTCTTGATGCGGGCAGAGATAAGGGGCTGCTTGTCTTTATTGTAACCCAGAACGAACCAGAGGACTGTCAGTACAATGATGCCGATGATGAAGGCCGACCATCCCCAACCGTAGAATGGGATGCCTAGCATGCCTACTGAAAGCAGGAAGGCAATGTTCTGGACTTTCTGACTGTGTTTCTGCGTCTGCGTTTCATAGACTGCCCAGATGACACATGCCACAAGCAGGATAATATAGATGATTTCTCCCGTATTGAACGGCATGCCGAGGGTGTTGACAAAGAACAACTCAAACCATCCGCCAACGGTGATGATACCAGGCACCACACCATAGAGCACAGCTGCCAGAATGACGAGAGAAATGCCTAAGGCAATGAGAGAGCCCTTGAGGTTGGCATCAGGGAAACGACGATAGTACCATACCAATACGATAGCAGGCACACAAAGCAGGTTCAGCAAATGGACACCAATGGAGAGTCCTGTCATATACATGATAAGCACCAACCATCGGTCACTATGAGGTTCGTCGGCCACATCCTCCCATTTCAGGATGAGCCAGAATACGACGGCCGTAAACGCAGAAGAATAGGCATATACCTCGCCTTCAACAGCTGAGAACCAGAAAGTATCGCTGAACGTGTATATCAAAGCTCCCACCAAGCCAGAAGCCTCGATGGCAATGAACTTAGGGGTGGTAAGTTCGCTCCAGTCGCCAATAAGCAAACGGCGGGTAAGATGCGTAATGCTCCAGAAGAGGAACAGAATACAAGTAGCCGAAAGTAGGGCGCTCATCATATTCACCATCCGAGCCACCTGGGTGGGGTCGCTGGTAAACTGTGAAAAGAGATTGGCCGTAAGCATAAAGAACGGTGCCCCGGGGGGATGTCCGATTTCCAGTTTATAACCTGTAGTGATGAATTCCGGACAGTCCCAGAAACTGGCTGTAGGTTCGATTGTAGAACAATAGACGAAGGCCGCTATCAGAAATGACAACCAGCCTAAGGCATTATCTACCACTCTAAATTGTTTCATCTAATGATATGCTGTTTTAATGATAAAATCTTAATATGGTTGCAAAGGTACGAAAAAATATGTCTATATAAATAGTCCCACTCCGTAAATTAAGATAATATAACGGAATATCTTGCCAAGAGTAATGGCGATGAACGTGATGACGATGTTGGAACGCATCAGTCCCAGGGCGATGGTGATGGCACTGCCTAAGACGGGCAGGAAGGCGAAGAATCCCATCCAGGCACCACGCCCAGCCATGAAACGATGGGCTTTATCAAGATCGGTCTTTTTTACATGGAGGTACTTCTCTATCCACTCCATCTTCCCCAAACGACCTAAACCATAATTGACGATACTGCCCAGTACATTGCCAATAGTGCCGTAGATCATTAAGATCCAAGGGTCAAGACCAGAAGCTATCAGACCAATTATCACTGCCTCACTGGAAAAAGGGAAGAAACTGCCAGCCAGAAAGGCTGCCAACAACATGCCCCAGTAACCATATTGAGTCAGAAAGGAGATGATGAAGTCCATAGGTTGAAAGCGGTTAAGACTAAAACAGCTATCGTGATGACGATGAAAGCGATGTTGGTGATCTTCGTTTTTGTCAAGGCCAGGAAGTGACCGATAAGCGGACTGACAGCAATAATCATGATACGTATTAGCGTGTCATAATGCTGAGGCTGGAGTATCAGGAAGATAAAGGCAGAGGTGCCTATGATGAAGAAACTATAATATAGCTGGCGGGTGCGAATCTTGTCGAACGTACTTCTTCGCAGGAAATGGATGGCTCCCGTTACACCTAATACGGCGACGAATACAAGGAGCATTGTTTGCTGTGTTGTCAGTGGGTTCACTTGGGGAGCTTGGAAGTCGATTAATGCAGAGATGTGGTTCGTCAAAACCGTCAGGTCACCATTGTGGTGCCAGAGCATCCAGGGTATCCAGAACCAATAGGGAGTCAGCATCCCTACCAACGAGGCCAGAAAGTTGCGCCAGGAGAGGGAATAGACGATGATAATCATCATCAGCCAGAAAATAGGAACAAAATACAGGATATGTATTTCTACGATACTCCCCATGCCAAGACAAAGGAAGGCGTAAAAGGTCCAGCCTGGTGACTCTGTGTCCTGATAACAGTTGTAAAAGGATAACAGAGAAGCAATAAAACACAGTTGGACAAAACTTCCATTAATGGAAGGAAACAGGAAAACGGCCGAGGTGGATAAGACAATAAAGGAGACGGAAACCATGCGGCTGAAGATGCGAATGAGCACATTGATATTGTTCATGTGCATCATCAGGTAGGTAGAGAGTAGGAACAGGGCTAACTGTATCCACCATTGTTTAGAAATCAATCCTGCCACCAGCCAAATGGCGACACTATAAAGTATCGCCAATGGCAGAGTCCTTCGGCTCTCAGCCACCTTGTTCTGTATCCGTCTCATGCCGTTATTGCCCGTTTACAGGTCTGCTCCGATATCTCGACGGAAGTATTTGTCGGTAAATTGTATCTTCTGGGCCTCTTCGAATGATTTCTGAAGGGCTTCAGCTTTGTCATTGCCATAACTGCTCACAGCGATTACACGACCGCCGTTTGTCACGACCTTACCATCTTTGAGGGCTGTTCCACTATGGAAGACGATGGAACCCTCTACATTCTCGATACCTGTGATGTGGTAACCCTTCTTGTACTCCTGGGGATAACCGCCACTCACCAGCATGACACAGACAGCTGCACGGGGGTCAAACTCAATACGGCGCTGGTCTAGGTTCCCTTCGGCAACACCTTCGAACAGATCTACAATATCGCTCTTCAGACGTAGCATCACACTTTCTGTTTCTGGGTCGCCCATACGACAGTTGTATTCAATCACCATGGGTTCACCCTTTACATTGATCAGTCCGAAAAAAATAAAACCCTTATAGTCGATATTCTCTGCTGACAGTCCTTCTACAGTAGGACGGATAATGCGATCCTCAACCTTTTGCATCCACTCTTTAGTGGCAAAAGGTACAGGTGTTACACTACCCATGCCACCAGTGTTCAGACCAGTATCGTGTTCGCCAATGCGCTTGTAGTCTTTTGCCTCGGGCAGAATCTTATAGTTCTTACCATCGGTCAGTACGAATACAGAACACTCGATGCCGCTCAGGAACTCCTCGATTACCACCTGCGATGAGGCATTGCCAAACATACCGCCCAACATCTCTTTCAATTCTTTTTTAGCCTCGTCAAGAGTTGGGAGGATGAGTACCCCCTTACCGGCGCAGAGACCATCGGCCTTTAATACATAGGGAGCATCGAGCGTCTCCAGGAACTTTAATCCCTCCTCCAGATGCTCGCCGTCGAAAGTCTGGTAACGGGCTGTGGGGATATGATGACGCTGCATAAACCCCTTCGCGAAATCCTTTGAGCCTTCGAGCACGGCACCGGCCTTCGAAGGGCCGATGACAGGAACATCCTTAGTACGAGCATCGGCTCCCAACTCATCATAGATGCCTTTTACCAGTGGATCCTCAGGACCGACTACTACCATGTTGACGCCCTTCTCGACAACAAAATTCTTGATGGCCTCGAAGTCATCGGCCTTCATGGCAACATTCTCACCACAGTTTCCTGTTCCGGCATTACCTGGGGCAATATAGAGTTTCTCACACTTTTTGCTCTGAGCGATTTTCCAAGCTAGGGCGTGCTCACGTCCGCCACTTCCTAATAGTAAGATTTTCATTTCGTTTATTTCAATTTTCAATTTCCAATCTTCAATTCTCAATTACCTTAATTACTTCAAATAGTCCTCAAAATATTGAGTTATTCTCTCATGCAGATGTACTGAGGCATGTCCTCGCATGTTGTGCTCTTCACCAGGATAGGCAAAGAAATCGGGCTGAGTGCCAGCCTTGACACAGGCATCAAGGAACGACAGACAGTGCTGTGGCACCACCGTGTTATCATTATAACCGGTAATAATCTGCAGTTTGCCTTTCAGATTCTTAGCTTTGTCTATGAGACTGCTTTTGGCATACCCTTCAGGATTATCCTCAGGCGTACCCATATAGCGCTCACCATACATAATCTCATACCATTTCCAGTCAATCACAGGACCTCCAGCTACACCAACCTTGAACACATCGGGATAGTTGGTCATGAGTGAGATGGTCATAAATCCACCAAAACTCCAACCATGCACACCCAGCCGGTTCATATCTACGTAGGGAAGAGTCTTCAAAAAGTCCACACCCTTCATCTGGTCTTGCATCTCAATCTGACCTAACTGATGGAAGGTGGCCTGCTCAAAGTCCCGGCCACGGTTCTCTGACCCTCGATTGTCAAGAATAAAGAGAATGTAGCCTTTTTGTGCCATATAGGTCTCCCACGAACGACTGGCCCAATGCCAGGAGGCATCAACATTGTGAGCATGGGGGCCACCATAGACATAAACCACCGTTGGGTATTTCTTCGCCGCATCAAAATCGTGCGGTTTTACCATCCTATAATATAAGTCGGTGGTGTCGTCGGCTGCTTTAATACTGCCATTCTCGTAGATGGGCTGCTGATAATCCTTCCATGGATCTGCAGAAGAGAGCAGGGGCATGAAATGGAGTTTTTTAGTACTGCCTACAGATATGCAGAGGGGAATGTCAGGCTCTTGGTATTTATCGTACACTAAAGTTCCTGATGCTGAAAGTGTGCCATGATGGACCCCTTTTCCATTATCGAGCAGTGTTCGCTTACCATTGTTAACATTCACAGTCCAGAGGTTACGTTGTAGCGGATCCTTCTCGTTCGAAGCGATGACCACTGTCTTATCCTTCTGATTGAAGCCTAACAGTTCCATCACAACCCAGGAACCTTTTGTCAGTTGTTTTAGCTCCTTACCATTCTTTTCGAAGAGATATAGGTGGTTATATCCGTCTTTCTGACTCTGCATAATGAATTTCGATGCATCCCAAGGTAGGAACTGAATAGGATGCAGCGGTTCAACGTATTTTTCTGACGTCTCGTGATAGAGTTCTGCAGTCTTCTCACCAGTCTCAGCATTGTATGATACCAAACGACAATCGTTCTGCTTGCGGTTCAGCTCAAACATATATATAGTTTTCGAGTCTGGACTCCATGCGATGTTAGTAAAGTAACGGTTGGTCGGATCGCCTGTTTGCAGATAAAGGGTTTTATCCGTTTTCAGGTTATAGACACCAATAGTCACCTTATGTGAGGTCATTCCTGCCATCGGATACTTGTCTGGCTCATAGGTGGCCTCACGGGGAAAGACATCCACTTGAGGATAGTCTGTTACCATGCTCTGGTCCATGCGGTAGAATGCCAGACGTTGTCCGTCAGGACTCCAGAAAGAGCCTTTCTCAATGCCGAACTCATTGCGGTGGACAGACTGTCCATAGACGACCTCACGACTTCCGTCGGAAGAAAGTTGGTGCTTATTACCATCAGCGTCGGCTACGAACAACTGGTTGGCCTCTACATAGGCAGTGGCCCGTGATTTAGGACTCCATTCGTTGGCTTCCTGACCTGAGATGCTGTCTTGCCAAATAATCTTCTTGGCTTCAAAGTCTATGAGTATAAAGGCTTTCATGTTGCCCAAGGCCACGATGGGTTTGTCGGGGTAAGGAAAGGTGGCATTCATCAGATGACGAACGTAAGTTTCATCGTTACTCTTTGCCCAGTGGTTGATGTCATCGAGTGAAAACAACAGGTTCTTCTTGCCCGTTTGTGTATCAATAGTATAACACTCCTCCACATCGGTCTGAACCAGTTTCTCACCCCACCACGTCAGCCACATATTTTGTGGACGCAGGTTAGCGAAGTTTGTTCCGCCGAAGTTCAGATCTTCGAGTGTGAAGAGTTTATCTTGAGCGCTCATGGTTACAGGTGTTATCAGCAGTATCAGGGCTGCCAGCATCGTTTTAATCTTCATCATCGAATCTCCTGTTCTTTTTGTCGAAATCTTTCCCCTTGCCGAAGGAACGCCCCTTGCCGCTACGGTCAAATCGCTCATGACCGCCACGATTGGCATTGCCTTTATAGCCGCCCTTACGGTCGTTGCGGGAACTGCGCTCATCTCTATCCTCACGGTCTCCGCGGGTTTTCCTGAATTCACGACTGTCCTTTTTCAGTTCATGACGATGGAAGGTGAACGACCGGATATCTGCTTCTTCATTCTGTTCTGTCTCTTCAAGACGCTGTTTGAACTCGCGGTTTTTCTTGAAACGATGCTTTTCGGCCATCTGGCGTTTCTCCTCCTCGGTTTTGACAACACCACCTTCGGATCGGAAATCTTTCAGTTTGCCGTCAAACATCTGGTACTTACGGAATTCACACTCTAGACTGCCATTATAAAGAGGAATCTTAATGCTGGGCTTTAATCCAATTTGGTCAAAACACTCCTCACGGTACGAGAGCACCCAGGCGTCATTACCTTTGAACTGGTGCTTCAGACGCTCACCAATCATCTTATAGGTGCCTAGCAGATCGGGTGTTGAGATACGTTCGCCATAAGGAGGATTGGTAATGATGATGCTTTTGGCCTGGGGCTGTGTAAAATCCTTGAAATCCTGTTGCCTGACAGTGATCTCGTTACTCAGTCCAGCTGCTTTCACATTCAGCAGAGCGGTATTGACGGCCTTTACATCTACGTCGTAACCATAGATGTGATGCCTGAACTCGCGCTCTTGACTCTCATCGTTATAAATGCTGTCGAAGAGGTCTGCATCAAAGTCTCCCCATTTCTCAAAAGCATATTCCTTGCGGAACAGACCTGGTGCCATGTTTTTCGCGATGAGGGCTGCCTCGATGAGCAATGTACCGGATCCACACATAGGATCAATAAAATCGGTATCTCCCTGCCACCCCGACATGAGGATCATGCCTGCGGCCAACACCTCGTTCAGTGGCGCCTCAACGCTCTCCTGACGATAACCACGACGGTGGAGCGACTCTCCGCTGGAGTCAAGGCTCAGCGTGCATTGGTCTTCTGCGATATGTATGTTCAGACGGATATCTGGATTAGCCACTGAGATGTTCGGCCGTTTGCCCGTTTTCTCGCGGAACTGGTCCACGATGGCATCCTTGACCTTATACGACACGAACTTCGAATGACGGAATTCTTCGGAGAATACAACGGCATCGACGGCAAACGTCTTGTCGGGTCCGATATAATCCGTCCAGTCGATCTTTCGGATCTCCTCATAGACATCATCAGCACTTCTTGCTTTGAAGTGGCGGATGGGCTTCAATATTCTGATAGCTGTGTGTAACTGGAAGTTGGCACGGTACATGGTTTCCTTGTTGCCAGTGAAAGAAACCATCCGTCGGCCAATCTTCACGTCTTTTGCCCCCATTTGGGTCAACTCTTTCGCCAGTACAGGTTCCAGTCCCATAAACGTTTTGGCGATCAATTCGAATTCCTGTTCCATTATGATGTTGCAAATTGAGCAATTATAGTGTAATTGCGACTGCAAAGTTAATGGAAGTTCGTGGAAAAACAGCCTTTTTTATTGTTAATCTAACAAAAATCTTTGGTTTTTGCTAAAATTTGTCGATAAAATGCGTCTGTTTCAAAGAAAATATGTAATTTTGCGAAAGTTACACGACAATCATGATTGAACTATTATTATACTCTCAGCTTGACAGCCCCTTTATGATTCACGTCCTCTGGGGGATGGGCATCTTGTCGATAATAGTTTTAATCGTCTTAATCGTCCTCCAGAGGCGTACAGGTTTGAAGTTGAAAGACGAACTGGTGGAACTTGACAGGATGAAGGAAGGCAATGTTGAGTACGAATTCGTTGTGAAGGCCATGAAACTGAGTACATGGCACGTCAATCCCAAACTTCGTACCATTACGATGGATAATGATTTCCGCCAGGGGCAGGATAATTTAATGCCTTCGCCCGATTATCCGTTAGCTTTGTTGTGTGAAATGCTTGACAAGTCGGATGCCCAGCGCGTCATGACAGCGCTCGACGACATTTTGACTGGTCGGAGCAATTCCTATCACCAGCAATATCGCATCAAGTCGGGTAATTCAGGTATGACCTACTGGGAAGAGAGCTACGCCATCATTGCTGATCGTGATGCAGAAGGCAATCCCACAAAGGTTGTGGGTACTACGATGCGTATTGATGAACGAAAGAAATTGGAAGCCGATCTTATCAATGCTCGTAACAAGGCTGAGGAGAGCGATCGTCTGAAGACTGCCTTCCTGGCTAATATGGGTCATGAAATCCGAACGCCACTGAATGCCATTGTTGGCTTTGCCGACTTGTTGCCTGTTGTCGAGGCCGAGGAAGACCGTCAGCAACTCATCAATGAGATACAGAATAACAACCGCAAGTTGCTTCGCATCATCGATGGACTGGTCAGCATGTCGAAGATAGAGGCTCAGGCTAAGAACCTTATTAAGTCACAGACTGACCTTGTGCCCTTGCTCAAAGACATTGCCAAGGAATATGGTACCATGGTCGATCAGGAGAGTGTGGTACTTGCTACTCAGTTCCCTTATTCGCAACTTATGATAAATACCGATGTGCCCAAATTGATGGAGATTATCAGCAACCTCATGCAGAATGCTGTAAAGTTTACGCTCAAAGGCAATATTACATTAGGTTTCGATATGCAGAAGGGCGACCACGTGCGCATTTGGGTGAAGGATACAGGTAAGGGAATTCCGGAAACTGAGCTGACCAAGATCTTTGACCGTTTTGTGAAACTTGACGAGTTTATTCCAGGTACGGGTTTGGGACTGTCTGTAGCCAAGTCTCATGCAGAAAGCCTTGGCGGAGCCATTGGGGTTGAGTCCCGTTTAGGTAAGGGCTCTACTTTCTGGTTTGACCTTCCGTTAGGTTGACGTTTTTTCAATATTATTTTGTACGATGCAACTTTTTCTGTTTTGCTTCCGTCTAACTGACAGAAGTAACAATTAATAGAAGGTAATTATGAAAAAAAAGCACGTTCTGATTGCAGGTGTGATGATGGGTATGGCCGTCCTGACAACATCCTGTGTGAACCAAAAGGCTGTTTTTGAGAAGACAGTTTCCGAGAACCGCGTATTGAAGGACTTTGAAGAGATCGAGATCAATGGCTCGCCTACCGTTTACTATACACAGGGCAACAAGTTCTCAGTCACAGTAAAGGGACCTGAAAGCCAGGTCAATAATATCATTACCGAAAAGGATGGAAAAACACTCATCATCCGCAACAAGGGTAAGATAGGCTTCGTTAATTTCCAGTTGGGCGATGAGGGTGATTTGACAGTCGATGTTACCTCTCCTGATCTGATTGGCATCCGGTTGAATGGCTCCGGCGATTTCATCAGCGAAAAGCGCATTGACACCGATGAGTTGGATATCATGCTTCGCGGCTCTGGCGACATCGATGTGAAAGATGTCATTTGCGATCGTTGTAATGTAGAACTTATCGGCTCTGGTGATATCGACCTTGATTGTATGGATACCAGGGAAATGTCGGCCTCTCTCGTGGGTTCTGGTGACATTGAACTCCATTTGTGGAACACGACCGATACGCGTCTTGCTTTGAAAGGCTCGGGTGATATCATGGCTACTTTCCATGATCATTGCGATGCTGTAGAGTGCGAACTGAGGGGCTCGGGCGACATTACGCTGAAAGGACAGGTCAGTCATTTCTCCAAAGAGAAAAGTGGCTCAGGCGATGTAAGTGTCGGTCAACTGTCAATAAGACCATAAAATATAGGACAAGGAAATCCGGAAAATGCAATAAAACTGATGGGAATACGTTATTAAGAGGTGGTGAAACGTATTCCCATAGTTGTTTTACTGGCTCTGATCACCTTGACGGCAAGGGCACAGTATGATGTTTCCTTCGGCCATTATTGGGCGATGGAACCATCTTTCAATCCAGCTGCAGTGGGTAAGGAACCGAAGTTGAATATAGCAGGTGCCTATGCCCTCCAGATGGCAGGCTTCGAGCATAATCCCAATACGATGTACCTGGCTGCCGACATGCCGTTCTACGCCTTGAAGTCTTACCATGGCGCAGGTATTCAGTTTGTCAACGATAATATTGGTCTTTTCTCCCATAAGCGCATCGGTCTGCAGTATGCTTATCAGCCCCAGCTATTGGGTGGCAAACTGAGTCTTGGTGTGCAATTGACTATGCTCAGCGAGAATTTCGACGGTTCGAAGGTGGATCTGATTGATTCCAACGACCCGGCCTTCGCCACTTCCTCCATCAACGGAACGGGCTTTGATATCTCTGCAGGCGTCTATTATAAACATCGTAATTGGTATGTGGGCATCTCGGCTTTACATCTGAATTCACCTACGGTGGAACTGGGTGAAAAGAACGAACTGGCCGTCTCTTCGTCTTATTATTTGACAGGCGGATACAATATTCAGCTTAAAATTCCGTTTCTATCCATACAGACCTCTGTTTTGGGGCGTACCGACGGCGTAGCTTATCGCGCTGATGTGTCAGGAAGACTGCTCTACACCCATGAGAAGCGCGTGATGTATGCAGGCCTCTCTTATAGTCCCACCAACTCTGTGACGATACAGATAGGTGGTGATATCCGAGGCGTCAGAGTGGGTTACAGCTATGAGGTTTATACCTCGGCGATGAGTATTGGCAACGGCAGTCATGAACTATTTGTAGGGTACCAGACGGAGCTGAACCTGTATAAGAAGGGACGTAACCTTCATAAGAGTGTGAGATTCTTGTAATAGAAAAAAAAGAAAATAACGAAGATATGGAAAGAGAAACTAATATGATGAAACGAAAAGGAGATAGGGCAAGAAGGACTTTACCTTTTTACCTTTTTACCTTTTTACTTTTCCTGACCAGTTGTTTTGGCAGTAAGATGACAACATCAGGAGGCGGTGAGGTGACGGGAACAGGAGGCAGGGCCTTCACAGAGCCCACACCTTATGGCATGACGCTTGTCAGACGGGGTCACCTGAAGATGGGTATCGAGAATCCGGATAGTCTTTGGGGAAAGAAGACTCCCTTGCGAGACATTTCTGTCGATGGCTTCTGGATGGATGAAACCGAGGTCACCAATTCCAAGTACCGTCAGTTCGTGTATTATGTACGCGATTCCATCCTTCGTGAGCGTCTTTCGGAGATTGACGAGACCTATAAGACAGTGAAGACCGATAAGGACGGTGAGGAGATAGGTTCCTTTATCAACTGGAAGAAAGCCCTGCCGCGTAAGCCGAGTGAGGATGAGCAGGAGATTATCGACGGTCTTTACGTCACCAATCCTGTGACGGGTGAGAAGATGCTCGATTATCGCCAGATGAACTACCGATACGAGATCTACGATTATACGGCAGCAGCCCTGCGTCGCAACCGCATCAATCCTCAGGAGCGCAATCTGAATACAGACGTTATCGTCGATCCAAACGAACAGGTTTGGATTTCCAAGGATACCGCCTACATCGATGACGAGGGTAAGATTGTGCGTGAGACCATCAATCGTCAGCTTACCGGCCCGTGGGATTTCCTGAATACCTATATCGTTAATGTATTCCCCGACACCACCTGTTGGGTGAACGATTTCCCCAACTCCGACAACGAGATGTATATGCGCTACTACTTCTCTAATCCAGCCTATAACGACTACCCCGTTGTGGGTGTGACCTGGGAGCAGGCCAATGCCTTCTGTGCCTGGCGTACGGAGTACCTGTTGAAGGGCTTGGGTCCTGCCGCCCGGTTTGTTCAGCGTTATCGTCTGCCGACTGAGGCTGAGTGGGAGTATGCCGCCCGTGGTAAGGACCAAAACGAATTCCCTTGGGAAAACGAGGATGTGGCCAGTGGTAAGGGTTGTTTCTATGCCAATTTCAAACCCGACGATGGCAACTACACCAAAGACGGAAACCTGATTACCAGTAGGGTGGGCATCTATTCTGCCAACAGCAACGGCTTGTTTGATATGGCGGGCAATGTGGCTGAGTGGACGAGCACAGTCTATACCGAGGCAGGTGTCGATGCCATGAATGATATCAATCCGCAATTGAAGTATAATGCCGCTATCGAAGACCCTTACCGGTTGAAGAAGAAGAGTGTGCGTGGTGGCTCTTGGAAAGACCCCGAGTCGTATATCCGCTCTGCCTGGCGCTCTTCCGAGTATCAGAACCAGCCTCGTTCGTATATTGGCTTCCGCTGTGTACGCAGTCTGGCTAACACCACCAGTGAGAAGATAAAGACCAAGAAATGATTGACTAAAAAACAGTTTTCGCAATGACAACATACAGTAAGCTTAATTTCGTTTATCGGCTACAGAAATGGATGGACAGTGTGCCTGGCCAGACATTCCTGAACTATGCATACAGTTGGGGCGCCTCGATTGTGATTCTGGGTACGCTCTTTAAACTGACTCACCTGCCCGGAGCCAACTTCTTCCTGTTCTTGGGAATGGGTACAGAGGTGTTTGTGTTCTTTATCTCGGCTTTCGACCGTCCGTTTGATAAGACCACCGATGGCATGGAACTGGATACCCACATGAAGAAGGGCGATGAGTTGCCCGGAGAGGGTAGTCAGGCTACCGTCATTGGTGGCAATGGTGGCACGATTATCATTGGCGGTGGTGGAGGCACTGGCGGCTATGCCCCGATGCCGGATGCCAATGATGCACCTGTTGTCGATACAGAGGCCATCGCTGCTGTATCGTCATCTGTTACCACCGTGGCAGGCGGCTCTGCAGTCGCTCTGCCTCAGGTGAACCCGGAACTCGAAGAGGCTACTACCAATTATGTCGATGAACTGAAGCGACTCACAGAGATGCTCTCACGCGTTTCCACCCAGAGTGAGCGCCTGGCTCACGACTCTGAGGAGATGGAGAACCTGAACCGCACACTCACAGGCATCACCAAGGTCTATGAGATGCAGTTGAAGAGTGCCAGTGCTCAGATAGGAACAATCGATGAGATCAATGAGCAGACCAAGAAGATGGCTGCACAGATTCTCGAACTGAATAAGATCTACGCCCGTATGATCGAGGCGATGACCGCCAAGATGAACGTATAAGAAGATGGCAATCAAAAAAAGACCCGTATCACCGCGCCAGAAGATGATCAATCTGATGTATGTCGTCTTGATGGCTATGCTCGCGCTGAATGTCTCTACCGAGGTGCTCAACGGCTTCTCCATCGTGGAGGAGAGTCTGAACCGCACCACAGGCAACTCGGCCAAGGAGAACCTGGCTATCTATGAGGACTTCGATGCGCAGATGAAGGCCAACCCCCAGAAGGTGAAGATGTGGTACGACCGAGCCCAGCGGGTGCGCCAGATGAGCGACTCGCTCTATAACCTGGCTGCCGATTTAAAGTTGGCTATCGTACGTGAGGCAGACGGCAAGAATGGCGATCCTCATAATATCCGCAACAAGGAAGATCTTGAGGCCGCCAATCAGGTGATGCTCTCCATCAGCGGAGGACGGGGCCAGGAGCTCTTCAATGCCATCAACTCCTTCCGTCAGCGTATGCTGAAGATGGTGACCGACGAGAAACAGAAACAGATTATCGCCAGCAATCTCACTACCGAGATACCCAAGAACGCCATGTCGATGGGTAAGAACTGGCAGGAGTATATGTTTGAGTCGATGCCGGCAGCCGCTGCCGTCACATTGCTCTCAAAACTACAGAGTGACGTACGTTATGCCGAGGGCGAGGTGCTTCACACACTGGTGCAGAATATCGACGTGAAGGATATCCGAGTGAATGCCCTCGAGGCTTTCGTCATCCCCAACTCCCAGACCATCGTCCGAGGCGATAAGTTCTCTGCCCATATCGTGATGGCAGCGGTTGATACCACACAAGTGCCTGACATCTATATAGGTAACCAGAAGGTGACGCTACAGGACAATCTCTATGAGCGCATCTGTGGGGCAACGGGCGACTTCACCCTCGCAGGCTATCTGGAGACCGTCAACGGTAATGGCGAGCGTATCCGTCGTGACTTCAGTCAGAAATATACGGTGGTCGATCCCAGTGCAACGGTATCGGCCGACCTTATGAACATGCTTTATGCAGGCTATAACAACCCCATCAGCGTCAGTGTGCCAGGTGTGCCGTTGACAAAGGTGCAGGCCTCGATGACCAATGGCACCCTGCAACCCGTAGGCCCTGGCAAGTATATTGCCCGTCCGGCCAAGATCGGCGAGAACGCCACTATCACGGTCGTCTCTACCAACACGGGTCGTCCCCAGCAGATGGGCCAGTACACCTTCCGTGTACGGAAATTGCCCGATCCCACACCGTATATCGCCATGAAGGATGAGCATGGTAATCCCACCCGCTATAAAGGTGGCGGTCTGGCTAAGTCTCAGTTAGTGGCTGCCGATGCCATCGGAGCCGCCATCGACGATGGCATCCTCGATATCGGATTCCGTGTGCAGTCGTTCGAAACCGTGTTCTTCGACAATATGGGTAATGCCGTTCCTATGGCCTCTGAGGGCGCCGCGTTCTCGGCTCGTCAGAAGGATACTTTCCGCAAACTGGCCCGTAACCGTCGTTTCTACATCTCCCGTGTGACGGTGGTTGGTCCCGACGGTCTGACGCGTACCCTCCAGAACCCAATGGAAATCATAGTGAAGTAAAAAGTAAAAGGTAATAGATATGAGACAGAATGTATTTCGTAATAATAGGTTTGAGGTGTTGGTAAAAGGTTTTTTACTTTCTTACCTTTTTACCTTTTTACCTTTAGCCATTATGGCGCAACCCAAACAACGCCGCAACCAGCAGAAGGCAGAACAGCAACAGCAGCAGAAGAAGAGTCCCTCACAGGGCATGTCTATGAGAGCGCAGATATCCTTCCCCACTGCTCTCGACGTACCCGAGGAGGTGGTATGGCGACGTGATATCTATCGTGAGATCGACCTGACGAAGAACGAGAACGCTGGTCTCTACTATCCCGTGGAGCCTCAGGGCAAACAGGTCAACCTGTTTACCTATATCTTCAAACTGGCGCAGAACGGCTACATCCCCGTCTATGAATACCCGACAGATGGCAGTGATGTGTTCTCCGACGAGACAAAGGTTCAGATGAAGACCATCCTCGACAACTATCATATTTTCTACGAGGAACAGGATGGGAAGTTGAAGGTCGATAACAGCGACATCCCCTCATCAGAGGTTCGTAAGTACTACCTGAAGGAGAGTGCCTATTACGATCAGGCAAACTCCTCGTTCCATATCAAGGTGTTGGCCCTCTGTCCGGTGATGCTGCGCGACGACGACTTTGGCGGTGAGGCTACACAGTATCCTCTTTTCTGGGTGAAGTATGCCGATCTGGAGCCGTTCCTGACGCGCCAGACCGTCATGGCCAGCAGTCTCAATAATGCCGCTACCATGTCGATGGATGACTATTTCACGCTCAACATGTATCGTGGACAGATCTATAAGACCAATAATGCCCAGGGCAAGACGCTCATCCAGCTCTGTGATGGCGACACCACCAAACTCTCTGCCGAGCAGAAGCGCATTGAGAAAGAGCTGGAAGCCTTCCGTAAGAATCTCTTTGGCGACCCCGAGAAGAAAGACTCGCTCGACAGCATTGCCAAACTCGACGTAAAGACCAAGAAGACGAAGACCAAGGCCCCTAAGGCTTCTGCCTCCAGCAGTAGTAGTCGTCGCACGAAGGCCAGCAAACCCAAGAGCAGCAGTAGCAGTTCTTCGTCGGGTAGTGGTTCTGCACGCGTCACTGTGCGCCGTCAGCGACACTAAAAATATCCAAATAAATTTGGTATTTTGCTTGCTTATTCGTACCTTTGCAGCGGTAACATTAATTATAATCAATCATGAAGAGAATTATTTCTTTATTAGTGCTTGTCGCTGCTATCACCATGACAGCCCAGGCACAAGGTTTTCACTTTGGTGTGAAAGGTGGTCTGAATATCACAAAGATGTCATTTAGCAAGGATGTTGTCGAGTCCGACAATCAGGCAGGTTTCTATGTAGGTCCCGCCTTTAAGATTTCGCTGCCTGCAGGCTTTGGCGTTGATATCGCAGCCCTCTACGATCAGCGCAGTGCCGAATTCGAAGGGTTTGTAGAGCAGAATGGTCAGGTGGTGCTTCAGGAAGGTGCCACGAAGGTTACTCAGAAGTCCATCCAGATTCCTTTGAATCTGCGTTATAACATCGGTCTTGGTGCTTCGGCAGGCCTCTATCTGGCCGTTGGCCCCCAGTTTGGTTTCCCTGTGGGCGACAAGGTGTATAACACCAAGGTGGGTGAGTATCGACTGAAGGATGCAAACCTCAGTTTCAACTTCGGTGCCGGTGTTACGCTGCTCAGTCGTATTGAGGTTGGCGTCACTTATAACCTCGCTGCTGGTAAGTCGGGTGAGTTCAAGAACCTGGACGACGTTGACACCCACAATAATGCCTGGCAGATTGGTGCTGCCATTTATTTCTAAGCCCGTTTGTTCGTAGATGTCATCCTGCCCCTACCGCTCGACGGTGTGTTCACCTATTCCGTTCCACCATCGCTGGAGCGACAGGTGTCTGAGGGGGTGCGTGTACTTGTACCACTGGGCAGGAATAAGATTTATGTAGGCCTCGTTGCCTCTGTTCATGAGAAAGCACCTGAAGGGTACTCCGTCAAGGATATCCTTCAGGTGCTCGACGTTACGCCCATTCTTCTCGATGCTCAGCTCAAGTTGTGGCAATGGATGGCCGACTACTATATGTCGCCCATCGGTGAGGTCTATAAGGCTGCCCTCCCCTCTGGGCTGAAGGCCGAAGACGGCTATCGTCCCAAGACCGAGACCTGCATCCGTCTGACGCCTAAGTTCCGCAACGAGCAGGCTCTGCATGTCGCCATCGATATGCTGCAGCGTGCCCCCAGTCAGCAGCGTGCCTTCATTGACTTCCTCAACCTTGCCCTTGGTGATGCCGACACCTCTGAGTCTGCCATTTCTCAGGTTCAGCTCACACGCGACGAACTGCTCAACCAGGGTCATTCCCCCACAACTGTCAGTGCACTCGTCAAGCGCGGCTTCCTCGAAAGCTTCGAACAGGAAGTGGGGCGCCTGAACTTTGCGGGTGAGCCCCATCTGGAGAATATCAAGCCCCTGAGTCCCGTCCAGCAGGATGCCTATAACCAGATAAAGTTCTCATGGCTGAAGAAGAACGTCACCCTCCTGCATGGTGTCACCTCCAGTGGCAAGACCGAGGTCTATATCCACCTTATCCGTCAGGCTCTGGAACAGAAGAAACAGGTGCTATACCTCCTCCCCGAGATTGCCCTTACGGTACAGATTATGCAACGCCTGCAGCACGTCTTCGGCAATCGCTTGGGCATCTACCACTCGAAGTATTCCGATGCTGAGCGTGTGGAGATCTGGCAGAAACAGCTCTCCAGGAATCCTTATGATGTGATCCTCGGAGCCCGCAGTGCCGTCATGCTACCTTTTCAGAACCTTGGTCTCGTCATCATCGACGAGGAGCACGAGACCTCGTATAAGCAGCAGGATCCGGCTCCCCGATACCATGCCCGCTCTGTGGCTATTATGCTGGCGCAGATGTTTGGTGCCAAGACACTCCTCGGCACTGCTACCCCCTCGCTCGAGTCCTACCATAATGCCAAGACGGGTAAGTATGGCTTTGTCGAGCTCTCCCAGCGATACAAGGGTATCGAACTGCCCGAGATACAGGTGGTTGATATCAAGGATCTGCAACATCGCAAGATGATGCGTGGCCCCTTCTCCCCCCTCTTATTAAATAAGGTTCGCGAAGCTTTGGAGCGAGGCGAACAGGCCATCCTCTTCCAGAACCGTCGGGGTTATGCTCCGATGATCGAGTGCAAGCAGTGCGGGTGGGTGCCCCATTGCCAGCATTGCGATGTCAGTCTTACGTTCCATCGCAACCTCAACCAGCTCACCTGTCACTACTGCGGTTACACCTATCAGGTGCCCACCGAGTGCCCTGCCTGTGGCTGTAAGGAGTTGCAGACCCGCGGTTATGGCACTGAGAAGATTGAAGCCGAGGTGCACGACATCTTCCCCGAGGCGCGTATCGCCCGTATGGATCTCGACACCACCCGTAGCCGTAGTGCCTACGAGCGTATCATCAGCGACTTCTCCGCTGGACGCACCAACCTGCTTATCGGCACCCAGATGATCTCCAAGGGTCTCGACTTCGACAAGGTCAGCGTGGTGGGCATCCTCAATGCCGACACCATGCTCAACTATCCCGATTTCCGTGCTTACGAGCATGCCTTCATGATGATGTCACAGGTGAGTGGCAGGGCAGGGCGCAAGGGAAAGCGCGGTTTGGTGGTACTCCAGACCAAGAGTCCTGATCTGCCGCTGATCCATCAGGTGGTACGCAACGACTATCCCGCCCTTTACCGTTCGTTGATAGCCGAGCGCCAGCAGTTTCACTATCCGCCCTATTACAGGCTCATCTATGTCTATCTGAAACATCGCTCCGACAGTGTTGTCGAAACGGCCAGCATCGAGATGGGCAGTCGTCTGCGCCAGTGGTTCGGTGCCCGAGTCCTCGGCCCCGACAAGCCCTCCGTTGCCAAGGTCAAGTCACTCTCCATCCGCAAACTCGTCCTGAAACTCGAACTCGGCCTCAATATGGCCGATGTGCGCAAATATTTAGCGCTTGCCCAACAGCAGATGCTGCAAGACAAGCGCTATTCTTCATTACAAATCTATTACGACGTCGATCCGTTATAAAACTCTATGTACCTTGGCGAGTGTATGATGACTCGTATGCGTTGATGGCCTGGCGCCAGGCATCGGGGATGGGCATCGACTGGTGGTGCACCAGGTCGTAGAGCACCATAACGGAGAAGCAGCGGCACTTTACCTCCTGCGTGTCGGTGTCGATGATGTCTTGTTCCAGATGGAAACTCTTATTACCGATTTTCACAACACGGGTACGGGCGGCAATATGGTCGCCTGCCTTGATTTGTGAAACGAAGTCGGCCTCGATCTTCACCACTACGATAGCCACTTGTTCCCAATCCACATCCTTGCAGACCGTAGCGATATAGTCGGTCTTTGCCGTGTCGTAAAACTGGAAATATACGGTGTTGTTTACGTGGCCGAACTTGTCCACGTCGTTAAATCTAATCTGAATCGGCAATATGTGCCTGAAACTGGTGTTTGTCTCTTGTGTCATCCCTGAAAGTATGTATAGTTGGTGAAATCGCCCGCAAAGTTACACGATATTCCGTATTTCTACGACCCAAAAGACAGGGAATTATTCTAAAACCCTGATAATCTTGACTTAGATTACCTGCTACTTGTTGCTGTGGGCGCTTATAAAAGAGAATGTTACTTGGCTCTGCTCTTGGAATTGCCATTGGTTGAATTTTCCGTTTCAAACTTTGGTATGTACATTTCAAACTTTGGTATGTACGTTTCAAACTTTGGTACGTACGTTTCAAACTTTGAAACGAAAAAATTACAGGCATAAAAAAACTCTTTTGCTTTTGTTTCAGCAAAAGAGTTCTCTATTATTTGACGATGATCTCGCTTAATCGCTCACTTGATGTTCGCATCGAATGAATTGCTGCTCTCGCTTAATCGCCTATTTGATGCTTCGCATCGAGTTCGCTCGCGCTCGGCAGA
>CAMKUA010000033.1:0-24231 GCA_946415825.1 uncultured Prevotella sp. | reverse complement strand
GCCTTTGTCTCCTCTTCGAAGAGGTACTCATACGACGGATTGTGAGCAATCACGGTTGAACCTGTGATGCCATACTGTGTCAAATCTAACTTTGCCATATTACTAATTGTTTTAATGTGAAATTATCCTTGTTATTAAAATCGACTGCAAAATTACACAATTATTGCGAATTGGCAAGTGCCAATTAGCAATAATTAGCGAACAAACAATCCTTTTTTGGTTAAAGAAACAAAAAAACAATGTCGGAGCGGTACTTTTGCCACTCCGACATATCAATTCATTGATAGTTTTTGCCTACTTTTGCCGAAAAAACTGAATGGGATGAATAGAATAATGATGATGATGCTTGCACTGATGCTCAGCATAGTGGCAAGTGCGCAGAATGCCGAAAAACTTTATAGAGAGGGTAAGGATCTGTATGATGCAAAGAATTATTCTGCTGCAGTGCCTAAATTGAAAGCTGCCGCAGAAAAGGGCCACAAGAAGGCGCAATATCGTCTTGGTCTCTGTTATGATAAGGGAAAAGGTGTTACCGAAAACGATGACTTGGCTTTCCTGTGGTATTCCAAATCAGCTGCTCAAGGTTATGCGAAAGGATTGTATCAGTTGGGCATGTGTTATAAGAACGGCGAAGGTGTAAAAGAGGATCGTAAGAAGGCTTTTGACTTATTTACCAAAGCCGCCAAACAGGAAAACGGCGATGCCCAGTATCAGTTAGGCAAGGCCTATCTGAAAGGAAAGGGTGTTGCTGCCGACGAGGCTAAGGCAAAGATGTGGCTGAAGAGGGCTGTTAAGAATGAGAAAGACGGCGATGACATTATGAAAAAACTCAAGAAAGATGCTGCTGAGGGCGATAACGACGCCATAAAGATTCTGGATCTTCTGAAGAAATAAATAGCGCGGCAATTGCCGCGCTATTCTTATCATTTACTTCTGTAGAATTTCTCTAGTGTGCGGTAGGCATTCTCCTTTTCAGGTGAGGCAATTTCAGCGCTCTCCACATCAATCTTCATCACTGGAGCGGCATCCAGATTCTCTTTGGTAATGGCTGTCCACCTGGGCAGTCCTTCACCATTGGGATTGCCAGTCTTACAGAAATTGGCATAATAGGAGAGGAACAACTTCGATATGTCGTAATCCTCTTTCTGCCAATCGTAATACTCGTTGGTGTCGAGTGTTCCCATGGCATATTCTATATCGGCAGAATGCACGGCGCCAGGAGCAATCTCAGGTTGTTTGGCTTCAGCTTTCTTCTCTTCTGCAGTCTTGTCGCGTACCCCTCCTGCAAGGGCTGCTACCTTGTCGCCCATTTTCGATGACACTTGGGGACGTGGATGCATATAATGGTAGCGATAAACGGGCTGGCCTGACGTCTTGACGTGATAGTCGCATACTTTCCAAGTGGGGAATCCTGTGAAAAGATCGGAGGCAAGGTCGAACCCTTTTTGACTCATCACATCTTCGTCGGTCTCGAGTCCGTATGCCTTGAAAATCTCGTCTGTCATGTCGCCAAATTGGGCCTTCATGGCATTTTTGTAATTAGCAAGGGTAGGAGCCTGTCCTCTGAGAGTCTGCATGGGTGTTCCTTCCAGTGAGTTCCAACCTGCCAGAAGCGGAACCTGTGCCTGCTCACCCTTCTCAAAAGTATCATCAGCACTCTCTTTCATAAAAAAACCGTCGATGACTACGTTTGCCATTCCTCTGGGAGGCAGGATCTTCTGAAGAGAGTCGGCGTTGATGGCCATGGCATCGGCAAGGCTTGCGATACCTGCCTTTTTAAGAAGGTCTGCTCCAGCAGCATCGGCATCGGCCTGCAAAGAAGCCTTATATGGAAGCACTTCTGCGCCAGAGGATAACATGGCACCAGCAATGAGGTTCTTGGAGAGAGGCGAGCACATGAGGAGAGAAACAGAGAAAGAACCAGCTGATTCGCCTACGATGGTGATCTTATTGGGGTCTCCGCCGAAAGCCTCAATATTATCTTTAACCCATTGGATGGCAGCTACTTGGTCGAGGAAACCATAGTTACCGCTTCCCTTATACTCGGAAGATGCAGTGAGGTCAGGATGGGCGAAGAAACCGAACACACCTTCACGGTAGTTGGCCGTCACACCAATAACACCCTCTTTGGCGATGGATGAGCCGTCGTAACGAGGTTCACTACCAGAGCCGGCCATCAATCCACCCCCATTAAAATATATAAGTACGGGAAGCGCATCAGCCGTGGTTGACGCCGTAGTCCAGATGTTCAGGTAGAGGCAGTCCTCGCTACGCTTTGGACCACGGAACGACATATCGCCGAAGATGTTGGGTTGCATGGGATCGTCACCAAAATCCTTGGCTTCCCGAATGCCTTCCCAAGCCAGAACTGGCTGAGGCGCTTTCCAACGGAGTTCGCCTACGGGAGCCTGTGCAAAAGGCACGCCCAGGAATTTCTTTACTCCATCTTGTTCGAATCCCTCGAGAATACCATGTTGGGTCTTTACCTGAAGGGTAACTTCCGTTGCCTGTTTCTGATTGCAGGCACACAAAACTGCAAGACCGGCGATAGCCAGCATTGCCATTGATTTGATAGCTTTAGTCATAATTGTTTATTTATTGGGTTTATTCGGCAAAATTACGAAAAAAGGAATAAAGTGACGTGATTTTGCTTTCGTTTTTAATGATTATTGAGGAAATAAAGATACGATTTTTGCAGAAGATATGACTATTTTGCTCATTTAAAGTTTTTTAAAAATACGACAAGTCATCCGTTTGCTTTTTTTTCATACCTTTGTGCCACTAACAACTAATGTATTATCATGAAACGATTACTATTTATTGCATTCCTGTCTGTTTGCGGTTATGTATCTATGGATGCTCAGACTGGAACAAAATTGGAAGCTGAAGATGCTTCTAACGAGAACTGTAAACTCATTGAAGATGAGAAGTATTCTGGTGGTAAGTCTCTTGAACTTACTGAGAACAATGCAAAAATCACCTTTAATTACAATGCTGCAGAAAGTGGCAAGTACACCATTACCGTGGGCTATGACGGACTTTATGGTGACAAGGTCGTGAACTTGTCCGTTAATGGTGGTTCAAGCACTTTCAATACCCCTGAGAATGGGCCTGGTGAGGCTGTTGTGGGACCATTCATCATGAATGAGGGCGACAACACAATCGAAATCACACCCAACTGGACTTGGTTTCGTATCGACTATATCAGCATTGCCGGTAGTGAGGGTGGGGTACAGTTTAATATTGCGCCGACACCCGTTGATGCCAATGCTACAGACGCAGCCAAGATTATCTACACGTTCCTTTATGAGAATTTTGGTAAGAAGACCATCTCGGGCATCATGACTGGCGACATGGGGACAGCCAATGGCGATGTTACCCAACATGAGGATGTACTGGCTGTGTATAATGCCTCTGGCAAGTATCCTGCCCTCGTAGGTTTTGACTTTATGAATGCTACAGGCAAGGACGGTGACAACAATGCTTGGTATAAGGAGTATACAGACAAGTCCATCGAATTGGCCAAGGACCTCTATCGTCGGGGTGGTCTGCCTGCCTTCACATGGCATTGGCGCGATCCTAGTCGTGCTACTAATTCTTTTTACTGCAATAATCAGGACAGTGATCCCTGTACCATCAAGATCACGGATGCTATGAATGTCGATGGCACATGGAATACTGAGTCAGAACTCTATCAAAACATGGTGAAAGACATACATACCATCGCTGACTATTTCCTCCAGTTACAGGAGGCTGGTGTCGCCTGTATCTTCCGCCCGCTCCATGAGGCCAGCGGAAACCCTGGTGGAGCCTGGTTCTGGTGGGGTACAAGCGGTGCAGAAGCTTATGCCAAACTTTATCAGTTGGTTGTCGACGAGATGGAGAATGTGAAAGGTGTACACAACGTAATATGGGTATGGAATCCCTGTACCGTTGAGGATGTAGACTGGAATCCTGGTACTGCCTACTATGATGTGATTTCTGTCGACATCTATAACAACGTAGGTGACTACTCCAGTAACTATGCCCAATTTGACAAGCTGAAGACGATGAGCGAGGGTAAGAAAATCATCGCTTTATCTGAGAATGGTCCTATTCCTGACGTGGATAAGGAATTCGAAGAAGAGGCTGTATGGTCGTGGTGGATGCCTTGGTATCAGTCTTGGGGTGGCAATTTTGTAGATAGGACAGATAAAGACGAGTGGACGAAATGTATGAACGATGATCGTGTTATTACCCTTGAAGACCTTTCTGCGGGCTGGGGTACTTATACCTCCATCCTCACACCTGGAATATTCCTATCCACAAGTCAGGCTGTCTATGATCTCCAAGGGCGTCGTCTCTCACAGATTCCATCGAGTGGTCTTTACATCCAGAACGGCAAAAAGCAACTGGCTAAATAGAGAAAAAGCATCTTGACTCTTTGAGCAATAATAATCGTTCAATGCATACAAATTTGTTGCATTGAACGATTTTTGTTAGTCTTTGAAACATTATTTATAGTAATATAAGCAATAAATGATGTATCTTTGCAGCAGAGTTCAAAACAATCAAATAACTAGCAAAATGAAAAGAACAGTAATTTCAATTGTGGCCGCCTTGCTGATGACAATGTCAGCACAGGCTCAACCTCAAGTGTTAGGCAAGAGTCATGCCATGCAACGAGTAGAAGTAAAGAACCATTATCTGCTACTGCCAGTACAGGAACGCGAGGACAATGCGACCATCAAAGTGCTGGCTAACAACCAGCAGGTGCAGAAACTGAATATCAGACTTGCTGTTGACAAGGTGGACTACTATGTACCTCTCGACATCCAACGATTCGGATCTGACGAGGTGCTGCTCGACATCTTCTTCCATGGTGATCGCCGTTTTACGGGTGCCATGAAAGATTTCCTTTGCTGGCGCGAGATGAAACAGAGTGACGTGTTCGATACGGCCAACCGTGAGAAATACCGTCCTGCCTATCATCATACACCTGTTTATGGATGGATGAACGACCCCAATGGTATGTTCTATAAGGATGGTGTGTACCACCTTTATTATCAATGGAACCCTTATGGCTCTATGTGGGAAAATATGACTTGGGGGCATTCTACCTCTAAGGATCTCATCCATTGGGAGGCACAGCCAACAGCCATCGAGCCTGATGCATTAGGTGACATCTTCAGTGGTTCGTGCGTGGTTGATAAGAAGAACAATAGGGTGGTGGCATTTTATACCTCTGCAGGAGAGAGGAGCCAAATTCAGTCAATGGCTGTTTCTACCGACAACGGCCAGACCTTCCAGAAATATAAGGGAAATCCCGTGCTGGTAAGTAAGGAGGAGGATTTCCGTGATCCCAAATGCTTCTGGAATCCCGAGATACAGAAGTGGAACATGATATTGGCTGTAGGACAGGAAATGCGCATATACTCCAGTAGCAATCTTGCAGACTGGACCTATGAGAGCTCTTTCGGTCTTTCTGTGGACAAATTAACTGGTGAGGTGACTGAGTTAGGGTGCCACGATGGTGTTTGGGAATGTCCCGACCTGATGAAGCTTCAGGTACGCGGTACTGATAAGCAGAAGTGGATGCTTATCTGTAATATTAACCCTGGTGGTCCGTTTGGCGGTAGTGCTACCCAGTACTTTATCGGTGATTTCGATGGCCACAAATTCACTTGTGATCATCAGGACACCCGTTGGATGGACTACGGAAAAGATCATTATGCTACTGTCACTTTCGACAATGCCCCCGATGGCCGTAGGATAGCCTTGGCATGGATGAGCAACTGGCAATATGCCAATCAGGCACCGACGAAGCAGTTCCGCTCTGCCAATAGTGTGCCACGCGATCTTGACCTTTTTGAATATAATGGGGAGATATACTGTGGTGTCACTCCTTCCAGAGAGTTAAATGCAATTCGTGGTAAGGCTGTCAGCAAATTGCCACCTACCTGTGAAGTGGTTGTCGATGTAAAGGGTTCTTCAGAACTTGTTTTCTCAAACAGTCAGGGCGAACAGGTGGTTATGCTGTATGATGCCGAAAAGAAGACATTCTCAATGGATCGTACGAGGAGCTATGCCAGCTTCAGTGAGGCATTCCCAGTAGTTACGAGTGCCCCAACCTATGGAGAGATCAAACAGTTACGCATTTTTGTTGATAACTGCAGCATGGAAGTTTTTGACGCAGAAGGCAAGATGGCCATGACAAATCTTGTTTTTCCCAATGAACCTTATAACACGCTGAAAGTAAAAGGTGGCAAGGCTACGATTTATGAAATTAAGAAATAAGAAAGAATAATTATGAGTAAGACTAACAAACTAGCTCTCATCCCCGTGATGCTCTGCTTCTTCTGCATGGGCTTCGTGGATCTGGTAGGTATCGCTTCTAACTATGTGAAGGAGGATCTTGCGCTGAATGACTCGACAGCCAACATTTTTCCATCACTCGTGTTCTTCTGGTTCCTGATTTTCAGCGTTCCCACAGGTATGCTGATGAATAAGATTGGACGTAAGAATACAGTACTTGTATCCCTTGCTGTTACGGTATTGTCACTGTTGATCCCACTTTTTGGCAATAGTTTTGCCGTAATGCTCATTGCCTTCTCACTCTTAGGTATTGGCAATGCTCTCATGCAGACTTCGCTCAATCCACTGGTATCGACGGTGATGGGTGGTGGCAATCTGGCCTCAACACTGACTTTTGGACAGTTCATCAAGGCTATCGCCTCATTCCTCGCTCCTTACCTCGCCATGTGGGGAGCCACACAAGTCATTCCCTCATTCGGCTATGATTGGCGCATACTCTTCGGCATCTATCTCGTGGTAGGTATCTTAGCAACAGCCCTGCTTGGCATGACGCCTATCGATGAGCCAAAGCTCCAAGGTAAGGCTTCTACCTTTACTGAATGCATTAAGTTACTGGGAACCCCCATCGTACTGTTGTCATTCTTTGGCATCATGTGTCATGTAGGTATTGACGTAGGTACTAATACTACTGCTCCCAAAATTCTGATGGAGCGTCTGGGTATGAGTCTGAACGATGCTGCCTTTGCCACAAGCCTTTACTTTATCTTCCGTACGGTGGGATGCTTGACAGGTTCGTTCTTCCTTCGTGTACTGCCTAATCGCACGTTCTTTATTATCAGTGTGGTGATGATGGCACTCTCGATGTGTGGTCTCTTTGTGGGTACAGAGAAATGGATGCTATATACAGCTATCGCCTTGGTTGGCTATGGCAACTCCAACATCTTCTCCATCTGCTTTGCACAGGCTCTCACCTCGATGCCTGAGAAACAGAACGAAGTGAGCGGGCTGATGATTATGGGACTCTTTGGAGGCACAATCTTCCCACTGCTGATGGGCTTTGCCAGCGATGCCATCGGACAGGCTGGAGCTGTCATCGTCATGGCCATCGGCGTTCTTTATCTATTCACTTACATTAAAAACGTAAAAAATAACTAAAAGCATTATGAAAAGATATATCGTAGGCCTCGGAGAGGCATTATGGGATGTTCTTCCCGAAGGAAAGAAACTAGGTGGTGCACCTGCTAACTTTGCTTATCACGCAGGTCAGTTTGGTCTTGACTCCATTGCTATCAGTGCACTGGGCGAGGATGCTCTCGCAGAAGAGACGATTGATGCTTTGAAAGAGCATAACCTGAACTATCTCATGCCCAGAGTGCCTTATCCAACGGGAACAGTACAGGTAACGCTGACGGGTGACGGCATTCCCACTTACGACATCAAAGAGAATGTGGCATGGGATAATATTCCTTTCAACGACGAGATGGAAGAGATTGCGAGGAGCGCTCGTGCCGTTTGCTTTGGCTCACTGGCTCAACGCAATATCGTATCACGGGAAAATATCCGTAAGTTCTTGGATGCTACCCCTGAAGACTGCTTGAAGATCTGTGATATCAATCTGCGTCAGCAGTTCTATTCTAAGGAGATTCTTGAAGATTCTTTCTGTATTTGTGATATTCTGAAAATCAACGATGAGGAATTGGTGATTGTAAATCGAATGTTCGGTTACGATGGCCTTGATATGCGCCAGACCTGTGAGAAGATTGTACAGGACTATCACCTGAAGATGCTCGTTCTGACTTGTGGCACCAACGGCTCGTATGTGTTTACTGACGATGGCCTTACCTCTTTCCAGGACACTCCGAAGGTTGAGGTGGCTGATACTGTAGGAGCAGGCGACTCGTTTACTGGCAGTTTCTGTGGCTGCATCCTCAATGGGAAGCCAGTGCAAGAAGCCCATAAGATAGCTGTTCAGGTAAGTGCCTTCGTTTGTACCCAGAAAGGCGCTATGCCCACAATCCCAGATAAATTGAAAACATTATAATAGTTTGTATCTTTAGGCCTCAGCTAAGCAAATAGAGGAGTTGATTGGATAAGCTATTATCCTTTCTTGTAGGTATTTAATGGAATGTGCATTGCTTAAAAACACTCGTTTTTAGGTATTGCACATTTCATTTATTCATCGTACTTTTGCACCCGAAAACAAATACGATAAAAATGAGAGTTACGACAAAGATTCCCACGGAGATGAAGGTTTTGATGAACCACATCTACGAGTTTAATAAGGGTGTGCGTCAGATGGTGTTGTTCACCTGTAATAAGAAGTATGGCGAACAGGCTGTGGAACGGCTGAAGCGTCAGGGTATACCCTACGTGCTTCAGTCTGCTGGTCAACAAAACCTGAACGTGTATTTTGGACGACGTGAGTGCCTAGAGGCCATCCGGCTCATCGTTACCCGTCCACTGAATCAGCTTACGCCCGAGGAAGATTTTATACTAGGAACCATGCTTGGTTACGATCTCTGTGCACAGTGTGAACGCTATTGTAAACGCAAGGGCGGATGTGATGGGTGCGATGGAAAATGCAACAATAAGAATTAATCACTTCTTTAGAAATAATCAAATGAACGCAACAATTGTTATTTATGGTTCCTCTACTGGAACCTGTGAGGCCATCGCAGAGAAGATTGCCTCGAAACTGGGCTGTGATGCCGTGAACGTGCAGGACCTCTCTGCTGACATCGTAGCCTCCAACCAAAACCTTATCCTCGGCACCTCGACATGGGGCGCTGGTGAAATGCAGGATGACTGGTATGATGGTCTTAAGACCCTACAGAGTGCTGACCTTAGCAGCAAGACCATAGCCTTCTTCGGATGTGGTGACAGTTCGTCATATAGCGATACCTTCGTTGGTGGCATGGGTGAACTGTATAATGGTCTCAAGGACAGCGGGGCCCATTTTATTGGCAGTGTTGAGACCGATGGTTACACCTTTGATGATTCCGAGGCCGTTATCGACGGCAAGTTCATCGGTCTGCCTCTTGACGACATCAATGAGGACGACAAAACGGATACCCGCATTGATGCATGGCTTGCATCCATTACAACAGAATTATAATCACAGGAATAAATTCATAAGGTATTTGTTTAGTTTAGTTATAGAGAGGACTTGTCGTGATGATAAGTCCTTTTGTTTTTCCTGCTTATTAGAATGATGGGGATGGCCATTACAACTGCTATACACAATACGATGGCCCAAAGCGGCATATTGTTCCAAAATACCTCAATGTTGATGCGCCATGAAGGTAAAGGTTCCATATCGGCAGGTCGTGGATGAAAAAGTTGACCTCTCGTCAGTAGAATAATATCGCCTACCTTTTCATCAAGACTCACTACGGCAGGAGCTTCACGAACCAGTTGTCGCATCCTCTCGGGAAGATCGGATCCGAGGGCGTTCAATTTATATCCAAGTGTATCGTCGAAGAGTTCAGAAAACTTGGCATAATCGCCTTTGATGTTCAATTTGTGCCGAAGGTCAGTATCTGGTATATAAATCATCGGTTCCTCTTTCCATACGTCAGGGCGTAGCATCCATCCATAGACCACCTGTTCAGGTGAAAGCCCCTTATATTTATTTTTGCCATAGACTGATTTAAGGAAATGCAAGGCAAAAGTCGAGAAGGGGCAGAGGCGACCGTTCCAAACGATTTGTTCGCATGCCACTTCTCTTGCTTTGTCTGAATTGATGGTTTGAATACTACGAGCAGAAAGCGTAACTATAGAAGACTGTACCATCAATAATATGGTTATAACCCTACAGCCTATCATAACTATAATCAATCAACTATTCAGAATTCAGGCATTGTAGGCAGATCGACAGCCTTTATAGCCATACATTCCATCTCAATAAGCCAGCCCGGACGGCAAACGGGCGCATGAACAATGACATATGGTTTACCTGCGAAACGTTCCTCGTATAATTCGCGTACCAATTCATAGTCGGCAGTGTCGCGAAGATATACAACCATCTCTGCTACATCGTTGAAGTTACAATCGGCTTCAGCCAATAGCGCCTCAACATTCTCCCACATGCGATGTGTTTGCTTGATAATATCCTTTGGATACATGATCTCACCTTTGTTGTTGATTGATGCAGTGCCAGAGATGAAAACGTGACGACGGTCGGCATAGTTGACCAGTGTGCCTCTTTCAAAACTCACACCATAGTCACTGGTGCGGTTTAGATGAGTAGAGGCGTAGAGATAGTGTATCTGTTCTTTTTTGATGCCAGCGATGGCATAGTTATCCATTTGAGAAAGCACGTTGGGGTCTTGTTGACGGCCTCCAATGCCTGTTGAGGCAATGAAATGGGTGTTAACCGTCAGTCCTTGTGTGAAAAAGAACTGGTTTCGGGCACGTACCACACCACCATAGTTCAGGTCGACATCGTTTACAAAGAACCATGTGCGTATGCAATTGGCCTCCAACGTACAGCCCTCTTGAATAAGCTGCATATTATACTCATTGAAAAGTAGGCGTGTCTGATATTCAGAGTTGGCTGCCATATTATGGGCAGAACCGTTCCACAAGTGACGAAACCCGCCATGTTTCACTTCGTATAATCCACTTGTGCTAATACCTGTTTGTACATTGGTCATCAGATAAACCCAAAGTGCAATCTTCGTGCCATCAAGTGGCGCTTGTTGGATAATGCTCTTGGCACAATCGGTTACATCGTTGGCAATAATGTCGTCAGCCTGATTGGCGGCATCACTGAGGAAATAACGCTTAAAAACAGATTGCGCCCCCTTGAGCGGACCTTCTAATAATTGGTTGTATGCCCCTAAAATGGCCTCTTGTTGCTGGGGGAATGGCAACCGCGATGAGTTGGTGTGAATCATGGCATGAAATTCGCATACATCTGTGCCATTCTCAAATTTGAAAACATCTGCAAATGCGTTCTCGAACTGAAAAGTCTGTTGTTTTTTATCCATTTCCATTTTAATGTTCTTTTGCTCCATTGTTAATCCAACTGTCGATGAGTGGCAGAATGGTCATTTTGTTTTTCTCGGATACGAGATCATAGTGATCCATTGAAATGCCTTCAACAGATTGCTGGTTGAGTACCATGTGAAGGACACTGTTGCTAGATGCGCCTGGGGCTACAAGTTTTTTTCCTTCTACTTTCTTGGAGTCAACGTCGACGAGCGAACCATAGCTATTGCCTTCTGTCAAATAGAGTCCGGCAGCAGCACGATTAGAGGCTCCATGACAGTTGGCGCAAGTGGTGTTGAAGTAGCTGATCTGGATGGCATTTAACATACTGATGTCAATGGTACCTACATCCATCCTGACAAGTTCATCGGCCTTCGAGATGTCAACTTCCTTAAAAGAGACAATATGCTTTCTCAAGCGATCGAGTATACAGAGGCGTACTAATGTGATGTTTTCCTTAATGCCAGAGAGTTCGACAGAGACTTTGCCGTTAATCACGTCGCTACTGCTGATAACTTTCGAAACGTTGGCATACTCATCGTCGGCACCTTCAAAGCCGGCTATAGAGACACGATAATCGGCAGGCCAGTTTTCGAGGCCTTCAAGTGTACCTTCGAGCAACACTGTTCTGCCCTCAGGCAGGATGTCTGTCTCAGGGTAGATTCGTCCGTCGTCGCAAGCAGTGGACAGGAAGAATGCGAAAACCAAAAGGACTATAGATGATATCTTTCTCATGTCAGAAGGCGTATTGAAGCATTATTTGTGCCATATGGGTGCAGATGCCGAGATCGTCGAGATCACGGTCGAGTTGAGTCTCGTGGCCTGTGCGTCCAGTAAACTGATACATCGCGGAGAGCTTGATGTTGGTCTTCGGGATGAAGTAGTTGACACTGGCTGCAGGCATATTCAGGAAACCGTCCTTACTGCTACCATTACGATTGTAGAGGTCATAACGGAGACCTAACTGCCACTGGGGGTGAACAAAATAACCCACTTGAGCATAGCCGCCCCAATAGTTATAGGTGTCATCGATCTTCTGACGATCAGTAAATCCGATGTGCATATAGTAAGCCTCAGCGCCAACATACCATTTGTTCTTCAGCATGGCGAACTCCACACCTGCCCTGAAATCGTTGGTTGATTCGTTCTCAGACTCTACGTTATAGTTGGCACTTATACCAATCAGCAGCTTGTCTTCATGCAGCAGTTTAGGGTTGCCTTGCGTCATCGGCATAGCACCCTTTGGTTGATAAGTCAAGCGTCCTGCATAGAGCAGTGAGGGAATGTGGATATCGTCGCTAATAGTTTTGGTGGCACCATTCTGAGCACTTCCCGTACCATTCCAAAGACCTACTTCATAACCAAACCTATTGGCAATGAATCCATGAGCTTCTATGCCGAGATCAAAACCGGTGCCGATGCCTGGTGTGACAGCATTCAGAGAGTGGGGCAGAATAGCTACGGCTGTCAGTGAAGTGGGTAGCGAGGGGAATAGAGTCTCTCCAAGGGTTGTCAGATAGGCATGAGTGAATGGTGTTTTGAATTTACCTGCACGGAAACGTAGTGCAGGACTGACTGCATAGTCGATCCAAGCTTGCTGAAGAATATTGCCTCCAGAGGCAGCGGCGTTTACACAGACATTATAGTCTATTTTACCAAAGGCCTTACCTGTGAAGCCGATGATGGCATAGGGCATGGCAAAGCCAGAATTAGCGACGTTGTCCTGATTATAGGCCTTGTCGAGTCCTTCATCATCATAGTATTTGAAGTTTGCTGTTGTCTGCATATACAGATAAGGCTTGAATACGAAACTGCCATCGTTACTCTGGAGGGTGAAACCACGATCGTCAGCGATAGGAATCACCCCGTTGTCCATATTCAACTGAGAAGCCTCGTTGACTTCTGTCACTGGCTCATTTATAATCTCTTTTGTCTTTGTTTCAGCAAGGACACTTGCCGAAACCATGCTTGCCATCAGAATGGCGGTTATTTTAGTAATCATATTATTATCTCAACTTTCAACTCTTAATTAGTTATAGTGACCACAGGAACTGTACAAGTTGGTCACGTTCTTTCTTACTCATGTTCTTGAATCTATTCTTCGAAGCCTCACCTTCCCCTCCATGCCACATGATAGCTTCGACAAAATTACGTGCTCGGCCATCGTGCAGGAAATATGTATGTCCGTTGACTTTCTTCTGAAGTCCGACACCCCATAGCGGTGTGGTGCGCCACTCATTGCCTCGGGCTAATCCACTGACAAAGTTATCGTTCAGACCAACTCCCATGATTTCCGATCCCATGTCGTGGAGCAGGAAGTCGGAATACGGGTGGATGGTTTGTCCACCAAGCCACGGAAGCGCTGTTCCTGCCAGAAGAACGGATCCACGTGTTTTGGTGTGAAGTGTCGTGACATGACAGAGATGGCAACCAGCTTCATAGAACAATTGTTCACCAGTTTGAACGTCAGGGTCGTTGATGCTACGCCGCGCCGGAACGGCCAATCCTTGCATATAGAGGTCTACATCTTCCATACTTTTTGTGTCTACATCAAGCATGTCGTAAGCGAGTCCCATCATAGAACCTTCGTCCATCTGTCGCTGACCTTCGCAAATCTCCTCTGGATAACGGCTGTTTGTCATGCCCATATCACTAGAGAATCCCAGTTCTACAGTCAGGTCGGCATGCTGGGCTTTGTTACCCGAGAGCCCGAGTTGCAGTCTGCCTCGTTCGTTAATGTAATTGCAGCGTCCGCTGATACCCCATTCTGGATAGTTGCTCTTATGCGCAAGTGCTTCTATTTCATTCTGGTCGAGTGCCATGATTTGTCCCATACCGACATGGCGTAGGGGTACACGGACTGTGCAGAACAGGTCATTAGGACTAATGCTGTCAGCATACCATTCTGTAATGCTCCACCGAGGGACGCAAAGTGTGTATTCCTCGCCATCGGGGAAGGAATAGGTCATTGAGTCGATCTTGACTTTCAGTTTACCTTCAGGATGTACGCCATAAATGGCTTGGTCGTGAATCACTCGGCCGTAATTGGGGAAGAAGGTCCCGTTTTTACGGGTAATATAGATAAGCGATGCCGTGAATCCATAAGGGCCAGAGCCGTCATCGCTGCCATTCTTGAAACTAGTCCAATAGGTAGGCTCTGTGCGTCCTGCATTACGATGACAGCTACCGCAGCTGTACCCGGCATATACTGGTCCCAGGCCACCACCGTGCCCATTCTCATTCGAGGTCTTTACATTGTCATAAAGACGGTCTCCTGCATTGAAACGGGCAGCATATTCACCTGAGAGCCAGCGCGAAGCCTGGTCGTAAGCAACAGAAGAGTTGTAGAATCCAGTTGAGGTCCCTGCAGATAAAGCATAGCCTTTTGGAATCCTGATATCCTCTACATCCAATTGCTCACTCTCATCGCAGGCAGTGAGGCTGAAAAGGCCTGTTAGAAGTAATGAAATCCTTAAGTATTTGTTCATAAATATAGTTGTAATTCCTAGTTGCCTCTTTTAAACCGCAATAGCGAAGACGGATTTTCCTGGTCCGTCTCCGCTTGGTGGAATATTTGTTTTATACCTTATTTATTTGGTAGCATCCTGAAGGAACGGCTTCAGTTCGTTCTCTAGAATATCCCCTAGATCAGCACATGCCTCCATAGCAGCCCTAGCTTCAGAAGAGTTGATGTTGTTGCGGAAGGGCTGCGGAATAGCCTGGATGGCATCAGCTGCAGTATTGATCGCATCTTTTACCTTTGTGTCGAGTGTTGTATTGTACTTGGCAACAAGCTTTGATAGGGAATGATTGTTGATGCTTCCATCACGTGAGCCATAATAGGCATTGCGGATGGAGAGGATATTATTGGTGTAGTCGTCACGAGAGTGCCAGCTGTACCACGACTCAACAGCATAGAGTGCCTCATTGGTCTTACCGGATACATAGAGGCTATAGGGATCGCCAATTTTAGCATCGCCCACCTCACCTGCAATGTCGATACATCCGTCGATTAGTTGTTCGATACAACTGAGTCCGCTGGTGAAATCACCGCCATTGTGATTTTTGAATGAAGTGGCATAACCGTTGTTCCATGCATCAACAAGTGTGGTTACGTCATTGACCAGCAACTGGGCGGTATTTCTCATATACTGTGCCCAAGCTGTCGCATTGGCCTCATTATAAACAGCATTGGCAGCTTCTCCGTCAGCAGCCACATCGGTCAAGGTCCGGGCCTTACCATCACGGAATGCCAGGAACTCCAACGTGTGGAATCCACGAACATTCTGAGCGGCAGCAATTGCCTCATCATCCTCATTATAGTCACCTGTCCATTCCATCTCGTTCCACTGCTGAGATTCCAACAGTTTTACGATGGCTTCCTGGTCGAGTGGCCATGAGTCCATGTTGGGATCGAGACCATAGTCAGCAACAGGACCGAAGAGGAAGGCCTCGCTCGACTCCCAAGGCTCACGAGCAGCCAGCCATGCATTGCAGACGGCCTGGAAATTGGCATCCGATGGCGCGTTTCCAAAAGCTACCACAGCCTCATAGAGAGCACTGTTTTTTGTCTTCAGATCATTGTAGGTAGGAAGTACTACAGCGTCGACATACTGATTGATAATGGCGTCATACTCAGCGTCAAGAATCTCAATTTTGCTGTCTTCCTTCTTGTCGTCATCACTGCTACAAGCAGTGAATGCAAAGACTCCCGTGAGTGCAAGACTCACCATAAATAAAAACTTCTTCATCTTTTTTTATAGTTATTATCAGTGAATAATTATTATTTCTTTGTGAACCAGCCAATATAGGCTATGCCAATACCGAATTCGTTCTCGCTGTTGTAGTTCCCCTTGCCGAAGACCTTGTTGGTACCTATTTGACGAGTAGTATAGTCGGCTTTAACAACAAGGTTGGGCAGAACTTTCCAGTTGATGCCAAAGTTCCATTTGCTCACTTGGCAACGAGCATCCATTACATCCATCCCCTCTCCCTTTTCCTGTGAATTATAGTATTCATATTGCGCAAAGGGATAGATGACAGGGAAATATTTGTCACCTCCGCATATGCTTTTGAGATTAAAACCTACTTCTGCATGATACGAAACAGCACGCTTTGCAATAGGTGTCAGTCTGCTATAACCTGATTTATTGGATAATCTTCCATTTTTTGCTCCCACCTGATCAGCATGGGCGATATTGCCCGACAGATAGTTGGCACGAGCCGTAAAGTATGGATTGGTGTATTGGGCATCGACAGAGTAGATAGTTACCGGTATTTTTCCTATCTCATCGTAGGTAATCAGTTTGTCGGAGTTGGCTCCTGTATTGGCACAATAATAGATAGAGGCACCAAGGCGGAGACCCGGAATGCCTGTATAGTTGAGTCGGGCCACATAAGCAGGACTGGTGAAATTGTCGCCTTCGAAAAGCCCTTGTTTGCCACCTCTTACCCACTTGTTACGATCGAAGCCATTGGCATTCAGACCTGTTACGATCATGGCTTCATAATCGAAAGTGCCATAACCTTTACCGAACTTGCCAAGGAATTCTATGCCTGTTTCATGCCAAGTGCAGGGGATGATGGTTGTTTCGCCCTCTGGTCTTGAAGTTCCAAAGAAGTTAATGGGTTCATGATGTGCATTCGTAAGACCTATGGGCACTATCAGATGACCAGCTCGGATATTAAACTCTGGCATTATCATTCGAGTGATGTGGAACTGCTCTAATGCCACTTCTCCACCTTTTTCTACTTCTGTCTCGTATTCGCCGTTTTCGGTATTCTCCAGTTCGTAAGCTGTTCCTGTACCTCCATACTCAAACTCGATTTCTGCACCGAGAATCCACTTCGGTGTGAACTTATAGTCGAAAGCCAAAACAAAGCGAGGAATAGAAATGGTGTTGTGATTTTGTTTCGCGTTTCCTTCACTATGGCCATAGAAGCGGTTAATACCATAATCTTTGAAGTTCGCAACCATCTCTCCATAGCCACCAAAACGGAATTTGTTATAACCAAGAGTATCAGGTTCGGCAGCCTTAACAGAATTTATTGTCAGGCATAAAGCAAGCACAAAAAGAAGTTTTTTCATCTTAAATGATATATAATCTATGTTCGAAATCGGCTGCAAAGGTAGTCAGATCTGAGCGCTTTGCCAATACCTAAAAATAATGAAATCGCCTCAAAAAGGCCTTTTCGGGTGTTTTACTCGTCAAAAAATACCTAATTGTGATTATTGCACAGCTCGAAAATAATGCCTACCTTTGCACTCGATAACCAAAAGTAGGTAGAAGGACATGAAAAATCAAAAGATGTATGAGGCCGACGACAAGATGATTTCGCTAATTCGTGATAATTACGACCTCTTGCAGATGCTGGGAAGTTTTGGCATCAGTCTTGGCTTTGGCGACAAGACGGTAAAGGAAACCTGTGAGGATAATGGTGTGGATACCTATACCTTCTTGGCAGTTGTCAACTATAACATCAACGGATATGGTGAATTTGAGGCTGATGAACTGTTGTCTGTTCCCACGCTGTTGCACTATCTGGAGGCCAGCCATGCTTATTTCCTGGATTTCCAGTTGCCTTATATCCGTCGAGAACTGCAAGAGTCTCTCGATGAACGTGAGTCATTGGCAAAGCTCATCCTCCGCTTCTATGACGAATATGCCCATGAGATACGTCGCCACATGAAATATGAGCAGAAGACATTGTTCCCCTATGTCCAGTCTCTGATAGACGGTCATCCTGCCAATGACTATAACGTGGATACTTTCTCGAAGCATCATGGGGCTACCGACAAAAAGCTGCGCGAACTTAAACTGTTAATTATTAAGTATCTGCCACAGGATGGACTCCATAATAACCAATTGACAGCCACCCTTCACGATATTTACGAGAACGAGGTGTGGCTACGTCAGCATGCGATGGTAGAGGACTATATCTTCGTGCCAGCTATCCGTCGTCTGGAGCAACAGACAAAACAGGGTGATGTGACGCGAAACATATCCGACATGGTGTTTAAGGCTGGAACAGGTCAGAATCCCGACGCGCTTAGTGATCGTGAGAAAGATGTAATTATATCGTTGGTTCAAGGCATGTCGAACAAAGAGATTGCTGACCATCTCTGTATCTCGGTGAATACAGTTATTACCCATCGTCGTAACATAGCCCGAAAGCTTCAGATTCACTCTCCTGCCGGTCTTACGATCTATGCCATTGTAAACGGCCTTATCGATATCTCAAGTGTAAAGCTGTAACCTTACGGGCTTTTGGTTGAAGAAATCATGCTGTTCGCTGTCTGTCTGAGGTCGTTGGCAGAAAGAAGGCTGCTGGTCTTTAAACCACTTTCTATTTGATGCGTCAAAAGGATAGTTGCAACTGAGATGATAGAAATCAATGTTTAACTCATTAAAATAGAAAGAAAAATGAAACGAATAATGATGATTCTGATGGCTGCGATGATGATAAGCAGCTCAGCCATTGCCCAGGAAGAAAGGCAAGGCAGTCGCCCTGAGAAGAAGTTCGATAAGACTGAGATGGCTAAGCATCGTACAGACAGAATGGTAAAAGACTATGGCCTGAACGACAAGCAGGCCAAGCAATTACTCGAACTGAACAGCAAGTATGTAGAAAAGATGAGACCTCATGGAGGTCGTCCTCATCATGGTCATAAAGGTGGGCCTCGTCCTCCGAGAGACGGGAAAGATGTCAAGGGCCAGCGTCCAGAGCCTCCAAAGGATGGTAAACGTATGGCGCCTCCCAAAGAGGGTAAACATTTGGAGCATCACAAGAAGATGGAGGAGACGATGAAGGCCTACGATGCCGAACTGAAGAAGATTATGACCGAAGATCAATTCAAAGTTTATCAGGCTGATATGCAGAAACGCCGCCAGCATCGTGAACACAAATAATTAGTTAGGTTACAGGAAAGCAAAAAGGCGCAACTCTCACGAGCTGCGCCGTTTCCATAACCAATTAACCTAACTAAACCTGTGTATGATTTTCTTTTTCTGTTGCAAAGGTACAAAGATTCCACCTTGCACATGATAAGATATGTTTCAAAGACTAACAAAAATCGTTCAATGCAACAAAAATGTATGCAATGAACGATTTTTAGTTACCAAATACGGCTGAGTGTTCGGACTTGCGTTGAGACATTGCCCGAGAGCAACAGACTGTCGTAGATAGATTGGGGGAAGACAAGGTTAGTCATCGACATGGTGCCATCCTTGGTGAGAATTTCAACAGACGATTGATCAACGAACAGGTCGATGGTCACCTTATCACCTGCTGTATTCAACGGAGCCTTCATCGAGGGGATGGAGAAACTGCCATTGAAGTCTGCACGGCCAGAGTTGGCGTTACGATGTACGACCAATGAACGTTCTGAGGCATAAATATCGATAACAAACTTCTCATTGTTGCCGTTACTGAGCGTGATGGTGGCGTTTTGATCCAGACTGACATCGAAACGTAGCTGATAAGCCGATTTCTGGGCATCAAGTGGTAAGGTCTCAGTGCTGACTGTCTGCCACTGGCCTGCTATCTTGTCAATCTCGCTCACCACAGGACAACAGAGCAAAGGCTTATTGTCGTACTCAGTAAGCTTCAGTTCACGAGGCAACGTCATGGCAGAGCGCCAAGGCGAACAGGGTACATTACCTGCATACTGCCAGTTATTCATCCATCCAATCATCAGCTTCCTGTCACCTGTGTTCGACCAGGTTACGCCAGCATAGTTGTCCATGCCGTAGTCGAGCCAAAGTGGATAGTCGAGGGCATCGGCCTTGAATTCCTTTCCATCAAAGTCGCCCACGAAATACATCATGCCTGAACCAAGGATGCGACCACCAGGATTGACACTTACTATCAGTACCCATTTGTCGCCAAATTGAAGAAGGTCTGGGCACTCCCACTGAAGATTGGGACGTCCTGGCAGATCGACAACGAAGGTGCTCAGGTGGTTCCAGTTCTTCAGGTTGGTGGAACCATAGAATTCAATTCCTCGTAGCCAACCCTTAGCCAGAGCCATCACCCACTGTTTGGTACCTTCATGCCAGAATACTTTCGGATCGCGCAAGTTGTCGTCGTTGTTTCTGATAACAGGGTTGCCTGAATAGCGGTTAAATGTCTGCCCTCCATCGGTAGAGTAGGCAATGCTTTGTTGCTGAATGCCATCGGCCGATGTATAGAGAGCCACCATCGCATTTGCACCAAAGCCACCAGTATTGTCTTTGTCGATGATAGCTGAGCCCGAGAAAATATCTCCAAGTTCGTCACGTTGCAGTGCTACAGATTGTTCCTTCCAATGTATCAGGTCGGAAGAGGTAGCATGGCCCCACGACATATTGCCCCAGTCGTTGCCTCTCGGATTATACTGATAGAACAAGTGATATGTTCCATCGGCATAAACCATTCCGTTGGGATCGTTCATCCAGTTCTTGGCTGGAGTGAAGTGAATCTGTGGGCGATACTGTTCTTTATAACTATCTGCCGTTGGCTCCGGAGGCGTTACGGGCTCTTCAGGCGTAGGTGCTGGAGGAGTGGGAGGATCCGACTTGGGATCGTCACTCGAGCAGCCAAAGATGGTAACCGCCATAGCAGCGGTTACCATCATGAGGGATATTCGTCTAAGTACTCGCATAGACTTCATACTATTGTGGATTCTTGTTTATCTGGTCTTCAGATATTCCAGAGAATTCTTAGCCAGAGTCAGCACGTTGTCCTGATAGATGTTGTTGCTTGGATGTGCGCTCTTATCAGGCGAACCATCACGATTCTTCATCGAGAACTCGCAACCACCATTACCGATGCAGATGAGTGTGCCTTGGAACTCAGTGTTACCCTGCTGGGCCTCCCAAACATTCATCTGGCTTACCCACCATATCTGGCTATCCCATGTACCGAGCGGATAGACACCGTAGATCTGGGTGCACTGAATGTAGCATGACTCTTCCTGATTGCCGATGCCAGTCCAAAGTGATGGCAGGTTGAAGTACAGACAGTTGTGGTCTTCTGTCCAACCCGGACCCTTGAAGGCAATCAGCTTGGTATCGGCATTGGTCTCTACCTCCAGTCCCTTGTAGATAGGATGAGTAGAATGATCCTTTCTGAACTTGTGGTCGGGATTCAGCTCTACAGCCATCTTCCAGGTATCCTCGTTGATACCACCTTCACCGAAACCGAATGCGTGGTCGTTGCTCTTCATCTCGTCGAGACTGATACGGCCCAGATGTCCGGCATATACTGTAGCGTGGCTCCAGAGCAGCATGCTTCCGCCTTCCTTGTACCACTCACGGATGATAGGTGTTGCAGCCTCTACGTCAGCGGGGATATTCCAAACGTCGCTTTCTTCCACACCTTCCAGGTCGCGCAGCCAGAAGAGTACGCGATAAGGCTCGATGACGTCACCAGATGTGATGCTTGTGAACGGTACGAACTGGGCAGTGGGATAGGTCTCGTGCAGCCACAGCCAAGCTGAAGCCTCGTCGTCGTCACCCTTCTCAACCAGTTCCTCAGGTGTAGCATAGACGCTCAGGAATCCGATAGCGGTCTTACCGATACGGAGTGATGCTGATGTAGAAAGCGAGGTACCCTTGTCGTTTTGGGCTACCAGTGTAACCTCCCAAGTATCGCCAGTCTCCACGTCCTTAATAGAATAGCTGGTGGCAGAACCGGGAAGTGTCTCGCTGATAGTGCGAACGCCGTTGGTAGCCGTGAACTGAATACTGGTAGCATCTGGAGCGGCATTCCACTCTACGAGCGCATCATAGCCGCCCTCTTTGTCTACCTGGCTCATCTGTACGCCGGTGATGCTCGTAGCACCCTCACGGGTATAGCTCTTTACAACACCAGTAGAGATATTTGTGCCATCTGACTTCTTGAATACATATTCGAAAGGAACATTCGTGGGAACGGTCTTATGGGTAAAGCTGTTGCCACTGACCGTCTCGCTGGCTGAAAGTGTACCGTTGCGATAGATCGTTACCAGCATCTGTGCATCCTGTTGAGGCCATGTCCAGGTATAGTCGTCGCCAGAGAGCGAACCATTGATCTGAGTGGCATCGGGAGCGCTGAGCTTCATAGCCTCGCGGTCGATGTCCTTGTCCTGACAGGCGGTCAGGACAAGTGCGAACATCGCTAATATAATGAATGATATCTTTTTCATAACTCTTAATTTTCAATTGTCAATTATCCATTTTCAATTTAATTATATCCCTTGTTCTGAGTGTAGAGACCAGGTACGTAGTAGAGCTGGATATAGGGCAGAGGGAAGTACTCGTTCTTGCCCGGCGTATAGTGGGCATCCTTATAGTACTGTGCATAGGTCTGTCCCTCATAGACACTGTTCTGCTCTGACTCGAAGAACTTGTTCAGTGTCTGTGAAGCGATACCCCAACGGCGCAGGTCGAAGTAACGGCTGTTCTCCATGGCGAGTTCCAGACGGCGCTCCCACTGCAGGCACTTACGGGCAGTCTCCTTATCCTTGAAGTAAGAATCAGGATAAAGTGCAATCTCGCACTGGTCGGCTGCGTAGCTGATATGCTTGTCAACAGAGTTCTTGGCACGCTGGCGAACAGCGTTGATAATCTCTTGGGCCTCAGTCAGACTACCGGTCTCAATCAGAGCCTCGGCACGCATCAGCATCACGTCGGTATAGCGGAGCACATAGTCGTTCATGGCGAAAGCCTGCCAGGGGTTGTCGAATGTCTCACCCTTTGAGCGCTGTGGTACTTCCTTCAGAGAAGCATAGTAACCATAGGTGTTCGGCGTACGAGAGTTGTCAGTGGTCATCGTGTACTCCTGCTCATATTTGTATGGGAAGGTAGGCATACCTACTGTGTGGAAGAGACGCGGATCCCATTTCTGAGATGTTGGCATACCGTTGACAGGATAGGCAATCTCCTTGTTGAAGTCGTCGAACATGGGCAGACCGTCTTTGGTCTTGAAAGCATTTACCAGGTTCTGGGTGGGTTTGTGGAAGTCCCATCCGCACGACCACATCTGCCAGCAACCATTCAGCATGTTGCTCCAGTTGGCGCGACCGTAGAGGGTGTTGTCATCCTGATAGTCACTGTGCTGTACAGCAAATACGCTCTCCTTGGAGTTCTTGTACTCAGGCAGGAAGATGTCACCATAGTCCTCTAAGTAGCCATAATCAGAGTTCTTTACTACCTCGGTATATTCAATGACCTTCTTCATGTAGTCCTGATTGATGTGGCTCACACCGGTGTTATCCTCGTAACCATTGCCCCAGGCCATGGTCAGATAGCACTTAGCCAGATAGGCTGCGGCAGCGATCTTATTGGCGCGACCGCCATCGGCCTGATGTGCAGGCAGCACATCGTATGCAGCCTTGAAGTCGGCAACGATCTTCTCCATCAACTGCTCGTGGGTGAACTCATCGTTACGGGTCTGCTCCTCAGAGTGTACCTTATAAACCTCTTCGTCGATCCAGGGAACCTGATTCCAAAGCTGGACGAGCTTGAAGTAGAAGTGGGCACGGAGGAAACGGACCTCACCTTCGCGGATGGCCTTTACCGATGCGTCCATTGTATCATCATTTGCCAGAGATACCAATGCACGGTTGCAGCGGCTAACTGAGCAGTAGAAGTGATACCAGAGTTCGTCCATGTGGTCGGGGGTTGAGGCTGTCAGAGTGGACCAAACCTCTACCGGGTGGTAGTTGGTATCGGTTGTTCCCGAGCCGCCCTTCATGGCATCGTCGGAAGAGACATCACCATATGGCCAGAGATTAAACGGATAGGTGTACCAGTCGTCACCGAGTTTGGCGTAGGCTGCTGTCACCATCTCTTCAGGCTGGCTCATAGCCAGGTCCTCGCTGATGACACCTTTAGGTGTAACGTCTATGAAATCGTTGCAAGAAGTAAGCGTACCGCAAACGATCAGACCTGCGCAGATTGCTTGATATATTGTCTTCATAAT
>CAMKUA010000032.1:0-24414 GCA_946415825.1 uncultured Prevotella sp. | reverse complement strand
AGCCGAAAGAAGCGCTCAGCTACTCGGTGGAGAGTTCTGGTACGAATAGCGCAGTTCCACAACCCGTTTGGAAGGCAGCCTTGGTGCTGCCTTTTGTATCTATTCTTCCCAGTCTATTTCCTGGAAGCGTGAGAAGCGTTTACCGTTCCGTTCTATCTGCTCAAAGAACATCTTTTCCGGACGTACCCAGTATTTGCGGTCGCCGTATAGTGCCTGATAGACTACCATCCTTTCCTGAGTCTCTGAATCAAAGGCAATATGTACAAGCTTGTACTTGTTTCCCTTGAAGTGCTGGAAGTATCGTACACGGTCTTCTGAAATGGGATATTCCAACAACAGTTTCTCAATGAGCGGACAGTACCATGTCTTGAACTGCTCTGCCGTTGGTGTATGGCCACCGGGGAAGTGAAAGGTGTTGTGATAATGCTCCAAGAACAATGGCTCGAAGTGCGCCAGCGTGTCTTCCTCACCAAAGATGCCCCATACACGAACCTTATTATATATATTGCAGCAGTCAAACTGATGCGCCTCCATCTCCTCGAACTCCTTCACAAGCTGTTCATCGATGGTGAAGTCCTGCTTGCCGTCAGCTCTTGGCGACTTATACTGATGGTTGCCAATACGCTCACGGAGGAAGTCTGACATCTTGAAATGCGGATTGCCGAGTAGGGCAGGGACACCTATTATTGGTGAGATCATCTGTGCATAGAACGAGCCGCAGCTGTTGCCTACAAGCACGTCTGGTTTCTCCTTGTCACAAATCTCACGGATAAGCCTGATGGCATCATGAGGGTGGAGTGGGAGGTCGGGAGTCAGCACATGGGCTTTTCCCTCAAAAGCCTCCCTCAGTGCCACAGCAGGCACACACTGGCCGCTGGCATAGAATCCGTGAAGGAACAATATCTTCTTTTGCTTTTGCATATCGGAGTGCAAAGGTACTTAAAAAATCGCAGAAAAACGCCTCTGGATGCACTTTTCAGCTTGTTTTTAACAAAGAAATCCCATAAAAAGTGTGAGTTCTTGTTTTTCTTGCAATTATTTCTTAATTTTGCAGTGGTATAAAATTATAAACCAAAATGTTATGAACGAGAAATTTCCATACGGCTATGATTTGAATGCCTATATCGACAAGGCATTCGAGCAGATGAAGGCTGATTTTCCCTGGGCAACGAGGGACATGATAGCTGAGCATACCTATTTCGGTATCGAGAAAGTGGGCGATGACTATCAGTATGTCAGGTATTACAATACGTATGATGGTAAGCTCAGTCCAGACATTCTCAATGTGGACTGTGAAGAGTTTATCCGTCGGCTGACCAAAGACCATGACTGGGAACTGGAAGAAGCCAATCCCGTGAAGGAATGCATCGATGTGCAAGCCTCTAACAGATGCAGCGGCGACTGGTTTCTGGAGTGCTATCAGATTCAGAAACATGAGAAGGGCGGCTATTCGGTTTATGTAACGGCTGGCAACCGCTCGGCAGGCGGGTCAAAGACGGTCTTTATTCCTGCTTCCTATTTCAAGTTGAGTTGGGAAGAGTTTCTTGACAAGTATCTCGATTTGGCTACCCCCGGCTCTTTCTATGTGGGCAGGGATGATCTGGAAAAGACTCCAGGCCTGAAAGAGTTCTTGGGTTTCTGATGAGTAAGAACCGAGTACATACTTGACTATGGCGTATTTTGGACAGTCAGATGAATTCAGGCGTGATGAGCTGATACGAATCATCGAGCATTCTGTGATGATTCACTGGTTGAAAGCCAAGGGATTTCTGAACAAGAAATGAAATTTGTAGAATAATATGGCATTTTAGGTCTTATCTGTGATGATAAGTTCTTCCCTGAAACCTACAGAGACCGTTCGCCCGTTGCTCAGAAAGGTAGAACTATGCCCACCCTATAAGGGAGCAAAGGACTATTTCTACACAGCAGATGTGGATGATCACGATTACCTTTCTGAGTTGGTTGTTGAAACTTGCAAATCTCTCCCAGAACCTAAGTCCAGAAGAAAATAGTTATTCACAACAAACTATGGGCGAGGCTTTCCTGGCAAACTCAAACAGCGACGAGGGCAGATGGCAGTAGCCGTCGGGATTCTTGTCGAGATAATCCTGATGATACTCCTCGGCGGTGTAGAAGTTCTGCAAGGGCAGTTTCTCAACCGCTAACGGCTGATTGTAGTTCTTCTGCTCTTCGGCAAACACCTTCTCGATGACGGGCAAATCTTCCGGGTCGGTATAGTAAACACCAGTACGATAGCGCGTACCCTCGTCGTGTCCCTGCTTGTTGAGACTCGTCGGGTCGATGGCTTTGAAAAACATCTTCAGCAGGAATTTAAGACTGACCACATCAGGATAGAACCTCACAAAGACGGTCTCGGCAAAGCCCGTCTGGTCGGTATAGACCTCCTTATATGTCGGATTTTCCGTGTGTCCGTTGGCGAATCCCACTTCCGTGATGGCCACACCCTCAATCTGCTTGAAGAAATGCTCCGTTCCCCAGAAGCAGCCTCCGGCCAAGTAGATGTCCTTTGTTGGTTTTGTTTCCAAGATACCGTCCACCTCATGCTCAACGAAGGGACCGGCTTTGCATTCCAGCAGGACGCTTGGCTCCAGACATTCCAAACCATGCCAGACGTTCTTGGGAATGTCCACACCATAGCGGCCACTTTCCTGGCTGATAACGTAGGACTCCACAATCTCCCCCTCGTCATTATAGGTCGTTACCCTTACTTTGCCCCTCAGTATCACGAAGGTCTCGTCCTTGTCGGGATGATGATGCACGGGGATAAAAGTGCCAGGCTCCAAGGCATTGAGGAATCGGTGGCACCTGTCCTGCAAACTCTGATGGAAGTTATAGTTCTTCCTCAGTCTTGGTGACATCTTGGCCTCTTCAGCCAGTCCGTTTATTAACTGTTCGTCTATTATCTTCATAATCTCGTCATTTTATCGGGTCTAAACAATAGTCCCTCCGGCTGTAGTCTTTGCAGTAATCACAAAACATATTAAAATTAAGGGCAAAGTTAGTTATTTTTGCCGCAAAATCACTATTTTTGCAGCAATTATTAAAATAGTTTAGGATATTTGACACGAAGTCGTATATCATAATTAAGTGATATGGTACAGCAAATTGAGATAATCCTGAAACCGAAACGCAGAGGTTTCCACTTGGTGACGAGTGAAATCTTGAGTCAGTTACCGAAACTGCCGAATACCGGTATCGTGAACATCTTCGCAAAGCATACCAGTTGTGGACTGAGTATCAATGAGAATGCTGATCCTGATGTTCGTGTAGATATGGAAACCATTTTCAACCGTCTGGTTCCCGAGAGTTGGTAGTTACGATTATAGGAGAATAAGAATATGAGAATCCGCAGCTCTTCACGTTTTTTCTTATCAATATAAAATGAAGAAGATATTATATACGTTAATTCCTATGATGCTGGTGGCCTGCGGAGGTGGTAAGAAGTCACCTCAGGATGGTGGTCACGGTATTGGTATCGACAGTGCTACTGTCGCTCAGATTAATGCTGAGGATGCAGATTATATCCCCCGGCGATCCGACTATTCTTTCCGCTCGGATGTACGTACTGTCACAGAGGATGGCGAAGTGCTCTGGGATTCCATTATTGTCTGTCTGACTGATGCCAAGGGACATAGGCAGGAGTTGTATAGTCAGGCACTGCCGTTAGACACATTGCAATGGAATAAGGGCAGTATTGGGGAAATCTCGGAGGATGACTGGAACTTCGACGGCATTCCCGATCTTCAGGTGTGTACCGGGCCGATGAACGGATACGGGAACTACACCTATGATGTCTGGCTTTGGAATGACGAGGCACATAAGTTCGAGGAACTGAAGTACGATGGTGTGATTTACAGCCCGTCTATCGACTCCGACAATAAGTGCATCGTCAGTGTTTGGCGGCTTGATGATGATGTGGAAATCATAAGGTACAAGTGGAAGGATGGTAAACTCGTCGAGTCGGAACGTGAACAAATGTCTGCCAGTGACTTGGCGGATGACTGAATAATATTTTAGATGTAAGAATGAAGAAACTATTATTTGTATTGACGATGTGCTGTACATTATTGCTATCGGCATGTGGAGGCAAGAAAACACAGGGTGAAAGTGGTAACTCTGAAGCAGACAGCATAACAGAACGCCAGCAGTACCGTTTCGAACATCAGTTCATCAAGGTCGATGACAAAAACTGTGACAGTATTGTCGTGAAGGGATATAAAGACGGTAAGGTCGCCTTTGAATGTAAACACCAACTGGTGGACTATGTAAGTGTTGAAAATGCAGCTGATATGGAATGGATAAACGATTCGACGGACATCAATTTCGACGGCATCCCCGACCTGCAGGTTTACCTTTCGTGCTATGTCAGGGGGCAGGTGGCACAGTTGTATGCCGGTTATGTCTGGACTCCCCAGCAGAAGTTTGAGGAGGTGGAGGCGTGGAAAGAACTGTTCAACCCCGAGGTCCATCCTGAAGACCAGACTGTCACTGCCAACTATCGCAGTGATGCAAACGAGAGGACGTACGATACCTACAAGTGGACTGATGACCACAAGCTTGAACTTATCAAGACCCGTAAAGGAGCATTCTTTGGTGACGATCCTATGGGAGATGAAAAGGTCGCTATCAAGTATTTCGTGAAGCAGTTCTATGAAGAGTGGGGCGAGAAGGAACTGGATGACTATGATGCGTTGAAAAAGTACATCACTCCCAAGCTCAGGAAGTATCTCGCTGATGCGTACGAGTTTGATTGTGAGGGTGAGTGCCTGGCTACTTGGAAGTTCTTCTATGAGGGTGGTGGCGATGTAGGTGAGTGGAAATCAACCTCATTCATACCTCGTGACGAGAGCCATGTCCTTGTTGAGATCGAGTATGACAACTATAAGTATGACGTGCTCCTGAAAGTGATTAAGGACGGTGATACCTACAAAATCGACAGTCTGAAGCAGGAAAGATCCGAATATATACATTAATCGATATTCATCACGATGGATGTAGTCGGTGTGAAGAAGTGTTTCATGACAAGCCTAAAGGGAGACTTATTCTTTCCACCAAACAATTCTTCAGTATTCTCATACAATGACATCTCACAAAACTGCTGTTCCACCTTAATTATATTTGTGGGGACAAATGGCTGACAGAGCAGCATTGAGGATTCTTTCGACTACAACGATATTGTCGAGGAACTTGACATTGATGAAGCGTTCGTGTGATGGCTCTCACTGCTTATTCGATTCATCTTCTACTATTTCAAATAGTTCCTCCATTTTAGAGATAATGAAATCGGCTCCAGCCTCTTTGAGTTCCTCTCTTGTTCCGTTGCCCCAGGTCACCCCACATGTCTTTGTCCCCGCATTGGATCCCATCATGATATCAACGGCCATATCTCCGACAACAAGCGTCTCATTGGAAGCATAGTGCATCGCAGCAAGGGTCTTCAGCACAGGTTTTGGCTTGGGCTTTGCCTCCTTCACGTCATCAGCTCCTATTAAATATGAGATGTAGTCAGCGATACCCATATTGTGAGTCAGATTTGTGAGAGAATTGTGTGAACGTGACGAAGCGATAGTGAGTACGAAGCCTTGTTCCTTCAGTGTTTCCAAAGTTTTGACGACACCAGGAAAAGCTTCGGGCGTGATCTTCTGCAGATTCTCATTGAAAATCCTGCGGTAAGTCTCTTCACAGCGAGGAATGAGTTCCTCCTGAATATCAGGGAACAGTGTTCTGAAGCATCCTGCCAATGGCAAACCTATAGTGGCTGCACATTCTGCTTCAGTACGACTTTGCAGTTCCAGTTCCTTGATTGTCATCTGCATAGTGGTGACGATGTTCCGTCTGGTGTCGCCCAGCGTCCCGTCAAAGTCGAATATTATCAGTTTTATACTCATACCATCAAATTAATCTTCTACCTCACAATGTAGTAATTTCTTTTTATCTATCACTGTCTGTTATAACTCATTTAATGAATCTCTTCTGCATAAATACATTAATTGTTGTTCCACAGGAAAAAGCGTGTATCTGGTCAATCATCACGCTTTGCAATGTTGCAAACACATTGTCGCCTGTACAATGGCTGGTGTAGAATCGTGTTTGAGAATAGCACGACTTCAATCTATGAGCTAGAGCCAGCAGTTCATCTTCGGTTTCATAACCGTCGAGCAAATGGAAACCTCCCACTACTTGATTAACAGGGTATAGACAAGTCGCAAGGATGTTCTCCAGTCCGCTATGAGCGCAACCAGTAAACAGCAAGCCATCTACATACAGAGCCAGTTCGTGCCGAAAATCATCGTGGATGAAATCACCGTTGGCATCCTGCATATAGAGATTATGGTTAGCCTTTGGTATGGGATTGGTCTGAGGGATGCGGGCGATGACTTGCAGATCGTCATCTATCTTGCAACTTTCGTTAACTAACATCAACCTGTCATCTAGTATCTCAGGCCATTCCGCTGTGATGCTATGCAGATGACCTCGTTTCGAGAAGTATTTCCCGCTGATGGCCTCTGGGGAAACTATGACTTTGGCAGTCTTGTTGATTTCCAAGAAATAACGCAAGCCACCAGCATGGTCGCTATGTCCGTGAGAGATGAACACATAGTCAACGGTACTGAGATCTATTCCCAATCGCTGTGCATTGCGTATAAACATATCACTGGCTCCAGTATCGAGCAGGATTTTATACCATTCTGTTTCTAACAGGATAGAAAGGCCATGTTCCGTTTCTAGTGCAGAGTCATTCGTGCGATTATCAACTATTACAGTCCATTTCATGTGCTATTATTAATTGGATGTTTTGCCTAATCACCCGCATCGGTGCAGATCGTGGCCTCACCTAACGGGAACCAATCGGTCTGGGCCTTTTCTGAAACTTTTGGAAAGTCTGCCACGCTGTTACCAAGCATCGGCAGCATTACCAACAGACTGCAAAATAAAAAGATGGCTTTCGAAATCATCGCTTGTCAGAATGTTACAGTTTCATTTGGCCCATTACTCCAGGACCATGTGTTTTATGCTTTATTGAACTTCTCTTTCCCCTGCTTGCAGCGCGGGCAGCGCCAGTCGTCAGGTAGGTCCTCAAATGCCACTCCGTCGTGTTCAGTTGGGTCATAGACGTAGCCGCAGACGGAGCACACATACTTACCACTGGCCTCCTGATTTGAGAAATCTACCTCGGCCAAGATTGTTGGCATGGGATTGTCAAGATCCATCACACGCTTGGCCTCCAGGTTCTCATAACCCTGTGGCGTATGGGTGCCGCAATATACGGTAGGCTGATTGCGAACGAACTCACGCACACGGTCCATCGTTTCGCGAGCTGCTGGCAGGTCGTCATAGACAACAGAAAGTTTATTCGCATAAAGAGCCTCGTCAACGTAGGTGATATCCCCCTCGAACATATAGAACAATCCTTCGTTCTCTGCGATGATAAGGCTGTTACCGTTAGTATGCCCCTTGGCCTTGATGAAGTAAATGCCATCGGCAATCTTCTGACTCTCAGGGAAGTTGTGATAAGCGCCGTCAGTAAACTCTACAGGCACGATGTTTAGAATGTCCTTGAGCTCGTCTGCTCCAATTTCTTCTGCATTAACATAAATCTTTGCATTGGGAAAGGAACGAAGTTCCCCTGAATGGTCGGCATGCTTGTGGGTCAGCAATATCTTTGTAACCTGCTCTGGCTTGTATCCCAATGCAGCCAAAGCATCCATATATTCACAGATGCTCTTACCGATATAGATAGGTGCTGTCTCCTCTGGTGCACCATCGGGGAAGCCTGCTGGCAGGCCGGTATCTACCAAGATGACTTCGTTGCCAGTGTCTATCAGATAGTTCTGCAGACTGCCACGATAGCGGATGTTCTTGTCAAACTTCTCTTGTCCTTCCTCGCCACCAAATACGAATGGCTGAGAATAGAATCCGTCTTTTCTGAATTTTACAGCTTTGATGTCCATAGCTTTTCTTTTTATATTTTAGGTGAATAATAATGTTTGATAATCATTTGGGGGCAAAGTTACATAAAATTACTCATACAATTGTAACCTAAACGGAAGAAAAATTGATTGAAACGGAAATAACTTGCATTTTCTTTGTATATTTGCACCCTGAAAGTTTCTTCACAAGGATGAAAGGCATGACCCCAAGGGAGTTCAGAAGAGGGAAATAATCAATTGCGTAGAAAGATGAACAAGATCATTCATGTGGATATGGATCAGTTCTTTGCTGCTGTGGAGCAGCGGGATCATCCAGAACTGAGGGGCAAGCCTATCGCGGTCGGTCACGATGCCGAACGCGGTGTGGTATCAACTGCCAGTTACGAGGCACGGCGGTTCGGAGTGCATTCTGCCCAGTCCATTCTGGTGGCCAAGCGTCTGTGCCCGCAACTGATTATCGTGGAGCCACATTTCCAAAAGTATAAGGAGGTGTCGGCACAGTTGCACGAGATATTCCACGACTATACTGACCTGATAGAGCCTATATCCCTCGATGAGGCTTTCCTCGATGTGACGGAGAATAAGAAAGGTATTGAGTTGGGTGTAGATATTGCCCGTGAGATTAAGCAGCGCATCCGTGAGACGACGGGGCTGACGGCTTCGGCAGGCGTGAGCTACTGCAAGTTCTTGGCAAAGGTCGCCTCCGACTGGCGCAAACCCGACGGTCTGACGGTGATCCATCCCGACAGGGCTTTGGACTTCATCTCACAACTGAAGATTGAGAAGATTTGGGGCGTAGGCCAGAAGACTGCAGAAAAGATGCATCGCATGGGAATCTTCACGGGCTTTGACCTGAGAAACACATCGCTGAGCCAGCTGACGCAGGAGTTCGGCAAGATGGGGCAGGTGTTCTATGATTTCTCGCGAGGCATCGACAACCGGCCTGTTATCAGCGAGTGGGAGAGGAAGAGTGTCAGTTGCGAGCAGACCTTTGAATCGGACATCAGCGAGAATGCCGCCGTCACCATTCACTTGTATCATACGGTGCTCGAACTGGTCAGGCGCATCGAGAAGAACGATTTCGAGGGGCGTACCCTGACACTGAAAGTCAAGTTTGCGCGAGAGCGAGAGCAAACTCAGCAATATGATCAAATCACCCGTAGCATCACCGTTGACCATGTGCTTCGTACCAAAGACGAGATTCTGCCATTGGCCAAACAGTTGATGCAACAAGTGGAGTTTCATTCGCACCCCATCCGTCTGCTGGGTTTAGGTGTGTCAAATCCAGGAAGTCCCCCGTCGAACGGGGAACAGGCCTCTAGCCAGGGCGCATGGTGTGAGTTGGAACTGGAATTTGAGCCGTGGCCCGATTCGTCCGAGAAGGCCTATTGAACCTCATTCTATCCCATTTTCAGGTTCTGCTGCCGATAATCTGTTGGTGACATGCCCAAATGCTCCCTGACAAACTTGCCGAAGAAGGAAAGGGTGGGGAAGTCGAGTTCGTTGCAGATTTCCTTGACCGTCTTGTTGCTGTAGCGCAGTTGCTGGCGGATAGTGCCCACAGTGGTCTCGTGAATCAAGTCAAGGGGCGAACGGCCAGACTCGTCTTTCACGCACTTGGAGAGATACTTCGGGGTGATGCCTCACGTCATGAATTTGCTATTCGCTGTAATTGTGATCCACTACAATGACAGTTTGCATGCCTGGGGCTAAGGGCTGTATCTCATGAGTGAGCTGACTGACAAAGGCTGTATCATCGTGGATGGAAATATCAGGGACAACATCGACAGAAAGCATATTCTCCTTTTCTGAATAGTAGAATCCATGTACCTGCACAATATCCTGGTGGGCTGCGAGGGTCTGCATCACCTTTGTCTGTAACTCAGCATGACGGTTCTCGCCTGTTGCCACAGCATAGACGCCCACTGTCATGATAATGCCGTGACGTTCAAACATTTGCATAGTGATCTTACGTGTCAGACTGTGAATCTCGTGGGCCGACATGGTGTCATAGACGTTGATATGTAGCGATCCAATCTTTATGTCTGGGCCGTAGTTATGCAGTATCAGGTCGAACACACCATGAACGCCCTCGAAGTCGGAGACCTCTTTGATAATCTGTTTCGTAAGCTCAGCCGAAATACTCGTACCCAGCAGTTCGTTGACAGGTGAAGCTAGCATCTCGATACCTGCCTTGATAATCACAATGGAAATCAGTGCACCAAGAATGCCATCGAGCGAGACACCCCACAGCAGCATGACGCCAGCAGAGATCAGTGTTGCCAATGTGATAACGGCATCAAACAGCGCATCAGAGCCGGAGGCAATCAGCGCGTCACTTTTCAGTTGCTCGCCTTTGCGTTTCACATACTGACCGAGAACGAGCTTTACCACGATAGCCACCACGATAACCACGAGTGTGGTTGTGGTGTATGAAGGCTCCGTAGGGTCGAAGATTTTCTTCACCGACTCGATGAGTGAGGTGATACCTGCCGAGAGCACGATGACGGCGATGATGATGGCACTGAAATACTCGATGCGCCCGAAGCCGAAAGGATGTTTCCTGTCAGCGGGGCGCTGCGAGAGTTTAGTACCTACGATGGTGATGACACTCGATAGTGCGTCGCTCAGGTTGTTGACGGCATCCATCAAGATGGCCACACTACTGGCGAGAACACCTACTGCGGCCTTGAAGCCTGCCAACAACACATTAGTTATAATACCGATCCAACTGGTACGGATGATTTCTTGGCTTCTATTCATGTTATAGTTTCATTACCTTCTTCATTTCAAGATTCTCGTACCCCTTGGGGCAGTGCGTGGAGAGACAGACGGCAAATTATCATTCCAGAGTTATCAACTCATACTGCTTTGAGCCAAGGCCAATCTGGGCTGCATGGTCGATAGTGTGTGTGCCATGCTGCTTGTCGATGCGCCTCAGCAAATCGGTTGGGTCGTTCTTGGCCGTCACCTTTTGTTGGTTGATGATGTCGATGCAGGCCTGGTCGAGCGCAACAGGGTCAGTAGAGGCGAGGATGCCATAGTCCTCCAGTTTGACAGGCTCGGGATGGTCCACGCAGTCGCAGTCTATTGACATGTTGTTCATGACGCTGATGTAGATGATGCCCTGCTTCTTGTTGAAGTAGTTCACCACGGCTTGCGCTGCCGCTGCCATACTTTCGAGGAATCCGTCCTGATTACCGATGAACTCTGGTGTCCACAGCTTGCCCATATCCAGTTTCTCCATCTTGCCGGCCGAGTGGATGTAAGCCTTGCCGTTCTGACTGGCACAGCCGATGGAGAGGTTCTTCAATGCGCCGCCATAGCCACCCATGGGATGACCCTTGAAGTGGTTGAGGGCAATCATGAAGTCGTAGTTGGCCATGTGCCCACCCACGATGTCGTACTTGATGTGCGACTGATCCTTTACGGGGATGCGAATCTCGTCGTACTCGTCCATGATGTCCACAGGAAAGTACTTCGTGAAGCCGTGACGCTCAATCACCTTCCAGTGGTTGGCTGAAGAGTTGCGGTCATCCTGCTCGTTTCCTGCACCACTGCTGTAGGCGGTGTTACACTCCACGACGGTGCCGTCCACCTCCCATATCAGGTTTTTCACCAGTTCAGGTTTCAGGTAGTTGGGATTGCTGCCTTCGCCTGTTGACATTTTCACTGCCACACGGCCCTTGGCTTCAACGCCAAGTGCCTTGTAGATTTTTACCAACGACTCTGGTGATATCTCCCTTGTGAGATATACCTTTGACGGCTGCTGAGCCATCACCGCAGCAGATACCATTAACAAGGCTGCTGCCAAAATAAAACTTACTTTTCTCATGATTACACTTGAATATGACTACAAAAGTAGTGATAAATGCTGATATTTCGCTAACTATGCGGAATGATTTAACAAATGTTGTGTCTCGTCACGGCTCGGGTGATGCTTGCCTAAGCAAGAATTATGAGTGAAGCGACCGTCTGATGGAGACAAACCTCAAAGACCTATGAGCGGTTGCACGACTCATCAATGTTGCCCACCAGTCGCTTGCCTAACTCAAATGCTTTCTCGAGGTCAATGGGGAACTGTGTGTCACGCACCTCTGCCTTGTGAGCCTCGCTGAATGTGGCAGCATCGTAGCGGTCGTAGTTGGGGAACTGATAGGTGTCGTAGGTTTACAGTTATGTAAACTCAATGATGGCACTAACCTCACTCCCGATAGACAGGGAAACAATGATACCATCAGCTATTTTGTATATAGTTGGAGTCAGACAATCGCCAAGTTTAGCAGCTACCCGGTATTCTACCCGAAGACCGCTTACCACGAAATACTCCGGTAACAGTTCCATTGCCATGCGGACATAGTTGGCGTTATTCAGATGTTTGTTGTAATCAATGTCGGCACGAAGCACCTTTATTGGCTCAAGAACCTCGCCACCGTCCTTAGGCAGAATGATGCGACGATCCTTGTAGTTCATCTCCAGTTGTGGCTCCAATGTCATTGATTGTATGGTTGCATCGTCCACACGTTTCAGTTTGCCAGCTGTCTTATCGACGAATGCTCCCATGCTCCATGTCTTATAGCAGGGATTTCCCTGCGCATCGTAGATGAATGTGTTGCGGAATCCAAACATGGGTTTCATGCCATAGACGGAGGTTGTCACCGTCAACTCCTCCTTGTATTCTGGTACACGGATAATCTCAACCTGGCGTGTTGCCAGAAGCTGTGCCATATTCTGCTGCAAGAAGTAGTCCTTGATTTCCGGCTCGCTGTCAATCCACATCTCAGAGCAGTCCTGCATCATCTGGAGAGCGGAATAAAGCTTCAGCTTACCCTCGCTGTCGCAGGTGCTTGTCGTTACTTTATAATTCAAACTGTACATTTTCTAATATCTTTATACCTGTTCGCTAATATCATTTAAATATGACGACAAAAGTAACAAAAAATGCCGGAATATCGCTAACTTTGCGGAATGTTTTAACAAAAGTTGTATCTCTTCACGACTTATCTATCTCTATTTTCTATAAACTATTTATTGTCAGTTTGTTATGCTAAGTGATGCCTTCTATTTATCTATCACTATTATCACTTAAAGTAAAACAACTTGTTTTACTTTCTAAAGTGCCATCTTTTCCCATTGTAAAGACTATCTGCAACATAGTAAAACAACTTGTTTTACTTTTAAAGGCTATATCTCTTCAACTCTGAAAACTGATCCTTTGTTGGAGCGCTTATGTTGATATCCCATTTAAACTCGTCGATATTGATGAGGGCATAGCCCGACATGGCTATGGCAGCAGGCGGCTGCAGAAGGTGGTCTTACCTGACCCCAGCCGCTCTTTCATTTTCGCAGTTTTATTACAGTAGCAATAATAATTAGTTTTCTGCAGGTTTCAGATACCAACGTACCGTCCAGCTAAGATTTTCACCTGGAGCCAAAGCGGTATATGCGCCTTGACTCTCTATTTCTATATAGGTCTTTCCCTGATTCACATATACCTGTATCTCAGCCTCGCCAGGTGCAGCCTGCTCTGGAGTCAAATCGGCAAAGCGTTTGGTAAGCACAAGCCCATTAGCTTCGTAGCTCAGCCAGCCTTTGCCGTCGGCATTCACCTTTCGGTTCTCTGGTGCCTCGTCAGCTTCGTAATAGGCCACACCATCCTTATCCTTAAAGTCCAAAAGACCAGCAGGGCAAATGCTCTCCACAGGTGCCTCGAAACTTATCACACCCTCGTTGGGCACTCGTGTTATTTCCCAAGGAGCCACCTTGCGCACTTCGTTACCTTCATTAATAATCGAGTAAGTGATAACGAATGCATTATCAGCCACATCGGTTGCAAAGCGCTTTACAATGCGTAACTTCAACAGTTCCGATACCCGACTGGTCATCACCAGCTCGTCATCCTCCCCAGTCACCACGTAGCTATCCTCATCTATTTCGGGCACGGGCGGCCAGAACCAGTCCTCCTGCGGACTGGTCCAAAATGTACTACCAGACGAGTATGGACCTTCCAACTGCGAAAGCACCTCTTGGTTGCGATATTTAAACGACGTAATCCTAGCCCCATGCTCAGGGTTAATCATCATTACCAGGTCGCCCATCTTCATCTCAATTTGTTTTTCCGGTTTTATCTGGGGGTTGTCGGCAGTTCCCACACATGCAGTCAAAAACACGCTTACGCCGTAAAACACAGCCGCGCAAGCAATTAATCTAATTAAAATTTTCTTTGTCATAGGTATAATAATATGTACTGTTTCTCTTGAATGTCCTCTTAATTAAGAGATTATACATTGGGGTACAAATATACTTATTATATATGGTTTTTTCGTACACTTTTCTTGTTTTTTGCGTTTATTTTAAACTTTTTAAGGATGTACGTACTGCCCCAAAGTGACAGGTTCTGTTTTTAATAATCATAGAGTTTGATGTGGAGGATTTTCCACTCGCCGACACCGATTCGGGCGTGACGACCTTGGTGAGTCTGGTTGCCGTTATGACGTCGGATGTACTGCATCGCGCCGTCATCAGCGATTGATACTTCATCGACGAAAAGGAGGCCGAGGCGTTTGCCGTGGAAGTGCTTGTCCGCTTTTGGGCTTGTGTTTCCGCCTGCTTCGGCGAAACCGTCTTCACCTAATTGCTTCTTTTCCTCCTGCTGTTTCTCGGTAGGTGTCTTGAAATCGATGACCACACCGCTGCCCGCCAATAGATAGTCATACTTACCCAGTCGGATTAGCATGGCGCCACCCTCTGGCCATGTGCTGCCGTCGGTAGCACGGGCATCCCAAGGAAGCGTGAAGTAATGGCGACAAGTCATCAACACACCGTCGTCATCGATAATACATTCCTTATCGTTCTGACCGAAGAGCAACCCCCAGGTATTTAATGTTTGTTTTACATTGAATACTTGTCGCAACAGCGAATAGGCTTTTGTTACAGATTCAGTCTCTTTTGGCGAGGCCTGATCGATGGCGAAGGGAGAGAAACCAAGTGCCTGGTGCTCGCCAAAGGCATAGAGGGCACGCACGCCGCTATTCTCACAGCAACGGCTCTCAGGGATAAAGAGGCGATTCTTGATTTCTCCTCCTTTCTGTGGACGTAGAGGCATGGCATACTGCGCACACCATGACTTGAACCCCGTGTCGTAGATGTCGGGGGCGAGCAGGTCGATGCTCGGTGCACCCTCATGCCAGAAGTCGATGAGATGCGCCAACGGACCGGCTGATGGATATTCGCCAGGGCGACGCCCACGACTGTTCATCGCCGCATTCACGTAGAGTGGCATGTCGTGAATCTTACGGGCGGCTTTGGCCAGATGTTCCACATAGCGGGCGTAGCTCAGCGCCATAAACTTCTCGTCGGCATATTCGTCTGTGCCGTATCGCTCTGCCCACCTTTCTTTATTATAAGCCTTTTCTGCTAAAGGTGAGTGGTCGCGTGCCGACTCCAGCATGCCTATCTCGTTTTCTATCTGCATCATGATGACCACCTCGCGTTGCGGGTCACGCTCTTTGATATGCCGCATTAGCGCTGAGAAGGCTTTCAGGTCGGCCTGCAGTACATCGTCACTGAAGCACGAGGCAATCTCCATCTGCTTCCCCTCGGCAGTCATGGCTCTTGGGAACCGTTTTATATCGCATTTGAACCACGAAGGCGCATAGCATGACATCGAGTTCTTCCATGCTCCAAACCACAGTGGTACAATCTTCAGTCCCTGCTGTCGGGCTACGTCGATGGTGCGATCGACAAGTGAAAAGTCCATCTGACCCTCCACGGGTTCGAGGAATTCCCAATAGACTGGCACCAGAACCGTATTCAGTCCCAGTGTCTTCATTCGTGGCAACACCTCGTCAATATCGATTTCCGACGTCGCTGCCGAGTTGCTTAACTCGCCACCAAGAATACGAAACTGCGAACTGACGTTGTCAGCTCGTAATGTATTTGACAGGAGCATCATGATTATGCTCAACAATGCCGATTTAATTCTGTCTTTCTTCATGTTCTATTTCTCCAGTGTGTCAATGACCTCTGCCAGCAGGCTGATGATGGGCAGAGAATATTATACATATTTCACAATTCTTCTTAAATCTTGCTGCAAATATACAAAATAATGGGTATTATTTACTATATTTGCCGCAAGTTTATGATTAATTATAATAAGGAATGACAATGAAACTGAACAATGGCTTAGAAATCCCGCAAATAGGTGTCGGCACATGGACGCTTCGGGGAGAGACAGCACGGCAAAACGTACGTTTGGCTTTGCAAGCTGGATTCCGTCATGTTGATACGGCACAGATGTATGAGAATGAATCGGAGGTGGGGCAGGGCATCGCAGATAGCGGTCTGCCGCGCAACGAGATATTCGTTACTACCAAAGTCTCTACCAGCATTATGCGCAATGGCAACGAGGCAGTGCGCCAGTCTATCGACGAGAGTCTTGCCAAATTGAATACAGGTTACATCGACCTGTTGCTGATTCACTGGCCGGTGAAGAGCTTCGTAAAGCGTACTTGGCAGGTGATGGAAGACTATGTGCGGCAGGGTAAGGTACGCTCCATCGGCGTGAGTAATTTCAACCGCCATCATCTGGACGACTTGCTTTTATACGCCGATATCCGTCCCGTCATCAACCAGATTGAGGTGCATCCATTGATGACACAGGAGGAGAATATCGCCTACAACCATGCGCTTGGAATACAAGTTGTGGCTTGGGGTCCCTTCGGACAGGGCGATATTGACGTCATAGGTCATCCTCTACTCCAGTCGCTTGCCACGAAATATCAGAAGACAGCCTCGCAGATTGTGCTCCGATGGATTGTGCAGCGTGATTTGATAACTATCCCTCGAGCCAAGCCCAATCACTTCGCTGAGAATCTGGAGATTATGGCATTCTCGCTTTCGGATGAAGACATGCTGGCCATCAGCGCCCTCAACCAGAACCTGCGTTCGAATGTACTCAATGACCCGGAGAATTTCCCGTGGTAATAAAAACATAACGATAAAATGGAAATAAAAAAGGCTTTTTTCGCCGCTCTTGTGTTGATGGCACTGACGGCATGTAAGAACAACGTGAAGGAAACGGCAGGTGTCATCGATCTGCCTCGTGCTGAAACCCCTGACAGCGTGGCCAAGGCTATGGATGGTTTCTTCGAGCAGGCTGCCTCCGACTCGATGGATATCCATAGTGTGATGATTGTCCGCGATGGCAGCGTCATCTACAGCCGCTGGCAGAGCGAGGGTGTGGACACCGTGCCGCACGTGCTCCACTCTGTCAGTAAAACCTTTACTGCCACAGCTGTTGGTTTCGCTATAGCTGACGGGAAGCTGGCACTGACAGATAAAGTGATTGACTTTTTTCCCGACAAACTGCCAGCTGATGTCAGCGACAATTTGAAGGCGATGACCATACGCGACCTGCTGACGATGTCGTGCGGTCACGACCAAGAACCGGCAGCACGGCGCGAGGAGGGAACAGACTGGGTACAGGCATTTCTGGCACATCCCGTAGTCCACGAGCCGGGTACATTCTATCTCTACAACAGTCTCGGCACCTATATGCTCTCGGCTATCGTGCAGAAAGTCACGGGCGAGAAAGTCGTGGATTATCTCGACTCCCGCCTCTTCCAACCCCTCCACATCGACAAACCCAAGTGGGAGGAGAGTCCGCAGGGTATCAATGCAGGCGGCTGGGGACTCTACCTGAAGACCGAGGATTTGGCGAAGATGGGTCAGTTGCTACTCCAGAATGGTGAGTGGAATGGTAAGCAGTTGATCCCTTCCGAATGGGTAGCCGAGATGTCGAAGAAGCAGGTAGAGAGCGTCAATCCCGGCACGCGCATGGAGGATGCTGCAGCTAAAGGTATGACCAAGGAGACCAGCGACTGGATGCAAGGCTACGGCTATCAGATGTGGCGCTGCCGTCCCGGCTGTTTCCGAGCCGACGGTGCCCGTGGTCAGTACATTATCGTTGTGCCCGACAAGAATGCCGTCATTGCTATTACCTCCGATAACGCCGACCTGCAGGGCGAACTCAACCTCGTGTGGGAGCGCATCCTGCCCGTTTTGTAGTATTAAAACGATTATAACTATGACTTATAAAAGTATTATTCTAACCATCTCGCTTCTGTTCATGACAGTCATAACACAGGCGCAGTACAATCAGGTGAACGACATTTCATATACAGAATCGACTGACACATACGCCCAGGAGCGCTGTAAGCTCGACGTGTATTATCCGACGAATGTCCAGGATGCACCCGTGGTGGTGTGGTTCCATGGCGGCGGCATTGAAGGTGGTGAGAAACATATCGATCCACAGCTCAGGAACAGTGGCCTCGTGGTCGTGGCGGCTAACTATCGTCTGCTGCCCAAGGCTTCCATTGATGATATCCTCGACGATGCTGCGGCAGCGGTGGCCTGGACATACAAGAACATCGCGAAGTACGGAGGCAGCAAGCGAAAGATTTTCCTGGCCGGACACTCCGCTGGCGGCTATCTGCTCGACATCATCGGACTCGACAAGCGTTGGCTTGCCAAGTACGGTGTAGATGCTGACTCGCTCGCCGCTCTCGTTCCCTTCAGCGGTCAGTGTGTTACACATTATAATATACGTAAGCAGCAGGGTATTGGCCCGTTGCAGGCTACTATCGACCAATACGCCCCGCTTACCTATGTCCGTCCCGACGCTCCGCCCATCATCATTATCTCCGGCGACCGCGAGTTGGAACTCTTTGGACGCTATGAGGAGCAGGCTTACTTCTGGCGTATGCTGAAGCTTGCAGGCCACAATGACGTGACACTCTATGAGATGCAGGGCTACGACCATGGTGCCATGCCGTTCCCGGCCTACAAGATTCTGAAGGACCATATCCGCAGGATTACCGCCAAGATGACATCCGCCCTGCCTGCACCGACCATCAAAACCGAAAGACAGGCTGAGTACCGTTTCGCTTGGCAGTCGGAATACATACGTCGTGACGTTTGCATAGACGACGGTGTCCTCCATCTAGGAAGCGACAGTGGCTACTATGACCTCACGGCAGAGACCGGCACAGTTGTCAGTCAGCTCCGAGACTTCACTATCACTGTCCGCTACAAGGTCAGCTCCGAGAACGCTCTCGACGGCTATGGCCACTTTCTCTTCGCCTTCTCCGCTCTGGCCGAGAACAGTGCCCATGAAGGCCCCTACATGGCCATGCGCCTGAACGAGCAGCGCTTCGAAACATCGACCGGCGGTTATGAGCACGAAGAAATCATTATGACTGGTGGCAAGCCCCAGCGCGACGTATGGCATCACGCCATCTACCGTCAGCATGGCCACAGAGGCGAACTCTATATTGATGGCAAACTCATAGGCCGCAATGAAAAGATGCCCATCCTTGCTGAAATCTTCAAGGATACTCCCGCCAACTGTTGGATAGGCCGTGCTCCCTTCCGGGGCGACAAATACCTTACTCAGACCGACGTCGACGATTTCCGAATCTATACCTATGCCGTCAGCGATAAGGAAATGAAACAGCTGATGAAGCAAGCAAAAATAGTTTCATTACATTAGAAAACAAGATGGATTTACAATCATTTAAAAACATGAAAGTTTACACTTTTATTGCAACCATGCTGCTTAGCTTGATGCCGTATATGGTAGAGGCACAGGAAATAGAAATTAATAGCCGTGACCTTCGCGGCAAAGTGGTTTATCAGGATGATCATGTGGTGTTTCGCCAAATTGACGAGCATACATGGATAGGCAACGGACATCTGGTATATAATGAGTCACTCTATCTCGTTGAGGGTAATGACCGTGCCCTTCTGATTGACGCAGGGACATACATACCTGATTTGGACAAGATCGTAGCAAGGATTACTTCCAAGCCTGTCACGATGATGTTGACCCATGCACATGGTGACCATGTGGGTGGGGTAGGGCCATTCGCTGAAGTTTATTTGAATGCAGGCGATATGCCCATCGCTCCGAATAATAATTACAAGGGACAGATCAAGTATCTTAACGACGGCGAAGTAATAGACCTTGGCGGTCGTGAGATAGAGGTCATCTTTACGCCGGGTCATACCGCCGGAAGTACTACGTTCTTCGACAAGGCCCGACATTACGGCTTCAGCGGCGATGCCTTCGGATCAACCAACCTGCTGGTGTTCATCAACCTCTCCACCGAAATGTACACTGCTGAGAGGATTGAACGGTATATGAAGAAGAATGATATCCGTTTCCTCTTTCCTGGTCATTACAGTGGTGATAATCTGGAAACTCTTCAGCGTGTTATCGATATCAAGAATATGTGCCGCGAGATACTGGATGGTGAGCGCCAGCCGACTGTCAGCAATGGCAACAATGGAGGCATGGACATGATGGTTGACGACAAGGGCGTCCGTATTAACTTCAGTAGCCGGTCAGGAATGAAATAATTCCCTACCATCCAACTATTTCTTCTGCTCCTTTCTTTGTTCACGGGTTGCTTCATTCTCCCAAAGATCAACAGCTATATCCGTTAATTCTTCAGGCATGACCTTTCCGCTTGTCTGAATCTCTGCTCCATCCCTTAACAGTATAAGATGCTAATTGTCACATTATTGTAATACCAATCGTTCTTGTTTCTTCGGAATTTTTACTAACTTTGCACCCCAAAGAGTATATGTGATATATGAAGATACTTGTTGTAGACGACGAACAGGATATTTGTGAGATACTGCAATACAACCTCGAAACTGAAGGGTTTGAGGTTGTGACGGCTAATTCGGCAGAAGAGGCGTTCCTGCTTCCTCTGCATGAGTTTTCGCTGATCCTGTTGGATGTGATGATGGGCGAGATGTCGGGATTCCAGATGGCACGGCGGCTGAAGGAAAGTCAAGCAACAGCGCAGACCCCTATCATCTTCATCACGGCACTTGATGGCGAGGACAATCTGGTGAAGGGGCTAAACATTGGAGCCGATGACTATATTGCAAAACCGCTGAGTATGAAGGAGGTGAAGGCCAGAGTCAGAGCGGTACTCAGACGGACGGTTCATACTTTGTCTCAACAAGGAAATTCATCTGTAATACCTACAGATAACAAGATTGGCTATGAAGGCATCACACTTGACCTGAATGCGAAGACCGTTACCCTCGATGGCGAGGAACTGATATGTACAAGACTAGAGTTCGAACTATTGTCGTTCTTTCTCATGCATCCCGGCAAGGTCTTTTCTCGGGAGGACTTATTGAAATATTGCTGGCCACAGGATGTGCTGGTGCTCGACCGTACGGTGGACGTGAATATCACTCGACTGCGAAAGAAAATAGGCCGTTATGGCAAACATATTAAAACACGTGTGGGCTATGGCTACTGCTTTGAAAAGTAAATCCTTTCAACGTAATCTGCTGCTTAGTATTGGAGGTGTGTTTGTGCTCTTTGCCGTCTGTTTCAGCATATATCAATACCAACGTGAGAAGGAGTACAAAATTGACATCCTGCATTCGCGTTTGCAGATGTACAACTATGAGATGGTACAGACATTGGGCGAGGATAGCCTGACAAACGGGCATATATTTCGCGACTATGTGACGCGGCACAATATGGAAGGCCTTCGTGTATCAATTATTGACAGGAGCGGGCGGGTCATTCTCGACAGCTACGATACCAATCTCGATTCGCTGGGCAACCACCTGCAGCGAACGGAAATCCAACGAGCTATGCGTGATGGCAATGGTTACGACATCAAGCGTCTGTCGCAGTCCACTCACGAGACTTATTTTTATTCCGCCACTCGCTTCGGCGATGTCATTGTGCGTGCCGCTGTACCCTATTCTGCCGAGTTGACACGTTCGCTTCAGGCCGACAATACCTATATCTACTTTGCTATTGCCTTGACCCTACTACTGGGCGTCGCACTCTACCTGAGTACTCGTCGCATCAGTCGGCATATAGGTTATCTACGTGAATTCGCTGTCAAAGCCGAAGAAGGCGAGGAACTTGACCACGAACTGGAGCGACGTCTGCCCGACGATGAGTTGGGTGACATCAGTCACACCATTATTATGCTCTACTGGAAGCTTCGTCATTCTGAAGAAGAAAAAATACGTATCAAACGCCAACTCACACAAAATGCCGCTCACGAACTAAAGACCCCTGCTGCCAGTATCCACGGCTACTTGGAGAGCATCCTCGACCATCCAGACATGCCAGAGGACAAGAAAAAACATTTCCTTGAGCGCTGCTATGCCCAAAGCGAACGTATGAACAAACTGCTACTCGACATGAGTGCCCTCACCAGGTTGGACGATATGGACGACAATAAATCCAGTGCCCGTCGCGAATACCGTCAGGTCAATGTGCTGGAGATTATTAAGAATGCCCTCGATGATACTGCTCTCTATCTCCAGGACAAAGGCATCATCCCGTCACTCCGTGTGCCAGAGCATATCGAGGTTCTGGGCGATCATAGTCTCATATACAGTATCTTTCGCAATCTCATCGACAATACAATAGCTTACGCCACTGGGGCATCGCGCTTGGATATCAACTGCACTGAGGTGGAAGGCGATGGTGAGCACCAATCGACTGAAGGCCGTCATTTCTACCAGTTCACCGTCAGCGACAACGGCCCTGGGGTTGAATCAGTGCACTTGGATCATATCTTCGAACGTTTCTACCGCATCGACAAGGGCCGCTCACGCAAACTTGGCGGCACAGGCCTCGGCCTTGCCATCGTGAAAAATGCAGTTGCCGCCCACGGAGGAACAGCAACTGCACTTCTAACACCAGGCGGCGGACTCACCATCCGCTTCACCCTCGCGAGGTTTTAACCTTGCCCATTTCTTGGCCTGTCCCCAAAGTCATCGCTTAGACCTTTTCCTGCCTGTACCACGTTCATCACGTAGTCTGCCAAACGCTCACACTCAGAAATGAAATCGACGTAGAAAACGCCGAGCTGGTAACTATAGAGGCCTGCATTCGCATCGTGCAGGTTCTGGTTGCGCAGCTGCTTGCGATAGTTGTTGATCTCATGCTCTATATTGATAGATTTTGTAATGTTGGTTCTTGGTGTGGTCAGGTCTATGCGCTTCATCATTTCTTCTAGCGAACCCTCCACGAGTTGTAGCATTGTCTTCATGTGTTGTGTCTGCTCTGGCGTAAAGGCGTCCTGACAGTGCATGCGGTGGCGGTTCAGCGTGCGACCGAGATTATATACCGAGTCGCCAATGGACTCCAACTCCGTTATCTGGCGAAGCATCTTCTGAATCTGAGCCTTCGAGGCATCCGACAGGCGGCCTTCGCTCACCTTGTTCAAATAGGCGGCAATTTCCATCTCCATCGAGTCGGTGATGTTTTCGTATTTCCCGATACGTGAGAAAATTTTGTTGAACTCCGTCTCGTCCTCCGTCTGCATCAGTTCTGGAACGAAGCCAAACATCCGTTGGCAACGCTCTGCGAAATGGTGAATCTCTTTCTGTGCCTCCATGATGCTGAGTTCTGCTGTGGAGAGCAGACCACCGCTGATGAACCGCAAACGATAATCCTCGTCCTGAGCTTTCATCGGCAGCACATGGCACACGAGCATCTCAATCTGACGGACGAAACCGATGAGCAGCAGCGTGTTGATGATATTGAAGGCGGTGTGGAAGGCCGACAGCTTGAAGAGGTCGTTGCCGCCACCCATCACATTGTCGACAAACCAGCTGACAGCATCACATGCTGGATAGAATACGATGAGGAACACCACGACGCCAAACACATTAAAGAACATGTGGGCGAGGGCAGCACGACGCGCCTGTGTGTTGGCGGTGAGCGAGGCCATAAATGCCGTAATGGTAGTACCTATGTTCTGTCCCATGGCCAATGCTGCAGCCTGCTCGAAACCAAAGCCGGGGATGTTCATGCCAAAGAGCATCAGCGTGATGGCCATTGTGGCTGCCGAAGCTTGAACGATCATGGTGACCAGTGCACCAACGATGACGAACAGCAGTATGGTAAGGAACGAATCCTGCGGCACATGGGACAGCATGCTAGCCACCATATCGCCAATGTTCATCGCTGTGGCCGCTTCCTGCAGGAATGCCAATCCCATGAACAGAAATGAGAAACCGAAAATGAACTCGCCGATGCTCTTGCGATTACCTTTGTTACTAAAAATGAGCGGCATGCCAATGGCAAGCAAGGGGATGGCAAAGGCTGCAATGTTTACCTTGAACCCCACGGCTGAGATAATCCATGCCGTCACCGTTGTACCAATGTTGGCACCCATGATAACACCTATACTCTGGCCCAGTGTCATCAATCCGGCATTCACAAAACTCACCACCATCACCGTCGTTGCACTTGATGACTGGATGAGTGCCGTGATCAAGATACCTGTCAGAACACCCATTATACGGTTCTTGGTCATAGCTGCCAGTATACTGCGCAGGCGATCGCCCGCAAACTTCTCAAGGCCCTCCGACATCGTCTTCATTCCGAAGAGGAACA
>CAMKUA010000031.1:0-26967 GCA_946415825.1 uncultured Prevotella sp. | reverse complement strand
TGCGAACATATACCTATCATGTACCTATCATATACCCCATCATGTACCTATTGGCATGATCTGACCACAACCCTCATGACAAATAGATAATAGTTAGAAGGTATATGTTGAGGTACATGTTAGGTATATGTTAGGTACATGTTTAAGCAACATATAACTATGCCGAAACCCTTATCCACAAAGGGTTTCAGAAGATTCAAGGTATATGTTTGGAAAAAAGGAAGGTAATCATATAGAAATATTCAGATTGCCAAGACGATGGGAATCATTCTGGTTTTTGCCAGAACAACTGTTCATCCTCGGTGGTGGGGCCATTTCTATACACAAAGCCATGAGGCACAAGGGTTATCTCAACCCCTGAAGAGCTCATGTCGAAACTCTCACTCTCTGTCTCACTTCTCAAGTGAGAAGACATCAGGTAAAGGTTCTTTGCCATGTAATAGTCGAGATAATGCTCATGGGTCTGCTTTTCCTGATGATTCCAGTTGGCATCTTCATTAAGAATGAGAGGAAGGTCTTTGCGCATTCGTTCACGCACCTCTCCAGGATGGAGAAGTAGGCCGTTCTCATCTGTTACATAAGCCGCAAATGATACATCCATCCATATCCACTTGTCAAGGCTATCGCTCCACACGACATTTATCACATGGCTATCACCATCGGTGTCGTATTCCTTCGATTGACACGTCAGGAAACGCGACTTAAACCCTGCTGCCAGATACAAATCATTTAGCACCTCTGACATGAAACGGCAGTTCAGTCCACGATTTTCACGTTTAGTCAACTCATAGAGATCGATGGCATTATACCGGCACTTTGGCCAAGAACTGCTTCCGTCGTGGCGGATGGCATCGTGCAGCCAGTACATGATATTCTTAATGCGACTGATATCGTCGCCATTACCCGCAATGCTGTCAAGACGGAAATACTGACGGATGGCTGTAAGCATGCTGTCAGATGGTTCCTGATAGGTAAAGGTGAGACTTGTATCTGTCTGATTGTCATGTAAGTATTCTGGAGAGGCCTTGAGTTTATTAATCTTGGTCTCTGTCTTCTTCAGATCTGCCATCATCTGCTGGAAGCGTGGCTCATTACGGAGTGTATCAAGATCCTTATCCTTCAGATAATGATAATATTCGCGAAAGCCATCGGCAACAAGTCTTTCCAACAGATCCAAGGCGTTCTGACGATCGTTGGCTAAGGATAGCTTGCAAACATAGTTATATGTGGCAATCCTCAAACTTCTGCGGGCTATATCCTCCCACATCCCATAATCTTCATCCAAGCCTACCTCTTGCAACAGCTTTATGCTCTTATTTAAATCTTCATTCAATGCCACATAGCGTTTGCCAACTTCAGCCTCTGGCGAAGGAGGAAGAATCTCTTTCATGTCTGAACCGATAACCAGGTCTTTCGCTATGATTCCTTTGAATGATGGGCAATCCTTCGTATCTCCAAAATATGTGGTAAATACAGGAGCATGAAATATCAGCTGCTCAAGTTTCGGACAACTCTCGGCAATCTTGCGACCACCTGTAGTATAAACATCTCCATTAAATATTACAGTCCTCAGCTCTGGACATTTATCAAAGAGATAGCCATCAGCATGCAATAGCCATCCATTGAAAACGACCTGCTCAAGTGATGCCATAAGGGTGACAGAATAGCCGCTGAAATAAACAACATTGTTTGGTTTCAGTACTTTTATTTGATCACATCCGCTAAATACATGTTGCATCCAACTTGTTATGGTTTGAGGAAAGATGATCTCTTGCAGCTCACTATTCTTGGCAAATGCCATACTCCCTAATTCTGCGTATTCGGGCAGTACAACGGATGTGAGGCGATTGCCGTAAAAAGCTGCTTCCCCAATTTTCCGAGTACCTACGGGAAAAGTGATGTTCTTTAGATGGCAACCACAGAAAAGCCTATTAGGCAAATCACTGCCAGTCGTAACAATTTGTTCTAAGGTCTTCTCATGTCTCACAAACGAACGATTGTCTGCCACAAAAGTAACCTCTCGCAGATTCAACGACTCCAGTTGTCCGTCTTTCACCTCTTGGCAGAGGGTATCTCGCCCAGCCATCTCACGTAAGAAGATAACATCGTCTGTATTCAGTTGTCCCTTAATGGTCAGGTCCTTTACTGAGAACATATTGCTTTTCCCAATGCATTCAGCCAGGGTGCCTGGCTGCTTGACATCCACACTCATTTGCGTTTTCTGAGCCTTGATGCCACATACCGACAGCAACATGCACATGGATATTATTACAATCTTTTTCATCTTACATTGAATCACAAATATTCCTGATTTCAATCATATTCAGGGTTTGCGGTGCAAAGGTACATGCTCCTTCTTGAATTTCCAAATTTTTGAGGTACTTTTCTCTGTAACTGATCCTTTTTTTTCTGTATTTTACCTGTAGAGGATGCTGTGTCTTAGCATCGACATCACAGACGATCGCGCTCGCTCTGGCCAGCGTGGCTTCCCTTGTAGCGACTCTTGGCAGCGTTGAACTTCCAAGAGAGGTCAAGGCCCACACGACGCTGGTCGCGATAGACATCAACCTCACAACGGTAGCCGATTCCGTTGTATTGTATGGTCTTAAAGTTACTTGTGTGCAGAATGTCATTTGCCACTAAGGCTACACTCAGACTCTTGTCTTTCAGGAACTGCTTGCTGAGGCGGAAATCCAGCCTATATGCAGCACTACTTTGGTTAAACCCCTGATTTGCAGCTGGCAAGATATATGCCTGTATGTTGAATAGCCAAGAATGGGGCAGCGTTAAGGTGTTGTCAAGATTGAACTCTATTTGGACCCCCTTAAAATTCTGAGTTATTCCCATTGGTTCCAGTTCCCAGTCGCTGAAGTCGAATGTGGCGGTATAGTTCATCTGCCAAATCCCAATCTTTGGCGACACATTCAAAACAAGGGCAGTGGTCTGGATGGAGGGTATCATCCTGAAGTCCATCAACTCCACGCCTGGATGTTCGATTTCATCGTAGATGGTGTGGAAGTCAGTATAAACATTTCGGGTATAATCATATTTTAACATTGCATACAACCATTTCCATCGAGATTCCCATGAGATGATATCGTGGGTCTGAGGCTGGAGGAAAGGATTGCCTGTGCGGTATTCGTATTTACCAGCATAATCGACAGAAGAGGAAAGCAAGCTATAGGAAGGGTTCAGACGATGACTATTGTATGACAGTGTATGGTTCCAGTTCCCTGATACGTAGCTGGCGGAGATTCGAGGAATGAGGACATGATAATTGCGACTCACCTCGTCAATATATTGACCATTCTGCTCATAGCTATTGTGCTCGTTCTGCCATCGCAGACTGGCGTTGAGCGTAAATTCCTTGATGTTCAGGCCGTAGTTGGCGTAGAGCGACCATGTGGTTGTCTTTTGATGGATCTGGTTATCAGCAGAGAATCCGTTCTGCGTGAAGTCGCTGGTGCGATCTACGTTCGACACCTCCTCACCAAAGGTCAGACTTCCCTTAGGCACGGGAGCCGTGACGGTCAGCTTCTCCGCCAGAAGTCTGTTCTTGTTATGGGTGGTGCTGCTTGCACTAAGTTGCCCATTGTCGTAACCACTCATCTCGCGCAAGTTTTGATTCCGATAAAAGTCTCCACTGAAGTCAAACTTCCATTTGCCAATCTCTCCAACATAATAAGCATTTATGCTATGCGACAACTTGGGTTTCTCATTTGTGACGCCAGAGGTGTGGACATTATCTGTCAGTAGCCCTTCCTGCCAAACCTTCTCATCCTGCTCATTATTTGAACGACTGCCCTTGATAAGGCTGTTGAGAGTGTATGTTACACCAACGGAATGATGCTCATTAATCTCCCAGTTCCATCCGAAGTCGGTATAATAAGAGATGAAACGATTATGCCAATTCATGTTATTCTCATAATTCCATGTGCTGGAGCCTATCAATTCGCTTTTGCTAGGATAGGTCATCAGCGAGTTGCTTTCCGTTATGTTGCCTTTGGCAAAGAAATCCATACCGTTGCGGGTACGGTAGTTCAGGGCAGCGTTCAGTCTGCCGTACCATTGTTCGCCCTGACGATAGGTGCCAGCGAAGTTGCCGCTCCAGCCCTCACCGGCCTTGCGGACTGTCTTCAATCGGATGACTGACCTGATTTCAGCACCATATTCGGCCCCAGGATTGGTGATAATCTCCGCTGAGAGAATCTCATCTGCACGAAGGCGATCTAATTCCGATTCATCGCGTACCTTCTTATTGTTGATGTATATCTCGGGCTTGCCCCGACCTGCCACACTACCGTCGCTCATCATCAAAGGCAAATGGGTAAGCATGTCGCTGACGGAGCCGAACTGCTCCAGAACCGTACCTTGAACATTGGCCACCAACCCTTTATCAGTAGAATAGACCAGTCGCTTGGCACCTTTCACTGTTACCCCTTTCAGCGTATAACTGTCAGGCTTCATCTGGAAGCTGCCGATGTCGCCCACTTCGCAGGTGTGCCAGATGGTTTCGTAGCCTATAAATGAACACTTGACGATTACCCGATAGGCATCTGTGGGAATCACGAAATCGCCTGCCTCATTGCTCACGCCACCACCAATGAGAGAGGAATCGGCAGGGTTGAGCAGTGAGATATTGGCATAGGCGAGTGGTTGTTGGTGCTCATCCGTCAGGCGACCTTTCAGGTGGCGCTCCGTCTTGTGGGTACATTCCACGTAGTATCTCTCCCCGTCTCTGACGATGCGGACAGGATAGAAGCCTACGACCTTCATCAGGGCATCTTCAAGGTTAAGACGCTCAAAATGACAAGTAACGGTAAAGTCTTCCAGATCATTATAGACGAAAGATATCTCATGGCGATCAGTAGCTGCATTCAGATCTTCAAGCACACGACTCAATGATTGAGCCTGATAACTGCGAGTCAGCTTCTGGGCCTGAGCGATGCAAACTATTGCGCACAGCAATAGCAGAATATAATGTCTTTTCATGATGTTATCTAAGGGAATATCAAGGTTTCACAATCAGTTTGTCTTCCTCGATGACAAGACTCACATGTTCAAAATGGTTCAGGTCATCTACCACGCTCGTCAACTCATCTTTCTGCTCCCACTTATAGTAGAGGCGCAGTTCATGAGCCTGCTGGTTCTGGACATCCGCCACCTTATTATAATATAAGGCCAGTTCGTTGACCATCTCGTCGAGCGGCACATTCTCGAAGATGCGGGTCTGAGGGATGCTGTCTGAGGACTCAGCAGGTTGTTCGATCGCTTGTTGGCTCTGAGTTATGACTTGTGTCTCCTGAGCAGGAGATTTCTGATCCTCTTCGCCATGGCTTACGATATGAATGGCTGCGTAAGCGATGCCCGAGAGCATCAGCACACCAACTATCGTAGCCGCTATCTGCATCCAACCCCAGGAGCGATTAGACGAGAAGTGCCTGGCCTCAAACTTCTTCCATTCCTCGTCGATAATCTCAGAGGTATCTCTTTCCTCAGCATACATCTGCTTGAGAAGTTGTTCCATTCTGTCATTCGATTCCATAACCTAACGATTTAAAATAGTCCTTTAATTCTTTAAGCGATTGCGACAAGTGATTATAAACAGTGACCTCGCTAATCTTCAGAGCGTCTGCAATCTCACGATACTTCAGCCCTTGTTGATAGCGAAGACGAAGAACGCTTTGGGCCATCCCTGACATGTGCTCGTCGATATAGCGATGAAGCGTATCCAGTTGTTCCTGTTCTGCCTGGTCGTCGTCTTCAGGTTTCAGGTCTGTGATGACCGCTTGTCCTTTCTGCTTGTGCACCAGCAGATTGATGCAACGATGACGGACGCTCGTCAACAGAAAGCCTTGAAGCGTTTCTGCATGCAAGTCCATGTCGCCATTCAGCAGTTGGGCAAATACATCGCTCACCACATCCTTGCTTTCCTCATCATCGCCCAGCATCTTACGGGCCAAACGGAACATCCCGTCGTAATGCTGTCTGAAGATGCCTTCGAACTCCCGTTTGTCAATCATCTTTCGCTTGATACTTTTACCTATAATACAATCGAACTACCCGTTTTCCTAAGCAAAAGTACATAAAAATTCGCATTCGATGTAAGAACCTGGCAACAAATCTGACAGAATGTGACAATTTAGGTCTAAGAGGTGGGGAATAGCTTTCAAATCGAAAGTAAAGAGGGTGGATTTTGAAAGAATTGTAAGTTGCACGAAGATTTAAGATTTTAATTGTAAGCAAATTCTTGCTTGTGATAGCAAAATGCACTACCTTTGCACTCGGAAACGAACAAAGCGAAAGCAAAAGTAAGGATAAAATGACAAAGTGTAAGCAAACTCAAACAAACAAAGGACTCTACCAAAGTGAATATGAGCACGACGCTTGCGGTGTGGGTATGATTGTGAACATACACGGCAACAAGAGTCATGAGTTGGTAGATAATGCACTGAAGGTGCTGGAGAACATGGAGCATCGTGGTGCCGAGACCCGCGACAAGACGGGCGACGGTGCTGGCATCATGGTACAGATTCCCCACGAGTTTATTCTGTTGCAAGGCATCCCAGTGCCCGAAAAGGGGCACTATGGATCGGGATTGGTGTTTCTGCCCAAGGACGAGAACGCACAGCAGACGATTCTGAGCGTGATGATTGAGGAAATCGAGCGCGAGGGTCTGACACTGATGCACGTGAGGGCGGTACCCAGGAATTCGGAAGTGCTGGGCGCAGCTGCCCGTGAGGTGGAACCTGAGATTAAGCAGATATTCGTGACGGGCGTTTCTGAAGACAAGGCTCCTACATTCGACCGTATATTGTATAAGGTACGCAAGAGAATAGAGAATCGCATCGACGACAAAGACTTCTATATCTGCTCATTAAGCAGCAAGAACATCATCTATAAAGGAATGTTGACAAGCGGACAGCTGCGACGCTATTTCCCTGACCTGTCGAGCCCTTATTTCACAAGCGGACTGGCGCTGGTGCACTCACGTTTTAGCACAAACACATTCCCAACGTGGTCGCTGGCCCAGCCCTTCCGCTTGCTGGCTCACAACGGTGAGATCAACACCATCCGTGGTAATCGCGGTTGGATGAAGGCGAGAGAGAGCGTGCTCAACAGCGAGGCGTTAGGCGACATCACCGACCTGCGCCCCATCGTACAAGAGGGCATGAGCGACTCAGCCAGTCTCGACAACGTATTTGAGTTCCTGATGATGAGTGGGCTCAGTCTGCCTCAGGCGATGGCCATCCTCGTGCCAGAGAGTTTCAACGACAAGAACCCCATCAGCGAAGACCTGAAGGCATTCTACGAATACCACTCGATCCTGATGGAGCCCTGGGACGGACCTGCCGCCCTGCTCTTCAGCGATGGACGCTACGCTGGCGGTATGCTCGACAGGAACGGACTGCGCCCCAGCCGTTATACCATCACGAAACAAGGTATGATGGTGGTAGCCTCGGAGGTGGGCGTGATGGACTTCGAACCAAGTGACGTGGTGAGCAAAGGACGTCTGCAGCCTGGAAAGATATTGCTGATCGACACGCAGGAAGGGAAAATCTACTACGACGGAGAGATTAAGGAGCAACTGGCCAAAGCGCACCCCTACCGCGAGTGGCTGAGTGAGAACCGCGTACAACTGGAGAAACTGAAGAGCGGTCGCCACGTGGAGAACGGTGTGAACAACCTGGACCAGAAACTCGTGGAGTTCGGTTTCGGACAGGAGGACATCGACAAGACGATCGTGCCGATGGCAACAGCAGGTCAGGAGCCTGTGGCCGCTATGGGCAACGATACGCCACTGGCTGTCATCAGCGACCGTGCGCAGGTGTTCTTCAACTATTTCCGACAGCAATTCGCTCAGGTGACGAACCCTGCCATCGACCCCATCCGTGAGGAACTGGTCATGTCGCTGACAGAGTATATCGGTGCCGTAGGTACAAACATCCTGACCCCAGATGCCTCGAACTGCAAGATGGTCCGCCTGCCACAACCCGTACTGACCAACACACAACTCGATATATTGTGCAATATCCGCTATAAGGGCTTTAAGACGAAGAAACTGGCGACACTCTTCGACATCGAAAAGGGTGAAGAAGGTCTGCGCCAGGCGCTGGACGACCTCTGCCACCAGGCTGAGGCAAGTGTGGACGAGGGTGTGAATTACATCATCCTGAGCGACCGCGACATCGACGAGAAGCATGCAGCTATCCCATCGCTGTTGGCTGTCTCGGCTGTTCACCACTACCTGATCAGTGTGGGTAAGCGTGTGCAGACGGCACTGATCGTAGAGAGCGGTGAGATACGCGAGACGATGCATGCGGCACTATTGCTGGGTTATGGTGCTTCGGCCCTATGTCCCTATATGACATTCGCCATCCTCGACGATCTTGTGAAGAGACACAAGATTCAGGAGGAGTATGCTACGGCTGAAAAGAACTACATCAAAGCCGTAGATAAGGGTTTGAAGAAGATCATGTCGAAGATGGGCATCTCCACCATCCGCTCGTACCGAGGAGCGAAGATTTTCGAGAGCATCGGACTGAGTGAGGATCTGTTGCGCAGATACTTTGGCACTGAGGTGAGTACCATCGGAGGCATCGGACTGAAGGAGATTGCCCGCGATGCGATTGCATTACACGAGGCAGCCAAAAAACAGGCCCTCTTGCAGAACCAAGGACAGTTTGCCTGGCGCAAAGACGGCATCAAGCACGCCTGGAACCCAGAGACGATAGCCAAACTGCAACTGGCCACACGACAAGGCAGCTACGAGAAGTTCAAGGATTGGGCAAAGATGGTCGATGAAAAGGAGAGTCCTATCTTTATTCGTGACTTCTTCGGATGGAAGAAAGCTGCCAAACCGATTCCCATCGACGAGGTGGAGAGCGTGGAGAGTATCGTGAAGCACTTTGTGACGGGTGCCATGAGTTTCGGAGCCCTGAGCATCGAGGCCCATGAGGCATTAGCCTTAGCAATGAACAAACTGGGTACTCGCAGCAATACCGGTGAAGGTGGCGAGGACAATGCCCGCTATCACTCGGAGGTAGATGGTGTGTCGCTTTCCAGCAAGACCAAGCAGATAGCCAGTGGACGCTTCGGTGTGACCACAGAATATCTGGTAAACGCAGAAGAGATACAGATCAAGGTGGCTCAGGGTGCCAAGCCTGGTGAGGGTGGTCAACTGCCTGGCTTCAAGGTAAATGAAATCATTGCCAAGACGCGTAACGCCATCCCTGGCATCTCGCTCATCTCGCCCCCACCCCATCACGACATCTATAGTATCGAGGATCTGGCCCAGCTCATTTTCGACCTCAAGAACGTAAACCCGACGGCTGCAGTGAGTGTAAAACTCGTGGCAGAAAGTGGTGTGGGAACGATTGCCGCAGGTGTGGCAAAGGCTAAGGCCGACCTCATCGTAATCAGTGGTTCTGAGGGTGGTACAGGCGCAAGTCCCGCCAGTTCGATGCGCTTTGCAGGCATCTCACCAGAGATCGGTCTTTCAGAAACGCAACAGACACTCGTCCGCAATGGATTGAGGAATCAGGTTCGCCTGCAGACAGACGGTCAGTTGAAGACTGCCAAGGACGTTATCATCATGGCTATGTTGGGTGCAGATGAATTCTCATTTGGTACACTGCCACTGATTGTGCTGGGATGTGTGATGATGAGGAAATGTAATACGAATACCTGTCCGATGGGTGTGGCAACACAGAACCCCGAACTACGCAAGCATTTTGAAGGACGCACAGAGTATGTGGTGAACTTCTTCACCTTCCTCGCCCAACAGGTTCGAGAGTATCTGAGTGAGATCGGTGTAACACATATGAAGGATATCATCGGTCATACGGAACTGATTGAAGTTGACACCACACATGCCACTGAGAAACAGAAGACCATCGATTTCAGACGGTTGCTGCATCAGCCCGACACAGACAAGAACCTCTATTGGGATCGTGGCGAGTTTACGAAGGTGACCGGTGTGACGGATGAGGAAATCATCAAGGCTGCTCAAAAGGCGATAGATGATTGTGAGGAAATATCGCTTGACTACGGTATCAAGAATACGGATCGCGCCGTAGGGACCATGTTGTCAGGTGTCATCGCCAAGAAATACGGTGAGGCCGGACTGCCTGAGGGTACCATAAAGATTAAGTTCAAGGGATCGGCTGGTCAGTCGTTTGGGGCCTTTGCAGTGAAAGGTCTTGATATCCGTCTCGAAGGTGAGGCAAACGACTACTTCGGCAAGGGACTGAGTGGAGGACGAATCAGCATCCTACCTCCTGCCCGCTCGAACGAGAACTTCCGTGCTGAGGATAATATCATCGCAGGTAACACCGGTCTATATGGTGCCACCTCTGGAGAACTCTACATCAATGGTAAGGTGGGTGAGCGCTTCGGTGTGCGTAACTCGGGTGCCATTGCCGTCATCGAAGGTGCCGGCGACCACTGCTGCGAATATATGACTGGTGGTCGAGTGGTGGTGCTGGGCAAGACGGGCCGCAACTTCGCTGCCGGTATGTCGGGAGGTGTCGCCTATGTCTATGACCCCGACCACACCTTCGACTACTTCTGTAATATGGACATGGTGGAACTTGGTCTCGTTGAGGACTCTATCTCTCGCAAGGAACTGCTTGAGCTGATCCGTCAGCACTACCTGCACACACGCTCTGCACTGGCAGGACGCATGCTTGACAACTGGCAACAGTACGTGGAAGACTTCATCCAAGTGGTGCCTATCGAGTACAAACGCGTACTCGAAGAAGAGAAGATGAAGAGACTGCATGAGAAGATTGCTGACATCCAAAGGGATTATTAATGTTCAATGTTAAATCTTCAATGTTCAATAGATAAAATGGGAAATCCAAAAGCATTTTTAGAGATACACCGCCAGGAGGCTGGGTATCGTCCGATACAAGATAGGATCCACGACTTCAGCGAAGTCGAACAGACACTGAATACACACCAGCGTCGCGAACAAGCCAGCCGTTGTATGGATTGTGGAGTACCCTTCTGCCACTGGGCCTGTCCGCTGGGCAACAAGGCACCCGAATGGAACGACGCTCTGTATAAGGGCGACTGGGAATTGGCTTTCAAACTGCTTTCAAGCACTAATCCTTTCCCTGAGTTCACAGGTCGCATCTGTCCGGCTCTCTGCGAGAAAGCATGCGTGCTGAACCGCTTTAACCACGAGCCTACCACCAACCGCGAGGACGAGGCAGCAATCATTGAAGCTGCTTTCCGTGAGGGTTACATCCAACCACATATCCCAGAGAGAAACGGCAAGAAGGTGGCAGTGATTGGTGCAGGTCCTGCAGGACTGGCTGCTGCCAACGACCTTAATCAGATGGGTTATAGCGTCACCGTACTGGAGAAGAACGAGGCTGCTGGGGGCTTGCTACGCTATGGCATCCCCAACTTCAAACTGAACAAAGCGATTATTGACCGTCGCTTGAGACTGATGAAGGCAGAGGGTATTGAATTTAAATATGGCGAAGCTATCGAGGATATGACGGCTGCCTCCCAGCAGTTCGATGCAGTGGTCATCGCCACAGGCACCCCCACCGCCAGAGACCTGAAAGCACCTGGACGCGAATTGAAAGGCGTGCATTTCGCTCTCGAACTACTCTCCCAGCAAAACCGCGTACTCGCTGGTATGGAGTTCTCGAAGGATGAGCGCATCACAGCCAAAGGTAAGAACGTGCTTGTGATAGGAGGCGGTGATACAGGTAGTGACTGCATCGGTACAGCCCATCGTCAGGGTTGTAAGAGTGTGACACAGATTGAGATCATGCCCAAGCCCGTGGAGGGACCTGAGGATCCACAGAACCCTTGGCCCAACTGGCCTCGCACACTCAAGACCACTTCGTCGCATGAGGAGGGCTGTACCCGTCGTTGGAACATCAACACACTTGAGTTCCTGGGCGAGAATGGACAATTGACAGGAGTGAAAGTTCAGGAGATCGATTGGAAGCCCAACCTAGAAGGTGGTCGTCCGCTGATGGTGGAGAAAGGCGAACCCGAGATCATCAAGGCAGAACTCGTACTCCTGGCTATGGGGTTCCTGAAGCCTGAGCACCCAGCGTATCCGAAGAACGTGTTCGTATGTGGCGATGCTGCCAACGGAGCCTCGCTGGTGGTGCGCGCCATGGCCAGTGGGAGACAGACGGCCCTGAGAGTAAACGACTTTTTAAAGGTAAGAAGGTAAAAAGGTAATATGAGTAGGATCCCCTTTACCAAGATGCACGGATGCGGTAACGACTATATCTATGTCGATACCATGAGCCACCCCATTGCCGACCCAGCAAAGGCGGCTATCGCGTGGAGCGACCGTCACAAGGGCATCGGCTCTGACGGACTGGTGCTGATTGGAGCATCTCCGATTACCGAGGCCGACTACTCCATGCGGATATTCAATGCCGACGGTAGCGAGGCGATGATGTGCGGCAATGCATCGAGATGTATTGGAAAATACCTCTATGAACGGGGGCTGACGAAGAAGGAGGACATCAGACTACTGACGTTATCGGGCGTGAAGACCTTACAGCTGCATGTAAGTGATGGCATTGTGGAAAGTGTAACAGTGGATATGCTCGAACCCCAATTCGAAGACGAGAATCTGTTCCTGGTTAACCGTAGCGTAGATAAGGGTGTGTTTGTCTCAATGGGCAATCCCCATTATGTGATCTTCACTCAGCATGTGGACCAGGTAGGTGAGACCGGACGCATACTGGAGCACCATCCCGCTTTCCCGCAACGCTGCAACATCGAGTTTGCCCGTGTGGAGGATGATGGCACGATCCGTACACGGGTCTGGGAACGGGGCAGTGGTATCACACAGGCTTGTGGTACGGGTGCCTGCGCCACCGCCGTCGCAGCTGCTCTCACAGGTAAGGCAGGAAGAACATCAAGAATCTTCATGGACGGAGGCGCACTCGACATCGAATGGAGAGAACAGGACAATCACGTCTATATGACAGGCCCTGCCACCTTTGTATATGATGGAGAAATTGAATTATTATAGTATTAACACCAAACACAGAAGATTATGGAAGCATTAAGATTTCAGGTTGTCGGTGAGGCATTCAAGAAGAAGCCACTCGACGTGAAAGCACCAAGTGAGAGACCTTACGAGTATTTTGGTAAGAAGGTCTTCAACCGTGAGAAAATGTACAAGTACCTGCCGAAGCAGGTCTATGAGAAGATGATCGATGTGATGGACAATGGCGCCCGTCTTGATCGTGACATCGCTGATGCAGTAGCAGCTGGCATGAAGCAGTGGGCCGTAGAGAACGGCGTTACCCACTATACACACTGGTTCCAGCCTCTGACGGAGGGAACGGCCGAGAAGCACGACTCTTTCATCGAACACGATGGCAAGGGTGGTATGGTAGAGGAGTTCACGGGTAAACTGCTTGTTCAGCAGGAACCTGACGCTTCTTCATTCCCCTCTGGTGGTATCCGTTCAACTTTCGAGGCTCGCGGTTACTCGGCATGGGATCCTACAAGTCCGGTGTTCATCATCGACGATACGCTCTGTATCCCCACCGTCTTCATCTCTTATAGCGGTGAGGCTCTTGACTACAAGGCTCCGCTTCTGCGTGCCCTGCATGCTGTGAACGTAGCTGCCGTGGATGTTTGTCACTATTTCGATCCTTCAGTGAAGAAGGTCACTTCAAACCTCGGTTGGGAGCAGGAGTACTTCCTGGTAGATGAAGGTCTCTATGCAGCACGTCCTGACCTGCTGTTGACAGGTCGTACGCTGATGGGCCACGACTCTGCCAAGAACCAGCAGATGGACGACCACTACTTTGGCTCCATCCCTGAGCGAGTGGCTGCCTTTATGCGCGACTTGGAGATTCAGGCTTTGGAGTTGGGCGTGCCCTGTAAGACCCGTCACAACGAGGTGGCTCCCAACCAGTTTGAACTGGCTCCTATCTTCGAGGAGACCAACCTGGCGGTTGACCATAACATGATGCTGATGTCACTGATGAAGAAGGTAGCTCGTAAGCACGGTTTCCGCGTTTTGCTACATGAGAAGCCTTTCGCTGGCATCAACGGCAGTGGTAAGCACAACAACTGGAGTTTGAGCACTGACAACGGCATCCTGTTGCATGCCCCAGGCAAGACTCCTGAGCAAAACCTACGCTTTGCTACGTTCATTGTTGAGACATTGATGGGTGTATATAAGCACAACGGACTGTTGAAGGCCTCTATCATGAGTGCCACCAATGCTCATCGTCTGGGTGCCAACGAAGCGCCTCCTGCCATCGTATCTTCATTCCTTGGCAAGCAGGTAAGTGAGTTGCTCGACCACATCGAGACTGCTGATAAAGACTTCCTGGCTATGGCTGGTAAACAGGGACTAAAGATGGACATCCCTGAGATTCCTGAACTGTTAATCGACAATACGGATCGTAACCGCACCTCCCCCTTCGCCTTTACAGGTAACAGGTTTGAGTTCCGTGCCGTAGGTTCCGAGGCCAACTGTGCAAGTGCCATGATTGCCTTGAACAGTGCCGTTGCCGAGGCCCTCGTTAATTTCAAGAATCGTGTGGATGCCCGTATTCCTGAGTTCGAGAAGAAATTGGCTGGTACTGAGCACAGCGCTAAGTTCCATGCTATCATCGACGTGCTCCGCGAGGATATCAAGACCTGCAAACCCATCCGCTTCGACGGTAATGGCTATAGCGACGAATGGGTCGTTGAGGCAGAGAAACGTGGACTCGACGTAGAGAAGAGCTGTCCGAAGATCTTTGAGCGCTACCTCGACAAGGAGAGCATTGAGATGTTCGAGAGTCTGGGTGTCATGACGAAGAAAGAACTCGAGGCCCGTAACGAGGTAAAATGGGAGACCTACACCAAGAAGATTCAGATCGAGGCACGTGTGCTGGGCGATCTCTCGATGAACCACATCATCCCCGTGGCCACCAGCTACCAGAGCCAGTTATTGAAGAATGTCGAGAATATGTCTGCCATCTTCCCTGTTGACAAGGCAGAGAGGCTCTCGGCCAGAAACATCAAGATCATCGAGGAAATTGCAGAGCGCACCTCAGCCATTGAGAAGGGTGTGGAAGAACTCGTCAATGCCCGTAAACTCGCCAACAAGATTGAGGATGAGCACGACAAGGCCATTGCCTATCACGACAAGGTGGAGCCAAAACTCGATGATATCCGCTATCAGATCGATAAACTGGAGCTCATTGTAGATGATGCACTCTGGCCTCTGCCAAAGTACCGCGAACTATTGTTCATCAGATAATTAAACAATGTTTATCCGATAAATTCAGACGACTTCTTTTTTTGGTTGTTTGAAGTTTGCGTGGGGATTTGACGCTGTGAAGCGTCAGGTCCCTTTTTCTGATTTCATAATTTGGCGCCACTTGAACCAGCCAAGGATGGCAATGACAACGTAAAGACCATAGAGGCTGGCCTTGAAAGGAATATCTTTATAGAAATAAAGACCACAGGTGAACACATCGACCACAATCCAGATAAACCACTGCTCGAGGTACTTGTGGGCGAGAGCCCAGATGCCAACGATACTGAGGGCGGTGGTAAAACTGTCGAGCATAGGCACCGTGGAGTCGGTAAACGTGGTAAGAAACCAGTCCATCACGCCCCAGACACCCAGGATGAGCAGTGTCCATGGGAGTACGAGGCGGGAAGGGAAATGCCGAATGGGCAGAGCCTTTTTTGAAGCAGAGCCGCGGATCCATTTCCAATAACCATAAACCGTCATCGACAGATAATAGAACTCCATACCGCAATCGGCATAGAGTCCTTTTTGATAATAGAGTACGATACCAAGAGCCTGCATGAGGAAGCCCACAGCCCACATCCAGAGGCTGGCCTTATACTCCAAGAGTATATAAGCCAGACCCAGAATAGTGGTCACGATATCGAGCCAATGCTCCACCAAGAAAGTAATCATAACTATCAATTGTCAACTATAAACTATCAACCATACTAAAACCTCAATGTAATGTTACCCATCATGGTAAAACCTGCCATGGGGATGAATCCTATCTGGTAATAACGGTTGTCGTTGGGGTGACCATAGCTGTCGCAGATGGCAGAATAAACCCAACCACTGGCGGCATAGCGACGATTGAACACGTTGTTGAAGTTCAGTCCGAAGATAGCCTCCTTCATTATCTTCTTGGGTTTGAGCGTATAACTGAGCGAGACGTTGGAGACAGAGTAGCATGGCAGCGAACGGTCGGCATTCTCAGTATTGTCGAGATACTGCCGACTCACGAAATTGGTATGCCAGACAGCCTGAATGCCCATATAATGAAAGTTGACAAAGCCATTGAGAATGGTAGAGGGACTGAAGGCCAGCGTAGAGTTGTCGTAGTGGATGGTTTTAGAGCCGTTGTCCCAATCCTCGACCACCTCGTCGAAGTCCTTGATGCGGTTCTTACTCAAGGATGCATTGCCCTCGATGGTAAGCCATGACGTAGGATCGACTGCGGCCTGAAGCTCAAGACCCAGACGATACGAGTCTTTGATGTTGGTGGTGAGGTTCTCGCCTATATCGCTGACCTCACCCGTCTGGACAAACTGGTCGGTATAGTCCATATAGAAAAAGTTGGCACCTGCACGGAAGATGCCTCCGTCGAAGGTATAACCCAACTCATAGTCCATGAGTTGCTCGGCCTTGGGGAAGGGATAGGAACCGTTGTCGGTAAAGTTGTTGCGCTCAGGCTCACGATGGCTCATAGCCACTGAACCATAGACACGATGGCCAGCAAGTGTCCAAGAAAAACCTGCCTTGGGATTCAGGAAGTCGTATTTTTCGTTGACGTTGAGCTCCTGATTGTTGTAGCCGCTCTCACTGTCGTAGAACTTATCGTTGATACCATCCGTCTTATAGCCCACATGACGGTACTGGAGGTCGGCAAACACATCCCACTGCTCTGAGATATGGTAGCCAGCCTTCACAAACACGCTACCATCAAGCTTATGAGCATCGGAATCATAGTACTGATGGTCGCCATCCGACAGGTATTTCCTGCGCACGATATCATTGGCCGCATAGGTTATGTAGCCGAAGTGGTTGCCGTCGAAATTCTGTAGCGAGAGACCTCCGACAACATCCCACGAATCATTCTTATAGTTAGCATTCCACACCAGACCATAGGTATGCTGCGTCAAACCTTTCTTGCGTACAAAATCTGTCCTTTTGATATTGTTACCATCCTCATCGGTAGCAGTAAGTCCGAACTTGGAGAGTTTGTTGTTAAAACGGAACTCCTCATAGTAGCCATAGCCATAGGTATAGTGGAGCGAGGCAGATGTGCTCCACTTGTCGTTGATATTCCACGAGGCAGAGAGGATATTATGGTTCTGCCAGAAGTTATCGGTGGTCTTGTCCCAATAGGTACCATCGGCCATCTTATAACGGGCGGTGATATAGTTGCCGCTGGCATCCTTGGCAAAGTTGCCGTCAGCATCGTAGGTCAGACTTTCATAGAGCGTGTTATACTTTCCGAGGCCGACCTCATACATATCCTTATAGTTGTGAATACCCGTCTGGGCACCATAGGTGCCATCCATCAAGCTCAGGTCGTTGTCGCCGGCCGTTACACCGTTCCAGGCCTGACCTGTACGCTCGAAGTTACCGATGTTCTTGTAGCGGACCTGGATCTTTTCATTGAGCCAGGTAAGACCTCCGTAGTAAGAGCCACTGCGACCGCTGGTACCATGAATAAAGCCGTCGGTATGCGTCTCATGGTAGGCACCATCGAGGATCCAGTGGTTCCACAGCAATCCTGTGGAGGCCTTTCCTCCAAAGTTATAAGTGTTGAATGAGCCATACGACCCCGAAACCTCAATGGTGGGGACCTGAAGGGGAGTAGCCGAAGAGAGGGCCACCGTACCTCCAAAGGCACCATCGCCATTCGTAGAAGTACCCACACCGCGCTGAATCTGAACAGAACCGAGCAGAGAACCATAAGAGTTCATATTGGCCCAGAAGACGCACTGGTCTTCGGGCGAATTGAGAGGCACGCCGTCGAGGGTGACGTTAATACGGGAGTCGCCGGCACCACGAATACGCATATAAGTGGTTCCTGTGCCCAGTCCATTCTCGCTCCAGGCCATCACGCCTGGCGTCTGGGAGAAGAGGAAGGGCAACTCTTTACCTGTCTTTGAGAATTCTTCGAGTTGCTGTTTCTTGATGTTGGCCACTGCATAAGGCGCATTTTTCTGCGCTCGTACACCTTTGACCACCACCTCCTGCAACGACTCCACCTGTGTGGAATCGTAGAGAGCTGCCTTGTTTTGGGCATTCACACTTGCGCACACCAGCGCTGTCATCGCTAATAAGAATCTTTTCATACCTAATAGTACCTTTAATTAATAAAAAATGTAAAGGGGAACATGTGTATTGATTAAGCCTACTATCCATCCCTACGCCGGCATTGTCCGGATCAGGTGAGAGGGTATCATCTCAGCCCACACTCGTGGGCACCCCTTGATAATCGGGTGCAAAGGTACGAATTAGCGAGTAAATAACCAAATATTTCTTAAAGTTTCCTCAGATTTTTATGGTTTTATCGCCTACTTTTAAGATATGGAACTGCCCGGAGGATAGCGGAAGCGTGAGCACAGAACCTTCAGAGACAACACTCTGGAGAAGGATGCCCCGCATGTCGTAGAGCTGCACCTTCGTGCCAAGAGGTACTGACGACAATACCACCTGACCGTCGTCCTTATGCCATTTCCAGACAGGCGACTTAAAGTTCATAACACCATCATCGATATCGGTCAGTTCGATTTCTATGTTGACGGAATTCGATTTAGGCATAGTGAACACACACAACTCGCCTTCGAAGAAATCCTCTGACGTGCCATTATCATTCTTCGTGGTGACGTGCCACCCCTTAATCTCCTTACCTTCTGGCGCCTCGGCCTCGAGGGTGACAATGTGATCCCTAAAGAACTGGCCATCGAATACACCCTTGCTCAATGGAATGCCATTGAAACGGAGGTTCAGCTTAGACGCCTCTTCCACAGACTGGTTAATGGTCAAAGGAATGGGACTGCCTTGCCTGTAAGTGCTAGCCAGATGCTTATAGAAATAATTAGTACGCTCTGCCATCCACTGGCGTGCCGAAGCCAGTTCGGCATCGTAGTTAAGCCAGGTGTCCTTGATGAGGGCACGGTGGTAAGGATATTCGGCCTTAATGGTCTCGTACATGGGATCCCATATTTCTCGCACACCTTTCTCGTTAAGGAAGTCGCCCATATAGATACTGCAGCGCTCAATAAATTCGCGATTCAGGTCGGGGTTTTCCATCATATAGCGGAAGAGCACTGTATATTTAGGTTCTTTTACCCAATAGTCGCCCACCGTATAATTGCAGAGCCAGTCTATGGCATTGACATAAGCCGGACATCTGTTGGTCAAGGATGGATAGTATTCCTGATTGAGTCCGAGGCCCCAGTCGGCATCCTTGGCCACAAAGCGCCAACGCCCGCCCTCAACTCTGGGGCGCCACATCACACTATTGTTGCCTGGGAAGTCCATGTTGCCAAAGAAAAGGTGGGTGATCATCAGATTCATGTATTCCACACAGTCCATCCACTTCTCATACTCCTCACGGGTATGTCCACGCTCGTTGTAGAACTTCCGGAATGCTTCGAAGTTTGTCATATCGCCTTCCTTCAACTGTTCCCAGTTCTCAATCATGTCGATGTCTTCCAATTTATCGAAATTGGCCCAGACGTAGTGAGAGGTGCTTCGTTCGCGGATGTTGATGATGCCCTTATATTGACCATTGATATAAATAATGGTAGGGCGCCAGGGCTGCCAGTCGAGGTCGGTATAGGTACCCATCACACGCTGTATGATGGCATCACGCATATAAAGATAGTAGCAGTCGCCTCCGGAATTACGCAGAAGGATCGATTTCTGTACATCGAGACCAGGCTTCTGGTCAGGAAAAAACTCATAGTTGAAGTGCTTCGTGCCAAAACGCTTGTTGGCATAGAGAATCATAGACCTCGGCGTGTATTTGCGAGACGATCCACCCATAATACGCCCCTCGCAAAGCTGGTTGATGACACTCTCGGATTCCGGATGATCGAAGAACTCCACGTTCATTGGGCGACGCCAATTGAACTTATAGTTCTGCTTACCTGGTTGGTAGTTGCCTTCGACATAGATGCCGAACTTGGCATCGTTGAAGTAGTTATCGTTAGTAGAGATACTGAGCACGGGCAGTGTCATCTCACGAGGCAAAAGGATATAGCTCTGGGTGACAGAACGGGGCGAGAGCCAGCCATCACAAAAGAGTTTGGCTCGAACCACAGTGGTACTGGTAAGCTCAATGGGCTCATTCATGTAAAGATTGCTGCTCCTGGTGGGCTCGGAGCCGTCCAAGGTGTAACGGATCAGCGTGCTTCGAGGAGAATCCTCGGGTACAGAGAGTGTGAGCGTGACTGACGACCCTTGTGTGATAACCCTTCCTGGCTCACTGAAGATGGGATCGCCAAGGATGTTGTCTGTTACCTCTCCGAAATTGGCCTTGCCAGGGGTTGGCTTCACCTGATACCCCCACTCTTCACCGCCATCGTCTTTTCTTCCATAGGCAATGTTGGGAGCTGGTTGCTTAGGCAAACCAGTTACCATATCGGCCACTTCCGATCCATTGAAGAGGTACACGTTGCACCCCTTGCCCGACTCCAGACGGAAGTCGGTATGCAGTTTCGTAGCGGCCTCGTCGCAATATACGAGTACACACTGCTTGGATGCTATTGTCTGATCGGGCAATTTCCAGGCATCATCGCTGTTGTCGGTAATACCCAGACGATAGCCCTTCAGGCTTACCGACGCATCACCGGCATTATACAACTCTACCCAGGAGTCAGGAAATTCATTCAGATCATCGATAACACCATCTACATTCGACTGCATCAGTTCATTAATGACAATCTGAGCGTTAATCGTTTCAACGCTCAGAAGTCCTGCAATAATAGCAAATAAAATTCTTTTCATTTTTATCTAATACCCATACGAGCCTCAACAACATTCACCACATAGTCGCCCAGTTTCTCGCACTCATTAATAAGGTCCATGTAAATCGTACCGACGGCATAGGTGTATTCATGGTTGTTCACATCGGTAATGTTCTGCGACTTCAACTGGTTGCGGTAGTTGTTGATCTCATGCTCTATATTGAACGAGCGGTTGACATCGAATGTCTCCTTACGGCCCAACATCAGTTTGTTCATCTGAGAAAGCGACTGGTCGGTCAGTTCCATCATCTGGTGGAGATGATCGTACTGCTTCTCAATGAAGTGATCCTCCTTGGCATTATACTTTCGCGAGATGGTACGAGCCATATTATAACAGGCATCGCCAATACTCTCCAGTTCGGAGATCTCACGAAGCATGGCACGGATCTTGGCCTTTGTCTCATCACTGAGGTGGGCATCACTCACAGAGTCGAGATATTTGGCTATCTCTAATTCCATATTGTCTGAGATGCCCTCATATTTCTCAATACGAGTGTAGAGCTTGTTGAAATCGCCAGCCTTATTATCCTTCTTGTTGGTAGCGCTGGAAGAGAGGATAAGCAATTCGCGTACCATCTCGAACATACGCTGCATACGCTCTGAGAAGGCCTGGATCTCTTTCTGGGCTTCCAACACAGAAAGTTCTGGAGTCTTCATGAAGCCAGCCGTAATGAAATGCAGACGGAAATCCTCTTCTTCATCGACCTTCTTTGGCTTGATCACCCAACAAACGAAACGCTCTATCTGGGGGATAAACCAGATGAGAATGAATGTGTTAACCACATTGAAGGAAGTATGGAAAGCTGCCAGTACAAAACTCAGCTTAGCGGCATTAGCCAGGTAAACACTCGTCTCGACAGACTCCTTTACCATCGTCACGTCGTAACCTACCCAACCGCATACCATATCGATGAACGGACGGAACACGAATAAGATCCATACGACACCGAACACATTGAAAAACATGTGAGCCAAAGCCGCCCTACGGGCCTGAGTATTGGCAGAGAGAGCTGCAAGGTTTGAGGTAATCGTGGTTCCGATGTTCTCACCCATCACCAAGGCGATACCCTGATAGATAGGCAGTGCACCACTCGAACAGAGAATCATCGTAATGGCCATCACAGCGGCAGAAGACTGTACGCAGAAAGTCAGTACGCCTCCAAGGAAAAGGAATATCAGCGTCGTCAGGAACGAGTCGGGATCAAACGAGGCAAAGAAGTCAAGCACAGCCTGGTTCTCGCCCAAATGCATCTCTGTACCCGTCATACGAAGAGTTCCCAAACCTAATAGCAGGAACGACAAGCCAAAGAGGAAATCACCAATATAGCGATATTTCTTCAGATATATCAGGATAATACCCAGGAAGAACGCAGGATAGATGGCACTGGTGATATCGAACGACATACCTGCCGACATGATCCACGCTGTCAGTGTTGTACCGATGTTGGCACCCATGATGACAGAGATGGCCTGAGCCAGCGTTAACAAACCAGCATTGACAAACGAAACAGTCATCACGGTTGTAGCTGTTGATGATTGTACCGAAGCCGTTACCAGCATACCTGTAAGCATACCCGTAAAACGATTGGTGGTCATGGCGCCAAGGACGTGTCGCAACTGGGGGCCCGCCATCTTCTGCAAGGCCTCACTCATAGACTTCATACCAAACATGAGAAGTGCAAGTGAGCCAAGAAGTTTGAATAATACCAGCATAAAGAATTCTTTTTGGTGAAATTTTGGCTACAAAGTTACAAAAAAAAATGAAAAGAGAGGGTAAGAACGAAGAAAAATGTTATCTTTGCATCAAAATTCACCTAAAACATCAAAAACAATTATGGAACAGACGATTGAAATTGTATGTAAGAATAATGGTAAGAAAATCGAGGTGCCAGTGGGGGCAACTCTTGAGGAAGTCTATCAACAGACAGGTCTTGAGCTGAGACACGGCGCCATCTCTGCCCTTGTAAACAACAAGGTCGAGGGTATGCACTTCCGCATCTACAAGCAGAAGGAAATAGAATTTCTCGACATCACCACAGCAAGTGGTTCCCGTGCTTACACACGTAGTCTGTTCTTTGTGCTCTGCAAGGCCGTGCACGACCTCTACGATTCCTGTAAGGTAGCCATCGACATTCCTGTCAGCAACGGCTATTATGTCAATCTGAACATTGGGCGTCCTGTGACACTCGACGATGCAGGAGCCATCCGTCGCCGTATGCAGGAGATTATCGATGCGGCACTGCCCATCCATCGCCATGAAACCACGACAGAGGAGGCCATTGCCATGTTCGACAGCCTGCACAACCGCTCGAAGGTGAAACTGCTGAAGAGTACAGGCCGTCTATATACCACCTACTACGATATCGACGGTTATGTTGATTACTATTACGGTTCGCTGCTGACAAACACTTCGCAGCTCTACCTCTTCGGACTAGAGAAGTACTTCGACGGATTGCTCCTGCGCCTGCCCTCACGTGAGCATCCTGAAGAACTTGGAGAGATGACACATCAAGACAAGATGTTCAGCATCTTCAAAGAGCATCACCAGTGGCAGGATATCCTCGGACTACGTACCATTGGCGACCTGAACGAAGTCAGCAGTATGGGATACTCTCCCCAATTGATTATGGTCTCAGAGGCGCTTCAAGAGAAGAAAATCGCAAAGATTGCCGACGAAATAGCCCAGCGTAAGGGCATCAAGCTGGTACTGATTGCCGGACCATCGTCCAGTGGAAAGACCACGACATGTAAACGACTCAGTGTGCAGTTAGCTGTCAACGCCATCAAGCCCATCGGCATCTCACTCGATGATTACTTCCTGGATCGTGAGAAGACACCACTCGATGAAAAAGGCGACTACGACTTCGAGAACCTTCACGCCCTGAACCTTCCACTATTCAACGAACAATTGTCGGCCCTGTTCCGGGGTGAGGAGGTAGAACTGCCACGTTACGATTTCCCGACAGGCACCAGTCAAAAGAGTGGCAGGCGGCTCCGCCTTGGTGAGAATGAGATCCTCGTTGTAGAAGGTATCCATGCCCTGAACCCGGAACTCACCGCTCAGATTCCCAACGAGCAGATCTTCCGTGTGTATGCCTCGGCCCTGACCACCGTTTTGCTCGACAACCACAACTATATCCCCACTACCGACAACCGCTTGCTGCGCCGCATCATCCGCGACCACAAGTATCGTGCTGTCACAGCACTAGAGACGATTCGCCGGTGGCCCAGTGTGCGTGCCGGCGAGAACAAGTGGATATTCCCCTTCCAAGAGAATGCCGATGCCATGTTCAACACCGCTATGCTCTTCGAACTGGCCGTCATCAAGAGTCAGGCAGAACCCTTGCTCGAGGCTGTACCGGAAAACTGCCCTGAACACGCTGAGGCTTACCGTCTGTTGAAATTCCTGCGCTACATCAAGCCCATCCCCGAGACGCAGATTCCGCCCACTTCACTCCTCCGCGAGTTCCTTGGTGGCAGCTCATTCAAATACTGAGAGCATCTGCCCACATGTGAGCTTTTCCTGTTTGTCGGTATTTATTACCTCGCTCTCGTTTGGGCGACCAGAAGCGCTTTTTACTACATCCCGATGTAGAAAGTTCTCCGCCCCCTTGAAAATAGTTCTACATCGGGATCCCGCAAAATCTGCGTCTTAAGGCCGACGGTGCAAAGGTACAAAATTTTCAAGTCCGTTGCAAACTATTGAGCGTTGGCGAGTTAGCCAAAATGCCCGCCTCGCCCGCATACCTATTTATACGCGCATGTGAGTATTGATTTATGAATGGTTCACGACTGCAGACGGCGCTCAGCGAGCAAATACCAATCGCCTGTGAAAATCTGCATATTTATCACAAAATAACTACATATATGCATTTTTTCTGCTTATTCTTTTGGTTCTTTCGCTAAAAATGAATAATTTTGCAGCCGTTTAAGAGAAAGTTAGTAATAAACCAATATCATTATGGCAGAGAAATTAGAAGTGAAGGAGCTGGAACAGGTCGTTGTCCGCTTCTCAGGTGACTCCGGAGACGGCATGCAGCTGGCCGGTAACATCTTCTCTACGGTTAGTGCCACCGTTGGTAACGGCATATCGACATTCCCAGACTATCCCGCAGACATCCGCGCCCCGCAAGGTTCGCTGACGGGTGTCTCAGGTTTCCAGGTGCACATCGGTGTCGGCAAGGTCTATACCCCTGGCGACAAGTGCGATGTACTGGTGGCAATGAATGCAGCCGCACTGAAGACACAGTATCGTTATGCTAAGCAGGGCGCTACGATTATCATCGACACCGACTCGTTCGGTCCGAAGGATCTGGAGAAGGCCCAGTTTAAGACAGAAGACTATCTGGGCGAGATGAATATTGATCCGGATCGTGTAATCCAGTGCCCCCTCACCACGATGGTGAAGGACTGTCTGGCAGATACAGGCATGGACATGAAAGCCATGATGAAGTGCCGTAACATGTTCGCACTCGGACTCGTATGCTGGCTCTTCGATCGCGATCTGAACCTCGTAGCCAATTTCCTGAAAGAGAAGTTTGCCAAGAAACCCGCCATTGCCGAGGCCAACATCAAGGTGATTCAGGCCGGTTGGGATTACGGACACAACACTCACTCTTCAACGGTAAACGTCTATCGCGTGGAATCGAAAGAGAAGGAGCCAGGACGCTATATGGACATCACTGGTAACAAGGCTACTGCCTACGGTTTCATTGCAGCTGCCGAGAAGGCTGGTCTTCGTCTCTACCTGGGTTCTTATCCCATCACCCCTGCTACCGATGTCCTGCATGAGCTGTCAAAGCATAAGTCATGTGGTGTCATCACCGTCCAGTGCGAGGATGAGATCTCTGGCTGTGCCTCTGCTCTGGGTGCTTCGTTTGCAGGCGCTCTGGGTGTCACCTCTACTTCCGGCCCTGGTATCTGTCTGAAGAGTGAGGCCATGAACCTCGCTGTGATTATGGAGTTACCGCTGGTGGTACTCGACGTACAGCGTGGCGGTCCTGCTACAGGTCTTCCTACGAAGTCAGAGCAGACAGACCTTCTGCAGGCCCTGTTTGGCCGTAATGGCGAGAGTCCTATGCCTGTGATGGCTGCCACCAGTCCTACCGACTGTTTCGACGCCGCTTATCAGGCTTGCAAGATTGCCCTCGAGCACATGACTCCTGTTGTGCTGCTTACCGATGCGTTCATTGCCAATGGCTCCGGAGCCTTTAAGCTTCCCGAGATTGCCAAGCTCGATGCCATTAATCCTCCCTATGTCCCCGAGGAACTGAAGGGTAAGTGGACGCCATATATGCGCGCTGAGAATGGTACTCGCTACTGGGCAGTTCCCGGTCGTGAAGGTTTTGCTCATATCCTGGGTGGTCTGGAGAAGGACTCCAACACAGGTGCCATTTCAACCAATCCTGAGAACCACGACCTGATGACACGTCTGCGCCAGCAGAAGATTGCCAATATCCAGGTGCCTGATCTCGAAATCGAAGGCGATGTAGAGAATGCCGACCTGCTGATTGTAGGCTTTGGCTCTACCTACGGTCATCTGCACTCTGCTATGGACGAGCTCCGCGCCAAAGGTTACAAAGTGGCCCAGACCCACTTCAAGTATCTGAACCCACTGCCCAAGAACACTGCCGAGGTGCTCTCTAAATATAATAAGGTGGTAGTGGCTGAACAGAACATGGGTCAGCTCGCAGCTTACCTTCGCATGAAGGTCGATAACTTCGTACCTGCACAATTCAACCAGGTGAAGGGTCAGCCTTTCGTGGTAGAAGAGTTAGTCAACGCGTTCGAAGAGATAATTAAAAAATAAACACAGAGATACAGAGATACAGAGTTATTGAAAATCTCTGTGACTTTGTACCTCTGTGTTGAAAAAAGAAAGATAATTATGGAATATACAGCACAAGATTTCAAGAAAGGCCAGCCTCGTTGGTGCCCTGGTTG
>CAMKUA010000030.1:0-27181 GCA_946415825.1 uncultured Prevotella sp. | reverse complement strand
AAGGTCAGTGACAACTCTTATCGCCTGAACCTGAAGACACAGGTGCAGGAGGGTGTGTTCCGTCGTAAGGCTTCTGGGCGTAACTCGTTTGTGCCCGATGATGGGGGTACACCGGTGTTTGTGGCTGAACGCAACTCGATGTCGGCCATGGATGGCGACCGTGTAAAGGTGTCGTATATGGCACGTCGTGATAAACATATCAAGGAGGCTATGGTCATTGAGATCGTCAAGCGTGCCCACGATACCATTGTGGGTAAACTGCGTGTCGAAAAAGACTGGGCCTTCCTCGTTACTCCCGATAACACTTTCGTCCATGATATCATTATCCCCAAGCGTAAGCTGAAGGGGGGTAAGACTGACGATAAGGCGGTGGTTAAAGTGGTACAATGGCCTGATGCTGAGCATAAGAACATCATCGGTTCGGTGGTGGATATTCTGGGTAAGACCGGTGATAATAATGCCGAGATGCATGCTATCCTGGCCCAGTATAATCTGCCTTATAAGTATCCGAAGAACGTGGAGGAGGCTGCCGAGAAGATCGATGCCACCATCACACCTCGTGATATCGCTGAGCGTGAGGACTTCCGTGAGGTGTTCACTTGCACCATCGACCCCAAGGATGCCAAGGACTTCGACGATGCTTTGAGTATTCGTAAACTGGACAGTGGACTGTGGGAGGTAGGTGTGCATATCGCTGACGTTTCCCACTACGTCAAGGAAGGCTCTACCATCGACAAGGAAGCCTACAACCGGGCTACCAGCATCTACCTAGTCGATCGCACCATCCCCATGCTTCCAGAGCGTCTCTGTAACTTCATCTGTTCACTCCGTCCTGACGAAGAGAAACTATGTTACAGCGTGATCTTTGAACTCGACGACGAGGCGAATATCAAGAAGTGGCATCTGGCTCATACGGTCATTCGTAGTGATCGTCGCTATGCCTACGAAGAGGTGCAACAGATACTTGAGGACAATGGGGTGAAAGACGGCACGGGAGAACCTGCACCCCCTGCTACGAAGAAACATCCCTATAAGGGTGAGTATGCAGAACAACTCATCAAACTCGATGCGCTTGCCAAGAAACTGCGTGCGGCGCGCTTCAAGAATGGTTCCGTGAAGTTCGACCGCGAGGAACTCCATTTCGATATTGACGAGACAGGCAAGCCCGTCAAGGCTTACTTCAAGGTGTCGAAGGATGCCAACAAACTCATCGAGGAATTCATGCTGTTGGCCAATAAGACTGTGGCTGAGTCGATAGGGCGCGTGAAGAAGGGCGTTAAGGCTAAGACGCTGCCTTATCGTATCCATGACCAGCCCGATCCGCAGAAACTCGAGAACCTGCGTCAGTTCGTGTCAAAGTTTGGCTATAAGGTTAAGACCAGTGGTACCAAGGGGGCTATTACCAAGTCGCTGAATGCGCTGATGAGTGATGCAGAGGGTACGCGTGAGCAGAATGCCATTGAGACAGTGGCCCTGAGAGCCATGATGAAGGCCAAGTATAGTGTACATAACATCGGGCACTATGGTCTTGCCTTTGATTATTATACTCATTTCACCTCGCCCATCCGCCGTTATCCCGATACCATGGTTCATCGCCTGCTTACCAAGTATCAGAATGGCGCTCGTTCGGCCAATAAGGACAAGTACGAGGAGTACTGTGAGCACTGCAGCGATATGGAGCAGATTTCTCAGAATGCTGAGCGCGACTCGATCAAGTATAAGATGGTGGAGTTTATGGCCGATAAGATCGGTAACACCTACGATGCCCATATCTCCGGCCTTACCAGTTATGGTATCTATGCCCAGATCGACGAGACCCACTGTGAGGGTATGATTCCCATTCGGGACTTGGGCGACGACTACTACGACTTCGACGAGAAGAACTTCGTGATCGTGGGACGTCGTCACCACACCAAGTACCAGTTGGGTGATCCTATCCGTATCCAGGTGGCTCGTGCCAATCTGGAGCGTAAACAACTCGACTTTACGCTTGCCGAGTAGAAGCGCCATGACATAATAATCCCCCACTCAGCAGAGCGGGGGATTATTATGTGCTATTGTTGATAATGTTTGCGGTCGAGTTTGCCGTTGTATGTCCGGGCGATGGACTCAACTTGTTCATAGAGTTGAGGCACCTTGTAAGGCTCGAGCCGGGCAGCAATGTAGCGGGCGATGGTCTTTTTAGAGAACGGAACACCCTCATTCATCACTACCAGCAGTTTGACTGCTTTACCCATGATAGGGTGCTCGGCAGGGATGCAGATGCAGTCGCGAATACCCTCTATGGACATGGCAATATCTTCGACCTCGGTGGGAGCTACCTTGTAACCGCCTACGTTGATGACATCGCTTTCGCGGCCTCCGATGTGGAGCATACCCTCTGCGTCGATCTGACCATAGTCTGACATATAGACAGTGTCGTTTCGAAGTACCGTAGCAGTGAGTTCTGGGTCGCCGATATAACCGCTCATCAGGGTGTCGCCTTGACAGGAGATCATCCCTTCGGAGGTGATGGTGACACGCGAGTGAGGCATGGTATGGCCTAAGCACCCGGCAAGGCAACGGCCGTCATTATAATTATAGGTGGCGATGATGCCTGTCTCGGTTGATGCGTAGGTGTTGTAAAGGCGTGTATGGGGCAGGATCTGACATAGTTGTAACATGTCGGCATGCGACAGCGGTGCACCTCCACTCTCTACAAAGTCGAGTCGATCAGCCAAAGCCGCAAAGCGCTTGGCATCGAAAGTAAGCAGGAAACGGATGTTGGCAGGCACGAAGAAGGTGGCGTATTTGCCTGGCTCACGAAAGGCGTTGAAGAAGGTGTCGGCATCGCGTAAACCGTCGAGGATATGAAGTGTACCACCCTGAAGGATGATGGGGAAGATCTTCGACAGACTACCGATGTGGTTGAGAGGACCATGGATGACGAACACCAGATTGTGGGAGAAACCCTGACCTGCTATCAGATTCTCGGCATCGGCTACAATCGTACGATGGCTGATCATCACACCTTTGGAACGTCCGGTTGTGCCTGTGGTGTAGAGTACATCGGCGATGCCTGCAGGAATCTCGCAAGCAGAAAGGCGTGAGGAGATTTCCTGAAACAAGGAGTCGGGGATATCCTTCTCCAGCGGAGCAGCCACACTGCCAGCCAAATGGATGGCGAGATAGGTGACGATGAAGTCGATGGTCTGCGTGGAGCGGAAAGCTATGACCTTTCCCTTGGGATAGTCGCTTGCCCGATTCTCCACCTGTTGCCACAGTTCTGCCCAGGTAATGGTTTTATCTCCACAGATGACAGCCGTTTTGTCAGGATACAGACGAGCGTCTTGTGCCAGATAGTCTTCTAAGGTCATTTTTGGTTCAGTTTGGCCTCGACCATCGCTACGATGCTGTCGAGGGTTTTCAAGTTACGTGGGGTGGCGTCGGCAGCCTCGAGTTTGATGCCATACTCGTCGGAGAGCAGCATCAGAATGGTGGTGACGCCAAGGGAGTCGAGTTCACTGAACAGGAAATCGGAGTCGAAATCTACCAGTGGTAGTGCATCCTCTAATAATTGTCTGATTCTATCTTTCATTTTTCTTGTTATCTACGGGGTTAGAATATATGCCGATGAAAATCTCTCTCAGGCGTTCCAGATCGCAGGTGTCGTATTTGTCGAGTTTCTCCAGACGATGCAGGAAGGCATCATACTCCTCCTTCGTGTACATATCCTGATATTTGGTGTTGCCGTAAAGCAAGTCGTGGGCAATGTAGTTGTTAGGATAGAGACGGTAGTTGGTGTTGATGCGGCGGTCGATGAGTTTGGCTACCGACTTGTGGTATTCATTGTTCGTCAGGTTCTCGAAGGCTGAGAGTTCTGCCACAGAGATGGGTTGGCATAGTTCGATATGAACACGACCTTTCTGTTGCATGATCCCAGTGAGGATGCTGTTCAGGTCCTCACCCGGTTTCTTGGTATAGCGGGTGTATTGCGATTCGTAGAGTTCGAGGGCTTTCAGTATGTCGCACGACTCCCACTCGTAAGAGATAGACACCGGGGCGATGTTAAGGTCGGCCAGTGCCTTGATCTTGTTCTTAGGCTCACTCATGCAGAACATCTTGATGATACCCTGATCGGTAGCATCGATACCGTTCTTTGTACGTCCGTTGCGTTGGGCTATCCACACCGACTGCTTCTTCTCCTTGATGACGTAGCGAATATATTCGGAGAGGTGGATAGAACTGCGATAGAACTCCTTGATGTCACCACCTGGGCGTTCTACCTTGAACATCTTGTTGCTCCTTCCGACGTCGATGACAACAGGGTTCATCATGAGGTTGGCGCCGAAGGTGATCTCTGTGGTGTCGAAGCCATTGAGCACGAAATAATACTGGAGCAGACAGGCATCGAGCATAATGTCGCGATGGTTGGACACAAACAGGTACTGCTTGTCACGACTGAGACGGTCGAGACCAGAACAGGTAAATCCTTTGGTACTGCGGGCGATAATCTGTTCGTTGACGCGACGCATCGTGTCGTGCTGGAACTCCTTGACCGTCTTGAAATTGGCCACCCTATCCTTGATGGCTTCAAGGGGTTCGTTCGGATAGACGAAGTTGGCCAGCAAAGGGAATACGTCGCTAGCGGCAATGCGCTTCATGGCTGCGGGAATCTCGTCCTCGTAATAGGGACGGATGTCGTCAAACTTCGGGTTCTTTTCCATATCTTACATATATTTTTTGATCCAATTGAGAAAACGAGTGCGCCATTGGCGACACTCCTCCGTTCCTTTTACATCGCTGGCACCGAAGCCATGGCCGCCTGTTTCATAAAGGATGTACTCATGAGGTACATTCATGGCCGTAAGGGCTGAGTCGAGCAGTACGGAGTTACGATAATCCACGATGGGGTCGTCTTTGCAACTCATCAGGAAGACGGGAGGACAGTCTTGAGGCACGTGCTTCTCTAAGGAGAGTTTCTCTTTCAGTTCCTGGTTATGGGTGCGCGAGTCGCCCAATAGACCTCTGCGCGAGCGTTTGTGAACACAATCGGCCGTCATCGTGATGACAGGGTAGATGGGTGCAGAGAAGTAAGGGCGATCCTCGGGACTGAAGAATTCTGCTGCCGACATCACCAGATGACCTCCTGCCGAGAAACCTATGGCACCAATCTTCTCTGGGTTGACACCATATTCGCTGGCATGGGCTCTGACGTAGCGCAAGGCCTGTAGGAGGTCGTCCTGGGGGTCTGGGTAGCGGTTGCCCCTGAACACCTTGCGGTAGCGGGTGATGAAGGCTGGCACATAACCTGTACGGTAATTGAGTACGAAGGCACTGATGCCATTCTGCCTGAGCCACTCGGCCACTCCGTATCCTTCGGTCTCGATATCGTGCCAGAAATAACTGCCACCAGGACAGACGATGACTGCTAAGTTGTTCTGAGTGCCCTCCACGATATAAGGTGTGAGCTCTACCTTCTTCTTGCATGAAGTGCCCTCCCAGATGTTTATTTGGGAAAAGGCTTCGAGGCAGAAGACCAGAAGAAAGAGCATCAGGCCTTTTCGCATGTGATAAGATCGTTCAGATTGATGATCTGACCACCAGTCGCCGTTTCGTTGCAGGGATGTACATGCAGGTTCTGGGGCATGGGTTCGATGGCAGCAGCAAGGGCCGTGTCATCAGGATCTTCACTATAACTGTGTACTTCTACGTCGGGATGAACGAGGGCAAAGAGCAGCGGGAACTGTCCTCGGCCAGAGTTGACGATGCTTACTTCTCGGTCTTCGGATGGCCATCTGTCGATCCACTGACTGAAATCGTCGTAACGCTTCAATAGCTGGCGCGTCTCTCGTTCGATGCTGAACCCCTTGTAGGTATATTTGCCGATCACATAGTTGTGATAGTAATGCGTGGTACCCTCTGCAAAAGGATTCTGACGACGGAACCACTTGCGCCAGAGGTAACCGATGGTGATGGGTTCGGGGCGTACCACTCCATGGCGCTTCACAAGCCATCCAAAGATGAGAGGGGGCACGATCCAGGCCATGAGTACCACCGTAAACATACCCACGATGGTCACCTCTGCCAAAGAGTGAAGGGCAGGATGGCGCGCTACGATGAGCGACCCCATGCCGATAAACATGATCAGGGCCGAGATGACGATGCTGTTCTTATAAGAGGGCAGCAGTTTCTTTTTATAGGCATATTCATTGATAAGTCCGTCGGTAATAAAGATGGTATAGTCATCACCCTGACCAAAGATAAAGGTAGCGAGGATGACGTTGACGATGTTGAACTGCATACCGAACAGATACATCATACCCAGAATCCAGATCCAGCCGAGGGCCATCGGGAGGAAAGCGAGCAGCGAAAGTTCCAGTCTGCCGAATGAGAGCCATAGGAAGATGAAAACGATGAATCCGCAAGCAAAACCAATGTAGTTGAAATCGTCGGATAGCGAATTGGCAATAGCACTGTTCATTCTCATGAAATCGAAGGAATAGCCTTGTCCGTTAAGACCCTCGTTGAGGATCTCCTCGATAGTCGCAGGATGATGTCCACGAGCATCAATCACATCTACCACTGAGCAACAGCCTGTACTCTCACTGAATGAACCGCTGAGCAGGATGGAACGCAAAGGTTCAAAATACTCGAACGACTTCGGCTCGTATGTGTCGGAGATAATAGCCTCGAAACCGCTGAAGGCCTCGATATTGAAACCATGGGCGGGTGCTTTTTTGCGAATTTGTTCCATGACCTTGGCACGATGAGGCTCCCAGAAGGCGTTCCATCGGTCAATCCGGCGCTGCTGCTCTTGTTGAGAGCAGATGAGCGCCGTTACGTCGGTATATGTATTGAGTACACCGGCCGTCTTCATGCTGTCGAGTAAGGGCACTATGGCCTGACGTTTCTGCAGGGCCTCGTCCCATGTCTCACCTTCCGTTACGACATAGACGTTGGTCGTATCATTGAGGCCTGCCGTAGCCTGCATACTCGACAGAAGTTCTTTCTGTGTATCCGACATGTAGTTGATGTGGTGCATGTCGGTATCGAAGGATGTCCCCAGACTGTAATATCCGAAGATGACTGTCAGTATAAGGATGACCCAAAGGAGCCAGCGATGACGCTCAGGCGACATGGACGAGATCTTTCCGAAGGGCAAGCGCTCTTCTTCCTTTACCACGCGCTGTTTGACGAGGTGGGGCAGGAATATCAGCACGAAGAGAATGGTTCCGATGAGCATGAAGGCTGCAAAGAAACCAAGGTCACGCAAGGCTGGTGCATCGAGTGGCATCAAACTGGCGAAGGCACCCACTGTGGTAATGTTACCAATGAGTAGGGGCGAAACCATCTCCTTCAACACCTCGCGTACCGTGCCACCATGGTAGGTGTGGGCTATGAAATGCAAGGGGTAGTTGACGGCGATACCGATGATGATCGAACCTATGCCGATGACGATCAGTGACACATCGCTGCGCATGACGGCGATGAACCCCATGGCAAACAACCAGCCAAAGATGATGGCGGCAGCAATGAGCAGGTGGTCTCTTACCTTCCGGAAAGCAAAGAGCAGCAGCAAGAGGATCAGTGTCACTGAGATGGAAATGGCCCATTTGCTGTCGTCCTTGATCTGCTGGGCATTGCCCACTGCAATAACAGGAGCACCTGTGATGGCTACATCGACATCAGGAAGGGCCTGCATCGTCTGCTGGGCCACACTGTCAACTTCATTGACGAGTTGGCTGTTGTTAGCCGACTCCATGGCTCCGTATGGCGATGTCATCATCGCAATGGCCATCTTTCGGCCTGCAGAGAAAATATAGCCGTTGTCGATCTCCATCGGCATCGATGCCTGCCGAGCCTGTAATCTGTCTATCACAGAGGAGAAGAGTCCTAGCGGGTCGTTGCTGATATTCGACGTGAAGAAACCCGTGGCAGGCATCATGATCATCTGTACGTCGTTGGCCAACTGTTCATCAATCCTTTCCTCAGAAGATACGATCTGCTCCATACGGATGTAATCAGAGTCGCATAACATCAGGGGCATGTTATGATAGACGAAGTCGGTTATACCAGTTACCTTCTCGAAATCCACCTGTGAGGTCACCTCAGTTATATGTCCTGCATCAGCTACGGTTTGAATGCTTTGGGCGAAGGAATCGACGGCTTCCGTCAGACGGTCTTCATCAGGTGTCTCGCCATCCTTCATCCTGAACATGGCGAAGAGCCGCTGTCCACCCGAGATGTCCTGATACAGGGTAATGGCCTTCTGCTCATTGCCACTGACGGGCAGGAAGTCGAAGATGTTCTCGTTATACTTCAGCGAAGCCACCATGACGAACAACACTGCTGTTAAGGCTGTCAACAGCCACATACAGAGCGAACGGCGGCGTTGTAATACATCGAATATATGAAGGAAGAGGTTTACCATTACAAGGGCATGTTGTTTTTAGTTGACAATTGTTTTACCTCCTCGTCAAGATCGAGGAAGAACTGTTGCTCTTTCTCGCCTATAGTCTGCAGGAGATCAGCGAGTTGGCTATAAGTGAGTTGTTCACCCACATTGGAATTCTTGCTGCGTTTCTTATATACACGAGAGGCTTTGTAGGCAAAGTCGCGCCATAGGTCACCAATCTCAGAGAGACGTAGGGAATAGTCATTAAGTATATTGAAACCTGTCTTCTCTGCAGCCTCCTGAAGGAAGGCACTATAAACGAAACGATAGCCTGCACCGCCCGTTCCTACCTCTTCAAGCATACGGATTACATTTACCAGATTCATCCGGGCACCATGCTCGCCTTTCTTCTTCTCCCACTTGCGCATACGATGCGACAGGTAGTTGATGCCTCTAGTTCCGGCGAAAATGATCCAAGAGGGTTCCGACACCATCAGCCAGCATGTCTTATGGATGGCCTTTAGAACGAGTGGCCTTAGGTCGGGCAACTGCTCGGGCACCTTCTTGATCCAGTACATCTGTCCCATAAGGGGGTATGAACCAGGGGAGAAACGCACCTTCTTCAGGTCATCATAACTGATGGTGACCTTCTGTGTGGTGTTCGGGTCGAGCACGCTGTATTCTTGGGTCTCTTCATTTTTGCCAATGACACAGATATTGTGGCCATTGAACGGGAAACGGTACTCAGGGGGATAATAGGTCAGATAGTAGATGCCAACGACGACACCCACAGGACGACGCTCTTCGAGCAGCACCTTGTCGAGTGTGCGCATGGCATGATCCTTGATCAGGAAACGACGCGACTCAGTCTCAATCCCTAACAGTTTTGTGGCTCGTTTGAAGAGTACCCCTGGGAAACTGCGGAAGGATGTCATCGGCATTCCCGACATCTTGACAAATGGGATATGGACAAAGAACAGTCCACTGGCCAAACCGAAGATCATGGGTTCGGAAAGGTTGATGCCGTAATAACTCAGCAGCATCGAGGTGGTGCCGTTTTCGCAATGGGCAGCTGGCCTGAGACTTAGGTTCAGCTCAAAGCCTTCGTATTTCCTAGGCACCTCCAATTTCATCTTGCTGCGCTCCTCCTGGTCGTCATACTCTTCGAGCACCAGGTCAAGGGCATCGTTCTTGGGCTCCCATCCATCGCTCTGAACCAGTTGGAAATGGTTCTCGTCATCGAGGGCATAATTGGAATCACGGACGACCGATCCCTTGAAATATTTCAAATCCTGTGGAACTTCTTCTACTTTCATTTTATTAATTGATGTGTTTCACTTCTTCATAGAGGTCCTTGAAGAATTTCTTTTCTTGTTCACCGATATGATTGAGCAAGTTGCCTAAATCGTCGTAAGTATAGTTTTCGTTTTTGCGTTTCTTGAAGATTCTTGAGGCCTTATAAGCAAACTCGCGCCATAGGTCCCCAATTTCAGTGATACGCTGGGAGTAGTCGTTCAGTACGCTAATGCCCGTACGCTCAGCCGCTTCTTGCAGGAAAGCACCATACATAAAGCGAAAACCGGCACCACCTGTACCGATTTCCTCCAACATACGGATTACCTGGGCCAGATTCAACTGTGCCTTGCGCTTACCCATGTCCTTCTCCCAATGACGGATACGTTCAGAGAGGTAATGGATGCCGTTGGCACCTACATATTTGATGAATTTGGGTTGAGAGATCATATACCAACAGGTCTTCCTGATGGATTTGAGAATCAGGGGATTCAGGTCGGGCAAGGTCTTAGGTACAGACTTAATCCAGTACATCTGTCCCATCAGGGGATAGACACCACCTGATGGGAAACGTACCGTCGCAAGATCATCTGATGTAATCGTAACCTTCTGGGTACAGTTCGAATCCAGGACACTATATAAGCCCTTCTCTTCGTCTTTTCCGATGATGCAGATGTTATGGCCGTTAAAACGGAAACGGTATTCCTTGGGTACGTAGGGCAGATCGTACATACCGACCACGCATCCCACGGGAGTCTTCTTTTGCAAGACAAGCTCGTCGAGTTTCTTCATCGCCTTTTCCCGACTCAGGAACCGCTTGGTCTTTGATTTGATGCCCAGGAGTTTCGTGATACGCATGAACAGCACACCAGGGAAGGTGCGGAACGAGGTGACGGGTAGTCCGCCCATCTTGATAAAGGTGATATGCGTAAAAAACAGGCCGTAGGCTAAACCGAAGATCATAGGTTCCGACAGGTTGATGCCATGATAGCGAAGTAGGGCAGAGGTGGCTCCGTTTTCGCAATGGGCTGCAGGCTGGTGCTGAATGTCCAACTCAAAACCATGGAAACCGGTTGGATTCTGCATCTCCATCTTACTCCTCTCGTCTTTATCGACATCTTCCTCCAGAGCCAGTTCCAGAGCCTCGGTCTTGGGAGCCCATCCATCGCTCATGACGGCCTTGTAATGGCCTTCGTCATCGACGGCATAGTTCACATCGCGAACGACGGTATCCTTATAATACTTCAGATCCTGTGGTACTTCCTTGACTTTCATAAGGTCAGCAAACAGTCAGCATACAATAGCAATACGAGAAACGGGCGCTCTCTGGAATCATCATGAGAATCTTCTGGCCCTTCTTCAGTTTACCCGAATACAACAGTTCCTCAATCATAGCGAAGGCAGAGGCCGAACCAATATTTCCCACACGTGGAAGATTCAGGAACCACTTGTCTTCCGTAATGAAGAAACCTCGAATCTTTGACTCCTCCAGAATCTTATCTTTGAAGAACATAGATGACAGATGGGGGAGGAACCAATCTACATCATCAGGTGAGAACTGATGTTTTTTACCCAACTGGAGCAGGAAATCCACTCCCAGTTTCACGATATTGTCTGCCAGCAGTCGGGTGTCCTGTTTGATGGCGAATAGCGACTCTGAGAGCCACTCCTGTTGGGGATAGTCGGCCCATCCCTTCAGACGACCGTCCGGCAACTTGTCTGCACCGGCATACATACACGTTTCATGAGTGTTAGCAAACGATGTAATATCAATCCAGTCGAGATGTAATGAAAGGTCATGCTCGTTAGGCTTTCCTTGAAGCAACAAGGCAAAGGCACCATCGGAGAGCATCCAGCGTAGGAAATCCTTTTCGAAGGCCAACATGGGCTGGTCCTCTAACAGTGAGAGCTTGTCCGACTCCTCTTGGAAGTAGGAGGCCCTCAGCCAGGCAGAGGGGCGCTCGGAGGCCACTGCGACAGCATTTCCGGATAATCCCATACCTACCGACATGTAGGCGTACTTCAGGGCATCGACACCCGTGCAGCAGGATCCTGCGAAGGATACGACCTCGATGTTCTTCTTGCCTCCCAATTCGCCATGCACCATACTGCCATGCGAAGGTAAAATCTGTTCGGGTGTAGATGTGCCACACGAAAGGAGGTCGATATCATCGAGCGTTAGTCTTGTGTCGAAAAGGGAGCGGATGGCATTCGCTGCCATCTGAGGGTTGGTATGCGTGGTGTTACCCTCTTTGTCCAAAGCATAATAACGCTGTTTGATGCCATTACGCCTCAAGACGATTCTTCTAGCCTTGGACGGTTTCCCGTCAACCATGCCCAAATATAGTTCCATGTCATCGTTGCTGACAGGCTCATTGGGCAGGAATTTTCCAGCTTTGGTTATAAAAACATCCATTTTGTTTATTGTAATTTTTAATAATGATTCTTATACACTACAGTCCTCTTGTCTCTGACGGCTTACCTGCTGTAAAGGGTAAGTGAGGTAGAAAAACAGTTGTCCCAATGGGGATACTAGAAACAGTACGGTCAGGAGATAATAAAAGAAACCGTTTATGCGAGGACGGCGTCGTGGATCCCTGAAACCACCCTTTTTACGGATGAATCGGGCCCAGTGACCGAACATGCGGTGGCCAGCCTTCTCGAGAAACAGTATAGAAGGCTTGTAGTTGATGGCGCCTTCCTCGAGCAGACGTGGCTGCAACGTGCTGAACTCTTTTTTCTCCCATGCGTTCAAGATAATCTCTCCGAATCGCGAGGCACCTTCGATGTCTGTTTCTGAGACACCTGCATCAGGTAATAGCCAACAGGCTGATTTCTTTCCATACATCAGCCAGCGCACAATCGTCAGGGCACTTACCAGATTGGCGTGCTTGTCCTGTAGTACGATGTGTCCTACCAGATGGGCATCTGTCTTCTTGAGGTCGCCTTTGATGGTCCGTCCTGTCATGAGCCACATATTGCGGCAGACATTGACAAAGACCACATTCTTCCCTTGAAGGTATGCTCGTACCTGCTCGTCATGTAAAAACGACTGGAGCGGGAGCGAGGGCGATAGAAACCATGACTGACCTACAATCATCACCAAGTCGGCATCCTTTACTTCGGCAAAGTCCAGGGGCTTGATCCCTGAAGGGGGTATCCCCAGTCTGGCCTCTGGGAAAGAGTCAAAAAACTCGTCCTTGTTCCAAGGAAAAGGATATGCTTGTACGGGAATGATCTGCTGATAGATGACTTCCCCCAATGGTTCGCAAATGCTTTTGGCTGCGTGGAGTGCCTGTCCGCTTTGGGAGTAATAGAATACTGCAGTCTTCATCAGTTTATCAGGCATGTTTCAGTTGATCGAACAATTCCTCGTACGTCAGCACTTCCGCACAAGTCACCAGACTGCCAGCCATCGTACCCATCATACCATGAAGGGTGATGCTTTGTCCTGTCAGCAGGAGGTTGGGAATGCGCGTCTTACTGTTGATGCTGATCGACCCTAAGTCGTTGACATCCTTCAGCATGCCGTACATCGCCCCCTCAGGTGTACCAGTGTAGTCAACGTATGTCAGTGGTGTTGACGTGTAAAAGTGTTCTATATTGTCGCACAGTCCGGGTGCCTCCTGTTCCAGAGCCCTGATGACAGCCTCTGCTTTTCTTTGCTTGAATGCCTCGTAGTCTTCACCACGATGTCCCACGTGGGTGTTACGCCACTGGCTCACTTCCTCCATGCTCATATAGGTCATAATCTCACCTGTCTGTGCATATTCAGGGTGCTCCTCATGACAGGCATGCATATAGAGCAGGCATTTGGGCCATGTTGTATCGTCGTAGTTCTCACAGCCCCACACAGAATCCCCACGGTAATAATACAGGTTGTGGTTCATATATCTCACGCTGTCTTTACGGAACTTCAGATAGACCGTAAAGACCGACGTTGTATTGCGGATATGGTTGATGCGATGACGATAGACTGGACGGATGAGATTGCTCTCTATGAGTTGCATGGTACAGGCTGGGTGGATACTGCTGATAACGAGGTCTGCAGGGAAGCGTTCGCCATCGGTTGTGATGACGGTAGTAGCCTGCGTCTCATTACATTCTATCCGACCCACCTTGCGCCTGGTCAGTACCTCGCCCCCTCGGTCGCGTATGGATGCTGCGAGCGAGTCAGCCACTTTACTGCTTCCTCCAACGATGCGAAAAGCACTCTGGTCGTATGAGTCGGTAATCAGGGCATGGGTAGAGAAGGGGGTATGGTCTTTCTCTCCTGCATAGAGCAGGTTAGTACCTGCTACTATCTGACGAAGAAGCGGATCACTGATCACGCTATCGATTATCTCACCAACACTACGTGTCCGGTATTCTACATTTGTATTCAGGTCAACCTGTTGGTTGAGCGAGTGAATGCTCCATGATGAGGCTACACGTTTGACAAGGTCGTAATACTGCGAGAGCTCCTCACGACTCTTGGGGAACTGCTCTGCCAAGGTGTTGACAAAGTGCTCTTTCCCATTGGCAAACTGATAATGCTTGCCTCTGAAGGAGATCACGTCATAGCCCATGGGGTCGAGTCTGGATAGTTGGATGTCTGTATCCACACCCATGTAGTGTATCATCGTTCGAAGCACCTGGTGTTCCTCAGCACCACCAATGTAGTGCATACCAGTCTCAAACACGGCATCGTCACGACGGAATGTCTGCAGGCATCCGCCTATCTGGAAGCCTTGTTCCAAAACGGTCACCTTATAGCCGTTCTTTGAGAGAATGCAGCCACAGGCCAGACCTCCCAGTCCACTTCCTATGATAACGCACTTCTTCATCCTTTCTTTTCCAGATATAATTGATGCATCTTGCGTGTCATCGCTCTGTAGCCAAGCGCCTCTGACTCACGTGGCATCACCTCTACCGACATATGGCCTGGGTGCAGGTGGAATGATGTCTTGGGAAGCACCTTTCCAAAACCATCGATAAACACCGGCAGAATATCCAGTCCTAATTGTTCAGCCATATAGAACGCCCCTTTGTGGAAACGCTGTATGCGACAATCTTCGGAGCGTGTGCCTTCTGGGAAGATCATGACGGAGTAGCCTTCCTCAACCTTCTGCTTCAGGTCGCTCTTCATCTGATCCGTATCAGTGATGGGGAAGAAGTCGGCATAACGAATCACAATACCATAGAACGGATTATGCCATACCCAGTTCTTGGTCAGTATGATCAGTTTGGGTGTGAGCATCATGATGGCCATCAGATCGAGATGCGACTGATGGTTGCTGATGATCATGGCAGGCTTCTCGAAGGTCTCTCCGTGGGGATTGCTATATGAGAAGGACGTGCCTGGCACGTGGTTGATGACAAAGCGCGACTTGCGCTGCAGTATCTCGTGATATTTCAGTTTATGTTCCTTCGTGGCACCTCCAAGAGTGATCAGGAAGAACCCTCGTATGGTCATGTCGATGGCGAAGCCAAGGAAATAGCAGAAGGAGAAAATGGTATAGACCCACTGCTTCAGCCAAACAAAGAAGGCTGCAATACATAAGAACGTATTGAGAATGCTGATGCGTGCAAAGTCATAAACCGGACGGAAATGACTGACACGCTCTTCTGCTGGGGGATAGTACACCTTCACAGGCACAGAGACAATCTGGGTCCCGGCCCAAGCGGCATATACCAGCAGCTCGAGTTCGGCTTCATAGCGCGACGTGATTAAGTTCAGCCCACGAAGTGAAGACAGCGTATAGAGTCTGTAACCACTCTGCGTGTCCTGTAAGTCAATGCCAGTCTGTAATCTGAACCAGAAATTAGAGAAACGGTTGGCAAACGTATTCTGACGCGGCATATTCTTTTCTGTCAGATTGCGGGTCCCTACGATGATGGCACCTTCGTTGTGATCCAGTGCCTCTATGAGATGAGGTATGTCGTCGGCAAAATGCTGTCCGTCGGCATCGATGGTGATGGCATGGGTAAAGCCCATGTCCTGAGCTTTTCTGAAACCCGTCACCAGCGCATGTCCCTTGCCTCTGTTCCGCTCATAAGATACGACGGTTATGCTGGCAGGGAGTGTCTTGAGGATTTCCCCCGTCTGATCCGTGCAGCCATCGTTGACGACAATGATCTGAGAACAATACTGGAGGACATCGTTTATGACTTGCCTGACGGTTCCGGCGTTGTTATACGTCGGAATAATCACACATAACTTTCTGCCGCTCTCTTTCTCCATCAGTTCTTGTACTGCAGAGACATCTTGACAAATTGCCCCTGTTCGTCCTCGATGCTTATAATGGTTTTCAACAATCCGTCCTCCGTCACTATCTTTGAGAAGACAAACGACGGTTCGTCATGGGGTGCGACAAGTCTCTTAAATTTGATGTTGACAGCAGTCGATAAGACGAGCTTCTTGCCGAATTTCTGTTCGAGCATCTCAGTAGCCATCTGCACCAAGCAAACGCCGGGAGTAACAGGATTACCGGGGAAATGCACACTATATATATCGTGTGCAGCATTCAGCTTTACCTTGCAAACGTACTTCCCTTCCGAATCTTCGGTGCTGACAATATGGTAAAAATCATTGATCAGTTTCATGATCTTCCTTCATGGGGGTGAATGTATAACGGATATTGTATTTGTCGTTCCTGACAACAATGTCGCCTTCGGGGGTGACGGTCATACTCCTTTTCTTATGGACCACATTCTGCCTGCGGTCTATGTTGGACAGAATAAAGCTGAAGTCCTTTTGTAAGACCATACGGATATACCATTTGTTGAGTGGCCCCAGCACATTGATCACTTTGGCCTTTCCATTGGCATACGTAAAGTCGAAGGCTTTCACACCCATCTCATTGACAACCGTACCGACAATGCTGCCATCGTCCTCTACATTCATCAGACAGAAGGATGTAATCTCTTGTCCACGTACCTCCATCTGGAGATTGTACTCCTTGCTCTTGGTTGCGGAACAAGGCAGCAACAGGAATAATAGCTCAATGAATATCAAACATCTTCTCATTGATAGATGCGTTGGGTTTGATGTTGGTGAGTTTGACGACGGTCATGTCGCCTGTTTTCTCCTGCATTTTCACCATGTTTACCATGGTCAGCTGGGGCGTGAAATGGATTTCTATCAGATTGTAGATCTGCTTCAACTCCTTCTTCTTCGGATATAATTTGGCAAAGTATTCCTTGTCGGTCTTGTATAGTTCTACCGTGAAGTCAGCAGAACTTTTCAGACCGCCCCCCGTAATACTCTTCAGGATAATATTGGTAATCTGCCGGAATATCTTATTTCCCTGCACATCGATATCCTTGGTCGATTTGGTCGATTTGATGCGTACCTTATCTCCATTGAGAATAAAGGTGTAATCATAAGGCGACGTATATTGCCAACGCAGTTTGTCGGGCTTCTTGAAATACATCACACCTTCCGACTTCATCTCCCTACTTAGGAGTTTCATGCTTTTCGTCTGAGAAAAGTCGCATTGCATACTCGACATGGCAGATGCCGCCTTGTCCATTTTCTCAATAATCTGTTTCTGCTGTTCAGAGGTCAGCTTCGTCTGTCCATACATATAGCATGACAGAAGGGAAGCAAACAGTAAAATCGCTAATTTCTTCATTTTGCAATTAAGACACAACCTGTCAGGATGAGGAACACGCCAACCCATCTGACGATAGGTATCTGTTCGTGAAAGAATATCATGGCAGCAAACATACCCATTACATAACTCAGACTCACCATGGGGTATGCCATGCTGAAGGGGAAGTGCTTGATGATGTACATCCAAAGCACCGATCCCGCACCATAGCACAGACCACAGCAGATGAACTGCCAGTTTGTGAACAGTCTCACGAAATACAGCCAGGTAAACGAGAAGTCACCTGCCCTGGTAAGACCGTATTTCATCAGCACCTGTCCTCCGGAGAGTAACATGCACTGTAAGATAGAGATGGGTAATAGTTTCAGTATCACGCTTTCTTCAATAAGATCATGGAGACATCACCTTCCCTTGTCTGATTCAGCAGGAGAATACTCTCCAGGGAACTTACCTGCTGTTCTGAATCATAGAGGAATGAGGGAATCTCGTTCTTCTTCAAGAGATGGGCACAGGCATAGAGTCCTAAGGCTGATGCCGTATAGTTCTCTCCAAACAGATGCTTGTAGTGCAACAGGGACTTTCCGGGGAAAAGTGCCTGAACAGTATCATGATAGAGCTGGTCGTTCTCAGGATGACCATTCACGCCCGTCATCACGGCACTGATTTCAGAAACCTTCATACCTGCCTCTGCCAACAACTCTTCCAGCTGTTGCTGCAGTTTAGGATGTGAGGGACGGAAACAGATTCTGAGACCAGCCAACTCACAGAGATGCTCCATGGTGCCATTGGTGTTCAACATCATCGACATGGCCACTTCCCCACAGGGTACCATACCCTCAACACCTACATAGCCCACTTTCTGAAGCAGACCAAAAAACTGTTCTGTCATCTCGTCATGACCACCTACAAGTGCGGTCGATATCTTGCCCAACTGCATCTGCATCCATGCATCAAGCAAAGTCAGGTCGAAACTCGTTCCGCTATGCGAGTATGTGGTGTTGTAACCATGTGTCTTGGTGTAGATAGCCAGGGCAGAGCCTACCGTGTTATGTGTTGACTGCATAAAGTAGGTAGGACTGACTGTCTGCTCGTTATTTTCTACAATCGAGTCGAGAAAGCGCTCCGTATAGTCGAGACTTCCAAGACATGTGCCGGTGATAATGGCGTCAGGGTGTTCGACGCCTGTCTCACTTAGCAGCTTCAGTGTGGTTGCAAGGGCTCGTTTCATGATGTTACCCATGCGACGGGCCTCGTTAGCGGCCATGTAATCACGGAAAGATGGATTCTGTGCCTTCACCAAAGATGCCTCGTCGTAGTACGCAGGCTCGTCCATCCACTGCTCCGAGAGCGGTACCTGGATGGAGATTTGCTCTGCGGCTTGTATGTATATTCTCTGATGTTTCATGTCATGCTTCACATTTTGAGAGAATAATCGATGAGTCATTGCCTCCGAATCCAAAGGCGTTGCTAAGGATATGGCGGATTTCCTCCTTTGGCTGTTGGTCTGTCACAGGGATGATACCTCCTTCGATGGGGGTCTTCCAGTTGATATTTGGAGGTAGGAACTGATGCTGGAGTGCCAGTATGCAGAATATGGCCTCAATACTACCTGAGGCGCTGGTTGTATGACCAGTAAACGACTTGGTGGAAGACACTGGAGGCAGATGGTCGCCAAACACACGCAGGATGGCATGTCCTTCACTCTCGTCATTATTGGGTGTGCCCGTACCATGGGCATTGATATACTGGATATCCTCCGGCTTCATACCAGCCAACTGCAACGCTTCCTGCATAGCCAGGAAAGCCCCCTCTCCATCGGGCGAGGAAGCTGTCTGGTGGAAAGCGTCACAGGCATTGCCATAGCCACTCAGCACGCACAGAGGCTTGGCGCCACGTTTCCTCATAGAGGCCTCCGTCTCCATCACGAGGTAGGCAGCACCTTCACCGAGGTTCAGTCCGGCTCTGTCACGATCGAAGGGCCTGCATTGCTGGGCATCGAGAATCATCAAGGCGTTAAAGCCATTCAGGTGAAACTTGGTAAGACATTCCGTACCTCCTACCACCACGATATCTGCCAGTCCACAGCGCAGCATGTTGGCACCGGTGATGATGGCATTTGTCGCAGAGGAACAGGCGGTCGATGCAGTCGATAAGGATGCAAACTCCCCAAAGCCTTCCGCAATCATTTCAGAACAGGTTCCACAATTATGTGTGGCGATAATGGCGTAGTTGTTGTTGCACACCTTTTCTTGTTCGTAGTATGTCTCACGACGATCCATACCACCAACGGTTGTAGCTGAGATAAAGTGCGCTTCTTTGAGGGCGTCGCCCTTTAATCCTGCTTCCTCCAGTGCCTCGCGCAAGGCCAGTCTCCCCATGAGGGCTGATCTGGTATGAAACAGACTCTCGGCAATACCGAGTTTCTGCACCATCTCTTCATTGCTGAGAGGCACCTCACCTACTGGCAGGTCGCTATGGATAGACGACAGATATTTCATCTTGCCAATACCTGTCTTTCCAGCCCGAAGAGAAGCCAGTGTTTCCTCTTTCCCGACACCAATGGCCGACACGACACCTGTGCCAGTTATAAATATCGGTTCCATTATTACCGTCTGATTATTTCGTGCGGTTCTCGGCAATGAATTTGGCCATGATATTGACCGACATAAACACCTCTTTGCTCTTGCTGGGATCCTTCAGCTTGATACCGTATTTCTTCTCAATGAGCACGATGAGCTCCAGAGCGTCAATAGAGTCAAGGCCGAGGCCACTACCAAACAAAGGGGCATCTGCATCAATATCCTCAGGAGTTACATCCTCCAGATTCAGTGCCTCAATAATCTCTTTCTTTAATTCATTAACTAATTCTTCCATTTTATTTTCAGTTGTTTGTTAATTCTGTGATATATATGTCGGCTTCGAAATGACTGTCGTCCTGATAGTCAATCCATCCGCCAATGATGCTTCTGGTCTTTGAGTCAGCAAACGAGGCGCAGAGCGTCTGTCTGATCAGTTCGTCGTTGCGCTCGTCGGTGATATAGAACGAGGTCTCCCCACGATAGAGATTCCGCATGGCAATCTCGCCAGTCACAATGTTTGGTAAGGTATAGACGAATACCGATGGACTGGGGAAATAGTCATCCTTATCTTTAATGGATTCCAGGTATTTCCTGTCTGCCATGATAGATGAGGAGCGGTTGAATAAGATGACAGCCCTGTCGTCTGAGGTTGCATCTCCGTGCTTGCCTTCTGCCTTCAACAGCAGTTCGGTAGCCAAGAATCCCAGTCGTGAGAGCGGGTCCATCTTGTAGAATTTCGGATAGTCATCCACATAGTGCTTATAGATTGCTGTCATGGGCAGTTTCTCTGTTGCTTCAAAAGTCAGCGACTTGTCATCTACCAGTAATGATGTTGGCGTGATCCTGACACGATGCCTGATGACCAGGTCTTTGTCAGTGATGCCTTCCGCTTTCTGTGAAGGCGTCTTTGTAGCCAGGATAGCCCCATTGCAGCCTCCGAAACCGGAGATCATCTTGATGAAACTGCCTTTATCCGTCGTGCCGTTCTGCGCTGAGAGATGGATCTTCCCTGAGACGCCTATCTCTTCGAATCCTCTAGTAGCCAGTATCGTGTGGTCATCGGTAGCAGCCATCGACAACACGGTCTCCAGAATACCAGCGGCTCCCAGTGTATGACCGAAATAGCCCTTATACGCATTGACGGGAATCTTATTCAGTCCAGCTCTGTCGATAGCCACCGACTCCATCTGGTCGTTAAACATCGTGGCTGTTCCGTGAGCGTTGATAAATGCCAGTCTTTCTGGGTCTGCATCCTTGATGATGGCCTCGAGTGCCAGTCGTGCCCCTTCCCCGTTCTTAGAGGGCGAACTGATATGGAAGGCGTCGTTCCTGACAGCTCCACTCTCAATGGCCCAAGCGTTGTCCACGGGATTCCTCGACAGCACCAGTGTGGCTGCTGCCTCTCCGAGGTTCAAGCCCATACGTTCTATATCGAAGGGCCGGCATTCGTTTTCCGAGATGGCCTTCAGCGACTGGAACCCTGACACGGTGAACTTGTTCTGTACATCAGCCCCACACACCACGGCATAGTCGTAATCTCCAGCTTCCAATAGACGAAGGGCCAGTACCAGAGCTGATACGCCCGAGATACAGGCATTACAGACGGTGATAGGACTTGTTGTAATGCCCAGCCTTTCAGCGATATGTCTGGCTGCTGTCCCGGGATAGATGGCCGTATCGTCCTGATGGTCGAATATCAGTTCGATGTTTCCCTTGGTAGTACTTAGGATTAACATCACCTTGGCTGATGCCACATCTATCTTCGAGGCCTCAATGGCTTTCTTGGCTGAGGTATAGGCCAGCGATTCAAACCGCGTCAGTCCTTCTACAGCCAAAGCCTCGTTTTGGGCATCAGTAAACAGTGAAGCGGTAAAGGGCTCGGGGATATCCCACCAGTTCTCGTAGCGCCGCAAGGCAGAATGTCCGGCCTTGACAGCCTGGTAGTTCTGCTCTGTGGTCTCTCCCAGAGGTGAGACGATATTGTCAGCAATACAAAAAATCATTCCACCTTATTTATATAATACCCCACCTTTTCTTCCAGGCCTCGAAGAAAACCGGTGTTTCCCACACCAGTTGGTAGTCCTTGTCCATAAACACCTGTACCGAGTGACCTGTAGCCATCACGGTGTCGTTTTCCGGATCACGGATCTCGTAGTCGAAAACAATTTTGGCAGCTTCCGTGGGGCGATAGGTGATGGTCAGTTCTGGTTCCATTCCATACCTCAACGGCAACTTGTATTGGAAAGAGAGGTCAACGATTGGTGCAAAATAACCATTCTGCTCAATCAGTTCGTAGCTCAGGTCGTATTGCAGTCCGAAGTATTCCCTGGCGTCCTCGAAATATTTGGCATACGCACCATGCCATACCACTCGCATGGCATCGACCTCACTGAACCTGATCTTAAAACGGATGGTTGATTCCAGAGTGTTCATACGTTTAGTCTGTCAGGGCAATCTTCATGCGTGCCGAGGCGATGGTCTCGTCGGCCACCTTCGTCACCACACTCGCCAGAGTCAGGTTGAACACCTCTTCGATCACTTCGATATGTGTCGTCAGGGTCTCGTGGCAGTCAGGCTGTCTCAGGATCGTGCAATCACGGATATCACCGATAAACCCGATCTTGATAGACTCACTGCCTAATCTGCTGATACAACCCATTCTGGCGGCACACGACTGTGCCATGTTCTCGATGATGCCTGCAGGCGAGAGCTTCTGGTCGTCGAGGAAGATGTTGTCTTCCCTCACCACGAACTCCGTCACGGCATTGGTGTTGTCGCAACTCACCACCTTGTCCACCATCACGAATGGCGGACGCTGGGGAATCAGGTCTGTAATGGGGATAGTCAACCAGTCCACGATCAGGCCACCTTTGATTCTATGTAGTCATAGAACTGCGACAGCGTCTTCACCTTGGTCATCTCCTCAGGTTTGATCTTGAAGCCGAAGTTCTTCTCAACGATGACAACGATATCCACATAGTCCAAACTGTCGATACCCATGTCTTCCTTCAGTTTGGCATCAGGGAAGATGTTCTCTTCCTCAATCTCGAGGTCGTCAATTAAAAACGCCTTTACTTTCTCTTCAATTTCTGTTCTTGTCATAATCTTATAATAATTGATGTTTATTGATTCCAAAAATCAAAATAGTTATACCATTGTGCGGGATACATTCTCACGATACGCTCCAGTTCCTTGATGTAGTTCCTTGCTAGCTCCTCTATCTGTTGGGCGCGTGGTGCGGTTTTGTCATAAGCCAGTGGCGTCACAATTATCTTATAACGCTTGGAAGCTGTCTTCATCACATTCACCGTCAGGGCGTCAACACCGCGAGAGGTAACTACCCGGAACGGTCCGATGGGCAGATGGGCCTCTCGTCCGAGGAAATCCACTGAGACATATTTCTGCGATCCCCAGATACGGTCGGCAGGTATGCTTACCGTCTCACCATTGGCCAGTGCTGCGTTGATCTCAAACAGATGACTCATGTCGGGCTTGATGGGGATCATGTTGATATTGGCATGGGTAAAGAGCTTCTGGCGATTGTTCATCACCTCCTCCTTCTCACCGAAGAAGACGAGTGCATTGAAGCGCTTCTCCTCTGCCACCAACGAATAACCGGCAATCTCGTAGTTGCCCACATGTGAGCTGAGTTGCACAAACCCCTCTGGTTTTCTGGCCAGATCCAGGAAATGGTCATAGCCTTCAAGCTCGATGTCGAAATGACGCCCGGCATACATGGCGAACTTGTCGATCACAGCCTGGGCAAACAGACAGTGGTTCTTGTAGGCCATCCACAACGAGCGGAGAGTAGAGCGACCCAGTCGGTCGTGGTAGAAATGGTAGGCATGTTTGAAACCGGGCTTACATAGTGTAGGTGTTACAGCTACGATATAGGCCAGCACATAGATCACGCGAATGTCTATATAGCTTAGCAGTCCAATGAGCCAACGGTGCATCAGCCCATTACCGTAAGTTGTTCCTTCCCACTTCTTGTCTGCCATCATTATTCTTGAACTCCCGGAACTCCTTGTCTCCCTGTCTCCTTATGATGCATTCTTAACAACTAAAATCGAATGTCCTTGTCCGAGATGGTCATGAATCTGCTCTATCTCCAGTCCGGCCTCACGGATACAAGCCTCCATATCCTCGGTATTATACATCTTCGAATTGCCATTGGCGAGGGCTGTGAAGTACAGACTCGTCATGGTCAGGCACAAGGCTGCAGGCTCAAAGCGCTGACGGTCCCAGAGCGTCTCCATGATATAGATGCGTGTCTTGGCTGTCATAGCTTCCTTGGCACGTTTCAGGATGCCTACGATCTCTTCCATGCTGAAACAGTCGAGGAACTGACTCATCCAGATGGCATCGAGACCACCCTCACGCTTGGGGAAGAGGGCCTTCTCGTCAAGCAGGTTAATGCCGTAGCCACTGATGCGCTCCGCACCATCCTTGTCCTTCACGTTCTCCTTCATCATACCGATCTGTTGGGGCAGGTCGAGGATGGTAACCTGAACATCAGAATCATAGCCCACACATTGCAGGGCCCACTTACCAGTGTTTCCACCTACATCGTAGAGCGACTTCACATGGTGTTCGTCGAAGATGATCTTCAGCGCCTCGGGGAATGAGGAGTCGCTATAGAAATGGTCGAAGCCAAACCAACTTTTCTGTACCTGAGGAGGCAACTGCGACAGTCCTTCGTATATGGTAGGCCAGTCGCCAAAGTGCTTCAGTCCTGCAGGGCGTCCTTCCTTGAGGGCTTCCTCCAGGTGGAACCAACCTTCGTAGTTGACATCGTGGTTGAAATCGATGTTCACACGCGTGGCAGGGTCGTTCAGCAAGAACCACCCCGTCTTGGAGATGGTGTACCGTTCAGTCTCAGGATCTACAAGCAAGGTGCCGATGCACAGCGAAGCCTCTAACAGGCATTTCACGGCGTAGTCGGAAAGTTTGGCGCCCTCCACGATCTCCTGTCGTGTTAAACCGTCTTTGGAATCCAGGATCATCTCCAGGATACCGAACTTCACCATGAGTCTTGAGGCCTGAAACACCACAGGACCCCATGCGATGAATTCTGCCAGTCTCTGCGCATCACGTGCCGACAACTGGTCTTTGGTATAAGCCTTTTGCAAGGCTGGTGATAAATGCATATTTTTTATTTTATTATATAGTCTATTGCACCCAGAGGTCACTGTAGTTAAACCACTGGTAGGGATATTTCTCAAGCAGACGCTCGATCTCTGCCGTATAGGCATCGGCCAGTTGCTGTCGTTGCTGAGCCTTTGACAGAGTCTTGTCGTAGGGCAGGGGAGTGAAGTAGGCTGTATAAGAGCCGTCTTCCTCTTTCATCGCACTGGCCATGATCACATCGATGCCTCTGGTCGTTGCCAACGAGAAGGGTCCTTTGGCCAGATTCACCTTACTGCCATGAAGGGTGGATATCACCACCTTATTAATATTCATCAGACGATCGGCAAACGCACTGAGTATCTCTCCACGATCCAGTGCCTCCACAATCATGTCACTGTGCGAGGTCTCCATACCCACAGGGATCATTCGGATATTCATATCGCCAAACGAGGCCTTGCGATAGTTCATCAGCGAGGCTTTCTCACCACCATACACCAGCACGTTGCAGGGTTTGTCGAGATGGAGCGAATATCCCAGGATCTCACTACAGCCGATGTGTGCACTCAATTGTATGAACGCCTCGGGACAGTCAAGTAACCGGTTGTAGTCTTCTAATCCTTGATAGGCAATCTGGAACTTATGCCCGGCATACATGGCAAACTTGTCTATTACCGTTTGTCCGAACAGACAGTGGTTCTTGTAGGTGGCTCTTAACGATTTCCACCAGCCATAGTTCCTGCGCCGATGGTAATATGTGAAAGCAAGGCGTGCTCCGGAACTGAATACCATCGTGACGGGAATCACACAGATGGCCATAAAGGCATAGAACACCTTGATGTTGATGGTCCTCAACATCACGATCAGTGCCTTGAACATCCAGGCGCTGCCGAAAGTCTTGCCCTTAGTCCCCTTGAGAAGCCTCATTCTTAAATTTCTTCAAAACGAGTGCTGAGTTCGTACCTCCAAATCCAAACGAGTTGCTCAACACGGTGTTCACCTCTGTATCTACAGTCTTGGCCGTCAGGTTCAGAGGCTCTGAATACTCGTCGGGATTTTCGAAGTTGATGTTGGGCGCCACGAAGTTATGGTGCATCATGATAATCGAATACACAGCCTCACTGGCACCTGCCATCCAGCACTCATGACCTGTCATCGACTTGGTGCTGCTGATAAGTGCGCGTTCGCCCTTAAACAGGCGTGCCAGTGCCATGGCCTCGTACATGTCACCCTGATGGGTGGAGGTGGCATGGGCATTCACGTAGTCGATGTCGGCAGGTGTTACACCAGCATCCTTCATGGCTCTCGACATCGCCACAAAACTACCCTCGTCGCTGGGTTCTGAGATGCCTCCGCCATTACTTGAGAAACCATAGCCGCAAACCTCGGCTAAGATGTTAGCCCCACGGGCTACAGCATGGTCGTAGTCTTCGAGTATCAGGGCGGCAGCACCACCACTGGGCACCAGTCCGTCTCTGTCACGATCGAATGGACGTGAAGCCTTCGTCGGCTCGTCCATACGTACGGAGAAGGCGTTCAGCGCGTCGAACGACGACATGCTGTACTTGTTCACCTCCTGTGCACCACCACAGAGGATCATATCCTGCAAGCCCTGCTTGATAAACATATAACCCAGTCCGATGGCATGGGAACCACTGGCACAGGCCGAACTCACGGAAAAGTTCACACCACGCAGGTGGAAGATGGTGTTCATATTCATATTTACGGTCGAGTTCATGCCCTGGAAGATCAGTCCTGACCCAATCATGGCCGAGTCGTGCTTCTCCATCATGATCTTGTCGGCCTCTACCACTGCCTTGGCCGAAGAGTCGTTGCCAAAGATCACGCCTACCTCGTTGTCGAGCAGATACTGGTCGTCGATGCCGGCCATCGCAAAGGCATCTTTGCTGGCCATGAAGGCATATTCAGCCTCTTCCGACAACCCCATCCTCGTACGACGATCCAGCACACCTTTCAGTTGGGGGCGTGCCACGATACCTGTCAATCCGGAACGGAACCCATATTCCAGTCGGTCTTGATCCAGTCCGATACCCGATTTCCCAGTATAGAGCGATTCTTTCACTTCCTCGATACTCGTTCCCAGACAAGACCAAATGCCTATGCCCGTTATGACTACTCTCTTCATATCCTTATTTTAATTTTCAATTTTCAATTCTTCAATCTTTCAATTCTTCAATCTTTCAATCCTT
>CAMKUA010000029.1:0-28625 GCA_946415825.1 uncultured Prevotella sp. | reverse complement strand
GACGGTAAGAATCTGCCTGCCATCGTGATTGCCAACAGCGACAATGTAAAGGTGGGCGAATGGGTGCTTGCTGTGGGTAATCCTCTGGGATTCAACAACACGGTTACCGCTGGAATCATCTCCGCCAAAGCCCGTACGCTGGGTGCTAATGGTGTAGAATCGTTCATCCAGACTGATGCTGCCATCAATCAGGGTAACTCAGGCGGTGCCCTCGTCAACACACGTGGCGAACTCATTGGCATCAACGCTATGCTGGCATCGCCCACAGGTTCTAACATCGGCTACGGTTTCGCCATCCCCACAACCATTATGAATAAGGTAGTCGAGGATCTGAAGCAGTACGGTAATGTACAGCGCGCCATAATCGGTATTCAGGGCACTGACGTGAAGAACTACGTAGATGCCGAGAAAGAGAAAGACAAGGAAGTCGATCTCGGCACAATGGAGGGTATCTATATCGCCAAGGTCGTTGAGGACGGAGCCGCTGAGGCAGCTGGTCTGAAGGAGGGCGATGTCATCACAGCCGTTGACGGACAGAAGGTTACCAAGTTTGGCGAACTTCAGGGCATCATTGCCAAGAAGCGCCCTGGCGACCAGGTAAAGATCACCTACATGCGCAACAAGAAGAGCAATACCGTTACAGCAACGCTGAAGAACGAGCAGGGCAACACGAAGGTGGTTAAGAATGCCGACCTCGATGTACTCGGAGGCACCTTCCGCGCCATCACCGATGCCCAGAAGGAGCAGCTTAACATCGGCTACGGCCTCGAGGTCGTGAAGATTGCCGGAGGCAAACTCAAGGATGCTGGCGTACCTAAGGGCTTCATTATCCAGAAGGTCAACGACGAGAGCATCAAGAGTGTCGAGGACCTGCAGGATGCCGTCAAGGAAGCATCCACCAGCAAGGAGCCTGTGCTCTACATTCAGGGTATCTATCCTACGGGCAAAAAAGGCTATTTTGCAGTGCCTTTACAGAACGAATAGACGATAATACAGGAAAAAAGGCCACGAAAATGAAAATTCGTGGCTTTTTTTTTGGTGGTTTCGCGAAAAAGACTTACTTTTGCCAATTGCTAATAACGAGACCATTATGAGACAACTGAAAATCACTAAATCGATAACCAACCGTGAGAGCGCCTCCCTAGACAAATACTTACAGGAGATAGGTAAGGAGGAGATGATCTCAGCGGAAGAAGAAGTAGAGCTCGCCCAGCGCATCAAGAAGGGCGACCAAAAAGCCTTGGAACGCCTGACAAAGGCTAACCTCCGATTTGTGGTTTCTGTAGCCAAGCAATATCAGAATCAGGGTCTCAGTCTGCCCGACCTCATCAACGAGGGCAACCTCGGATTGCTGAAGGCGGCAGAGCGGTTCGACGAAACGCGCGGTTTCAAGTTTATCTCCTATGCCGTGTGGTGGATTCGCCAGAGCATCCTCCAGGCCATCTCCGAGCAGAGCCGCATCGTGCGCCTGCCTCTCAACCAGGTGGGTTCGGTGAATAAGATCAACCGCGAGATCAGCAAGTTCGAGCAAGTCAACGAGCGTCGCCCCTCGATTGAAGAGATAGCCGACAATGTCGATCTGCCTCAGGAGAAGATCGACGAGGCTATGGCCATCAATAGTCGCCATGTGTCGGTAGATGCCCCCTTCGCTGATGGTGAGGATAGCAGTTTGCTCGACGTACTCGTGAACGAAGATATACCTACCACCGACATGTCACTCGTGGCCGAGTCGCTCAAGTCAGAGATCCATGCAGCACTCTCCGTGCTCAGCGATCGTGAGCGAAACATCATCGAGTGCTCCTATGGCATCAACGGCCCTGAGCTCACGCTCGAGGAGATAGGCGAAAAGTTTGGCCTCTCTCGTGAGCGCGTCCGTCAGATCAAGGAAAAGGCCATCCGTAAACTGCGTAATTGCACAAAAAACAAAATATTAAAAACATATTTAGGATAAATGAATCATTTTAAGAAAACCCTTCTGGTCACCATCATTCTGGCCGCTATGGCCGTAGTTCCAACATCTGCCAGAAACTACATGGTGCCCAAAGCCTATATGTTCGGTTTCATTGCCTCGTTCAACGACTCCATCGTCTTCTTCACCGATGTCCAGGAGGTTGACAGCGTCTGGCTACAGAGCAAGAAGAATCTGCTTGCAGGTCGGGCCAATTATGCTGCCCAGCTTCGAGAGTTCTTCTCTACGAACTTCAATCTAAACAATCGTACCTGCGTGGTTATCAGCAGTCAGAAGCGCAAAGACGTCGAGAAGAAATACCAGAAGATGATCAAGCAATACACGGTGAAGAACGCAGGCAAGTACGATGTCCACTACGTCAACGCCTCCGAGTTCAAGTTCCGTCCCGTCAACATGGACGACAGCGACCAGCAATCTGCCCCCAAACCTAAAAAGAAGAAAGACAAGAAAACGCAAGCCACCAAGCCCAAGAATTAATTCATCCCTGCTCCTCTGAGCGGGAATAATGCTGAATACATGACCAAAAATGCAATTCATATAGTTCTTGTAGGTTTAATAATCTTCCTGGCCTCATGTTCTAATGGCGACACCCCCATCAATGAGCCAATGCTGAAAGGCAAGATATCGTCGTATGACGAGTTCGGTGGGGCAAGACTTGATTTCACGGAAGAAGACATGGCGAAGGCCGGGTTCACACTCGGCGACATCATCAGCATCACCATCGACGAAAGAGAAATCACCATGCCATACTACGACGGCTTCTATGGCCGTACTGGAGAATATCTGTGCGTGGCTTATCCCACCTATCCCAGCATCTGCTTCACAACCATCAACAGTGGACTGCCCAAGGAACTCACAGCCCTGGAGGGGCATAGCGTCACCGTCAGGATGAAGGAAAAGGGCGGTTGCCTCGACGTGCAAAAAGCCATGAGCATGACATACTCCAACGAACGCAGCGACTATTCTGACCTCTCCGATGCGGAGTATGCCAATGCACGCGCTGTGAAGGCTGGCAACATTGTGAGCGGCATGCTGCACCGCAGCACCTCACCGTTCTGCAACGACATCAACCGCGCCAACTACGTATCTGACTATCTGGAGCACGAAAAGGTAAAGACGGTGCTCAACCTTGCCGACACAGAAGAGAAGATGCAGACCTACGACATGCCTGCCTATAGCCGTACACTCTGGGAGAGCGGCAACGTCATATTGTGCCCGCTGAAGGCTGACCCTACGGCTGATGACTTCAACAACCGCCTGATAGCAGCACTGAAGGAACTACCGTCACACCCCTCCCCCTACGTCGTACATTGTATGGAGGGTAAGGACCGTACCGGATATGTATGTGCCCTGCTTGAGGGACTGTGCGGAGCAACGTATGAGGAAATCGTGGCCGACTATCTGGTTACCTATTACAACTTTTATCATATCACTCCGGAAAACGACCGCGATGTATGTAACACATTAGTGTCATTGAAACTCAACCCATGCCTGATGTTCTATGCCAATGTCAGCGAAGAAGCACAACTACCAGGCGTTGACTATTCCAAGGCATTTGCCAACTATCTGCTCTCTCACGGCATGAGCCAGCAGCAACTTGACGCACTGGTTCAGGCTCTGACGGTTCAACACAACACACAGTGACGCAGCAACGCAGTGACGCAGTGACTTTACGATTTTCACTTTTTGGGATGGGCGTGACGTGGAATGTTCTATATATTTTATATATATATTATATATATTATATATATTATAATATATATAATATATATATAAAATCAAGGTCACTTTGTACGCAATCAAAAAACCTAATGTCACTGCGTAGCTGCGTCACTGCGTCACTGCGAGAAAATCTAAATTTTAACATTTTAAAAGTTTTTTGGAAAAAGCTTGCATATGTGCTGAAAATTTTGTACCTTTGCAGTGTCAAATGAGAGATGTGGACAAATCTAGTATTAATGGAAAAAATTGCGGGAATTAATAGTAGCAATTGCGAGAATTAATAGCAAATCGTTTTTCACTTAATGGGGCCCAAACGAAGCATTCTTAGCAGACACGGTTACTACCAACAAAAAGTTTAACATTCTGGAGACACCTCAAGGCGATGGAAAACGAGAAGAGGTGTCGTCAATGTGGCGACACCTCTTTTTTGTTAACGGGGGTTGTTGGCCTCGAAGATCTTCATGCGGTCTTCCAAGAGGGCGTACTGGTGATCCTCGATAAACGAGGTACAGACTCGAAGGCCTTCTTGTTCGGAACCACAAGTAACGAGACAGATGGCAGAAACGCCATAGTACATCAGTTCGTGGGCGAGTTGGCCTGAGGTCATTCCTGGATAGCCGATCGTGAAGTAGAAACCATCAGCGATGGGCTCGTCGAGGTCTTTGTCATAGACCACGTAGAAATTGTGGCGACAGAAGATCTCCTTGAGTTTCTTGGCGCGTTCGCCATAGACGCTGACCTCCTTGCGGAAGTCGTATTTGCCCTCGTAGGCAGCTGTGAGCATGGCTGCGAGGGCGTATTGGGCGCTGTGGCTGGTACCTGAGCTCAAAGCGTAGAGCATACGCGTGGAGAACACGGGACCGAAGGGCAGACCCTGATAGCGCTCCGAGAGGTCGTCGAAGTGACGATGGAACAACTTGTCGCTGATGCAGGTGACTCCGATACGCTCGCCTGCATAGCTGAAGGCCTTGGAACCGCTGATGAGCAGCATGTAGTTGTCGGTATAACGGGCAACGGTGGCCTGATAAGGGGGCTGGAAGGGTTTGGAGAGATCCTTGCGGAAATCCATGGCGAAATAGGCCAGATCCTCCATCACAATGGCATCGTACTTAGTGGCCAACTCGCCGATGGTCTTCAACTCCTCCTCACGCAGACAGATCCACGAGGGGTTGTTGGGGTTGGAATAGACGATGGCACAGATGTTGCGCTGCTTGAGGAAGCCCTCGAGTTTGGGACCGAGTTTCTCACCACGATAGTCATAGACATCAAACGTCTGGTACTTCACGCCCATCACGTCGAGCTGCATCTTCTGCACAGGGAAACCGGGGTCGATGAAAAGTACGGTATCCTTCGACTTGTCGCGCTGGGAGCAGGTGAGGAACGAGGCGAAAGTGCCCTGCATGCTTCCACTGACGGGCACGCAACCCTCAGGGGCAATGTCGATGCCGATAAAGGCCTTCACAAACATCGAAGCAGCCTCCTTGAGCACTGGGGCGCCCTGGATATCGGGATAGCTGTGGGCAATGCCGTCTTTCAGAGCCTGAACCTGAGCATCGACACCTACCTGCGCTGCAGGCAGACCTGGAATACCCATCTCCATCTTGATGAACTCTACCCCACTCGCCTTCTCAGACTTAGCGGCTACCTGCTTCACCTCACGGATGGTGGCCTTGGCAAAATCGTTGATGCCAAGTTCGGCCACAAGACCATCGACAATATCTCTCTTAATTGGTGTCTCCATCACTTCTGGGCCTCCTTTCCGATGGCAAGAGCCTTGATATTGGCCTCGACGATGGCATCACCCTTACGACCAAACACACGACGGATGGCATCCTCGAGTTTCGAGTACTCGATACCCAGTGCCTTCTGGGCAGCACCCAACAGAATGACGTTGGCTGAGCGGGGTACACCATTGTCTTTTGCAGCCTGCTCGATGTCGAGTACTATGACATTCTTTACATTATCCAGATCCTTCTTAATCGTTTCGATATCAGGATAATTAGGAATATTGACAAAAGGAGCGCTCGAGGTGATAATCCAACCATCCTTCGAGAGGAAAGGCAGATAGCGCAGGGCCTCCATAGGCTCCATCGAGATGATGACATCGGCACCACCCAGAGGAATCAGATCGCTCGAAATGGGATTGGTCGAGATGCGCAGATTAGACTGCACATCGCCTCCGCGCTGACTCATGCCATGCACCTCAGCCTGCTTGATGTATAGATTCTCCTTCATGGCTGCCTCACCAATGATGGTGGCGATAGAGAGGATGCCTTGTCCTCCTACACCGCAAAGTATTATATCTGTTTTCATTGTCTTCTATTTTTAACACAGAAGCACAGAGTTACAGAGTTTATCTACATTTCTTCAATCTCTGTGTCTTTGTATCTCTGTGTTGATTAATAATTATTTCGCTGCGGCCTTCTTCTGCTTGAGGTGGCGCTGGAGTGTCTGCATGCACTCACGACGCGGGATAATGACGCTGACACCGTGGTAGTTGATCTCCTCACGGATAGCTGCAGTGATCTCAGGCATGTTCTTGGGGATGGGGTTCACCACCTTCAGATGATCCTCAGAGAGACCAAGGCCCTTGCAGATGGCCTCGAACTTATTGGTACCAGCAGAATCCTGACCACCTGTCATGGCGGTGGTGAGGTTGTCGCTGATAATCACCGTGATATCAGCGTTCTCATTGATGGCATCGAGCAGGCCCGTCATGCCCGAGTGGGTAAACGTGGAGTCGCCGATGATGGCAACGGCAGGCCACTGACCTGCATCGCTGGCACCCTTGGCCATGGTAATCGAAGCACCCATATCGACACAACTGTGGATAGCCTTATAAGGAGGCAGGAATCCAAGTGTATAGCAACCGATATCGCCAAACACACGGGCATTGGGATACTCGCGGAGCACCTCGTTGAGAGCGGTATAGACATCGCGGTGACCACAACCCTGGCAGAGGGCAGGCGGACGTGGGGTGACATCCTCACAAGGAGCATAACTCTCGCTGCTCTCGATGCCCAGAGCCTTCTTCAGGAAGTCGGGATTAAGTTCGCCCGTACGAGGCAGTTCGCCTGACAGGCGACCCTTGATCACTGCATTGCCAGGCATCACGCCACGCACCTGGTCCTCGATAAAGGGCTGACCCTCCTCGGCTACGAGTACGAACTCGCAATCGTCGGTCATACGACGGATGAGCTTCTTGGGAATCGGGTACTGAGAGATCTTCAGCACGGGATAAGGGCAACCGTTGGGATAGCACTCCATGAGGTAGTTATACGCAATACCACTGGCGATGATACCCAGTTTATGATTTTCGGCATCGATATACTGGTTATACTTGCTATCAACGGCCATCTGCTCGAGCACGGGCTGCTGAGCGGTCACGATGTCGTTACGACGACGGGCAAAGGCCGGCAAAAGCACCCAGTTAGAGGCCTGTGCCTCGTAATTGAGCTCGTTCTGTGGGCGAGCCTCCTCCTTCACCTCGACAACGGCACGACTATGGGCCATACGGGTGGTGACACGCATCAGGATGGGCAGATGCAGTTGCTCAGAGAGGTCGAAGGCCTCCTGCATCATATCGTAAGCCTCCTGCTGATTGCTGGGTTCGAGCGTAGGCACCATCGCAAACTTACCATAGAAGCGCGAGTCCTGCTCGTCCTGCGAGGAGTGCATCGATGGATCATCAGCCACGAGCACCACCAGACCACCGTTCGTACCCGTCATACCTGAGTTGACAAAGGGGTCGGCACAGACATTCAGACCTACATGTTTCATACACACCAGCGCACGCTTGCCCATATACGACATACCGAGCGCTGCCTCCATGGCCGTCTTCTCGTTGGTGCTCCAGCGGCGATGGATATTTCTCTCCTTGGCAATGGGCGAGTCCTGGATATACTCGGTAATCTCCGTCGAAGGAGTGCCGGGATAGGCATAGACACCACTCAGACCTGCATCGATGGCACCCTGAGCTATCGCCTCGTCACCCAATAACAATTTCTTCATATTTGTCTCTGGTTTTGAATTAATTTCGGCAAAGTTACTACTTTTCGGGCGAATAAACAAAAAAATGCGGCCTAATTTGCATTAAGCCGCATGAATATGCAATTAACTTACAGATTCTAGAAAGTATAGCCAAGCGTGAGGAGCAACTGATGGCGCTTGTTGCTCACTTCCTTCACACCCGTTGACCTGACATCGACGTAGGGCTGGAAGGGGTGGAAATCGCCGTTGGTGGCACTGTACTGGTAAGCCAGATCGACGTTGAAACCTCCAGTCTTCACACCCACACCACAGGTGAAGCGATGGGTATCCTTCCAGTTCACGTAGTCAGTGGTTGAGGAATAAGACACACCAGGAGAGTCGAGCGTTGCATTACGATAGCCATCCTCATCGTAGGGCGAAGAGAGATAGTTGTAACCCAGACGGACTGCAAGTGCAGGCATTGGCTTAAACTCCACACCAGCCTTCAGGACGTGCTGACCAGTAAGACAGCGTTCCGTATTCTGCTTCATGGGCTCATCGGTATGGGAGTCGTCATAGTACTCATCAGACCACCAATCGTAATGGCTGCCATCGTTGACACGGTTCTTGCTGGCACCCCAGTCGGAATACTCATAGCCCAAGCCAAGGGCCACCTGGTTGCTAATGGTATGGCCTAAACTCAAGCCAAACTTCCAAGGTGTGTAGAACTTGAAGTCGTAGCTCTGACTGCTCCGTCCCTCGTCCCAAGCACCATATTTGCTGTTGTTCAGCAGATAGGAGTCGTTGCTGGTGGTGAGATTGTAGAAGGTTGGAGTGGAAATGGTGGCGCCAATACGGAAAGGAGAATCCTCGACGGGGAGGAAGATAACGCCAGCCTTCACATCGTAACCAGTGCCATCGATCTTACGGGAATCGCCTACCGCCACTGAGCCACAATCACCATCCTGATCAACCAAGGTCTCGCCATACTCGCTGTAGCCCTTATAATTAACACTCTTGACACCTATGGTAAGTCCCCAATAGAAACGAGCACCTGCACTACCACTCAAGTTGAAGTCGAAATTGGCAATCCATCCTCGATGAGCACGATCAAAGCTATAAGCACGAGCATCGTTGTAATAGATCATACCATCGTTGGGATCGAGCATCAGTGCATTGGCATTCATATAGTCAGACTCGCTGAAGGCCCAAGAGCGGTAATCACCATCCCAGCCAATGATATCACCCATATCGTTCTCGTCGAACTCGTAGATACCACGATCTGCCTTATTATAGGTCAGGCCATTCTGAGAACAATGACTCAAAGCGTTGGCAGCTGAAAGAATCTGGTCGAAGTTACGACTCTTGTGGTAGTTGAATCCCACATTCACATACGACGTAGGACTGATACGCGAGGAATAGACAAAGCCTATCTGGTCGAAGCTCACATTCGTCTTTCCAAGACCATCAAACTTCTGGGCATCAGTCTGAGACACAAGGCCTAAGCTGGTGCTGACAGTGGAATGACGAAACACACCAATACCTGCCGGGTTAGTCGAGATGGTAGAGATATCAGCACCCAGGGCATCCATAGCTCCACCCATACCCACATAACGGGCCGTACCATTCAGATCGCTGCCCAACAGACGGGCACTCTCGTATGTATCCTGCGCAGCTACCGGCATCACAGCCAAGGCGAATGCTGCAAATATTAACTTCTTCATCATACTCATTTTTACCATTAAACGATGTTTGTTATCCTCAATCTTTTCACCTTAGAAAATACCTCATTTATCTTCTGCCTCCGAGACGGCCACCTCCGCCGCCTCCGCCGCCTCCACCGCGGCTACCACCACCGCTGAAGCCTCCACCGCCTCCGCCACTGCTGCGAGAGCCGCCAAAGCTACCACTGCTGCGAGAACCGCCACCATAGGAGCCAGCATTACTGCGAGAACCAGAGCTGTTGGTGTTGCCACGATAGCCACCGAAATTGCCGCTACGACTGCGATCATTATTACCACTGCTATAGGTGCGATTTCCTGAGTTGCCACTCATCCTACTGGCACGATCACGAAGACTACCCATACGCTCACTGTTACCAGTGATGGAGCCACCATGACGATGAGAGTAGGTAGAGCCGTCACGACGGATCGTACCAGTGCCTATATGATGATGGGCATAGCCACTGCCTCCAACGATATAGCCGCCTCCCCAGTAACGATAACCCCAGCCATAATAATAGGGATCATACCAACCATAAGGGCCATAATACCAAGGATCGTACCAGCCATAATAGCTGTAGTACCAAGGATCGTACCAAGGATCGTACCAACCATAGCGCCACCTATTATAATAATATGGTGAATACCAGGGGTCGTACCAGCCACCATACCAGCCATAACGGCTATAGTACCAGGGTGAATGCCAGGACCACGTGTCGAGACCTGCCTGATAACCTGCCCAGAAGGCTGCATTGTCAGCCAACTGATAGTCGTCAAAACGGCTCATCTTCTTAGTGAGCTCGTAATCTTCACTCAAAGAGTCGGGATACACTCCCTTCTCTCCATTGAAAGTGATGATGTCGCTTCTCAGAGAATCAATCTTGGTTGTGTCACCATCGATCACCTGATAGCTACTGGTCATACGACGGTTATACTCGTCGATACTACGGCTGTTGTCAGTGTATGTGGGGGATGGCTCCACCACAGACTTCTCCACACTCTTCTTCTTGGGAACGAAGTAGAGGTCGTCGTCCTGAGCCTGCATTGTGAAAGGCAGGGCTCCAATCAACATGGAAATAAGCAATAGTTTCTTCATATTCTCAACAATTAAAATGATTCACGGTGCAAAAATACAACCTATTTTTCTGCAAAGATAGGGAAAAACCCTAACTTGTGGTAGGATTTTCCCTATTTTTTCTGTTTTTATATATAATTCAGTCGCTGTAGTTCACTGTAGATGCGCTGAACGGGGAGGCCCATCACGTTATAATAACTGCCATGAAGACCTGTGACGCCAATATAGCCTATCCACTCCTGGATGCCATAGGCACCTGCCTTGTCGAAGGGTTTGTAATGGGATACATAGTAGTGGATCTCCTTGTCGGTAAGCGCCTTGAAAGTGACGTCGGTTGTTACTGCGAAACGGCTCTCAGTCTCTGTAGAGAGCAAACATACTCCCGTCGTAACCTGATGGGTGCGACCACTGAGTTCGCGAAGCATGCGGACGGCATCAGCCTCATCAACAGGTTTGCCGAGGATTTCGTCACCAACAATCACTACTGTATCAGCTGTGATGATGAGCTGGTTGTCTGAAAGGGCCTGGCGATAGGCATCAGCCTTCTTACCTGCGATATAGAGGGCCACCTCAGAGACGGGGAGGTCTTCTGGATAGGATTCGTCGATACCCTCCAGCACCCGGACCTCAAAAGGAAATCCGAGTCCTGCTAAGAGTTCTCTGCGACGGGGCGAATTACTCGCCAGTATTATATTGAACATTGAAAATTGGACATTGAAAACATCAACATTACCAGCCGAAGGCTTTTGCGTTCATCACCCATTTGCCCTGGGCACGGAGCACTTGTTCGATGACATCCCTACCACAGCCATGACCACCCAAACGGTCGCTGACATAGCAGCTCACCTCCTTAATCTCAGGACAAGCATCCTTTGGACAGACAGGGCACCCTACCCTGCGCATGATTTCCAAATCAGGGATGTCGTCACCCATATACATGATTTCCTCGTCAGTAAGTCCGTACTTCTGGAGAAGTTTGTCGTAGGTTTCTATCTTTACCGCACAACCCAAAAAGATATCCTCGACGCCCAGACCCTCATAACGCAGCCTGACACTCGGAGTATTGGCCCCCGTCAAGATCACGATGCGCAAGCCCAACTTCATGGCAAGTTGGATGGCATATCCGTCCTTGATATTCACTGTGCGAAGAGGTACGCCCTCGGCACTGAGGGTGATCGTCTCACTACTAAGCACACCATCGACATCGAAGATGATGGCCCGTATCTTATTCAAATCGTAATTGATCATATCAATACTTATTCAAATGCACATTCTCCCACTTCAGACGATCTTCAGCCTGAGGCTTACGCTCGTCGGCCCAATGGCCAACAGCAAGGATACACAGACAATTGAAATTATCGGGGATATCCAATACGCCACGAATAACGGTATCGGCAGTAGTCCCATCGTCGAGTCCACGACCACGCATCTGAATCCAACAGGTACCCAGTCCGAGATCCTCTGCCTGATACTGCATGGAGATAGCTGCTATAGAGCCATCCTCCACCCAACAATCGTTCTGCATGGGATCACCAAGCACCACGATGGCCACAGGGGCATCTTTCAGAAACTGACTTCCCATATTCTTAGCGTCAGCGAGTTTCTCAAGGTCGAGTTTGTCGTCAACAACGACGAATTGCCAGGCGCGCTGACTCTTCGACGTGGGTGACATCAGAGCTGCACGAAGGATTAACTTGAGGTCTTCGGGATCGATTTCCTCGTTGGTAAACTTACGATGACTACGGCGCTTCTGCGCCAGATCTTTGAATGCTGTCATACTATAAAATTGCTAATTTGGGGGCAAAGTTACGAAAAAATCTTCCAAAAACGTCATTCCTAAGAAAATATTTAGTATCTTTGCAATATGAAAGGGCTGACAACGACCGTGTATCGCAAGAGCAGCGAACTGCCTGTACTGGAGGGAGAGAACTTCTTCCATAGTCGAAGGTTGTTTGAAATCTGCAAACAAGCCTCGCGCCAAAGGCCCTATATGGTAGTGATAACAGATGAGAATGGCAAGGTGGTCAGTCATATGCTGGGCATTCTCCGCTACCAGACCATTTGGTTGCCTCCCTTCTTTCTAGTGCATTGCCGGGTACTGGGCGAGGGTTATTATGCTGAGAGCAAGTATCATCGAGATGAGTTATTTGGTGAGATGCTGGGTGCGCTGCTTCAGAAACTGACCAATAAGGTGCTCTACATGGAGATCAGTAACCTGAGCCAGAAGATGTTGGGTTATAAGCAGTTGCGGCAGCACGGCTTCTATCCGGTAAACTGGATGAGCATTCACAACTCCCTGCATAGTCATGCCCCTGAAGAGCGCATCAGCGAGAAGATGCAGAAACGTATCGACAATGCTCATGCCCGTGGAGTTACAACAGAGCCTGTCGCTACAGAAAGCGACTTTACAGCCTTCTCCAAACTACTGCATCGGTACAACCTCCTGAAGCCTCGCAACTACATTCCCGACGACTCATTCTTCCGCAGACTGATGAGCGACGAACATGGGAGATTGTTTGTTACTAAGTATCATGGGAAAGTCATCGGATGTTCGGCTGTTGTCTATAGTGAAGGGAACGCCTATCTATGGTTTGCTGCCTATCGCCGCAAGACCTATATCCACCTTCATCCTGATATACTCACCATCTGGGACACGATGAAAGACGCATATGAACGAGGATATCAGCACATTTTCTTTATGGATGTAGGACTGCCTTACAGCAAGAATCCCTTCCGTGAGTTTATTCTTCGTTTTGGAGGAAAAGAGCAAAGTACCTACAGATGGTTCCGTTTCTCCATCCGATGGGTAAACAAATTATTGGCATGGATCTATAGGGAATAAGGTCAGTCTGCCCTACCCGACATTGCTTTCTTTAATTCGTAATCACTGGCTCCCATATTGATAGGGCGTTCCTGAGGGATGTCTGGGATTGTGATCAGTTCACCTTCATCCATCCAATCTTCACTCCCTGCCACATCTTCAATCTCAACAGAATCCTTTGGAGGTGTAATGAACTCCATGGTAGCAGAGTCTTCCAGGAATCGTTCATACTGACGATTTGCCGAATTACGATGGCATCCGAAGAAGCTCATCAGCAGCAAAGCCAGTAATACATAGGTAAATTGTTTCATATAGGTTAGTCATTTTGTTTTATATTCGATCTACTTGTTTCACACCTTTAACGGTACGCAGTTTCTTGAGCAGCGACTCCAAGCGCGATGTATCTTCGAGCATCACCACCAGATTGCCACTGAAGAGCCCGTCGTGAGAGTCGATATTGATAGACCTGAGCACCAGTTTCTCATCTTTGGAAATGATACTAGTCAGGTTGTTCACGATGCCGATATCATCATTACCTATCACTCGGAGGGTAATAGAATACTGTGAAGCCCCCTTGCCACTCCACCTGGCCTTCACAATACGATAGCCATAGCGACGACGCAATTCTGGTGCATTGGGACAATCCATACGATGAATCTTGATTCCGCCACTGATGGTAACGAAGCCAAAGATAGGATCGCCATAGATAGGAGCACAGCAACGTGCCAACTGATAGTCGAGACCTTTGAGGTTACGATCGATGACAAGCGTATCGTCAGAGAGCGCCGTGTTGAGTCCTGCTATCTTGGAATCGTCGAGCTCGAACTCACTGGCAGAACGCGCCTGATTATCACCTGTAACAGTTCTCTCCCCATCGCGTACCTCTATATATTTCTCTATGACAGCATTGGCATCGAGCACACCATCAGCAAGTTGCTTATAAAAATCACTCACTTCCTTGAAACCCATCTTCTTGATGGTATGCATCATCGTTGACTCTTCCTGTTCTATCTTACGGTTCTTGAACTTGCGTTCCAGCATCTCCTTGGCAAAGAGTCCTTCTTTCACCTGCGTCTCTTTCAAAGCCAGACGGATCTTTGACTTGGCGCGAGAGGTCTTCACTATTGAGAGCCACTCCTGACGGGGTTTCTGATTCGAGGATGTGAGGATCTCCACCTGATCACCACTTTTCAGAACCTGACGGATGGGTACCACCCGACCGTTAATCCTGCCACCCGTGCACTGGTTACCAAGTTTGGAGTGTATATGGTAGGCAAAGTCGAGCACGGTGGCGCCCATCGGGAACTTGTAAAGGTCACCTCTGGGGGTAAAGACGAACACCTCGTCTTCGTAGAGGTCCATCCTGAACTGATCCATGGCATCCAGACCATCGGCATGTTCGAGCATACTACGGATATTGGTGAGCCATTCGTCAAGGCCCGTCTCACCTTTTATGCCCTTATAACGCCAATGCGCAGCTACACCTCGTTCTGCTACCTCGTCCATGCGCTCCGTTCTAATCTGAACTTCCACCCACTTCTGCTCGGGCCCCAGAACGGTAATATGCAACGACTCATAGCCGTTTGACTTAGGCACAGAAAGCCAGTCGCGTAATCGTTTGGGATTGGGTTGGTACATATCCGTAATGATCGAATAGGCTTGCCAACACTGCATCTTCTCTTTCTCCTCGTCGCAGTCAATGATAATACGGATGGCGAAGAGGTCGTAGATACCCTCGAAGCCACATTTCTGCTTCTTCATCTTCTGCCAGATGCTGTGGATGCTCTTCGTCCTACCCTTGATATGGCAAGTGATACCCGCAGCCTTGATTTTCTCTTCCACAGGTTTGATGAAAGCAGCGATATAGGCATCACGCGAAGCCTTGGTCTCGTTGAGCTTGTCCTTGATCATATAGTAGGCATCGTGCTCCATATACTTCAGCGACAAGTCCTCGAGTTCACTTTTCAGTTTGTAAAGTCCCAGTTTGTGGGCCAGCGGTGCATAGAGATAGGCAGCCTCCTGCGACACCTCCATCTTCGCTTCCACATTCTCCGTATCACGGATATGCCTCATCAGGTTCACTCTGTAGGCAATCATGATAAGGATCACCCGCATATCCTCAGCGAGGGAAAGCAACAGATTACGGAAGTTCTCGCTCTCAACAACAGGATTCTTCTGGTAGAGTTGCTGGATGCGGTTCAGACCATGCAGAATACGTGAAACCTGATCGCCGTATTTCTCCTTGACCTGCTCCATAGTCAGCTTGCCCTCTTCGATCTCTGGAATCAGATAGACAGCCTGAATGGCATCACCCTTCAGACCGATTTCCTCTTCCAGAATTTCAGCCGTCAGAGCTGCCATTCTTTTCTTTTCTTCGTATGTAAATGCGAACAAATCCGCCATAATTCCTGTTTTTACCTTGCAAAGATACAATTTTCTTGGAATTAATGCGCATTTTTAAAGAAAAGTTTGTATTTTTGCAGAAGAAACAATTTAAATGACCAAAAATATGTTATCACAACAAGACCTGAAACAGATTGCTCAGAAGGGTATTACCCAGGAGCAGATTGAGAATCAACTGAATGAGTTTAAAACCGGATTTCCCTTCCTGAAACTGGAGGCAGCAGCAGGTATCGGACGAGGCATTATCGCCCCTGATGCAGCTGAGCGCAAACAGTATGAGGACGTATGGAATGCCTATAAGGCAGAGGGAAAGCGCGTGGTGAAGTTCGTACCCGCCTCGGGTGCTGCCAGTCGTATGTTCAAGAACATGTTTGCCTTTGTGGATGCAGACTACGACGTTCCCACCACTGACTTCGAGAAGAAGTACTTCGACTCCATCGAGAAATTTGCCTTCTACGATGCGCTCGATGCCGTTTGCCAGAAGAATGAGGGCAAGGGTATTAAGGCACTCATCGCTGATGGAAACTACAAAGCTGTTGCAGCCAACATGCTGAAGGGCGAGGGACTGAACTACGGTCAGCTGCCCAAGGGTCTGCTACTCTTCCATAAGTATGCAGAAGGTGCGCGCACTCCGATGGAGGAACACCTCGTAGAGGGCGCCCTCTATGCAGCCTCGAACGGAGAGGCTCATGTTCACTTCACCGTCTCTCACGAGCACATGGATCTTTTCAAGGCCAAGGTTGCAGAGAAGGCTGATGGCTTTGCCAAGAAATTCGGCATCAAATACGACATCACATTCTCTGAGCAGAAGCCATCTACCGATACGGTAGCAGCTAATCCTGACAACACGCCCTTCCGTAATGACGATGGAAGCCTGCTCTTCCGTCCTGGAGGTCATGGAGCCCTCATCGAGAACCTCAACGAGATCGAGGCCGATGTAATCTTCATCAAGAACATCGACAACGTGGTTCCTGATCGATTGAAGCCCGAAACCGTAGAGTGGAAACAGGTCATCGCTGGTGTGCTGGTATCTTTGCAGAAGCAAGCCTTCGAATATCTCCGTATCCTCGATGCCGGAGCCTCTGAGGCACAGCTCGCAGAGATTTCCAAGTTCGTTAGTGAAAAGCTCTGCACCGATGCCAAGGGCAAGAAGGTGGATGCCGACTATCTGCGCACCAAACTGAATCGCCCGATGCGTGTTTGTGGTGTGGTGAAGAATGTAGGTGAGCCTGGTGGTGGTCCGTTCCTTACCTATAATCAGGACGGTACCGTTTCACTCCAGATTCTCGAGAGTTCACAGATCGACACAGCCAACGAAGCCTATATGAAGATGTTTACCCAGGGTACCCACTTCAACCCCGTAGATCTGGTCTGTGCTGTAAAGGATTACAAGGGACAGCCCTTCAATCTGCCTGAATTCGTGGATAAGACCACTGGTTTCATCTCTTCCAAGTCGAAGGCTGGCAAGGAGCTGAAGGCTCTGGAGTTGCCTGGTCTCTGGAATGGTGCGATGAGCAATTGGAGCACCGTCTTCGTAGAGGTTCCCCTTGGCACCTTCAATCCTGTAAAGACTGTTAACGACTTGCTTCGCGAGCAGCATCAATAACAAAATAAGAAGCTATGCAAAGAGGATAGGTTCTCCCTATCCTCTTTTTTTTATTTTCTATTAAAACAAATCTATGTTTCCGGACTGGAAACATATGTTCTCAGTGCAGAAACTTATGTTCGCAGACCGGAAACATAAGTTCGACGCCCGCGAACATAAAAACTAACTAGAAAGAAAGAAAAAACTAAGGAATCAACAATGACGAATCTCCGTAACTGAGAAAACGGAAGTCATGAGACAGGGCATAGTCGTAGATCTTATGCCAATCACCTTTCACGAAAGCACTCACCAATAGCAGGAGTGTGGACTGCGGTTGATGGAAATTGGTAACAAGCATCTTCACAATCTTGTAATCATAGCCTGGGGCAATAATAATCTGTGTGCTGGAGTGGAGCACATCCAGATGATGCAGGTCCATCCAATCAGCCAAAGCCTGCAACACTTCCGTACTCTCCACGGTCTCTCCAGTCGTTTCCTCATAAGGCTCCCACTGGGCCACGTGGAGTTGGGATTCTTTTAGGTCGGGATGACGCATGACCTTGAGACCCATATAGTAAAGGCTCTCAAGCGTTCGGACGCTGGTGGTACCAACGGCGATAGCACAACCCTTATGAGCAATGAGTTTCTGTATGGTGTCTCTTCGCACGCTGACAAACTCTGTATGCATCTCATGCCCCTCAATCTCCTCACTCTTCACTGGCTTGAAGGTTCCTGCTCCCACATGGAGGGTCAGTTCCTCACGATCGATGCCATGAGCATCGATATCAGCCAGAACCTCTGGTGTAAAATGCAGTCCGGCAGTAGGAGCAGCCACACTGCCCTTAATCTTAGAATAAACCGTCTGATAGGTGGTTTTGTCACTCTCCTGAGTCTCACGATTAAGGTAAGGGGGAATAGGCAGTTCTCCCATAGCGTCAATGATCTCTGCAAAGGAGACGTTGTCGCCATCCCACTCAAAGGAGATCGTATGACTGGTTCCGTGAATAGCACCCCGGGTGGCTGAGACGGAGATATCCTGTCCCTTCACATTGATGTGCCTGACCAGTGAGCCCTCCTTCCATTTCTTCAGATTACCGACCAGACAATACCACGAGCATCGGGCCGTAGTCTGGAACATGAGTTCATAGTCTGTCGGCTCTGCTGGTTCCAAGAGGAACACCTCGATAAGGGCGCCTGTGCTTTTTCGGAAATGCATACGGGCCTGAATCACCTTCGTGTTGTTGAACACCATCAGGGCTCCTGAAGGCAGATACTTGGGAAGATGATAGAAATGGTCTTCCCCCACCTCACCCTTATTGTAGATCAGTAATTTGGAATGGTCGCGTTGCGGAATGGGGAACTTGGCAATACGTTCATCGGGCAACGGATAATTATAGTCGCTAATACGAATATGCCTGGGATCGATCATATGATACAGGATTTAATCAGCGCAAAAACCAATGTGAACGATAGCACAGCAATTGGAATATTACAATCTGAATGCATATAACCTGTGGCAGTATATTGCGAGGAAACAAGTCTGCGTCCAGTCGATACATGACGGTTCATTCTATAAAAAAGGTAATAGACGCCAGAGCCGACAAGAAATCCCCACATCAACCCCACAAGGATATCACCGGGGAAATGAACGCCCAGGTAAAGACGCGTCCAGCAGTTCGTCAGCGACCATATCACCATCGCTATCGAAAGAACACGGCTCCTCACAAGCCAGCAAAAGAAGATGGCAATACTGAACGTATTGGAAGCATGGGCAGAGAAAAAGCCATATCTTCCTCCCCTATAGCCATCAACAATATCCACCATCGAGCCAATGACTGGGTCGTGCGTAGGGCGCCATCTTGCAACGGTAGGCTTGACAATCAGGTCATCCACAGAGCCTGCAAATAGCACGCACAGGCCTGCTGCCCCAAGTATCATCAGCACCTTACGAAAACTGTCATTGTTCCGCATGACGACAACGAACAGACTGATATAAAGCGGAAGCCATGTGAGAGCTGTCGTCAATACGTGGGCTACACGGTCAAGATACAAAGAATCGCTGCCATTAACTGCCAATAAGGCGTCCCTGTCTATCGATTCCAGGACGGGCAGAAGCCCTTGAGCATCTATGAGTACTTCCAATAGTCCGCCCATTATATTTCCTCCAGTTGTTTACTCTCTATCCAACCTTCCTTTCCGTCAGCCACACGAATCTCCTTCCAGCCTTTCATCGAACCGTCAGTAATCATGACCTTCGTACCCTCATGAAGGATAAACAAATCGGTACCATTGTTGGCTGGCGTACTCTTCACCGTCACTGAAGGTGCTATCACGATAGCCCCTTTACGGAAAAGCAAGTTCTGCTTCTGCTGCCAGGCAAATATATTGCTTAATACAAACAGCAGCAGTAATATAACGCCCCCGAAGAATCCCATCTTACGAAGCCAGATGCGATCAGAGAAAAGATAGACAAGTAAAAGGATAATCACCAGTGTCAACGAAACCAGTGATGTACGTGCCCAACCATCGACACTCATCAGGTTTACAAGACTCTTGTACCAGGTAAAGAAAAACATCTCCGACTCTGGAACAATCTTATCAATAGTCTTAGACTGTGCAATCTGAAGGTTAAAGCGGATATCGCGGTCGCCAGGCGAGAGCAGCAAGGCACGTTCGTAGTTCAAGACGGCACGTGTGATATTCTCTGTACGATAATAGGCGTTGCCCAGATTATAATAAAGGTCAGCAGAAGCACCTTGCTTCAGCAGGGCCTCGTAATCCTTGATGGCCTGCTGATACTCTCCTCGTGCATAGGCACTGTCAGCCTCAACCTTCGTTACAGCAAACGATGTTGTAACCGACGAGAGACATACAACCAGTATCAAGACGATCTTTGTTGCCATATTCCCTGATTTCTTAGTCTTCTTCATCGTGGCCTCGATCTTCTCAATGGCATTGATGGCCTTATCATATACCTTATTCATATTACCCTTAGGATCACCAGGAGCATAGCGTTCGAACTCGCACTCGTCAAGGGCTCCGATAAACTGACTGATCGTATCCTCACCAACACTACGCTCTGAAAGACGCTGACTGATGTTATCGTGAGACAACTGTGCAACGGGGATGTTCAGTTTGTCGCCAACATATCCCCACAAGGCACGAAGTACCTCGTCATAGAACTCTCCAGGCTTATTGTCAGCCATCAGTCGGGCAGCTTTCTTCAATCGTTTTGACGCCACCTTGTTAGCCTTCTTTCCACGCATCTTGGTGACATTGGCATTATCAATAGCCCTCTGTCGGAAGATGATGAACAGAGAGATAAACACCAGTGCCAATACTGAGAGCGAGAGCCAATAGCCAGTAGAACCAAAGAAGAAATCATCGAGCGAATGCTGACGGGTATCTCCTGTCTTGATATAACGGATATCTTTGGTAAGTTCCTGCAAATCATTCTGTCCGGAGAAATCATTGACCGTTCCTGCTCCTGATCCCTTGGCCACATCGAGTGTGAACGACTCACTCTTGATGGTCTTATAGGCATTCGCTGAAGTGTCGAAGTAAGTAAACTCCACAGGCGGTATCTCGTACTTGCCCTGATGGCGCGGTACAACCAGGATATCGTAGATCATCGATCCTTCAATACCATTGGCAGACAATTTGGTCTTGTCGGTAACCTTTGGCTCATACTTGTCGAAATCCTTGGGGAAATTCACCACAGGCTGCTTGATGAGTTTCAGGTTTCCAATACCACTGACAATCACACGCATTGAAACAGGGTCGTTCGCCTTGATCTCCGTCTTGTCGAGCTGGGCAGAAATATTGAACTTTCCTACACCACCTGAGAAGTTGGCAGGACGCTGAGGTAAAGGATCGACCTGAATCTCTATGCCTGGTGCCTGAATCTTCTTTTTCACCTCTATATAGCCAGAGCCTCCATTGAAGAAAGCCTCAAAGGGATCGATGTTACGGTTCTGCTGCACAACGATTCCCTCAAAGGTAATACTGGGTATCTCCAGTTTTCCCGTCATCTGAGGGAACATGACATACTGGCTCCATGTAGTCGTCTTATAGGGTCGGCCATTGAGGGTCTCAATAGAAAAACTCTTCTGCTGAGGAAGATCTACCTCCTGAGTATAGAAACTCTTCAAGTCGGGCATATCCCCTCGTAAACTCGTCAGTCCAACCAGTGTATAGACCTTATAAGTCAGCAGTATGGGTTCCTGCTCATGGACACGCTTCTTATTTGCGCTTACCTTGATAAAGAGATCGGAACCGGAAATCTGACTACCGGCATCCCTTATCCCGTCATCTTCGTTGGCATGCTGACGGCTGGAGCCATTGGTACCGGCTGATGGCGAGCCGCTAACTCTGATGGTCAGAGGATTAGATGCTATACTCTTGCCACCAACAACGACATGAGCAGGAGGAATGGTGAACGAGCCGTTCTTGCTTGCTCTTACTATATAGGTATAGGTGATGGAGGAAGAGGAGCTGGTATGACCGTTAATCATCTGATAGCTTGACTGCATCGAACGATTGGGGCCAATCAGCACTTCCAGTTCGTCAGGAATGTCACCTGCTCGGAAATCGCTCACATCTTGCGTATTTACAGTATATGTCAGACGGAACTGTTCACCCGTTGCCACATGTGATGGAGCAGATCCTGTCAATGTCTGTGCCAAAGCCGTGACAACGGCCAACATCATACCGATTATCGTTGTAAGTCTTTTCATCTCTACTACCAATTCTTCTGAATATTACGACGCTGAGGATGCTGCTGTGCTTTTTTCAGTTTGTCCTGCGTCTGTTTCTCGTTCTGGATTGCAGCATTCAGCAACTGTTCAGCATTCTCCTTGCTCATCTGAGGCTTAGGCTGTTCTTGCTGTTTCTGATCCTGCTTATCCTTGTTCTCTTCAGGCTTCTGCTGATCTTTTTTATCGTCTTTCTTCTTGTCGTCGTTTTGCTGCTGATTCTGCTTGTTCTGATCTTGCTTCTGCTTCTGGTGCTTGCAGAGGACGAGATTGTAACGGGTCTCGTCGTCATCAGGGTTCAGACGGAGCGCATTCTTATAGGCTTCAATAGCCTCACCATACATCTTATGAGTCTGACAAATCACGCCCATATTATGATACGACTGAGCCTTACGAAGGGGATTTGTTTCCAGACGTGCTGCATTTTCAAACTGAACGACAGCAGCAGAGTCCTTCTTTTGTGCCATCAGGGCATTACCCAGATTGAAGGTGGCTTGTGGATTCCTGGGATTCTTCTCCACAGCCTTACGATACGACACCTCTGCACCAGGATAGTCACCACGATGGAACTGCTTGTTTCCCTGACGGATAAACTGACGATCTGTCTGAGCAACAGCAGTAACCGACAGCAACAATAACAACACCGTCACCACTTTCTTCTTTCTGCCAAAAAGGGAGAGCCCTTTCAGCAACGGATTCTTGCGGTCAAGAATACAAATCTCCAGGATCAGCAACAGCAATGCCAACACGCCAAAAGCCTGGAACTGTTCGTCAAACTCACTATACATAGTAGTTGTAGTCTCCTTCTTGGATAACTTGTCGAGTTCGTTATCAAGCTGATCCTGAGCAGCACTGTTGTTTTCAACATGAATATAGGCGCCACCGCCAGCCTGGGCCACTTGCTTACACATATCCTCATTCAAGGCCGACATCACCGTGTTACCAGTGTTGTCCTTCATATAGTCGCCTGTACCGGGAATGGGGATGGGAGCACCATTCACGGAACCGACGCCAAGCACATAGACACGCATCCCATTGTCCTTTGCCGCCTTAGCCGACTCCACGGCCCCACCCTCATGGTCCTCACCGTCGGTGATAACCACGATAGCCTTGCCGATGCCTTCTTCCTGAGTAAAACTATGGGTAGCCATATCGATGGCCTTGGCTATATCTGTTCCTTGAGTAGCAATCAGCGAAGGATCAATACTTGACAGGAACATCTTAGCAGAAACATGATCACTTGTGATGGGAAGTTGAACAAATGCATCACCCGCAAAGACTATCAAGCCAATCTTATCGTTAGAGAAATGGTCAACAAGATTCTCAACCATCATCTTACTACGATCCAGACGACTTGGCACGATGTCCTCTGCCCGCATAGAGTTACTGATATCCATAGCGATAATCGTCTCGATACCGACACGTTTCTCGTGATTAATCTTCGTGCCCAACTGAGGGCGAGCCAGCATGATGATAAGCAGAGCCAACGCTCCCTGCAGAATCCAGAATTTCACAGATGGACGGAAGCGAGACACGTCTGGCATCAGCTCTTTCAGCAGATGGATATCACCAAACTTACGGAGTTTCTTCTTCTGGTTCCTGTATGAAACAAACCTGATGAGTGCCAATATCGGAATAAGCACTAACAGGTAGAGGTATATAGGATCTTCAAATCTGAACATATTACGGTATCCTCCTGAATATGGTTATACGCAACAAGATCTCCAACAACAGGATCAAGACAGCAGCCAGGGCAAAAGGCTGATAGGCCTCGTACTTCTTACTGAACTTCTTCACATTCAGTTTGCTCTTCTCCAGCTTGTCAATCTCCTTATAGATATTGCGCAGTTCTTTTGTATTCGTTGCACGATAGAAATCGCCCTCTGTGGCTATAGCAATCTCACCGAGCGTCTTGGTATCAATCTCCACAGGAACATTTACATATTGTACGCCACCAGCCACAGGCATCGGATAAGGAGCCACATTATTCGTTCCAACACCGATGGTATAAACGCGAATGCCGAGACTCTTGGCTATTTCCGCAGCAGTCATCGGTGAGATGTCTCCACGGTTATTGCTACCGTCAGTCAGCAGAATCACCACCTTACTCTTCGCCTTCGACTCCTTCAGGCGAGAGACAGCATTTGCAAGTCCCATACCGATGGCCGTACCGTCTTCTATCAACCCACGTGCGGCAATATCGGTACGCACATTCTGAAGAAGGTTCAACAACGAGGCGTGATCAGTGGTCATCGGGCACTGGGTAAACGATTCACCCGCGAATATGGTCAGGCCGATATTATCGTTGGGGCGTCCGGCCACAAATTCCGAAGCCACCTGCTTAGCAGCCTCTATACGGTTTGGCTTCAGATCTTCTGCCAGCATACTGGTCGATACATCCATTGTCAGCATGATGTCGATACCCTCTACCGTCTCACTCTTCCACGAATTCGATGTCTGAGGACGGGCCAGCACCAATACGATCATCACAAAGGCCAGCATCCTGAGAATCATGGACAAGGGCATGAGTATGACCTTCCAGCTTTTCGAAGCATAGCGGAAGGCAAAGGTGTCGCTCATCCGCATCGTCGGCTCGGTCTTCTTTCTGTACAACACATACCAGATGATATATGGTATGAGAAGCAGAAGTAAAAGCAGATATTCTTTATTGGCAAATTCCATCCGATTCCTTTTAATATAACAACTGATAGAGTGTAAACACTACGAAAGCAAAAAGCAACAGACATACCACAGAAACGACGACAATAGCCATCTTCAGCCATCGTCTTGCCTTCTGCGAGCGCTGATCCTCCTCCGAGAGTTGCGGCTTTACCGTTTCCTCTACAGGCACATTCTCCAGTTTGGTCTGATTAATGAACTCTATCGCATTGACAAGATTCATATCATTCTCGTTGATCAGCGTAGAATATTTAGCGAACTTCACCAGATCCGCAGTCAGGAACAGATGACGCAACTCTGACAGAGCCTTTTCATCTTGCGTTGCTGTCAGTTTCTCAATGATCTCGCTACTGGTCATCTCCATGGCACTGAAACCGTACCGCTCCTCAATATACTTACGCAATGTTTCCGTCAGTTTGGTGTAGTATTCCTTAGAATTCTCCGAGGCAACCATCTTGTCGGCCTTAATCTGTTCAATCTCCTTCAAAGCCTTCTGATGAGGCAACAACCGCTTAACGATACGGATATGACTGATGATAGGCTTATTGTCTCTGAAACGAAGATAAAGATAATAACAGAGAGCTAACAATACGATCAGCAGGACACTCAGCCAGAACGACAGACTCCAATCGCTCCACTGGAAAGGATTGTTCTGTACATCCTTCGGTCCAAAGAACTGTTCTATATTAGTAGTGTCAACTTCAATCGTCAACACCTTCAGTGCCAGACTCTTACTCTTATACGGCTTACCGTCTATCTTCACAGTCATAGGAGGCAGATAGTATAAGGTATCGTCAAAGGAGGTCAAGGTATAGACCACGGATCTGGCCACAAAACCATTATCCTGTTCTTTCTTCTCAAGTTCCTGGCTCGACAGCACTTCTACGCCTGGCGTAATATACTGAGTGGGTTTGAATTGCGGAAATTCAATCTTCGCATTATCCTTGGCATGTGCCGTCAGAGTAACATGAGCCTGCTGACCGACAAAGATCTGAATAGAGTCTATCTCAGCCTCTACCGAAACTTGCGCAGCCATGCGTAAGACACTGGCACACAGAATAATTACGATATACAGTCTTTTCATTAACTTCTCTGTTTAAACAACATCAGCAAGGACTTGACGAAATCCTCATTCGTTGCAATACTTACATTGTCAACATTGCTCTTATTGAATGTGTCTTGTAATTCAGCCTGACGGCTCAACCAATAGTTGTGATAAGCCTGGCGCAGACGCTTAGAACCAGTATCCACATACTGTTCGAACCCCGTTTCGGCATCAACGACTTTCATTAGTCCCACATCAGGCAGCTCCTTTGCACGCTGGTCGTAAACCTGTATAGCAACGACATCATGCTTTCTGTTGCAAATCTGCAAAGACTGCTGAAAGTCATTACGCACATAGAAATCACTCAAGATAAAAGCAGTGGTACGCCTTTTCTGGACACTCGAAAGAAACTCTACGGCCTGCTTCACATCAGTACGTTTTGACTCAGGCTGGAAGTCCAGCATCTCACGAATAATATAAAGGATATGCTTGCGCCCCTTCTTGGGAGGAATGTATTTCTCTATCTTATCAGAGAAAAACACCACCCCAATCTTATCATTATTCTGGATGGCACTGAAGGCGATAGTGGCAGCTATCTCCGTCACCATGTCACGCTTCATCTGCTTCTGGGTACCAAAGTCCAACGATCCGCTGACATCGATCAGGAGCATAACCGTCAGTTCGCGCTCCTCTTCAAACACCTTCACATAAGGACGATGGAATCGAGCTGTCACGTTCCAGTCGATATCACGCACGTCATCCCCGAACTGATACTCTCGCACTTCGCTGAAGGCCATACCCCTACCCTTGAAGGCAGAATGATACTGACCTGCAAAGATGTTAGAACTCAAGCCACGGGTCTTGATCTCTATCTTACGGACTTTCTTTATGATCTCAGATGTCTCCATCTTCAATTCTTCAATCTTTCAATTCTTCAATTCTACAATCTTAGGGTACTTCGACCTTATTGATAATCTTTGAGACGATTTCCTCGCTGGTGATATTGCTGGCCTCTGCCTCATAGGTAAGACCAATACGATGGCGCAACACATCATGGGCTACAGCACGCACATCCTCAGGCACTACATAACCACGGCGCTTGATGAAAGCATAGGCACGAGCAGCCTTTGCCAGATTAATACTGGCACGGGGTGAACCACCGAAACTGATCATATCCTTCAGGTCTTTCAATCCATAACGGTCGGGATAGCGTGTTGCAAAAACAATATCAGCAATATACTGCTCAATCTTCTCGTCGATATAGACTTCACGAACCACGCTGCGAGCCTTCAGTATCTCTTCTGCTGTAGTCACAGGAGTCACGGTCGGCATCTCGCCGGCAATATTCTCACGGATAATCTTCTTCTCCTCGTCTAACGAAGGATAATCAATCACGACCTTCAGCATGAATCGGTCCACCTGAGCCTCTGGCAGGGGGTATGTTCCCTCCTGTTCAATAGGATTCTGCGTAGCCATCACAAGGAATGGATTTGGAAGCTGGAAGGTAGAGCTTCCGATAGTCACCTGCTTCTCCTGCATCGCCTCCAGAAGTGCACTCTGAACTTTTGCCGGTGCACGGTTAATTTCATCTGCCAGCACGAAGTTGGCAAACACAGGACCTTTCTTCACCTGGAAGTTCTCGTCTTTCTGAGAGTAGATCATCGTACCAATCACATCGGCAGGAAGAAGGTCGGGTGTAAACTGGATGCGGCTGTAATCTGCTGCAATCAGTTGTGCAAGCGTTTTGATGGCTAATGTCTTAGCCAGTCCCGGCACACCTTCCAACAGGATATGTCCATCACTCAACAGTCCTATCAAGAGTGAATCCACCAGATGCTTCTGTCCTACGATGACGCGGTCCATACCGCTCACCAAATTTGTCACGAATGCGCTTTGTTGTTCTATCCGGACATTCAACTCCCGGATGTCAATAGCTTCTGCCATAATATTACCTTTTTATAGTTTTCTCATTTTGTCCGCAAAAGTAGTGAAATAATAGTATTTCTCACACATTTATCTGTCTAAATAATATTAAAAAAGTTTCCCAAAACCTAAGTTTTAAGAAACTTTTTCATTCTTTCCCTATTCATTCACAGTCTGAGGCTTCTTTTTCTTCTTCAACTGCAATTTCGGAACCTTGATTTCCTGTCCTACTTTCAGTTGTGATGAAGCCTTCAGACCATTATACACTTCCAGATAACATTCCATATCGGGACCTAAGACACGACGGGCTATTTTAGCGACAGTCTCGCCTTCTTTTACCTTAATCACACGATCGGTGCCGATAATCTTATAGGCGCCAGTCCGTACTCGGATATCCATCGCAGCATACTTATCCACTTCGGGCTCAGCAACGGGCTTCGACTCTGCGGGCTTAGGACCATTAGACTTAACCTCGGGCTTTGGCTCGGGCTTAACCTCTGAGACAGGTGACTCTGGTTTCACTTCCGATTCGGGAGTCTCAGGTTTCACTTCCTGTTTTACAGGAGCAACCACAGTTTTCTTTACAGGCTTAGCCACCACTGTCTTTTCCACTTTCACCTCACCCGGAGAAACGAATTGCGAGAATGGATAATAACTACCTATGAAATAACCGGCTAAAAGACCTAACAGACAGGCTATCAGGGCTATCACCCACTTCTTTCCGTCACCCGTCTCTTCATCATCATCAAGCAGCTCTTCATCCTCTACGATTTCATCCTCAGTTGTCTCATCAGCCACAGGCTCATCTGCAGACTCCCCGCCGACAGGCTCTTCCTTTGCCGACATGGGGTCCGACTCAAGCAGAGGATCCGGCTCTGGCGTGGGCTCTGGTACGGGTTGAGGCTCGGGGACAGGAGAAGGTTCGGGGACAGGAGAAGGTTCGGGGACAGGAGAAGGTT
>CAMKUA010000028.1:0-28991 GCA_946415825.1 uncultured Prevotella sp. | reverse complement strand
GATTCTTCAGGATTCTCGGGAATAACCAGATTCTCGGGATCTGCCACATAATATTTCAGATGGAACAGATGGCTCTGCTCCTCTTTATAAATCACCTCCTCGGTAGAGAGGGCTGTGAGGGCCTTGGGATCCCAGTTCACCATGCGCAGACCGCGATAGATCAAGCCCTTGTTATAGAGATCGACAAAGACCTTGATGACGCTCTGAGAGCGCTTCTCGTCCATCGTGAAGGCGGTGCGGTCCCAGTCGCAGCTGGCACCCAGACGGCGTAGCTGCTTGAGGATAATGCCTCCGTGCTCGTGAGTCCAGTCCCAGGCGTGCTCCAGGAACTGCTCACGCGTCAGGTCGTGCTTCTTAATTCCCTGTTCTGCCAGTTTCTTCACCACCTTAGCCTCTGTGGCGATAGAGGCGTGGTCGGTGCCAGGCACCCAACAGGCATTCTTGCCTTCCATGCGGGCACGGCGCACTAAGATGTCCTGGATGGTGTTGTTCAACATGTGACCCATGTGGAGCACACCGGTTACGTTGGGCGGGGGAATAACGATCGTATAGGGTTCACGTCCATCGGGTTTGCTGGCGAAAAGTTTGTGATCGAGCCAGTACTGATACCATTTGCCTTCGACCTCTTTTGGGTCGTACTTGCTTGCTAATTCCATATTATTTTTTGTTATTTCTATGCTCTAAAATCGCAATTTCTTAAAAAATCGCTGCAAAATTAGTAAAATTCCAGCGAAAAGTCGTATCTTTGCCACATAATTTATAAAAATTATGCATACGAAGGAAGAAAAGATGCAGGCTTTCGGTCGGTTTCTCGATGTGTTGGACGCTTTGAGAGCTAATTGTCCGTGGGACAAAAAGCAGACCAACGAGAGTCTGAGGCCCAATACCATCGAGGAGACTTACGAGCTCTGTGATGCCCTGATCAAGAATGATATCCCTGATATCTGTAAGGAACTGGGCGATGTGCTGTTGCATATCTGCTTCTATGCGAAGATAGCCGAAGAGAAGGCACAATTTGATATGGCCGACGTGTGTAATGCACTGACAAAGAAGATGATAACGCGTCATCCGCATGTGTATCACCCATCTCAGATCGATGCTGAGAATCCCAAGCCCTTGCCTTACGTGCCGGAGAACTACGACAATTCGGGAAACCCCGCAGGTTCCGGCAAGATCACCACCGTTACCCAGGTGCTTGAGAACTGGGAACAGATTAAGTTGAAAGAGAAAGACGGTAACGAGCGTGTGCTCTCGGGCGTTCCCGAGGCTTTGCCCAGTCTGATTAAGGCCTATCGCATTCAAGACAAGGCCCGTAATGTGGGCTTCGATTGGGAAGACAAGCAGGATGTATGGAAGAAAGTACGCGAGGAACTCGATGAACTCGAGGCTGAACTGGCCCATGAGGATAAGCAGCGTTCGACAGAGGAACTGGGCGACTTCCTCTTCTCTGTCATCAATGCTGCACGCCTGTATAAACTGAATCCGGACAATGCCCTTGAGATGACAAACCGAAAGTTTATCAATCGCTTCAATTATATTGAGGATCATAGCATTATGAAAGGCAAGCCTTTGACAGAAATGACACTCGAGGAGATGGACGCCTTGTGGAATGAGGCCAAGAAAAATGAGGTTCGAGATTAAGGAATTAAGTGTATTTATATTAAAATAGGTGTTATGAAAAAAGTATCTCTTTTAATGATGACTGCTGCCGCAGTGTTTGCACTCGGCAGCTGTGGTGGAAAACAGCAACAGCAGATCGCTGAAGTAGATCAGGATTCTGAAAACACAGAAGAACTTGTGCCCCGTGACAAAACCATTTATGGCATTTGTACAGATGGTTCTGCTATGAATACCCTCGAGATGATTACCGACAGCGGTGATACACTGCGTCTGAGTCTGACGAAGGCTAACGAGGCTGGTAAGGTGTTTGGTGGCATGCAGGTTTCTGACCGTATGGCTGTGGTGGCCGACAAGACTGGTAAGGAAGCTGAGATTGTGATTAATCTGAACACACTGTTGGGCGACTGGGTGATGCCCGATCCGCTGGATGGTAGCGATGAGATTGGCATCCGCATTAAAGAAGGCGGCGTGGCAGAGAGCATCGACCAGAGCACCATCATTTATCGCACGTGGAAGATCTTCAACGGAGAGCTTGAAATTCTGTTGGTACGCGAAGGCGGTGGTGATGAGGAGGAAGAGAACCGCTACGAGATTCTGGCTCTGGGTGCCGACACTTTGGCTTACCGCACGCTGAACAAGCCCAAGGATGAGATCGAGACCTTCGAGTATAAACGTTGGAAAGAGAAACCCAAAGTGGATCTTCACGGACTGGAACTTGAGGATACCAACGACGAGTTTAATAAGATATAACTGTCGATAGTGGATCCCTTTAGGGTACATATATTAGGATGTGGCAGTGCGCTTCCTACGCTCCGTCATAATGCTTCGTCGCAGGTAGTTGAGGTGCGTCAGAAGTTGCTGATGCTGGATTGTGCCGAAGGTACGCAGATGCAGCTTCGCAAGAGTCGTCTGCGGTTTACCAAGCTGGGGCATGTGTTTATCACTCATCTTCATGGTGACCATTGTTTCGGACTCATCGGCATGATCTCCACCTTCGGACTATTGGGGCGCACGGCTCGTCTGCATATCTATGGACCAGAGGCACTGGGAGAAGAACTGGATCGCCAGATACGGTTCTTCACCCACGATCTGGGTTTTGAGGTGGTGTTTTATCCCGTGGATACTTCTCAACGAAAGGTGGTTTACGAGGATCGCAGCATCACGGTAGAGAGTATACCGCTGGAGCATCGTGTGCCTTGCTGCGGTTATCTGATCAAAGAGAAACCCACGCGCAGACCTGAGGACCACCTTCGCAGCTATGCCTATATCAGCGACACACGCTATATGCCCAAGTTACACGAGCAACTGATGGGTGTCGATACCCTGTACCACGAGAGCACCTATGGTGAAGACCATATCGCGCAGTCGGAGAAGTATTACCACTCTACGGCGCGCCAGGCTGCTATGGTGGCTGCCGAAGCAAAGGTGGGGAAGCTGTTGCTGGGCCATTACAGTTCGCGCTATGAAAAAGAAGAGGTGTTGCTCGATGAAGCCAAAGAGGTGTTCGAAAACACATTTTTGAGTAACGAAATGGTAGTTTTTGACGTATAACGGCCCTAAAACTGCACTTTTTTGCCGAAATATTTGGTAGAATCCGTTTTTTTTCGTACTTTTGCGAAGGAATTTATGTATATGAAGAGAATTGTAATCATCGTATCTGCCGTTTTGGCCCTTGCCTTGTTTGTTCCGACAACGGCCAATGCCAGTGTGTCGAAAAATTACGCTGCAGGCATTCTGGACTTTCAGGATGATGAAGTGTCGATCTCATATTCACAGGGTTCTATTTATGTTTCGGGCGGTGAAGGCTTAACGCTTGAAGTAATCTCGTTGACGGGTAAGAAGGTCTTTGAGCGGCAGATAGACAACCCTTCACAAAAATTTGAACTGAATATTCCTAAAGGTTGCTATATCGTAAAGGTGGGCAAAGTAGTCAGAAAGGTTTCCGTTCATTAGTTCTATCACTAACCGGTTCCTGTGTGCTCTTGGGTTCCTGTGTTGTTGGAAACCACGAGCCTAGTGAGGCTGAACTGTCTGCATATGGCAACTATGTCTATCAACTCGACACTTTACAGTTAGAGCATCAACTCGACAGCTTGTTGAAAACCGATTCTGCCCGTTGGGAGGGTGATAAGGTTGTGAAGGAACGCTATGCCGCCATCGGTAAACTCGAGGGTACGCCGCTGTGGTACTCCAGGATGGGGGTTGTACCTGAGGCTGATTCGCTGTTGGCCTTCCTGAGTCGTGAACTTCCTAGGCATGCGCTCGACAGTTCGGCATTTTATATCTCCCAGATTGCTGAAGACCTTCAGACGGTGCACGGTCTGGCTTTCGATTCCATAGGGGTAAGTATCAACGAAGTGCTGCCTCGTCTGGACTATTACCTCTCGAAGGCATATGTGCGCTATGCAAGTGGTCAGCGTTATGGCTTCACACGTCCTGACCGGCTCTTTAACAAGTTGGATTTTAAGCCTAATGGCAGTTATGCGCGGCTATTTGATTATAACCTTGAGGCTGCTGATTACAAGGAGGCCCTTGAGAAGTTGACAGAAGCAGGGGTAACTAAGATGGATTACCTCAAGTCATCGCAGCCCACCTCGAGCCTGTACCAGACCCTTCAGCGTGAGCTCGAACGTACCACTGACAAGGAGGCCCGTCATCGTCTGGCAGTGAATATGGAACGCTGCCGATGGAGAGTGAAGCAACCAGAGGAAACGGGTCGTAGGGTGCTTGTGAATATCCCAGCCTTGCAGTTGTGGGCTGTTGGTGGTGATACGGTACTGAATATGCGTATCGTTTGTGGAGCCAAAGCCACGAAGACGCCTCTACTGCATAGTCAGATCAAGTATATGCAGGTCAATCCCGAGTGGCTCATCCCAAAGAATATCATCGATAATGAGGTGGCTCATCATGGTGGCGATTCTTCGTATTTTGCCAAGCGCCGTTATTATATTATTGATCGCAGTTCTGGCGACACGCTTAATCCTGCCCATGTGGACCCTGGTTTGTTGCGCTCAGGTCGTCTGCGCGTAGGGCAGAAGGGGGGAGCAGGAAATTCCTTGGGCCGCATCGTGTTCCGATTCCCCAACGATTTCGATGTCTATCTCCACGACACCAGCAATCGGGGTGCCTTCAATAGTGCACACCGCACCTTGTCGCACGGATGTGTGCGCGTGCAGAAGCCGTTCGACCTGGCCAGTTTTCTTTTGCCCAATGCCGATGAGTGGCTCTTAGACCGTATTCGTATTTCCATGGATATTCGTCCTGTGACAGAGCGCGGCTTACAGTATCTGAATACCCATGCCGATGATCCGCGCCCACTGAAGGCTATAACCAGTCAGACTGTAAATCCTCACGTGCCCGTGTACATTTTATATTATACGGCTTATCCTAATCCGGCCACAGGTGTTGTCGAGACATGGCCCGATCATTATGGATATGATAAGATCATAGGCCGGGCTGGTGCTCCATTCTTACTTTAACCTTGTTGTTTGTCAATGAACGAACGAGATGAACAACAAATAATCCAGTTGCTTTCTGAAGCAGCTACCCAGCGCAAGGGTTTTGAACTCTTGGTGCGAGGTTATTCCGAACAACTTTATTGGATTATCCGTAAGATCGTGATTGAGCACGACGATGCCAACGATGTGCTTCAGAACACCTTTTTGAAAGCCTGGAACGGACTCGACTCTTTTCATGGCGACTCTAAGATCAGCACCTGGCTCTCGCGTATAGCAATTAATGAGAGCCTTGATTTCTTACGTCGTCGCAAACAGCCGACGGTCAGTGTAGAAGAAGTGTCTGTCAGTCGTCTGACGGCCGATGAGTATTTCGATGGTTCCGAAGCCGAGGCGATGCTGCAGGAAGCCATCGTCACGCTGCCTGATGTACAGCGCACCGTGTTTCTCCTGCGCTACTTTGACGAGATGAAATACAGCGACATCAGTCAGATGCTTAACACCTCAGAAGGAGCCCTGAAGGCCTCCTATCATATAGCAGTGAAAAAAATCACTGAATTTTTTAAATCACGCGATTAAACCTTTTGTATATTTTTACGTCATATATGCGATGAACGAAGAGAAGTACATAGAAGAGCAAGTAGGGAAGCGGAATCCATTTCTGGTTCCTGAAGGTTATTTCGATCAGTTGCCCGATCAGATTATGAAGGCATTGCCTGAGCGAAAGCCTAAGGCAAAGTCTGTCTGGATGCGGCCTGTACTCTATGTAGCAGCCAGTATCGCTGCGCTGCTCATCTGTACGGGTGTGTATCTGTCTGTGTCGGATGAGCCTAAGCACGAAGCTGTCCTTGTAACTCAGCCCCAGCAGCAAGAGGCTTACGACGAGTTTGACGAGGCAGCCGACTACATGATGCTTGATAACCATGACATCTACGCCCTCCTTTCAGAAAACTAAAAAGTCAGCCATCATGAAGAAACTGTTATGCATCACCTTATGCCTGTTCTACCTCACATTGGTGAAGGCGCAAGAACAGCAGAAGTTCTCACCTGAGAAGTTTCAGGCCGATATGGAGCAGTTTATCACGCAGGAAGCCAAACTTACCAGCGATGAAGCCACGAAGTTTTTCCCGCTGTTGCGCGAGATGCATCAGAAGCAACGTGTGGTATATGACAAGATCAAGAAAGAGTGCAGCCAGCGCCCCTCGAATGAGGAAGAGATTAAGAAGGTGGTACAGAAACGCGATGCCTATGAGCTGGAGCTGAAGACCATCCAGCAAACCTATCATAATAAGTTCTTTAAGGTGCTTCAGCCCTCCAAGGTATTCGATGCCATTATAGCCGAAGACCGATTCCATCGCAGAGCATTCCGTAATTGGGGCCACCAGCGTAGCGGTCGCCCAGTTCCTCGCAGATAATTTTTATATCACCTTAAGGCATAAGGAGGCGATGTCGCACTTGTCGCAATGAGGCTTGCGCGAGGTGCAGACGTAGCGCCCATGCAGTAGGAGCCAATGGTGGGCACGGGGGATATCTTTCTCTGGAATATACTTAACAAGCGTTTGTTCTACTTTATAGGGGGTATTGTCGCTCTTCGACACCAAACCGATGCGATGGGCCACGCGAAACACGTGGGTATCAACGGCCATTGTGGATTTACCAAAGGCAACACTTTGGACGACGTTGGCCGTCTTGCGGCCTACACCCGGGAGATCGAGTAAGGCATTCATATCTGAAGGTACTTCTCCATCGTGGTGCTCCATGAGGGCACGTGCCATCGCCACGAGGTGTGCAGCCTTGCTATTAGGATAAGAAACGCTACGGATATATTCTAAAACATCTTCGACCTCGGCACTGGCCATTGATCTGGCATCGGGGTAATGGCGGAAGAGTTCGGGTGTGACCTGGTTGATGCGTTTGTCGGTACACTGGGCACTGAGAATAACGGCCACCAACAACTGAAAGACGTTGCCGAACTCCAATTCTGTCGTTACTTCGGGCATCTGTTCACGGAAATGGTTCAGAATGCGTTTATATCGTTCTTCTTTCCTCATCTTGAAGTGAGTTTTCGTGCAAAATTAATGGTTTTTTTCGAATAATCCTTTGAGATTTGCTGTTTTTTTAGTATTTTTGCGACAAAATCAATCAATAAGTAATAGGTTATGAAGAAATTGTTTGTACTGACAGTAGCGTTCCTTTCAGTTGTAATGCAGGCTGAAGCAGGGCAGATAGATGAACAACAAGCCAGAGAGAAAGCCAAGTCATTTATGGAAAAGAGACCCTTGACACGTGGTGTGAGGACACTTCAAAGAGTATTTGTGCCGTTGGCAACAGCGAGTGCTATGGAATCGGTGAACGATGCACCATTATATATCTTTAATTTCGACGGTGGAGGATATGTGGTGGTATCGGGTGACGACCGGACGGCAGAAATCCTTGCTTTCAGTGAGCATGGCCATATCGATGCGGCCAAGATGCCGACTAACATGAAACATTGGCTGGACGGCTATGTGAAGAAGATTCAGAAACTGCCAGCCCATGTGCAGCCTCAGCAGCGTGCTTTGACTCGCACACAGAAAGCACCGCTGGAACCAAAGTTGAAGACTGCCTGGGGGCAGGACTGGCCCTATAACATTCATGCCCCAGAATTGTTGGTCAGATATATGGATATGGAGCAAAAGGTAAATGCTGCTACGGGTTGTGTTGCAACGTCGATGGCGCAGTTGCTGAACTATTATCGTTATCCGAATGCTACGCTCACTGGTGTTCAGAGCTATCAAGGCATAGCTGGTGTGCCTGTCATGCTGGACGGTGACGAGAGTCCAAGGGATACGGTTCAGGTGGAATGGACGACGGAGGCTATGCAGAAAGGAGCCGTGATAGACTGGGCAAACATAACTGACACTTATGGCGAAAATAGTACGGAGGCGCAGGTAGAGGCTGTATCGAGACTGATGCAGTATTGTGGTCTTGCTGCACATATGCAATATGGTATGGAGTCATCGGCCAGGACCGACTCGTTGGTGTATGCTCTTTATGAGACTTTCGGTTATAAAGATGTGTATCTGATTCATCAGTGGAACTATGATGCTCAGGGATGGGCTGATGCTCTCTATGATGTGATTGCCCAGGAAGGACCGTTGCTCTTTGGTGGTGATTGTCCTGACGGTTCTGGTGGTCACCAGTTTATCCTCGATGGCTTTAAGAACGTGGACGGCAACGATTATTTCTACGCGAACTGGGGTTGGGATGGTGACGACGATGGTTATGTCGCTCTGGATGTCATGAGACCGGGTTGGTTGTTCGATGACTATGGAAACGAGATAGGCTTCACAGAGTCGCAGTTGGCTACACCAGGTATGGGACCTAACGGTAAAGGTATAGCTGCAACTGACATGAGATGGTATTGCGACTATATTCTTACGGGTTATGATGATATGGTGTATGAGCGCCAGAAAGAGTCGGATGGATTCGAGGTGGAATATGCTTTCTATTTCTCCAATTACGACTTTCCACATGTAACTTTCATACCTGCTCTTGGCATATACCAGAATGGTGTATTGGTTTCGGGTATGACTTTCATGAACGAGAGTGGCTATGACCTGCCTTTGTGGCATTATCTGACTTTCGAGTCATCTGATGAATATCCTACTATGCCCATCGGCTCCGGACTGGGCGATGGCGTTTATCAGATCAAGATGCTGTGCAGCGTGGCTGGCGCTGAGTGGAATAGTTTGGATTGGAAGACGTGCCGGGATGGTGAAGACATAAACTTGGTGACGATGACCATCAAAGGAAACAAGGCCACGTTTGTTTATGGCTCCGATCCTGAGCCTCCTTCTGGCATTAAGGCTGTGAGTAACCAGACAGAGATGCAGCAGGGAGATTGGCACTCGTTGTCGGGTATGCGCCTGAATGGTGCTCCCTCTGCTAAAGGCATCTATATCCACAACGGCCGTAAGGTAGTGATAAAGTAAATTTAGCGGCGCTTAAGTTCAAGTGTCTTAGGCAGTTTCTGCCACTTGCCGTTCTTCGGAACTTTCAACGTGCTTCCCTCTACCTGCTTCAGCTCGTAGAGGGAATCGCTTTTAACGGTAAGTGTGGCGGTAAGGTCCTCGCTGCCATAGTCGTTGATTAATGATATGTGGGCTGTAGGCCCCGACACATCGGCAGAGGTGATGATCCAACAGAAATTGTTGTTCTTCTTGCCCAGATAGCCAGGCAGCTTGCCATAGAGTTCCTGACCAGGAATGGTGATCGATTCGTCATAGAAGTCGATGCGCAGATAGACGTCGTATTCATTATTATATAGGTACGCGCGAAACGGTTTGCTGTCGTTTTGGCCATATCCCATCAAGGGAATGACAAACAGAACGGCTTGAAGGAAGAACTGCTTCATACTCAATCTTTTTCTTTTTTGCTGACAAAGATACTAATCTATATCATTATTTACGAGAATTAACTAAAAATATTAGGAAAATGGTTGCTGTTTTTAGAAATTTTTAAGTAACTTTGCAGCCAATTATAATTGAAACATGGCGAAAAAGCAGTTAATGCCAGACTACATCTTCGAGTCAAGTTGGGAAGTCTGCAACAAAGTAGGGGGAATCTATACAGTCCTTTCGACACGTGCCAAGACCCTACAGGAGGCACTTCAGGATAAGATTGTTTTCATCGGTCCTGATTTTTGGAAAGAACAAGAGAGTCCTTATTTCAGAGAGGACAAGAAACTTTTTGCTGATTGGCAAGAGGTGGCAGAAGAGCAGGGTCTTAAGTTAAGGGTGGGGCGCTGGACAGTGCCTGGAGAGCCTATCGCAATTCTAGTGGATTTTAATCCGTTCTTTGAGAAGAAGAATGAGATATATGGTTGGTTGTGGCAACACTACGGTGTTGACTCACTGCATGCTTACGGCGACTACGATGAGGCATCGATGTTCTCGTATGCAGCTGCACTGGTGGTGGAGAGTTTCTACAACTACTATCTGGATGAGAAGCAGAAGGTGATCTACCACGCTAACGAGTGGATGTGCGGACTTGGAGCTCTATACATCAACAATAACCTGCCCCAGATTGGTACCATCTTCACGACTCATGCCACAAGTATCGGTCGTTCGATAGCAGGAAACATGAAACCGCTCTATGACTACCTGTTTGCCTACAACGGTGACCAGATGGCAGGAGAGTTGAATATGCAGTCGAAGCACTCGATTGAGAAGCAGACGGCCCACTTTGTGGACTGTTTTACGACGGTGAGTGATATTACTGCCAAGGAATGCGTAGAGTTGCTCGACAAACCTGTGGATGTAGTATTGCCTAACGGCTTTGACGACAGTTTTGTGCCGAGCGCACAGAAGTTCGCCCGTAAGCGCACTGTAGCCCGCAGGAAGATGTTGGATATTGCCAACGCACTTCTTGGTGAGGATCTGGACGACGATACGCTGTTGGTATCCACCTCTGGGCGCTACGAGTTCCGTAATAAGGGTATCGACGTGTTTGTAGAGGCAATGAACCGTTTGCTGAGAGATCGCGACCTGAAGAAGAAGGTGGTGGCTTTCATCGAAGTGCCCGGATGGGTAGGCGAGCCCCGCAAGGATCTGCAGGAACGTCTGAAGAGTGGCAAAAAATATGATACGCCGTTGGATGTGCCGCAGGTGACACACTGGCTGCACAATATGAGCCATGACAATGTGCTGGGCATGTTGAAGTACTACGATATGCACAACCGTAAGGACGAGAAGGTGAAGGTGATCTTCCTGCCATGTTATCTGGATGGTAACGACGGTATTGTGAATATGACCTACTACGATGTGGTGTTGGGCAATGACCTCTGCATCTATCCTTCCTATTACGAGCCATGGGGTTATACGCCACTGGAAGCAGTGGCCTTCAAGGTACCCTGCATCACAACCGACCTCGCTGGCTTTGGTCTTTGGGCTAATTCCGTATTCGGACATTTCGGAGAATTGGAGGACGGTGTGAAGGTGATTCACCGTACCGACTACAACTACTCGGAGGTGGCCGACAATATCAAAGACACAGTAGCAGCCTACTCGAATATGACGAAGAAACAGATTGAGGCATGTAGAAAGAATGCAGGCAACCTGTCGAAGAAGGCTCTCTGGAGTGAGTTTATCAAGTACTATTACGAGGCATACGATATTGCCCTCAAGAAAGCTGAAACACGAAAAAAGTAAAATAAGGATTCAAATATATAATTTGATTAAGTATGAAAATTAAAGCAGATTACGCAAATGCTCCACAGTGGAGAGAACTGATTGTGAAGTCGAGCCTTCCTGAAGAGCTGAAGTGTTTGGATGAGATTGCCCACAATATGTGGTGGGTATGGAACTACGAGGCACGTGACTTGTTCCGTGATCTCGACCCTGAGCTTTACCATGATGTGAAGCACAATCCTGTTATGTTACTGGAGCGTCTGAGTTTTGAGCGCAAGGAACAAATCTTAAAGGATAAGGCGCTGATGAAGCGCGTGAAAAGTGTCTATGACCTGTTCCGCAAGTACATGGACGTGAAGCCTGATAGCAAGCGTCCGTCAGTAGCCTACTTCTGTATGGAGTATGGTATCCACTCTGCCCTTAAGATTTATTCTGGTGGTCTGGGTATGTTGGCTGGTGACTACGTGAAGGAGGCTTCCGACTCGAATGTTGATATGTGTGCCGTTGGTTTCCTGTATCGTTTTGGCTATTTCACACAGAGCCTGTCGATGGACGGTCAGCAGATTGCCAACTACGAGAGTCAGAATTTCGGAAGTCTGCCCATTGAGCGTCAGCTTGATAAGGACGGCAATCCGTTGGTAGTCGATGTGCCTTACACCAACTACATGGTTCACGCTTATGTATGGCGTGTTAATGTAGGTCGTGTAAAGTTGTATCTGCTTGATACTGACAACGAAATGAACTCAGACTTTGACAAACCCATCACGCACGCTCTTTATGGTGGTGACTGGGAGAATCGTCTGAAGCAGGAGATCCTGCTCGGTATCGGTGGTGTGCTGTTGCTGAAGAAACTTGGTATCAAGAAGGATATCTATCACTGCAACGAAGGTCATGCTGCTCTTTGCAATTTGCAGCGTCTGTGCGATTATATCGAGGAAGACGGCCTGACATTCAACCAGGCTCTGGAGCTGGTACGTGCTTCAGGTCTCTATACGGTTCATACCCCAGTGCCCGCAGGTCACGACTATTTCGAGGAGGGCCTGTTTGGTAAGTATATGGGTGGTTATCCCCAGAAACTCGGAATCTCTTGGGATGAGTTCATCGGAATGGGTCGTACGAACCCCGATGACCATAGTGAGAAGTTCTGTATGTCAACCTTCGCCTGCAACACTTGTCAGGAGGTGAATGGTGTGTCGATGCTTCATGGTTGGGTGTCTCAGAAGATGTTTGCTCCTATCTGGGCTGGCTACTATCCTGAGGAGAACCACGTAGGCTATGTGACCAATGGTGTTCACTTCCCCACATGGTGTGCTGCTGAGTGGCGTTCTGTTTATGCCAAGTACTTCGATGATAAGCATATGAGCGATCAGTCTAACGAGGAAATCTGGCATGGTATCTACAACTGTCCTGATGAGGAGATCTGGGAGACTCGTATGGCTCTGAAGAAGAAGCTCTTCGAGTATATCAAGGAGCAGTTCCGTGAGACATGGCTGAAGAATCAGGGTGATCCCTCACGTGTGGTGAATCTGTTGGGCAAGTTCAATCCCGATGCCCTTGTGATTGGCTTCTGCCGCCGTTTCGCTACTTATAAGCGTGCTCATCTGCTGTTTACCGATCTCGAGCGTCTGTCGAAGATTGTGAACAATCCTGAACATCCCGTTGTATTCCTCTTCGCAGGTAAGGCTCACCCCGCTGATGGTGCAGGACAGGGTCTGATTAAGAAGATCTTCGAGATCTCTCAGCGTCCAGAGTTCATGGGAAAGATTCTTTTCCTCGAGGACTACGACTTCCTGTTAGCCCGTCGTCTGGTATCGGGTGTTGATATTTGGATGAACACACCTACACGTCCGCTCGAGGCTTCTGGTACATCTGGTGAGAAAGCTGAGATGAACGGTGTGGTGAACCTCTCCGTTAAAGACGGCTGGTGGTTGGAGGGCTATCGTGAGGGTGCCGGATGGGCTCTTACTGAGAAGCGTACCTACCAAAATCAGGGTTATCAGGATCAGCTTGATGCTGCTACCATCTACAACTTGCTGGAGAACGAGATCGTGCCCCTGTATTACAACAAGGACAAGAAGGGAATCTCTAAGGGTTGGATCAAGGTCATTAAGAACTCTATTGCCCAGATTGCTCCTCACTACACGATGAAGCGTCAACTCGACGACTATTATACTAAGTTTTATGAGAAGGAAGCTAAGCGCTTCAAGGAACTCTCTAAGAACGACAACCGTCTGGCTAAGGAGATTGCCCAGTGGAAGGAAGCTGTAGTAGAGCGCTGGGATGCCATCAATGTGGTATCAGCCGAGTGGGACTTCCCCGCTACTGGTGCAGAGGCTGGTCAGACCTACAAGTTGAAGTATGTAATCAACGAGCAGGGTCTCGATGATGCTGTCGGTTTGGAGAAGGTTAATGTTTTGCTTGACAAAAATGGCGAGGAGAAGGTGTTCAGTGTAGAACCTCTGAAGGTAACTGGTCGTGAAGGTAACAACTTTACTTTTGAGGCAGATCTGAAGCCTAAGCAGTTCGGACAGTACAAGAGTGCAGTGCGTATGTTCCCGAAGAACAAGAACCTGCCTCACCGTCAGGATTTCTGCTACATTAAGTGGTTGGAACTTCCCGCATTGAACTAATCAATATGAAATAAGAAAGAAGAAAGAAGCCCGGGTTCATTCATTTGAACTCGGGCTTCTTGTAATGTTGTTCTATATAACGTCCTAACGGGTTGTCCTTATTACGTTGTGCTGCATTCATAATACAATCAGACATCCGTCTATGCAGACTGTCGAATGGTTGCGACCTCTCATTGAATATCAGGTTGACGGAGTCGGATAGCCTTTGCCATTCATTATTGATGAGGGTACCCGATACCCTGGAAATATCAGGCTGACGATGTAACTCAATGGTGATAGTCCCAGGTTCGATGAAGAAGGATGTCCCATCACGAGGCTCTTGTTTTAAGAAAACCCTGCACAGGCAGATGGTATCCGTTGTGCCAGAGAGTTTGAAATGTCCATCCTTGACAATGGTTTGTGCGAACAGGATCGTATCATCCTCCAATGCCAGGCAGATGGTGTCGCCATCCTGACAATCGCGAGCAAAACCGTTAATCTGAAAAGAATCAGACTGGCATGCGCAGAACATGATGCCTGCAACAGCCAGTCCGATAAGGGATCTGCTTGTCATTATATTATACAATGTATAAATCGCTAATGCTCTTGTTGTCGATGACGCGACGAATGGCTTCGGCAAACATATCAGCCACGGAGAGTTGTTTTACCTTGGCACAGCGCTGGGTGTATGGAATAGAATCGGTAAATACGATCTCTTCGAGTGCCGACTCCTGTACACGGTCGCTGGCAGGACCACTCATCACACAGTGGCTGGCACAGGCTCTCACCGTCTTGGCACCACTGGCCTTCATCAGGTCGGCAGCCTTTGTAATGGTTCCTGCAGTATCTACCATGTCGTCGATGATGACTACGTTCTTACCTTCTACCTCGCCAATAATCTGCATTGTTGCCACTACATTGGCACGGGCACGTGTCTTGTTGCACAGCACCAGCGGGCATCCCAGGTATTTGGCGTAAGTGTTGGCACGCTTCGAACCGCCTACATCGGGTGATGCGATAACCAGATCATCCAGATTCAGACTCTTCAGATAAGGTATGATGACATTCGAAGCATAGAGATGGTCAACAGGTACATCGAAGAATCCTTGAATCTGATCAGCATGCAGGTCCATCGTAATCACCCGGTTCACACCAGCCGCACTCAGCAGGTCAGCCACCAGTTTGGCACCGATGCTGACACGGGGTTTGTCCTTCCGATCCTGTCGAGCCCATCCGAAGTAGGGGATGACGGCATTGATGGTCCGTGCAGAAGCACGTTTTGCTGCATCAATCATCAGCAGTAGCTCCATCAGATTGTCTGAATTGGGGAATGTGCTCTGTACTAGGAAGATGTCACGCCCGCGAATACTTTCCTCGTATGAAACAGCGAACTCTCCATCAGAGAATTTGGTGATTAGTAATTGTCCTAACGGGCACTCCAGACTTTGACAGATTTTCTCTGCCAGGTATCTCGTTGCTGTACCTGAGAATACCATATAAGAGTTGTTTTCACTCATCATGTTTTGTATTATTTATTTAATCAATAGTCTTTCTAAGTTTCTCAAAATGACTGAGCAACTCTTTGTAGTCAATTTCGTGGTGGATGTTGAAACGATTCCACAGGTCGCCGCAGATGACAACACCTCCAAAACCAAGATCCTTGATGGCCTTGATAGTGTCGATGTTCATGCCGCCCAGTGCATATACCTTCTTGTCGATCAATCCCTGCTTCGAGGCTCTCTGCAGCTCTTCCATCGTGAACGACTGTTTCTCGTCGGTATTTGTCTGACTGTCGAAGATGGAGTGGAGGAAGACATAATTGGAATGATGCTTGGCCTCTTTCAGTTCTTCGATGGCATGACAAGTGCGAGTAACACTGCCTTTATATCCCACAGGAGGTTCTGTGAACGCATCGTCGATATGGATACCTTTCAGGCGATACTCTTCCTTCAGGTAGAAATGTCCATGAACCGTAATCTTGCTGTGATAATCCTCACCCAGTAAAGTTAGCAGGCGCTCTGAGTACATGGGCGAGGCACCAGGCTTATATAAATGAAGGTTTTCCAATCCCTCCTCGAAGAGGTTGGCCAGTATCTTGTCTTCTTCAACGAAGAAGGTGGGTTTGGTCATTACAATGAGCTTCATTTCTGTATTATTTCCCTTTTAATGTGCAAACTTACACAATTTTTTCGATATTAGCATCTCTTTGGTCAAAAAAATGACGTTCGAGGGGTCATCTTTCAGAAATTTATAGTAATTTTGCACACTGAAATAAGAAAAAGGAGGAATTTTAAAACATTAAATTGATAATTGTAAATCATTAAACAGAAATTTCAAAGATGAAAGCATTCGTTTTTCCCGGACAGGGAGCACAGTTTGTCGGAATGGGTAAGGATTTGTATGACAACAACCCTTTGGCAAAGGAACTTTTTGAGAAAGCCAATGAAATACTTGGATATCGTATCACCGATATTATGTTTGAGGGTACCGACGAGGACCTGAAGCAGACAAAGGTCACTCAGCCTGCCGTATTCCTTCATAGTGTAATTTCTGCCCTCTGCATGGGTGATGCCTTTGATCCAAAGATGACAGCTGGTCATTCTCTCGGTGAGTTCTCTGCCCTGACAGCAGCAGGTGCCCTGAGTTTTGAGGATGGTCTGAAACTGGTTTATGCCCGTGCTATGGCTATGCAGAAGGCTTGTGAGGCCCAACCTTCAACGATGGCAGCCATTATCGCTCTGCCTGACGAGAAGGTGGAAGAGGTTTGTGCCGAAGTTAGTAAGATGGGCAAGGGTGTAGTTGTGCCTGCCAACTATAACTGTCCTGGACAGCTGGTTATCAGTGGTAATGTTGAGGCAATCGAAGAGGCCTGTGAGCAGTTAAAGGCTGCTGGTGCCAAGCGTGCTTTGGTGCTGAAGGTGGGAGGTGCCTTCCACTCTCCGCTGATGCAGCCTGCCAAGGACGAACTTCAGGCAGCTATCGAGGCTACAGAGATCAAGGCTCCCAAATGCCCTGTCTATCAGAATGTCGATGCAAAGCCACATACCGATCCTGCTGAGATTAAGGCGAACCTTATTGCACAGCTCACAAGTTCTGTACGTTGGACTCAGAGTGTTCAGAATATGATTGCCGATGGTGCCGATGACTTTACAGAGTGTGGCCCAGGTAAGGCTCTTCAGGGTATGATTGTTAAGATCAACCGTGAAGTATCAGCTCACGGAATAGAAACAGAATGAAAGAGAAGATAGTTATATATCAGGTTTTCACCCGTCTCTATGGTAACAGTAATACCACCCGCAAGGAGAATGGTAACATAGAGGAGAACGGTTGTGGAAAATTAAATGACTTCACGCCCAGTGCCCTGAAGAAAATCAGGGAGTTGGGCGTGAGCCATATTTGGTACACAGGTATCATCCGTCATGCCACACAGACTGACTATTCAGCCTATGGTATTCCCAAGAATCATCCAGCAGTCATAAAAGGTAAGGCAGGTTCGCCCTATGCCATTACGGATTATTATGATGTTGATCCTGATCTGGCTACCGATGTGAATCAGCGAATGCAAGAGTTTGAAAAACTTGTTGAGCGCACGCACAAGGCTGGTATGAAGGTGATTATCGATTTTGTTCCTAATCATGTGGCCCGTCAGTATCACTCCATCTGTAAACCAGAATGGGTGAAGAATCTTGGTGAAGAGGACAACCCCCAGATGGGCTTTGATCCACAAAACAATTTCTATTATTGTCCAGGTCAAAGTTTTACACCATATCTCGATATGTATCATGGTGAGAAAGAGCCATATACGGAGAATCCTGCCAAAGCCACAGGCAACGACTGCTTTCATAATGCACCAGGTATGAACGACTGGTATGAGACCGTAAAGTTGAACTACGGCCTCGACTATTATGCAGGCAGAGTGGGGCACTTCACACCCATCCCTAATACATGGGATAAGATGACCAACATCCTCCTTTTCTGGGCTTCGAAGGGTATTGATGGTTTCCGTTGTGATATGGCAGAAATGGTACCTGCGGAGTTTTGGCACTGGGCCACAGACAAGGTGAAGTATAGCTATCCTGACATCGTTTTTGTGGGTGAGGTCTATAATCCCTCTGAGTATCGTCATTATCTGGGTGCAGGTTTCGACTATCTGTACGATAAGGTCGGCATGTACGATACGGTGCGTGAGGTGATTTGCGGTCGCCAGTCTGTTCAAGCCATCACAGGTGCCTGGCAACAGACAGACGACATACGCGACCACATGCTTTATTTCCTTGAGAATCACGACGAACAGCGTATTGCCAGCGATTTCTTTGCAGGAAACGCTCGTAAGGGTGTTCCCGGACTTGTGGTCTCAGCCCTTCTTCAGCAGAATCCGCTGATGATCTATGCAGGACAGGAATATGGTGAGCGTGGTATGGATAAGGAAGGCTTCAGCGGAATGGATGGACGAACCACGATTTTCGACTACTGGAGCATTGATACGCTGGTACGTGCAGCAGGGCGCAAGTTTACAAAAGACGAACGAGCGCTGAAGGATATGTACCAGAGAGTTATTACCATTGCCACTACAGAGAAAGCCGTTATCGATGGTGTATGCTTCGACCTGATGTATGTGAACGGTCAGTATCAGCGTCAGTACGCTTTTCTTCGCAAGGCAGGTAGTGAGGTGCTGCTGGTGGTGGTTAATTTCGACGAGTCGCCTGCCACGATGGATGTCACCATTCCGGCTCATGCTTTCGATTATCTGAAGATGAAGGAGCGTAAGAATGCCACTATCGTCGATCTGCTCACAGGCAAGGAGATTAAGCGCCAGCTGTATCGCGACTGCTACGTGTCTGTCGATCTCGATCCTTTAGGAGCCGCAGTTTTGAAATTCAAAGCATAACTAACGATGGCAGAAGACTATATCCTGAACGAGCACAATAAAGATGAGTTTCCCCCAGCCCATACGGCTGAGCATCTTCTGAACCAGACGATGATCCGGCTGTTTGGCTGCGGGCGTTCTCATAATGCCCATATCGAGCGTAAGAAGAGTAAGATGAGTTTCTATCTCGATCATAAGCCCAGCAGGCAGGAAGAGAAGGACATTGAGCGCACGATGAACGAACTGATAGAGCAGGATCTGCCTGTTACCTTCGAGTTTGTTACTTACGACGAACTGCCTGAGGAGGTGGATAAGGACCGTCTGCCTGAAGATGTGTCAGACACCATCCGTCTGGTACGTATCGGTGATTACGATGTCTGCCCCTGTATTGGCAAGCACGTGCGTTCTACATCGCAGATAGGACGTTTCGAGATGCTCGGCACCAATTGGGACGAGCATGAACGTTCGTTTAGAGTGAGGTTCAAGATTATTGTTTGATACCTACCCGCATGAACACGGGGTAGTGGTCAGAGTAACTTAACTCTTTCTTATAGTATGACAAACCTTCCATCTCTTTGCTGTGGAAGATGTAGTCGATACGTACATGTTTCTTGCCACCGCGGAAGGTGTTCATGAATCCGCTGCCACATTCCTTGAAGCCATCTACCTTGTCGCCCAGCATCGTGTTATACACATAGGAGTAGGGCACATCGTTGAAGTCGCCGCATACGATGATAGGCACTTCGCACCCTTTCATATCCATGGCTAACTGGTTGGCTTGTCCTGAGCGGGCAATCATACCTACCGTATAGCTGCCATAAAGAACGTCCATGAGTGTGTTGTTGTGCACGTCGATACCCTGGTTCTTCTGCTTGGCAGCCTTATGCAGTGCCCTGTTGATACCCGTTGTCTCCAGGTGAGCATTATAAACGCGGTAGATGCTGTCGTTGTATTTGATCTCTGCCCACATGGCACTGTTGTTGGTCCTCTCAAACGGGATGTTCTGAGTCTTGACAATAGGGTAGCGGCTGTAAATTACCATGTCGCTTTTTCCTACAGCCATATACTTGAAATATTCCTTATAGGAGTCGGAGTTCTTTTTGTCACCCGCCTGGTCGCTATACTCCTGGAAACAGACGATGTCAACCTTCTGCTTCTTCATTTCTGAGAGAATATCCTGCGCCATGAATCCCGATGTCTCACGTCCGAACATGGCTACGTTGTAAGTGGCAATCTTCAGGCCTGGCTTGGCATCAGCCTTGTCATCCTGAGAGCCGAACTTATACATCGTGCCCACATACGGAATGCAGCACAGTAATGTTATCAGGGGCATGCAGGCCCAATGCACACGACGCATCACAAGCCAATAGATCAGGAAGAACACGTTGCCGATGATGAGCAGCGGCAAGGCGTACACCAACATGGCGCGCGCTGTGTTGCCAGCTGGTGGCACATCACCTCCAAAAAGACCTGTAAATGTGAAGATCATCAACAAGAAGGTAATGATCAGCATCATGAATGAGAAATATTTCTGTACTGCGAGTTTTCCCATGATTATATAAATGTATAATGTAATTTATTCGTCCAAATACTTCTTGACAGTCTCGATGAGGTTCTCCACCTTAAACGGTTTTGCCATAAACTCGTCGCAGCCGGCTTCCTTGGCTTCTCGGATGTTTTCCTCAAAGGCGTAGGCACTGAGTGCTATCACTGGCGTACTCGAGTTGACCTCCTTAATGATTCGCGTGGCATCCAGACCATTCATCTCAGGCATACGGATATCCATCAGGATCAAGTCGGGCTTTTCGTCCTCGTTGATAGTCACAGCCTCGATACCATTATGGGCACGCAGCAACCTGTAGCGTTTCTGCAGCACGATCTTCACCAGTTCGTAGTTGCTGTCCTCGTCTTCAGCCACAAGAATCTTCTTCGTATCGTTCTCGTTGGCATGTCCGCTGATGCGGATGGTGCGCACATTCGATGTAGTCGTGGTGTTTGTATTGTTCATGCCTCCGACGGTACCTTCGAATGGCAAGACGAATGTAAAGGTAGAACCTTCGCCTAGTATGGAGTCAACAGTGATATGTCCCCCCATTTTCTCAACGATGATCTTACAGAGTGGCAGTCCCAGACCGTAACCGTTCTTGTTGCTCTCTGCGTCTCTTGAGACGTAAGGTTCAAATATCTTATCAAAATCCTCTGGGGCGATACCCGAACCAGTGTCTTTGACGTAGAATTTTATCTCGTGGCATTCGTCTGTCAGCTCATATCCATAGGTAATGCTGCCCTTGGGTGTATGCTTGAGTGCGTTACTGATTAAGTTCGTGAATACCTGTACCAGTCGGTTCGGATCTGTGATGAAGATCACAGGCATCAACGGCTTGTGCCACTCCAGTTTCACGGAATCAGGACAGCGGAACTTAAACAGGTTCCTTATGCCACCGCACAAATCGTTCAGATCGGTCTGGGTCTTCTTCATGACAATCTCTCCTGATTCCACCCTCGACAGATCCAGAATCTCATTCACCAGATTCAGCAACCGGTTGTTATTGGTCTCGATAATCTCGTAGTACCTCATGCGCTCTTCCTGCGAGTCGGTCTCCACCATCACTCTCGAGAATCCTTCGATGGCGTTCAGGGGTGTGCGTATTTCATGACTCATATTGGCAAGGAAGAGCGACTTCATCTTGCTGGCGTTCTCAGCCTTCTCAGCCTTTTCTTCGTATTCCTTCAGTTTCTTGTTCGCAATATCTAACTGCTCGCTAACCAGCGCCAGTCTTCGATTTGCGTCAGCAAACTTCTGCAATAGAATCTCTTTCTCCTCTTTTTCCATTATTGAGTTACTACTTTTCCCGTTATAGAGTTATCACAAAGGTATAATCGTGGCAAAGGTAGTCATTATTTTCTAAATAAAAGAAAAAATTTTGATTTTTTAAAGATAAAAAAGAGGAATGCTTTCAACCTCTTTTGGCTTTCTCCCATGTCCCGCTTTTCCCATGGCTTTTCAGATAGGCCATTCCACGGAATACGTTCAGGTTCATAAAGAGGAAATAATAGGCTGTGTACAGCCATTTGTTCTTTTGTCCGAATCGTGTTTGCAACCAGCCCAGAAAGGCCATCAGCAGGAAGAAGGCTTGTATTATCAGTGCCCATGTATAGACCTTGCCGGCATCCATCCACACCAGTGCGATGTTAGTCAACAAGAGCACCACCATGGCAATGGGCGTAAAACTCCATCTGAGCACACGATGGCTCACATACTGGAAGGTAACCAGCGGCTGTCTTATAGGATTTAACATACTGCGCAGCCACCAGATGCTCTGCAGCCCCCCGGCGGCGATGCGGCGCTTGCGCTTCGACTCTTCGTAGATGTTGGCAGAGCCGAATTCGCAGGCATAGGCATCAGGCGTATAGGCGATGCGATATCCGTCCTCCACGACATACATCGACATCATAAAGTCGTCAAGCAGAGCTTCGTCGGGTACCTCGCGCACCAGTTTCGGATCGATTGCATACAGTTCTCCGGCGGCACCCATGGTTGAATAGAGTTCGCTGTCCCATTTTTTCAGCATACTCTCGTATTTCCAATAGAGTCCTTCGCCTTCAGCCGCCATTTCTCCCTTGTTTCTGGCAGTTACACGTTTTTCGCCCGATACGCAGCCCACGCGTGAGTCCATGAACTGTCGGGCTATTTCGCGCATGGCATCTGGGTTGATCATCGTGTTGGCATCCGTAAAGGCCACATAGCGTGTCTTCACCTCTTTCAGACCATGCTTCAATGCTGCTGTTTTTCCCCTGCGCTCCGGACTGAACACGATATCTACTTCGGGGTAGGCTTTCAGCAGTTCGTTGGTGCGGTCGTTGCTGCCATCCGTCACCCACATCACACGGAATTTGTCTCGTGGATAGTCGATGGCCCGTGTGTTCTCCATCTTCTCGGCCACTACGTCCTCCTCGTTGTAGGCGCATATCATCAGTGTGATGGTGGGCAGTTTGTCGTCAGCAGGCAGTACGGCCTCAAAGGGTTTACCCTTGAGGAGCCGTTTCAGCCTGATGATGATGTATAATAATATTCCGTACCCGATATAGGTGTAGAATACGATGAGCAACATAGCCCAGAAAAGGATTTCCAGTAACACCATAGTCTTCATCTGTTGAATTTAATTGTCAGTTTCTTCCTTCATGTCGATGAACTGCCTGTCAGCATCGTAGAATTCATACTGTAGGAAGGCTAACTTCTGCGAGGGGATCACATGCACACCCAGTCCGTACTTCATCTGCCATTTAGCTTTCAGGCTGATGACGCCCTTGTTGATGTAGGCAGCCACGTAGGGATGTACATGCAGGTAGAACTTTCGTATTCCGATTTTGTTGACGAGGGTATCAATCTTACTCTCCAGTGTATCCGTAAAGAGGATACTCGATTTGATGGTTCCTTTTCCGAAACACGTAGGACATGTCTCTTCCACGTTCACACTCATGGCAGGGCGCACGCGCTGACGTGTAATCTGCATGAGTCCGAATTTCGAGAGCGGCAGGATATTATGTCTGGCACGGTCCTTCTGCATGTTCTTGCACATGCGCTCATAGAGCATCTGCCGGTCCTCGGGCAGTTTCATATCGATGAAGTCAACGATGATGATACCCCCCATGTCTCGCAGTCTCAACTGGCGTGCCAGTTCGTCGGCAGCACCCAGATTGGTCTCCAGGGCGTTGGCCTCCTGGTTGTTTTCTTTCTTGATGCGTGTACCGCTGTTCACGTCCACCACGTGCATGGCCTCTGTCTGCTCAATGATGAGGTAGGCTCCGTGCTTGTAGTTGACGGTCTTTCCGAATCCCGATTTCAGCTGTTTGGTAACACCGAAGTTGTCAAAGATAGGCACCGTGCCATTATACATTTTCACGATGTCTTTCTTCTCTGGGGCGATGATGCCCAGGTAGTTCTTGATTTCCTCGAAGATGCTGCTGTCGTTTACGTGAATGCCGTCGTATGTGGGGTTGAACAAGTCACGAAGTAGTGCCACGGCCCTGCTTTCCTCCTCAAAGCACAGTTGTGGTCGCTCTGTTGTCTTCTGTACTTTCGTGATGGTGTCTTCCCAGCGTTTCAGCAGTATCTTGAGTTCGGCGTCGAGTTCTGCGGCGCGTTTGCCTTCTGCCACCGTGCGCACAATGACTCCGAAGTTCTTCGGTTTAATGCTCTGTATCAGCTGTTTAAGTCTGCTTCGCTCTTCTCCTCGTTTAATCTTCGTGGAGACAGAGATCGAGTCGTCGAATGGAATGAGAACCAGATAGCGTCCGGCGAAGCTCAGCTCGCAAGTCAGTCGTGGCCCCTTGGTGTTGATGGGTTCCTTCACGATCTGCACCAGTATCTCTTGTCCCACCTTCAGTGCGTTGGCTATACTGCCTTCCTTCTGCAGTGTAGGCTGTATGGTGGCCTTTTGTATGGGGAAGAGTTTCTTACGGTCGCTAACCACCTGTTTCAGGTATTTCTCGTAAGAGTGGAATTGACCCCCCAGGTCAAGATAATGCAGGAAGGCGACACGCTCAGCGCCTACGTCAACGAAGCATGCGTTGAGTCCTGGCATCAGTTTTTTCACCTTTGCCACGTAGATGTTTCCCACCGAGAACGACACGGTGCGCTGCTCCTTCTGGTATTCCACCAGTTCTTTGTCTTCGAGCAGTGCTATCGAGATGTCTTTCGGCTGAACATCAATGATTACTTCACTAGTCATTTTCTGATGATAGGGGTGGTTCGTAAAAACTCGAAAGGGTGCGCCGCTATTCTCATCGAATAGTCCGGCACACTCCTTTCATTACCTTCATGTCATTTCGAGCCGCAAAGCTTTACTTGCTCTTATGACGATTCTTGCGCAGTCTCTTCTTACGCTTGTGGGTAGCCATCTTGTGGCCCTTCTTTTTCTTTCCGTTTGGCATAATATAACTATATTTAATTGTTAATTACTTCATTTTCTCAATGAAACTCTTCGATGGCTTGAAAGCCGGGATGTCGTGAGCATCGATAATGAGCGTTGTATTCTTAGAGATGTTACGGGCGGTTTTCTGTGCACGGCGCTTTACTACGAACGTACCGAATCCTCTCAGATACACATTCTCTTTGTTCTCAGCAAGGCTCTGGCGAATTTCTTCCATGAAGGCTTCTACGGTTGTAGCTACATCCTTTTTGGCAACGCCTGTCTCCTCGGAAATCTTGTTGATAATTTCTGCCTTTGTCATTTCTCTTATTTCTTTATAAATACATATATTAATAATGTGTAAAAACCGAGATACCTCGATTTCGGGTTGCAAAGATACTGTTTTTCAGTGAGATACCGAAATTTTATCGCACTTTTTTTTCAAAAAACTGCATTTTTCCTAAATATTAATGCCAAAGTCCTGTTTTACCTCGCTCATAACGAAGGTACTTTCGATAGATCCCACCATGTCGATGTCGCCCAGTTTGTTGAGTACAAATTCCTGATATTGCTTCATGTCTCGTGCGCGTACCTTTAATAGATAATCGTACGATCCGCTGGTGTTGTAGCACTCGGTCACCTCTGGTATCCGCTGTATCCGTCTCACGAACGAGTCGGCTATCTCGTGGTTGATCTGCTTCAGTTTCACCTTGCAGAACACCAGCAGTCCCTGTCCCAACTTCTCAGGATCGAGCACAGCCACGTATTTCCTGATATACCCCTGCTTCTCCAGCCTTTTCTGCCGCTCAAACACGGGGGTAGGGGTCAGGTGCACGGCGTCGGCCAGTTCTTTGGTGGTCAGTTTCGCATTCCTTTGCAGTGTCTTTAGTATCTGCAAGTCAGTCTCGTCGGGTGTGTATGCCATATATTATTCTGTTTTTGCTGCAAAATTAGAATAATTTTCCGAATTGCGCAAATTGTTTGGAGGAAATAATTAATCTTTGTATCTTTGCACCCCGAAACAAGCATATACATTAATCACTAAAACTGAACGAGAAAATGGGAAAAATGATTGTATTCATAACAGGTGCCAACAAGGGCATCGGGTTCGGAATAGCCAAGCACCTGGGCATCAGTGGATGGCAAGTCGTTATCGGTGCCCGTGATGAACAGCGCGCCCAGAAAGCCATCAGCGACTTAAAGTCGGCAGGTGTAGAAGTGCTGGGGTGGGTGAACATCGAATTGGGCGACCTCGACAGCATCGCCAAGGCTGTCACGCAGATTAAAGAGGAGTATTCTGATCTGACGCTTCTCGTCAACAATGCAGGTATTCCCGGTGATATGAGTGTGGATAGCGAGCATACGGAGATCAGTGTCATCCGTGAAACCCTCGATGTTAACTTCGTCGGCACCTTCGCCCTCACCAAGGCCCTCATCCCCCTGATTGCCAAGAATAAGGGACGTATTGCCAACATCACTGTTCCCTCAGAGATCAGCCCCTATTGGCACCCACTCGCCTATGTTGCCAGCAAGGCAGCCCAGAACGCTATGATGGGAGTGATGGCTATCGAGTTCCAGCAGGCAGGCACCCCCGTTGAGATCTTCTCCGTGCATCCAGGACCCACCACTACCGATCTCAATGGCAACATGTCGCTCCCTGGTTTCCACGACATCGAGACCGTTGGTCAGAAGTTCGCAGAGCTCATCAACGACGGGCAGAACCACCAAGGCCAGTTCCTCGAACTCTATCCGATTGTGAAGGAAGATTGAACTCCCTAATTATTCAAATATATCCAAGTCCTTGTTATAGGCAGGCGACTGGATTGACAGCAGGTTGAGTACCGAGTGGAAAATATAATGCTGCTCCAGCACCGGCGGCAGCTCGCTCTTGTACGTCCTGAAATTCTCTGAAGTCCACACCAGCAGCGGAATCTCGTACTGCTCTTTGGGAGCCAGTTTCATCGGCAGTCCATGCATGAACATCTTGTTCTCGCCGAGCGATTCGCCATGATCCGACACGAAGATCATAGCCGTCTTCCACTCCGTCATGCTGCGCAGTGTGTCTATGAGTCCGTTCAGCAGGTAGTCGGTGTAGCGGATGGTGTTGTCGTAGGCATTCACCAGCATGCCCACGTTCTTCTCGCCCTCCTCCACATTCCTGGCCACGGGCTTGTACACCTCAAACTCCTTGGGGTATTTGCTGGCGTATTGCGGACCGTGGCTGATGCTGGTGTGCAGAATGATCAGCACCTTATTCTTGGTACTCGACTCAATGCGCTCGCGGAGCCCTTTGAAGAGTATGTCGTCGTAGGCATTGCTCATGCCATAGAGCTTGCCCAGTTCAGGGTCTGTCAGATATTCGTCGATATGTATAGGCGGCTCCCCCCAGTTAGAGGTGCGCCACGACACATCCACTCCCGTACGGAAGGCATAGTTGGGCAGCAGCTCGTACAGGTCGTCGCAGTCCTTCGGTTCAAGAATAGCCTTGGTACCTGCTGTGGTGTAGGTGGCGCACGAGTTGGCCTCATACACCTTCAGCTCCTTCTGCTTCGACAGCAGGGGGTTGGTATCGCGCTGATAGCCGTATAGCTGGAAGTTGGCTTTTCGGGCCGACTCGCCTATGACAAGCACCACCACCGCCTTCTCGTTGTCGGTAATCTTGCCGTCGGGCAGTTTGATCTCCTCCTCCTGTTCGTCCTGGCTGAAGCTGATGATACGATACGTGTTGGCAATGTACGACCAGGGCTGCAGCAATCCACCCAACTCGGTGTCGTGCTGACTGATAAACAGTGTCTGGCTGATGTTCAGCAAGCCGAAAACGAGTATGACCACCAGCGAACAGCCGCAATATACCCCCAGTTTCTTAGCCTTGCCAATCACTACCGGCTGTAACAGACAGAACAAGGCCGGTAGAACGCCGAATGCCAGGATGAAAAGCCACAGCGACCAACTGAAGAATCCCGAAGCCTCCGAGTATCTGGTGTTGAACACGTTCTCGATGGTGGTGGCATCGATGATTACGTTGTAGGTCAGTATGAAATATACGGCTGTGGCATTGATCACCGACAGGATGGCCAGCACGATGCGCCCCACAATCCTCAGGCAGAACATGGTCAGATAGGTCATCATAAAGTTCAGCACCAACATGATAGCCACCAGCGATACTGTCAGCCATATTACTCCAGCCGCGCCTTCATTGCTGTTGGCTATCACGAACTTGAAGAATGGTATGTTGAAGAGCACCAGGGTGCCTATGCTGACGATACACGAGAAAGTAAAAAGCGAAACAGGCCGGAGGAGTGCTTCCTTCGCCTTGCGTAATAATGCCATCATTTTTTCACTCTTTTTTTAAAGCTTAGCTGTTTGTCCTTGAACAAGTAGAATATTATGAACGGTGTCGTAAAGCCGATGATGCTGCCCACGCATATATCCAACAGGAAGTGCTGTGAAAGATATACACGCGAGAAGGCGCCTATCACGGCAAAAGCCAGCAGCAGCAACATGGCGATGTTAAACACCACCTGAGTTGTAAGCGTGTGGGGCCTCTTCCTGCAATAGTAATAGGCCTGTATAATAGCGATGCATGTGCAAAACACGAAGAACGTAGAGGCATGGCCCGATGGGAAGGAATTGCCGTGATGCATATCCACCCCCTCCACCAGTGGCAACACCAGGTCCTGATGGTTCTCGAACACGGTGACAGGACGGTCTTTGCTGATGATGTGCTTCATGATCTGCAGGATGGTACCTCCCGTCAGTTCGCTTACGGCAAATAACACCGTCATCTTTGTCTTCTTCCACAGCAGGGGGAGCAGGGCCAGCACATACAGAGGCCCTTCAGCCAGATAGCTAAAGTACTTGAAGAAAGAATCCAGTAGGCTTGAGTGGTGCGAGTTGAGCAGCATGTGAAGTTCCGGCTTCGGATAAAAAAACAACATTCCCACTATGGCTGCGAGCACACCTAGATATGCGAATATATAGAGATAAACCGCTTTAATGATTACCCCTTTATCTTCAACACCATCAAAAGATAATTTCTCCCAATTGTTCATTTTTCTCTTACAATTTCCGAGCTGTGAAAGCATTTTGGAGTGCAAAGATACTATTTTTATTTGTAACCTCCAAACCTTTCGCTGAAAAAATAATCAAAACAATCAAATGGAGCCCCGGATCAATTTCCGAGGCTCCCTTCTTCTTTGCCTACGCCCCTACGCAACTCGTAGCGCCCAGGGCGGTCAGTACCGCAGAGATGATCGAAGCCAGAATCTGCAGTGTCCATTTCAGTGTTTCCTTCTTACTCATAAGCCTTCAATTTTTCAAAATAATTTTCAACACAGAGACACAGAGTTACAGAGTTT
>CAMKUA010000027.1:0-30807 GCA_946415825.1 uncultured Prevotella sp. | reverse complement strand
CTGACAAATGGAAGGACTTATAGCCTGCAAGGCGTCAGAGCGGATACGCTTACCATGATGGGGTATATGATAGGTACATGATAGGTATATGTTTGCATAACATATACCCTACCTGAAACCCCGATGTACAAGGGCTTTCGTGAGGATGAAGGTATATGTTGACTGAAAAACGATGAATCTATTCTTTTTTTCAATGCTTGTGTACCTTTGTGCTGGTACGTAACTACCGCACTCCAGTGCGCCCTAAGGCGCACTGGAGTGCTTTCGTAGGCGCACAAGACTTCGTCTATAGCACTTCGTCGAATGGGGCTGCATTCACGCAGCGTAGGTTCTTTTCCAACTGGGCGGTGCTGCTGGCACCTACCAGCACCGAGGTGACACCTCGCTGATGGAGAATCCACGCAAGGGCCATTTCGGCCAAAGTCTCACCACGACTTGTGGCGACATCATTATAATGCTTGAGTTTGGCCAGGAGTTCGGGTGTCAACATCGAACTCTTCAGGAATTTCTCCTTCGACATACGGCTATCGGCGGGGATTCCGTTCAGATAGCGGTCGGTAAGCAGGCCCTGGGCCAGTGGGGAGAAGGCAATAAAGCCTACTCCCTTCTCGGCACAGAAGTCGAGGATGCCCTCTTCCTGTGGCTTGCGGTCGAGCATGTTCAGACGACCCTGATAGATCAGCAGGGGCACGTCGCGCTGTTTCAGGTACTTGTAGCCGAACTTCAGGGGCTCAAGGGGCCAGTTGCTGATGCCGACATAGAGTGCCTTGCCCTGGCGGACGATGTCAACGAGTGCCTGCAAGGTTTCTTCTAAGGGTGTCTGCGGGTCGTAGCGGTGGCTGTAGAACAGATCTACATAGTCGATCTTCATGCGCTTCAGACTCTGATCTAGCGAAGCCATCAGATACTTGCGACTGCCCCAGTCGCCGTAAGGACCGGGCCACATGTCGTAGCCTGCCTTCGAGGAGATGAACAGTTCGTCGCGGTATGGCCTGAAGTCCTCGTCCATCAGCCGGCCCATCGTCTCTTCGGCGGAGCCATAGACGGGACCGTAGTTGTTGGCCAGGTCGAAGTGGGTGATGCCGTGGTCGAAGGCGTAGTGGGTAATCTCCCTACTACGCTCATACGGATCCACGCTTCCGAAGTTGTGCCAGAAGCCAAGGCTCACCTTGGGCAATAACACACCAGAACGCCCACAGCGTTCAAACTCCATACCATTGTCATAGCGGTTCTGGTCCGCCAGATATTGTTCCTTCATCATGTTAATGTCTAGTCGTTGTGTGTTAAAGTGAATACTCAAGCATGACGAATGAGTAGGGGGCCAGGTCGAGCGAGAACTTCTTCTGAGCCTTGATCTGCTCCTTCTGCGGGGCAATGGGCTGGGCCTCAAAGTTGTTCTCGTCGTTGGCATTGCCTGCGAGGGTGGTCTTGGTGGCCATCTTCTTGATGCCGAAACGGCTCAGGTTGATATTGGCCTTCTTGGCCTCGTCGCTGGCGTTGCAGAGTTTTACGTAGAGCTTGCGCGTCTTGGTGTTGAGAATGACGCTCTGCCCATAGTGTACATTCTCCATGGGCTGGATGGCATCGGCAGCATCGCCCTCGAACTTCACACAGTCGCCGTAGTAGTAGTTGCCCGATGACTGGCCGAACAACTGCTGCACATAGTAGCTGCAGGTCAGGAATGGGCGCTCGTTGTCGTAGTAGATGAGGTCGGGGTTCCACTGGGTGCCGTTCTTACGGGCGAAGAGGGGAGCGTATGAGGTCATAGCTACCACATCGGCATTGCGCTCTACGTGGAGCAGGTAGAGACCTTCGGCAAGGGCGTCGATGAGCTTCTTGTCCTTGGCGGCATATTCACCCAGATAGACCTTCGTCTTGCTGTCGCGCGGATACGAGTCGTACTGGCGCTTGTTCAGGAAGTAGGTGTTGGGCTCGTAGTAGTGCTCGTCGAGGATGGGCATGGCCAGTTCGTTGGCCAGCTTCCAGCCAGCCTCGTAGTCGGGATTCTCAGCATGAGAACCAGGGCCGGCAGTACCTACGATGACAATCTCGGGATGAGCCTTTGTGACGTGCTCATAGATATACTTGAAGCGCTCGATGAACTCAGGTGAGATTTTCTCCTCGTTACCGATACCGAGATACTTCAGGTTGAAGGGCTTGGGATGGCCGGCATCGGCACGCATCTTAGCCCATTTGTTGGTGGCGGGGTCGCCATTGGCCCACTCGATGAGGTCGATGGCCTCGGCCACCCACTCGTCCATCTCAGACATGGGCACCACGTCCTGAGCCTGTGTAGGCCACATGTTCCAACCACCATTGGCTCCCTGACAGCTCACACCAGCGGGCAGAATGGGCACGGGCTCCATACCCAGGTCCTCGCAGAACTGGAAGTACTCGAAGTAGCCGAGGGCACAACTCTGGTGATAGCCCCAGGTGTTCTTCAGCTGTCGGCGTGTCTCCTTGGGACCGATGGTGGTCTTCCAGCGATAGGTGTTCCAGAAACCGTCGCCACCGCCATGAACGACACAACCGCCGGGGAAGCGCATAAACTTAGGCTGGAGGTCGGCCAGAGCCTGAGCCAGATCCTTGCGAAGACCATGTCCTTTATAGGTATCCTCGGGCATCAGCGACACCACATCGACATCCATATCGCCAGTGGTGAGGACGAGCATCTGGAGCGAAGCCTTCTGGCAGGTGGTGTCGGGTGTCAGCACGGCCTCGTACTTCTTCCAGGCATTATCGGAAACATTGATGACGGTTTCTGCCAGCAGTTTCGGGTCCTTGGGAGGCCATCCCGGCAACTGCTCGACCAGTACGACGCGCACCTGTTTGGCACCACCGGTCACGTTGCGCATGAAAGCAGAGAAGTCGTACTTCTCGCCAGCCTTCACGGAGATGCCGTCGAAACCGTCGTTCTGGATGCCGAAGCCCTTCCAGCCCTTATAGTCATAGTACTCCTTGACGCGCTCGGTGTGGAGGCGCATGTAGTTGGCATTGTTGGGGTGAACAGGGTTGTCCATACGTACCTGCAAGGTGCCTAAGGAGTGTCCCGGGCGGATCAGCTTCCAGGCTGTACCAGGACCCCAGCCGTCGCGCTCAACGGGTGAGAACTCGAAAGAGCCGTTCTGTACCAACTCGGCATAGAGGCCACCATCGGCAGAGTTGTTGATGTCCTCGAAGAAAATACCAATCAATTCGTCACTGATAGCCTTGCCGCCAGCGGGCGCTTTCACAGGCTTCTGGGCGCTGAGTCCCAATGTGGCTGCCGCAAAGAAGGCAGCTAAAATCATACGTTTGTTCATATAGTTTAGGTAATAAATAATAAAAACTGTTGGCAAAGATAAGAATAAAATTCGGATTTCTTTGCTTATTTCAAATAAAAAGTATAAATTTGCCACCACTTTTCCAAAACAGCATAATGATTGAGACGAATTCTATGGAAAGATCAAAAGAGATGCAGGCGAAAATGCAGTCGTTTACGGATGCAGGACTCTATGAACAAGATAACTTCATTGACTTTGAGCCCGAAGGGCATATCTATACTTACAAAGGTGAGGCGCGGCTGCTGCCTGTCAGTACGCTGATTGCCTATTTCTTTGAACCCTTTGATGCTCAGGCAGCCGCCCAGCGCCAGTGGGAGCGTTATGGCGTGCCTGTGGAAGAGACGCTGAATAAGTGGCAAAGAATCAGGTGCCTGGCCAGTGAGGTGGGTACCTTTATGCATGAGCAGACAGAGCATTATTTCCAGCAAGGCTTCTTTGACACGGCATACACTTTTAGGTTTCAGAGTGATGAGGAAATCGTTCATTTAGATAAGGAGAAACAGTATTTCCTGCAGTTCGTGAAGGATTACCAGATCCGTCCCTATCGTCAGGAGTGGCCTGTTTATGACACCGACTTGAACATAGCCGGAACCATCGACCTGATCTGCAGGGAGGCCGACGGCACCTTTACCATTTATGACTGGAAGCGCAGTGGGAAGGTGGTCAACATGCTTGGACAGCCTATCGTCGATGCTTTTGGCGGTAAGACCGGCATCAACGGCATCAATCTGCCCGACACTCCATTCTACCACTACTGTATGCAGCAGAACCTCTATCGTTATATGCTGGAAACCCATTATGGCATCAAGGTAAGGGGCATGAACCTCGTGGTGCTCTGTCCTGACTATCCCACGTATTTCGTGGCGCAGGTGCCCAAGATGGACGAGGTGATCTCGCAGATTACTGCAGCCTGTCATCAGCATGACCTGGGTCACACCTTGTTGTAGGAAGAATATTCAACCATGACCGTCAATATCCTGTTCTCGTTATTTTATTTGTGGCCTCTGATGGAAAATGGGCTGACTTTCCGTAACGACACCGTGACGGACAAGACCCATCTGTTGCAGGAGGTGACGGTGACAGAGACCAGGCGGCAGCATCAGGTGACGAGTACGGCCCCTCTCCATATTCTCGACCATGAGGAGATGCTGACGTTAGGTGTGACCGACGTGGCTGATGCCTTGCATCGCTTGCCCGGTGTCACCCTGCGTGACTATGGTGGGGCAGGAGGCATGAAGACGGTGTCGGTTCGTGGCTTTGGAGCGAAGCATACGGGTGTCAGTTACGATGGCATCATGTTGAGCGACTGTCAGAGTGGTGAGATCGACCTCTCTCGCTACAGTCTTGATAATGTGGATCACCTTTCACTGGTGATAGGTGACAATGACGATATCTTTATCCCTGCTCGTCATGCTTCAGCCTCGGCGGTATTGAATATCCAGACCATCGGTATGCCAACCCACGATACGCGTCCTCATCTGACTACACAGATGAAAGTGGGCTCTTTCGGCTATGCCAGTCCGTTCGTGCGTTATGAACAGAACTTTTCCGGGAGGTTCGCTTTTTCTGCTGTTGGCGAATATACCTATGCCGAAAACGATAATCCCTATGAACTGGAGGGTTCTACGGAGCGCCGGACCAACAGCCGAATGAGTACAGGACATGGAGAGATGAACTTTGTATGGCATGCGAACGCCTTTCATCGGTTGAGCGGTAAGGTGTATTACTATGACAACGACCGTCAGTTGCCGGGTGTGGTACATTATTATACGAACCTCTGTAAAGAAACGCTTCACGACCAGAACTTCTTCGCCCAACTGCAATACCAGACGCATCACCCAAAGGGATGGTCGTTAAAGTGGAATGCCAAGTTTAACTGGTATGGCTCAGCCTATGAGGATCCCCTGATACCCAACCGGAATTTTGACGCCAGCTATTGGCAGCGAGAGGCCTATACCTCAGCCGCCGTACTCTATACCCCTTCTGAACAGTGGGCCTTCGACTATTCAGCAGATTACAGCTTTAACAATCTGAGCAGCTCCTCGCCTCGCACTATCGACAGCCATCCTTTCCGACACACGGTGCTGCAATCGCTAACGGCTAAATACCATACCCATCGTCTGACGGTATTAGGACGCCTGCTCTACTCGCTCTATCTGAATGATGCGGAAAATGGTGAGAGCGCACGGAATATGAGGCGACTGTCGCCTTCAGTATCTCTGTCATACCGGCTGTTGCCCGACCACGACCTCTTTGTGAGGGCCTCCTATAAGAACATCTTCCGTTCACCGACCTTCAACGAGAGCTATTACTTCCATTATGGCAGTCCTGACCTGCTGCCCGAGAGTACCGACCAATACAACTTAGGACTGACTTATCATGCACAAACGTCTATCTTCAATGCCCAATGCACGATAGACGGTTATTATAACCATGTGAAGGACATGATTGTGGCTGTGCCCTATAACATGTTTATCTGGAACTGTACCAATGTGGGTAAGGTCAGGGTGCTGGGTCTGGATGTCACGGCTAATGGTCAATGGCAGATAGCCGAGAACCAGGAACTTGACCTGTCGGGCAGTTATAGTTATCAGCGGGCAGAGAACCTGACCAATTCCACATCACCTTTCTACAAGAACCAGATTGCCTATATACCCGAGTTGTCGGGGAGCATTGCAGTAGGATGGGAGAACCCGTGGGCAAGTGTGGCCCTGCATGGGTCAGGTATCAGCCGACGTTGGACCAACAACCAGCATACCGAGGGTTCGAGGGTTGATGGCTACTGGGATATGGGACTGACCGTTTGGCACGTCTTCCATTGGGGACAGCAGCAGTTGGAGGCCCGTGTTGACGTGAAGAACCTCTTCGATGAGCAGTACGAGATAGTACACTTCTATCCCATGCCGGGACGAAGCTGGCAGGTTTCTATGAAATATCAATTATAAAACAAACAACAAATAATGATTCAAGACATGAAAAAGTATTTATTGAGTTTTGCAATGGTGGTGATGGGTTCTGCACTTGTTACCTCCTGTATTAGCGACGATGACAGCGACAAGGGCGGAAGTTCTTCTAAGATTTCCGTCACGTCGGGTCTGTATGTGATAAACAACGGTACCTGGGGCCAGAACAATGGCAGTCTTACCTATTTCGACTATGAGTCGTTACAGACTCAGCAGTTACTCAGTGGTGCCAGTGGCCTTGGCGATACGCCCAATGACGCTTTTACCAAAGGCGACACGATCTTTGTCGTCGGTTCTACGGAGAACACCATCTTCGTAGTGAACAAGAAAGACTTCAGCATTATCAAGCGCATCAGCACTGTTGAAGGCATGGGTGAGGCAGAGGGTTATACCCCGCGCCACATCACCGGCTATGGAAACAACATCTATTTCACCACTTACGGCGGTTACGTGGGCATCATCGACGCCAAGACGCTGAGTATGTCGCAAATCAAGTATAAGGTGGGCTCGGCTCCCGAGGGACTTACCGTGGGTGGTACGGCGAGCGATCCTGTCTTGTATGTGGCTAACAGTGATTATGGCTATGGTAATGCCTCTATCTCCAAGATCAACCTGGGCAGTGGCACGGTCGAGGAGATTAAGGACGAGAAGATTCAGAACCCCCAGGAGATTGTGGCCATAGGCAACGAGCTTTACATTCTCGACTGGGGACATTATACGGAAGACTATTCTCGGCAGTTGGATGCCGGTCTGTATTATTATTACAACGGCAATGTCACCCCGTTGGTCGAGGATGCCACAGGTATGGGTGTGGGAATGGTGTATGTCAACAATATGGTGGTGGGCTATCTGCTTGCTACCTTCAGTGCTCCCTATGGAAGTGCCTCGGCACCAACCTATAATCTGTATGATACCTATAAAAGGCTGAAATACCCCTTGAACCTGACGGGCGATAGCGGTAAAGAGATTGTCAGTCCTGCTGCCATCGCCGTTGATCCTGTCAGAGGCAATATCGTTATTGCCTCGCGCTCAAAGGATCCTGATACGGGTTATCCCAGCTATACCCTTCCCGGTTTTGCGAATATGTATACCAGCAGTGGTGAATATGTCAATAACACCCATTTCCAGACGGGTGTTGAGCCTCATATGATCGGCTTCACATTTACCACTCAGACCATTTCCTATTAATGAAGCACCTCATCGGATTTCTGGTGCTGTTGTCACTGGTCTCCTGCGGCGGGCAGACGGCCCGCCGGTCAGGAGGTGGTGACAGTCTTACTTTTAAATACGCCTCACTGCCGTCGATTGTCGAGTATGACGGCTATACGGTGGTGACGCTTGCCAATCCGTGGAAGGACGGACAGGCCCTTCACACCTATGTCCTCGTGCCCCGTGACACCCAGGAGCCTGTACATCTGCCCAAGGGTACGGTCATCCGTGTACCGTTGGAGCGTGCAGTGGTATTCACGACAGTACACTGCTCGCTTCTGACAGCACTCGGTTGTCAGGACAGGATTGCTGGTGTGGCCGATTTGAAGTATATTAAGATTCCATGGATTCAGGAACAGGTAAAGGCCGGTACTATTGTGGACTGTGGCGACGGCATGAGTCCTGTGGTTGAGAAGATCATCGACCTGCGTCCCGATGCCATCTTCCTTTCTCCCTTTGAGAACAGCGGTGGCTATGGAAAACTGGAAGATATCAACATTCCTTTGGTGGAATGTGCTGAGTATATGGAGGTATCACCGCTGGCCAGGGCTGAGTGGATGCGCCTCTATGGTCTGCTCTTCGGTTGTCAGCAGAAGACCGACAGTCTTTTTGCTGTCGTTGACAAGAACTACCATGCCCTGAAGCAGAAGGCACAGAAGGCAGGCAAGGGCCGTTCGGTGGTGGTTGACAAACAGGTAGGTTCCGTATGGTATGTTCCTGGTGGTCGCAGTACGATAGGACAGATGATCAAGGATGCCGGCGGACAGTATGCGTGGGCCGGCGATGCACATAGCGGCTCGCTCTCACTGCCTTTCGAGACGGTGCTGGAAAAGGCCAGCGAGGCAGCGGTATGGATGTTCCGTTATGACAGCGACCAACAGATAACACGCGAAAAACTCCTGGCAGAAAATGAGGGCTACAGCCAGTTTCGTGCCTTTCAGACAGAGCAACTATATGGCTGTAATGTGGCCACCTCACTTTTCTACGAGGAATCGCCCTTCCGTCCCGACTGGTTGCTAAACGACTTCATCCAGATGATTCATCCTGAGATGAAGCCGTCAGAACCCTTACGGTATTATCACAAGCTAAGCTCCCACTAACGGCTTAGTTGATCTTCGACGTCATGGGGCTGCGAACGCCTTTGTAATTCTTCAAGTATGCCTTGGCTGATCCGAAACTCAGGAACAGGTCAAGGCGTACTGGTATATGGTTCTGATCGTCGGTCACGTAGAATCGGATGAGTTCGTGGCTCTTGTTATCCTCCCACTCATAGAAGGAGAAGACCAGACAGCGGAACTTCTCCTTGGTGTCGCTCACCTTGAAATTCTCGCGTCCGCGGAACTCCAACCAGGAGTTGCTCAGGCTTCGTGCGTCACTGATAGGCATACGGATGATTTCGCCCTTCTTCATATTGGTGGCGTCGAAATTGCGGGCACGAAGGAAGATCGACATCATGTCATAGATGCAGGCCTTGTATTCAGAGGTCTTCCAGTGCTCCTCGCCGTCGGCATCGATGCGGTGTTTCTTGAGTTTGCTGTATTGGTGTGGGTAGCTGTACCATATCTCATCGACATAGTATCTGTCGCCCTCACGGGCTCCCTTGCGGAAATAGAGTGGCGAGAGGTCGGTGCTGCAATACGACAGCAGCGTGTCGCGCATCATGAAATACTTGTCGAGCCGTTCGTTACCGCGTGTGATGAGGTAGGATTTCCAGGCATCCTTGCCCTCGAACTTCGTCATCTTCGTGTCCATAGAGGCGGAGCCGACCTTCAGCCAGATAAACTTCCAGTTGAAGTAGAGGTCGTAGTTCAGCGACTCGCCCGACTTGAAGGCGGTATTCTCAATACCACACTGGGATTGGGCATAAGAGGAGGTGGCCATGCCACACAGCACACATATCATACAAATAATCCTTTTCATACCTTACTTAATTTTAATCTTGTCTTTGTTATATTCTATTCCTAAGTCGCTGGCACGTTTGGCATTGCGGTTTTGGAGTTTCTTCTTGTTGTTGTCACCCTTCTGTTTGGTAATAGCCAGTGGCTTCTGACTGTACCGGGGCATGGCTGTGAGATTCCATTCAAACTTCAAATCCCACTTCTCCTTGCACTCGATCTCACGGGTATAGTAATAGACATCCTCTGGCTGCAAGTTGGCATCATAGTCGCCAGTGTCCCAGATGCCGTTGTTGTTGGCATCGACAAAGGCACTGACGAAATACTTGGCGGGATTGATATAGTCGAAATGGACAGAACCGTTCTTGGCCAGCACCTCCTTGGCCACAGCACCAGAGGAATTGAGCAGTTGTACTCTGAGGGGCAGGGAGTCGGAGATGCCACTCAGGTTGAGTGTCAGGGTGCCGTAGTCATCCAGACTCTTTACCTTGATGCCCTGTTTGTAGTCATCCGACACATGACCATAGATATCCTCAAAGGCTGCTGAGTCGATCTCCAGACTGTACTCCGTATCGGGTTTCCACTCCGCCAGAATCTCATAGTGACGAAGTTGATGCTCTTGTGGACGGAAGGTGAACGGTGCCTCATACCATACCGAGTCGATCATCGAGTAGAGATGGACTGCAGCCGTGTCACAGCGTACCAAGGGTGTTGGCATCTCGATGGTGATAATCTTGTCGGGGTCCATGGAGGTGGGCACTGTGAAGTTGGGCTTCAGCGGAGTGGCAGGGTAGATGGAGTCGTATTTCTCATCCTTCTTTTTCTTCTTTTCCTGTTCCTTCTGCCATTTCTCTATCTCCTTGGCCAGGTCCTTCTGGCGTTTTTCGTAGGATACCTTTGCCAGCACCTCCACGGCTGAGTCGGTGTGAAGAACCAGATTGCCTAACGAGTCGGTCATCGTGTACGTCAGGTCCATCCGAAGGGTGTCCTGGTTGACGAGTGCGGTGTCGCGCAACCAGTAGTGGATGGTGTCTTTCTTCTCGTTGGTCTCGATGACAAACGCACTGTCGGCCTCAAAGTTCAGTCCTTTGATGACAGGCAGGATAGAGTCGCCGCTACTGAAGTAGATACTGATCTTCTCGGCATCCTTACGTTCCGTTTTCAGAAGATAGCGCTCTGTTGCCACTTGGGTGAAGGCCAACAGCGTGATATCGTCGGGCAGGAAGTGGGTATAGGGTGTCTGTCTGAAGGCATCGATATGAAGGGAGTCGCGCCAGATGGTATCGATCCTGACATCAGGTTTGGAGGTCGGGACGAACGTGTCGTGGTTATAGGCAATCATCTCGCTTTTCTGTGAGAAGCGGTAGTTGCCGTCCATCTCCTGAAGGGCGAAGGCTCTGTAGGTGCCGGGCGCAATGCCTTTGATGACGAAATGGCCACGGCTGTCTGTGCGAGAGATGCGCATCATGGGCTTGGTCTTAAAGGCAGAGTCGGCCAGGTCGTCGTAGAGGCCAACGGAAATGCCCTTGATCGGCTCCAGGTTACTGGCATCCAGCACATAGCCCGACACCTCCATGGTGTCGATCTGTTCACCCGTTGAGAAGCTGTAGGTAAAGCTTCCCATGGGATTGCCTTCGTTGTTGTCGCTGATGGCATCGCTGAAGTCGATGGTATAGGTGGTGTTCTCCTTCAGCGTGTCTATCAGTTCCACGATGATTCTCTTGCCTGCAGCCCGAATCTCAGGAGCCTCTAATTGGGGTGGAGAGACCACCACCTTATTCGTGGCGTCTTCCAGTTTGATATATTCGTTGAAGAGGATCGTTATCTTTTTGGTCTTCACGCCTGTTGACTGTTCTGCAGGGTCACAGCCAACGACGACTGGGGGATCGTCGTCGAACCAGCCTCCATCGGGTGATCCCATCCTTGCACAGCCGAAGAAAAGTAAAAAGGCAAAAAGGTAGAAAGGCAAGAACAGTCCATTACCCCTGCACCTCTTCATGAGTATGATCAGCAAATCCTTCATGCTTTTACTTTTTTACCTTTCCTTTTGTAACGAGAGTAGTTGTTCGATGGTGTCACGACTGTTGCTCAGGCGTGGTACCTTGTGCTGGCCACCGAGTTTGCCGCGCAGTTTCAGCCAGTCGTTGAAGAGGTTGGGCCGTGCCTCGATGATCTCCAGATGCTGGAGCGTGATGTCCTTATAGCGCTTGGCCTCATAGTCGCTGTTGATTTCCTGCAGGCGTTTGTCGAGCAGTGAGGCGAACAGCTGCAGGTCGTCGGGCCGTTTCGAGAACTCGATGAGCCACTGGTGACGGCACTTGGCCTTTTCGTCCATAAACACTGGGGCCGCCGTATATTCAAGCACCTCTGCCCCCGTCTGCTCACAAGCATAGGCCAGTCCCTGTTCGGCATTATCGACAATCAGTTCTTCGCCGAAGGCATTGATGAAGTGCTTCGTGCGCCCGCTGATGATAAACTTATAGGGGTTGGTGGAGGTAAACTGAACCGTATCGCCGATTTCGTAGCGCCATAGTCCGCATGAGGTAGAGATGACCATGGCATAGTTCTTGCCAGTCTCCACTCCCCAGAGGGGCACCGGGTCGCCACCGTCCATGGGGATGAACTCGTAAAACACCCCATAGTCGAGCATCAGCAGCATCGACTTGTCTTCGGGATCGTCTTGAATGCCGAAGAACCCTTCACTGGCATTATAGGTCTCCATATAGTGCATACGGGGCGAGGTGATGAGGCGCTTGTATTGTTCGCGGTAAGGCGTAAAGGCCACACCACCGTGGAAGAACACCTCGATGTTGGGCCATACCTCCTCCAGATGTGCCTTTCCCGTCATCTCCATCATACAAGTGAGTACAGAGAGCATCCAGGAGGGTACACCGGAGAGATTCGTCACGTTCTTGGTCATGGCCTCTCTGGCTATCTGTTCGCGCTTCACCTCGAAGTCAGAGAGCAGGGCCGTCTGCTTCTTGGGCACACGCACTAAGTTGACCAAGGGATTGATATTCTCGATAAGGATGGCACTCAGGTCGCCCACCAGCGAATCCTTCAGGTTATAGTTGGGCGAATGACTGCCACCAAGGATCAGACCTTTGCCGTCGAACATCCTTGATTTGGGATTGTTTCTCAGGTAGATGGCCACGGAGTCGCGACCGCCTGCATAGTGTATCTTCTGCAATCCCTCGGGACTGACGGGGATAAATTTCGACTTGTCGTTTGTCGTACCACTCGACTTGGCATACCACTTCACTCGTCCTGGCCAGAGGATATCCACCTCGCCCTGGCGCATCCGGTCGATGTCGCCCTTCAGTTCTTCGTAGGTGTTGACGGGAATATTATGGATAAAATCATCATATCCATTGATAGCGGAAAAGGCGTGGTTACGTCCGTATTCCGTATCCTTTGCCTGCTTGATCAGGTGTTCAAGCACTGCCTCTTGCAGAGCCTTTCCCCCGTTCTGGTGCTTCTCAAGGGCACGCTGACGAGGCACGAAGGCATACCTTACTATATCAGTAATACTCATGATATCAATTGCGCAATTTGGATGCAAAAATACGCAAATCCCTTGTAACGACGGAATAATTTACGTTTTTTTATATAATAAGGTGTAATAACCTTACTCCGCAAGATGCAGACGGAGTCCGGTAACAAGTAAAATAGTCCGAAGCCTAAAGCATAGCCAAAGCCTTGTTTTCTGCGGCTTCCATGATCTCGCGCTCACCGGGGCCCTTATCGTTGATTCCGCAGAGATGAAGGATGCCATGGATGATTACCCGATGGAGCTCTTCGTCGTAGGGATGACCATACTTGTCGGCATTCGTGAATACGGTGTCGAGTGAGATAAGGATATCGCCACTGATGGTATTCTTTTCCGTATAGTCGAACGTGATGATATCGGTGTAATAGTCGTGCCCCAGATACTCGATGTTGGCTTCGAGTATCTTGTCGTCGTTGACAAACAAATAGCCTATCTCGCCAATCTTTTTGCCGTACAACGCTGCCACACGATGAATCCAGTTAGAGGTCTCGCGTTTCTTGATATTTGGGAATTTCACTCCCTCTGCTTCGTATGAGATCATCTGTTATCGCTTTTTGGGTAAGTAATCACTGACATCGGCACCGAAATGGGCCAGTTCGCGCAAGGCACTCGACGACACACTGGCATATTCAGGTTCTGTATAGAGCAGGATGGTCTCGACGCCTCCCATCTTGCGGTTGAAGTCGGCCTGCCACTGCTCATATTCAAAATCGCTCACGGAGCGCACGCCTTTCACGATGAACTGGGCTCCCTCTGCCTTGGCAAAGTCCATGGCCAGTCCGTGGTAGGGTTTCACCTCAATGCGCTCCTCGCCGGCATAGAGGTCACGAATGGTCTGCATCCGTTCCTCGGCTGAGGGCATGTCGGGTTTATGCACATTGTCGCCCACCACGCCGATGACCAGACGGTCGAACAGTGGCAGGGCGCGCCGCACGATGGAATCGTGCCCTATGGTAAAGGGGTTGAAGCTCCCCACAAATATTCCTGTCCTCATGGGTCAAAGAGATTAGGTTCCATGATGTTCCCGCTATAGGGGTTACGACCGAAGTGGCGGTAAGCCAGTTCGGTGACCATACGCCCTCGGGGGGTGCGCTTGATGAAGCCTTCCATGATGAGAAAGGGCTCATAGACCTCCTCAACGGTGCCTGCATCCTCGCCCACAGCGGTGGCAATCGTCGTGATACCCACAGGACCGCCCTTGAACTTGTCGATGATGGTGAGCAGGATCTTGTTGTCGATCTCGTCGAGACCATACTGGTCGATGTTCAGGGCCGTGAGGGCTATCTTCGTGATCTTGGTATCGATCCGTCCGTCGCCTTTCACTTGGGCGAAGTCTCTCACTCGGCGCAACAGGGCATTGGCGATACGGGGTGTACCACGAGAGCGCCGGGCTATCTCCAGTGAGGCATCTTCCGTGATGGGAACGCCCAGGATGCCGGCAGAGCGCTCGATGATGGTCTGCAGCGTCTCGGGCTCGTAGTATTCCAGATGCATGTTGATGCCGAAACGGGCCCGGAGGGGAGCCGTCAGCAGACCGCTACGGGTGGTGGCCCCCACCAGGGTGAAGGGGTTCAGGTCGATCTGGATGCTTCGGGCCGAAGGACCTTTGTCGATCATAATGTCGATGCGGTAGTCCTCCATCGCCGAATAGAGGTATTCCTCGACGACGGGCGACAGACGGTGGATCTCGTCGATGAAGAGCACGTCGTTCTTCTCCAGCGAGGTGAGGATACCAGCCAGGTCGCCCGGCTTATCGAGTACAGGACCCGAGGTGATCTTGAACCCCACGCCCAGTTCGTTGGCGATGATATTGGAGAGAGTGGTCTTTCCCAGTCCTGGAGGACCGTGCAGCAGGGTGTGGTCGAGGGGCTCGCCACGATACTTGGCTGCCTCGACGAACACCTCGAGATTCTCAACGATCTTCTTCTGACCGCTGAAATCCCTGAAGCTCAGAGGGCGCAACGCGTTCTCAAAGTCCTTCTCACCTTGGGAAAGCCGTTCCTCACGTATATCAAAATCTTCGTCCATTCTACTCTTTTTCTGCAATCGCTTGCAAAGATACGAAAAAAAATTGTAATTTCTCGTCCAGAATCGAAAAAACTGACTTTTACCTCACGCCACCGCCGAAGCCGCCTCCTGAGAAGCCGCCTCCACCGCCCCATGAAGAGTGACCTCCACCGCCAGAAGCACGGACCCGGGCGGCTCGGGCCTGGGCTTCGCGCTCGGCCTTGTTCATCGCTGCACGGGTGGTACTGGAGTGCATGGTGGAATAGATGGTGGGCAGTGTCATATTATCAGCCATCTGGTTGGCCACCTGGTCCATATTGAAGTACTCAGGGTTGATCTTCTTCATGTCGCTGATCACCTGGTCGGCAATGCCGAAGAGGGTGGCGTAGATCATGTAGTCTTTCCAGAGGCTCACTTCCTGCACATGGCGCTCGTCGAGCAGGGAGAACTCCTGGAGGAACTTCTTCAGCCCAAACACCTGGCGCACCTCGTCGAGACGGTGCTTATAGTTCGACAAGTCTGTCTTGGCGTGAAGAATCTGGACGAACGAGTCGGTATAGCTCTGATTATAGGTGTCCTTCATCCACGACTTCAGCTCTTTGGGCTCCAGGATGGTGTCGCTGCCAGCCGCCCTCTTGAAGATGTTATGTACTTGGCGCAACAATACTGGCTGGTTGGCGATGTCCTTCATCTCGTGGATCACGAAATTGCTCTCCGTATTCCCCTTCCCGTTCAGCCTCTGTTCGATGCTGATGCCTCCCAAGTCGATGAGTTTCAGGATGCAGGCAGAGAGCAGGTTGTTGTAGTCGGCACTACAGTACTTGTAGGCGTTGATCATCTTGTTGGCTTCCTGAAGGTCGCCGCCAAGGGGGATATCGCGATACCACTGCAAGTCCTTTTTCACTTTCCTGCGCGCGTTCCATATATATAAAAAATACCAGATGGCACACACGATGGGGATGAAGAACAATCCAAAGACCAGGCATACCAGTATGAGCGTATCCTCCCAGGTCCATTCGTCGTTCTCGGAATAGTTATAGTCGCTCCCCTCGAAGGCCGTCTCCCTCACCTGTTCGAAGGTGCCTTCCCTGACATCGTCGGGTTCGAACATCCCTTTGCTGAACCGTGCCATGACAATCATCGCACTGCGGTTCTCGAAAGGTTCGCTGCTCTCAGCCACAATCTGGTAGTTCATGAAGCTGATGTCGCCATTATAGCGGAAGCCCCAGATGGCCGTGTTCTCACTGGTGAATTGCAAGGAGTCCTCAGGAACGATGGTCAGTTTGACGTGGTCGGGCAGGGGTGATATACCGCTGGCAACGAACATATAGTTAAAACCGTCGGCATCATCGTAGCCTTTCAACAAACGGGTCACGGTGTAGCTCGTTGTATAGGTGCGCTCTCCGCTGTCGCCGATACCCCAACATAGCTCATAGCCGTTGTGCTTGTTGACGATACCGCATTTCCCTGTTTTCCAACTGCGACTCTTGTCGATGTCCCAACTGCCAATGTTGTCATAGCTGTTGCCCGTCTCGTCGCTTACCTCCAGGTCGCTTACCTCACTTCCGTTCAGGTTGCCGATGGGGATATAGCATTCCGTCCCTTCCGAGTCGATGGTCATCTTACGTATCTCAGTGATACGGGCATCACCATTCTTCGACAACACCACCTGGATGCTGAGGTCGTGAAGCTGAGGACGGGCGTTTAATGGTAGAAAGGTGAAAAAGTAAAAAGGCAGAACGACAACCCACCTCAATACCTTATCTATACTATTTCTTGAATGCTTCATCCAGATTGGGGTAGCTCTTTTTCTTTTCATCATCTACTGTCAGATAGTCCTTCAGTTCGAAGTGGAGCATGGAGGCCACGATGCTCGAAGGCCACTGGCGCACCATGCGGTTCATCTTCGTGGCAGTGTCGTTGTAGATCATACGCGACATACGGACATTCTCCTCATATTGCTTCATGCCTTCCTGGGCCTCTTTGTAGAGATCGCTGGCTTTCAGTTCGGGATATCTTTCGAAGACCACGTTCAACCGGCCCATCAGCTGACCGAGCAAGTCGGATTGCTGGTTGATGTCGGCAGGAGTCTTGGCGGCTCCTCCGCCTCGGGCCTCAACGGCTTGGATAATGGTCTCCGACTCGTGCTTGGCATACTGTGCCGCAGTCTTGGCTAAGGCGATGACTGCATCGAAACGGGAGTTCAACTGAACCTCAATCTGACTGAGGGCGTTCTTACACAATTCATCGAGATTTACCAGCGAGCGCTGTGTAGAGATGAAATAACCAATGACGATAATCGCCAGAACAACAATAATAACTAACGCTGTAACCATAATTATAAAGATTTTAATACCTGACGGCAAAGGTACAACTTTTTTGTGAATTATATCTTTTTTTTTGTTTTATTATTATTTTATATTTTTTTTAGAAATAAAAGAGCTGTTGTTTTCTGGAAATTTGTTACCTTTGCACCCGATTCGGGTTTTCCAAAACGGATAACTTTTTGAAATCAAAAAACGAAAAAGTTTCCCGAAACGGATAACTTCGACTTGCAGAAAGGGCATAAACATTAGCAAACAATACAATGGAGATTAAAAACTTTACCATCACCAAACGAGACGGTTCGAAAGACCAGTTCTCACTCGACAAGATTATGAATGCCATCGTGAAGGCATTCGACAGTGTGGATTGTCCTGCCGACTTAGGCACCATATCCAAGATCCTCAGTCACCTTGATATCCACGACGATATCACGGTGGAAAACATCCAGAACCAGGTTGAAGAGGCCCTGATGCGTGAAGGCTTCTACAAGGTGGCCAAGTCGTTTATGCTCTATCGCCAGGCTCACACCGAAGACCGTGAGACACTGGCCAAGCTGCAGTTCCTGTCGGAATACTGTGAGTCGGTGAACGCTGCTACGGGTTCGAAGTACGACGCCAACGCCAACGTGGAGCACAAGAACATCGCCACGCTGATAGGCGAGCTGCCTAAGTCAAACTTTATCCGTTTGAACCGCCGCCTGTTGACCGACCGTATCAAAAAGATGTACGGCAAGGAACTGGCCGACGAGTATATCAACAAACTGACTCACCATTTTATATATAAGAATGATGAGACCTCGCTGGCCAACTACTGCGCCTCTATCACGATGTATCCCTGGCTGATTGGTGGTACGGTGGCCATTGGCGGTAACTCAACGGCCCCCACCAACCTGAAGTCGTTTGCCGGTGGATTCGTCAACATGGTGTTCATGGTCAGCTCCATGCTGAGCGGTGCCTGTGCAACGCCTGAGTTCCTGATGTACATGAACTACTTTATCGGTAAGGAGTACGGACCAGACTACTGGAAGCGCCCCAACGACCAGGCCGACCTCTCGCTGAAGAAGCGCACCATCGACAAGGTGATCACCGACTACTTCGAGCAGATTGTCTATACCCTGAACCAGCCCACTGGTGCCCGTAACTATCAGGCCGTATTCTGGAACATCGCCTACTACGACAAGTACTATTTCGAGTCGATCTTCGGCGATTTCTACTTCCCCGATGGCTCAAAGCCCGACTGGGAGAGCCTCTCGTGGTTGCAGAAGCGTTTCATGAAGTGGTTCAACAAGGAGCGTACGAAGACCTTGCTCACCTTCCCGGTAGAGACGATGGCACTGCTCGTCGATGAGAACGGCGAATGCAAGGATCCCGAGTGGGGTGAGTTCACTGCCGAGATGTATAGCGAGGGCCACTCGTTCTTCACCTATATGAGCAACAATGCCGACTCGCTGAGCTCTTGCTGTCGTCTGCGCAACGAGATCACCGACAATGGCTTCAGCTATACCCTTGGTGCTGGTGGTGTCTCTACAGGTTCGAAGAGTGTGCTCACCATCAACCTGAACCGTTGCATCCAGTTTGCCGTGAACCACGAGCTCGACTACCTCGACTATCTGGGTAGCGTCATCGACCTCTGTCACAAGGTGCAGTTGGCCTATAACGAGAACCTGAAGGAACTCCAGGAGCACGGTATGCTGCCTCTGTTCGACGCTGGCTATATCAACATCGGTCGCCAGTATCTCACGATTGGTATCAATGGTCTGGTGGAGGCTGCCGAGTTCATGGGCCTCAAGATTACGCCCAACGACGACTACCTGCACTTCGTACAGGGCATCCTCGGACTCATCGAACAGTACAATAAGAAGTATCGCTCGAAGGATGTTATGTTCAACTGCGAGATGATTCCTGCCGAGAATGTCGGTGTGAAGCATGCCAAGTGGGACCGTGAGGACGGCTATTTCGTGCCACGCGACTGCTACAACAGCTATTTCTATGTGGTTGAGGACGACTCGCTGACCATCATCGACAAGTTCAAGCTGCACGGCGCTCCCTACATCGAGCACCTCACTGGTGGCTCTGCCCTCCACATGAACCTCGAGGAGCACCTCTCGAAGGATCAGTACATGCAGTTGCTGAAGGTGGCAGCCAAGGAAGGTTGCAACTACTTCACCTTCAACATCCCCAACACCGTCTGCAACGACTGCGGCCATATCGACAAGCGCTATCTGAAGGAGTGCCCCCACTGCCATTCCAAGAATGTCGATTACATGACGCGTATCATCGGCTATCTGAAGCGCGTCTCCAACTTCTCTCAGGCCCGTCAGGAAGAGGCCGCCCGCCGTTATTACGCCCTGGCAGACTAATCTGAAACCATGCTGAAGTACGTCAATACAGGCATAGTATTTCAGGAGATACCCGACGAAGTGACACTGGCAATTAACATCAGTAATTGCCCGTGTCACTGTCCTGGGTGTCATAGCCATTACCTCTGGGAGGACATAGGCCTCCCCCTTAACTCCGATGCTATCGATGCCTTCGTGGATAAATACGGTGATGATATCACCTGTATCTCCTTCATGGGTGGCGACAACGATCCCAAGGGTGTCAACCTTCTGGCCCAGTATATCCATGAGGAGCACCCACAGTTCAAGGTGGCCTGGTATAGCGGCAAGACCGTTATCTCATCTGCCATCAACAAGCACGACTTCGACTACATCAAGATAGGCCCCTATATCCGCCACCTCGGCCCCTTGAAGAAGCCCACCACCAACCAGCGCCTCTATCGCCAAACTCCCCAAGGCGATTTCGAAGATATCACCTCCCGCTTCTGGAAGAAATAATTTCTCTTCAAAATTACGAAGTAATACCGAAAAAGGTTTATACCCTATTTGATATAATAACAATAATAATTCTTGGTTTTATACCCTTTCTGATATAAAAACACAAATAATTATTAAAATTATACCCGAAACGATGCAATATTCGTAAAATTATTGTATCTTTGTCCCCAAATTGGCAATATATGACAGAAAACAGATTATCACTACAAGTAAAAGCCTTGCGCAAGCAATATGGGCTGACACAGGAGGAACTGTCCTATAAGTCTGGCGTGGGACTGCGTTTCATCAGAGACTTGGAACAAGGCAAGAACAGCCTGCGAATGGACAAGGTAAACACCGTATTGGCTATGTTTGGAAAAGAACTCGGAATGGTGGATCAACAGAGGGGAGGTGAATAGACATGAGAAAGGCAGATGTGTATTACAGGGACATGAAAGCCGGACAGCTCATTGAAGACGCGAACGGCTATACTTTCAGATATGACGCAACTTACCTGGCATCAGACGAGGCTGTTCCCATCAGTCTTTCATTTCCGCTGACAGACACACCCTATCAGTCGTCAATGATGTTCCCCTTCTTCGATGGGTTAATCCCAGAAGGCTGGTTGCTGGATATTGCCACCAAGAACTGGAAACTGAATCCCAATGACAGGATGGGACTGCTGATGACTTGCTGTAAAGACTGTATTGGGGCCGTCGGATTAATAGGACTGGAGGAGGAAGAAGCGTATGGGTAAGTGCTTGTTTTGCTATCAGGAATTAGAAGAGGGACAGAAAGATTTCCATCCTTCTTGCGCTAAGAAGTTCTTCGGAAAGGCAGAAGTCCCCATTTTGCCTTATTCAAGGAGTAACATCAACGACTTGGCAAGGGAAGCAGTACTGAGCAGGACTACAGTGACAGGTGTACAGTCGAAGTTGTCGATGGATGTCAACAAGGGCGGCAAAGACGAACCCGACCGTTTGACCATCGTAGGACTTTGGGGCAGATACATCCTTAAACCCAAGTCAGAGGATTTTCCGTGGCTGCCTGAAGTAGAAGACCTCACCATGCATCTGGCCAGTATTGCCAAGATAAAAGTTGTGCCACATACGCTCATCAGGTTCAGCGATGGTGAACTGACCTACTTGACAAGAAGAATAGACCGCGACAATCGTGGAACGAAACTCCTGATGGAAGACATGTGTCAGATATGCGAACGGCTCACAGCCGATAAGTACAAGTCGTCGTATGAAAACATTGCAAAGATGATCAGGAAGTTCTCATCAGCTCCAATGCTTGACCTAGTTAATTTCTGGGAGGTCGTCATGTTCTCATGGATTATGGGTAATTCGGATATGCACCTGAAGAACTTTTCTCTCATTAGCAAAGAGGCAGGCAATTATGTGCTCTCACAAGCATACGACCTGATCAATGTGCATCTGGTTTTTCCTGAAGACACGGAGGAACTGGCCCTGACACTCGATGGCAGGAAGAAAAAGATTGGCCGGAATAACTTTGTGCGGGCAATGGAGTCAACAGGTTTGGAAAGTAAAGTCATTGAGAACATTATCAATAAATTCATGAATGCTGCCCCTAAATGGTACGATTTCATTGACATCAGTTTCTTATCCCAAGAACTGAAAGAGAAATATAAAGCAGAGATAGCTGGCAATTTAGCAAAGCTTAAAATATAATATCGATGCTGACGCCGTCTGGTGGATTCGCCATTGCTTACGGATCACTGCCTCGTGTGTTACGGATCGTTGCTAGTTTGGTTACGGCGCACTGGTTATTCCCTTACTGGGAATGTTTTGTTCCCAACGTGTGAATAATTGTTTCCCAACGTGGGAATTATTTTTCCCTAACTAGGGAGAAAAAGGTATTAATAGTTTCGATTGTTACTATTAATAGTAGCAATTGCTAGCATTAATAGTAGCAAAAATGGCATCATACCCCCCCAATTTTCTGGTTTGCCGATGGATAAAGGCTTTCCGATGGGGTGGGTGATGGCTGAACACTCCCCCTGACACCTAACCAAACACTCCACCAAATGAGTGCGTACCTACGCTGATCGGGCATCAGGGTTGTGGAAAGACCACTTTTGTGGCCCGACTGCTTCCTCCAGAACTTCGCCAGTACTTCTTGGACCATCTGAACCTCTCGAACAAGTTCGACAAGGAGATGGCTCTGACGAACAATCTGCTGGTCTGTCTCGATGAGCTTGAGGCCATCCGTCCTTCTCAGCATGCAGCCCTGAAGCAGACGCTCTCCAAGAGTAAGGTGAATGGTCGCCCCATCTATGGAGCCTCGCAGGATGATCGTCCTCGCTATGCTTCGTTTGTGGCGACGACCAACAATCCTCATCCTCTGTCGGATGCTACGGGTAGTCGTCGATACATCTGTCTGACCATTCCAGAAGGACTGTTTATCGACAACACTGGCGAGATCGACTATGAGCAGCTTTATGCTCAAGTGGTTCATGAGATCAATGACCTAAAGGCGCCCTACTGGTTTAATAATGACCAGGTTGCGCGTATTCAGGAGTTGAATATGAACTACATGGAGCAACAGGACATTGCTGATGTGATCGAGGCCTGCATCCGCAAGCCTAAGGAAGGTGAGCAGGGTGTCCGGATGAAGTGTGGGGAGATCGTGAGTCTGATACGTCGTGAGTATCCTTCGATCAAGGAGAACCACAGCACGAAGATCCATCTTGGGATGGCCTTGAAGGAGCTTGGCTATGAGGGTCACTCTCATGGCAATCAGACTTATTATCGGATCGTCCCCATCAAGGCTGCTTAAGTCTCAGGGGTGGGTGTTTGGTGGAGTGTTGGGTTGAGTGTGTGGTGTAGTGATACACTAACACTCACCCCTCCGCATCCCCAGTGTTTAAAGGCCTTTCGAGCAATTTGGGGTGAGTCTTGGTTATCTACGAATAAGCTGCCATTATCCGACGATAATGGCAGCTTATTTTGCAATAAGGGATACTAATTTTTACCCCATTCTTCATTTTTTTACTGAAAAATGTGACCTTTTTCGAAAATGGTTGTATCTTTGCCATGTCGTTATGAGGCAAGCAAAAGACTACGATAATGAGCCGACATCAGGGTTTGTCAGATCTGATGACGTCCTGAAGACAGACCGATTCACAGACTTATCTAATGTTTCAAACAGTGGGTATAGCCAGCTGACTCGGGCAAAACGTCATGGCAGATGGTGGATGTTGAAAGGCCTGAAAGAGCCTTATCGTCAGGATGCCGTCTATCAAGTCCTCATACAAAAAGAGTATGAGATCACCAGCCAATTGCAGCACCCGCTGGTGGTGTCTGTTATTTCGCTTGAAGAAGTTGAGGGCTTGGGGCTTTGTATTGTGATGGAGTGGATAGAAGGGAAGACGCTGAAAGAGTGGCTGAAAGAAGATGGTTACTCGCAAAAACAGCGTCGCCATATAGCCGACATGCTTTTGGAAGCAGTAGCCTATGTGCATAGCCGCCAGACAGAGCATCGTGACCTGAAGCCATCGAACATCATGCTCACTCATGATGGCCAGCATCTGAAACTCATTGACTTCGGACTTTCCGATACCGATAGTCATGCGGTTCTGAAAGAGCCCTGTGGCACAGAGGGCTATATTGCTCCGGAAGGCCCTTCTGATATCTATTCTATAGGTCGTATTCTTCGAGAACTACGCTTGGGGTGGTTCTCGCAATTGGTTGTTCGCAAATGTTGTGCACCTTTGGATCATCGTTATACGGATATAGCCTCTATTCAAAGAGATTTGCATCGTTGTTGGCAGTGGCCTCGACGGCTACTTCTTATCCTTTGCCTCGCCCTTTTGATGGCAGGTTTCTATTTGTTGAATCAGTCGCATACTCAACAAAGACTGCAAACGATCAATGACTCCCTGAAAGTTCTCAAAGAGAAGAACGACGCCAAGATGAGTTCAGAACAATCGAAAGTAGACTCTCTCCAACTCCAGATACAACAAATCAACAAGCAACGAGAGTCAGAGCAAGCAGCAATTCAACACCAACAAGACTTTATCAACGAGGCAAAGAGAAAGATTGACAAGCAGATGGCCGCTTATGGCATTCAGCAGATGATGGATACCGTCAGTTGTCAACGTAACATCACGATTCCTTTCCTGAGAATCACCGATGAACTCATCCGAGATACTAAGGAGCCGGAATTGAAAGAATACATTCAGGAGCGATACCGCAAGCCTTGGCTCAAGCGGATGTCAGAACTGCCTTTCGACTGAACTATTTGCACACCTCTACGATCACACCATCGCGTTGACCAGCCACATAGACCATAGGCGGCATACCCTGATGTACAACTTCGTCAAGGTATAGCGGTTCGTGCTGTATCATCAAATGGCAGCGGAACGTATTGCCTACACAGAGTTTTGTGTTTTCGGCTTCGATAATCTCAAAACGACTATAGCCCAGATGTTTGACAACAATCCTACGGTCAGGACGCCATGTGATGACCAGTCGTTGACCACTTTTTAATTCCTCTGTATTAATCCTCTCTTCCGTTTTGATACCACTTTGCACCTCGTCCAGTTGATCGGTATGATTGCAGAAATCCTCATAGCTATGGAAACCAACAAATCTCGCCAGCACATCAAACGTATGCCGACGCGTCTCAACCTCTTCATTCTTCAGATACCCCCAAAGACGTTTCAGTGTTGTTGGAGACAAACTCTCGCGTGTATGCGAAAATATTTGATGGCTCAATTGCTCAAAGTCGCCAGCCTCTGTCAACTGACGACCGAAAGTCCGTTCCACTTCTTGTTTTAACATATTCTGTTTCATGGCGCGAAGATACAAATAATTCTCTAATTATACAAGGTAAAAGATGAAAAGGACAGAAAAGGACTTGTATAGGTACTTTTTTCAGGCTAATTTTGCTCATTATAGTAAAAATTCAGCTCACAATGTTGCAACTTTCAGAAAAAATACTTATCTTTGTCGCGTCGCTGAGAGAAAATAGCGATGTACATCGAGGAGAGCGATTAAGCTTTGACCCGTCTGAGAACCTGGAAAATTCGAAGTATAAGGGTGAGAAGTCTGAAAGCTGCTTCTCCTGCAGTAGCATATATACTGCTTGCTCCGCTATGGAGACGGCTCGCATATATCCCTGCAGGTGTGAGCTGATTTCATTCTTACTTATACGGGTATTCCAGGACCTTCAGACTAAGGATGTCAGAAGGCTCACACTTTTTGTACATATATGGCATTAATAGCTAAAAACATGATATATGGATAAGACTGACAAATTCATTAAAAATTGGGATTCTCAGATAAAAGAATGGTTCCTGAAAGTAAATAAAACAGATGTATACATTAAGTACTTGTCTGGTTTTCAAACGACTGAGATGCTTGAACCGTATTGGGGAACTCCAAAATGTTCAATAGCTATTTTAAACCTTAATCCTGGCTTCGACAGAAATAGGACTCATGAACAAGAAGAAATGTTTAATGCAATTATGGATTTGATCCAAGAAAAAGGATACAGCCCTATTGCATTGCAATTTCCATATTATCAACATAATAAAGAACTAGAGAAAAATGGATTAGGTATGTTTGTTGGGTACAATGGAACAAAATGGTGGCAAAGTAGGCGTCCATGGATAGAACATATTATTAAAGCTACTGACAAAAATGTAGGGGATAGATTACCTTTTGCTTTAGAACTATGCCCTTGGCATTCTATTAATTGGAATTCCAAGCAGTTTATTGATTCTCTTAAAGAACAGGAGTTTAAGAACCACATAGAAGCTAATGTTATCAGTATCTTTGAGGAGGCAATTTTTAATTCTAAATGTAAAATCGGCATATGTATAGGTAAATCTTTTGGTAAAATACTAGAGACTTATGGCTACTTTAATATTACAAATACATATTATCCCCATTCAAATGACGATGGTATTCAATTAATTCCCTCAGTGAAAAGGTATTATCGAATATATAAAAAGGGGGAAACAATCATATTAAATACTTGGCATAAGGGAGGGAATAGGATTCCTAATGTAAAATTTTGGGATAGGGAGGAAAAAACTTATTGCAAATGTGATAAAAAGTATAATTTAATTATATAGAGTTGTCAATAGATTAGTTTTAGTTTAGAATAAGAAGATGGTGGCTTGTGAAGTTAATAGGCCCACTTTACAAAGTCCTAACCTGAGGCCAATAAATTTTAATATGGAAAATCAAGAACAAGTACAAGAACAGGTGCCAATGATGAAGCCAAATAGTAATATGGCTTTGGCTATTTTCACAACAATTTGTTGTTGTCTCCCTTTGGGTATTGTGGCAATTATAAAGGCCAACAGTGTAGAATCACTATACATGGCGAAGCAATATACAGCTGCTATTATGGCTGCAAATGATGCAAAAAAGTGGAGTTATATCGGTATACTCATCAGTTTAATTGTGTGGGTCATATACATAGTAGCTTTTGGTGGTATGGCTGCAATAGCTGGTTTTTCTTCATTCCATTGATAGTTTGAAAAAGGTGATTCTGGTATTGGCCATTCTATTAGTGGGTGGGGTTGTGTTATACAATCTCAATCCCACCCAATATTGGTTTATGCCAAAATGTCCTTTCAAAATGATTACAGGACTAAGTTGCCCAGGGTGCGGAATACAGCGTGCTATTCATGCTATGATACATGGGGATTTTACTGGGGCTATCAGATATAATTATTACTTGGCCTATTCTGGACCATATGCAACATTGTTTCTTATTGAATGGATGATGCCACAAAACAAGACTCGTGAGAAGCTGAGGAATGTTATTGAAAACAAATACGTTGTAAACTTTTACATATTATCGTTTTCTATATGGTTGGTTGTTAGAAATGTATTAAATATTTAAATAATGGATATAGGTGAAGCAAATCAATTATTGGCTTTATATGGTAATAGGCTTCCAATAGAGTCAATGGAAATGATACGAAAGAAACTCGTAGAAATGGATTATAGTATCGCATCTATTCGAATGGCACAATTCAAAGATCCAACTATGGCAATAATCCTGTCTGTCCTTGTTGGTTCTCTGGGCGTGGATAGGTTTTATATTGGAGATGTTGGTCTGGGAGTCGGTAAGTTGCTAACATGTGGAGGCGCCTATATTTGGTGGTTGATAGATATCTTTATGATTCAAGATGCAACTAAAAGAAAGAATATGGAAATGTTCATGATGTATGGGTAGATTAATTCAATAAATTACATCAAATATTTATTAACAATTTAATATTTTGGATTATGGATAAATCAAAAGTTGACCAGTTCATAATGGTTAATGCAGACAAGTTTCCTGATTATGCACAGATGCAAATTCGCGAGAAACTTGAAAAAATGGATGAGAATCGAGAAAGCATGTTAATGGCTACACCGTGGAAAAGCCCTATGACAACTTTCCTCTTGGCATTTATTCTTGGCTCTTTTGGAGCTGACCGTTTCTATATGGGACAAATTGGTCTGGGAATCTTAAAACTCTTAACTTGTGGAGGACTGTTAATCTGGGGAATTATCGATTGGTTTACAGCCTTTGGACGAGCCAAGAAGCATAATCTGAATATGCTGATGATGAGATTCTAAGATTCAAACATAAAATATAATAGGGAGTGTGCCGAAAATCCTTTGAAGAGTAGGCTTTTATTAATAAAACAATTATGAGAAAAATTAGTTTATATTGTATTGTAATGATGACAATAATGTTAACGTCATGTGGAAATGCAACGGTTCAGACAATTGTGGATGCTTATAAAGATGCAACTAACCAAATGGATGAAGCAAGTAATGATGACGAGTGTGTAAAAATACATAAAGCATTGTTGGACAATCTGTGTGACATCGTAAAAGCCGATCCTGATTTCATAGAAAAAGCAGAAAACGGAGATCTCAGCAAGTCAGATATCAAACAGATGGAGACTGCATATAATGAATATAGGAATAAACTACGAGAGAAATCAGATCATTGGGCTTTCATGGCAGTTCCAAGTCTAAAAACTGTAAAAAATTTACTCAATGAGGGAAGTCAAAGTAATAGTGATTGATGATGAGATTCTAGGATTTAAACATAAAAAATAATAAGGAGTGTGCCGAAAATCCTTTGAGGAGTAGGCAAAATAAACTATAAATAATATGAAAACAATTAAAATATTAGTAATTGCCTTTATGGCTTTAGCTATTTCTTCGTGTTCCCAATCCAAAGAAGACAAATTCCTTGCTGATTTTGAAGAGTTTGTGGAAATGTTTGAGAATTCAAGTTATGATTATTTGAGAGATAATTTCGATTCAATGTCGAAAACTTTTTTCTCTAAAGTAGAAAATTTGTATGGAGTGGACCTCACAAAAAGTGATCATATAATGGAGTGTTTGGAAGCGTCAGGATTAGACCTTAATGAAAAACAGAAAGAAAAAGCGTATGAATTAGAAGAAAGATTGTTGAAAAGATTTGCTGATCTTAAAGAAGAAAAGAAACAGATGCGAGATACTGATCGTGAGGAGAGTAAATCTATAGATACAGACTCGGATGACAATGATAAAATTGTTGATCTAAAAGGAAATGTAGACAAATATCCTGTAACTATGCATCTTGAGATTAATGGAACACTGGTTAAAGGTAACTATTATTATGACAAGCAGGGACCTGGTGCACAACTAAAATTGTCAGGAACAAATGAAGATGGTATTCTTGACATTAATGAGACAGATGCAAACGGAACACCAACAGGTCATTTTAAAGGAAAGCTCTCAAGTGGTGTTTTTAAAGGAATGTTTGTGACGAATCAGGGTAAACAGATGCCGTTTATTCTGTCTGAAGGTGGTGGTGATAGTGCGGATTTCTCTTTTGATGAAGGAGACTCTTTTGATGATGAAGGAGATAGCGATCTGTCTATAGATAAAGGAGATTCTTCTGTAGATGCGTTTCTTGATGAGTACGAAAAATTTGGGAAACGGTATGTTAGTTTCATAAAGAAGATAGATAAGAATAATCCAACGGCTATGGCGGATTATGCAAAATTGCTAAATCAATATAATGAATACAATAATAAACTTCGGAAAATGAGTGGAAAGATGAGTATGAATCAAATTAATCGAATGAATCAAATGAATATTGAGTTATTAAAGGAAATGGACAAAATAAAAGAATAACTAAACGCCCCATGTGTTTTAGAAAAAATACATGGGGCAGATCCATTTGAAATGCCTCGATAATAATATAAAATTATGATATGTAATCCACAAATTAAATCATTGCTTTTACTGTCTTTTGCATTACTATTTGCGTCGAATCTTGTTGCAAATAACAACAATAATTATGATGTCTTGGATTTGATAGTAAAAAAGAAATATAAGGAGATAAAACACCCCACTCCCAATATTGATTTAAGTAAGAAAAATACTGTTGAGGGAGTTATTCTTCACCACACAGCGGAACCTACAGTAGAAAGATCCTTAGATGTTCTAACATCGTTGAAGAAAAAAGTGGGAACACATGTTGTTATTGATACAGACGGTACAAGATATATAATGTGCAATCCAGAAGTAGTCACGTATCATGCAGGATTATCCATTCTTAATGGGAGAATTGGTTGTAATAATTTCACTATAGGAATTGAATTCCAGGGTAATACATTAGAAAAACCTTTAACAGAAGACCAAATTAGAAGTGCCATTGAATATTTAAAGCCGATAATAGCCAAATATGGGATCCCTTTGTCAAACATTGTGACTCATGAGATGGTAAGGCAAGCATATAAAAAGAAATATCCTAAGAAAAGATGTAGCGGAAAGGTTGATATCACGCAAAAAGAGTATCTCCGATTTATGAAAGTGTTAAGGAATGAATTTAAAGAGAAAAGGAATAAATAGTAAAGATCATGAAGAGTTGTCAAAGAATATTAGTGTTGATAGTATTCATACTTTGCCATACCATGTATGGTCAGGTAAATAATAATAAATCTGGTAAGTGGATAAAAGTCAGCGAAGATGAGGATGTCACTATATCCTATAATTCTAATATTGTAATAGGGAAAAATGGCAACCACTTTGTATGGGTGAAGGCTGTGTATCATACACCAGAATGGCAAAGATACTTTTCTCGGATGATAGGTAGTAGGACTCTAGTGGTGACAACAAGGACAAAAGCTGAATATGACGAAATCTATAGTTTAGTGAGGGTTCGACAAGTTATCTGCTATAGTAAAGATGGCAAGAAACTATTTGATACTGGTGATGACAGGTCTGCTGGATGGGGCTATGTAAATGCGAGTGATCCTGTTGGTATCGTTGGTGAGTATCTTGGTAGATAACAGTCAAGATATATGTAAACATTCTCATTTGTTGTTGGCTTCGTTGGCAGATGGTTGAAAAATATGGCGATGACATCACTTGCATCTCCTTCATGGGTGGCGACAACGATCCGAAGGGCGTGAACCTTCTGGCCCAGTATATCCATGAGGAGCACCCACAGTTCAAGGTGGCCTGGTATAGCGGCAAGACCGTTATCTCATCTGCCATCAACAAGCACGACTTCGACTACATCAAGATAGGCCCCTATATCCGCCACCTCGGCCCCTTGAAGAAGCCCACCACCAACCAGCGCCTCTATCGCCAGAACGCCCAAGGCGACTTCGAAGACATCACCTCCCGCTTCTGGCGATAGCCACTATCGGTTAAAGTGTGTTAATAGTTTATATCCT
>CAMKUA010000026.1:0-31574 GCA_946415825.1 uncultured Prevotella sp. | reverse complement strand
CATCAGGTTAGCAGCACTGGTAAAGTCGGCCAGGATATGAGGCATAATCTCGTTCTCTGCGCTCAGCTGAGGACAGGGATCGGGAGCAGCAATAGCCCAGTAAGCAGGGATATCGCCCCAGAACTGAACGCCCCAGAGGTAGAACAGACCACGCATGAAGTAAGCCTCACCCAGCATCTGGTTACGGGCAGCCTCCTGACCAGTCCAGTCGAAAGCATCCACACCATAGATGACAGCACTTGCACGGGAAATACCTACATAGATGTTCTTCCAGGCATTGTCGTACATGGTTTCCTTATTAGCCATCAGGTGACCAACAGCGTGCGACTCAACGTCACCAGTACCACCGGCACCATTGGCATCATCAGACATAATGTAGTTCACGAACCAAGGCGTCTCCAGCGGAGAGGTACTCATCTGGTTCATCACACCATACAGGGCAGCCAGCTCCTTGTTCAGGTCAGAAGGCGCAGCAGGATAGTTTTCGTTCGTTGCTCCTGTATAATTCTTGGAATCGAGGAAGTCTTCGCAAGAGGTCAGTCCGACTGCGAAAAGGACCGCGATTGCCATTAAATATATCTTTTTCATATTCTTCTATTCTGTTATATGTTATGAATTAGAACTTAATGCTTGCACCTACGATGAAGGTACGTGCTGTCGGATAAAGACCTACGTCGATACCACGAGCCCAAGAGTCCTTACCACCAGATGAACCGATTTCAGGATCAACACCTGTGTAACCAGTGAAGGTGTAAAGGTTCTGAGCCTGTACATAGACACGGAACTGAGAGAAGGGGAAGCCCTTAACCAACTGAGCAATGTCGTAGCCCAGTGTGATGTTCTGAATCTTGAAGTAGTCTGCATCCTGCATATAGCGGGTAGATACCCACTGCTCGTTGATAGAGCCAACGGCCAGACGAGGATACTTGTTGCTGGTGCCCTCACCATGCCAACGCTCAAAGTCGTCCACAGTATAATTGTTGTAAGGACTAGCCAACAGAGCGGTGCGGTAGCACTGCATCACCTGCTGTCCGAATGCGCCAGAACCTGTTACACCGAAGTCGAGGCCCTTCCACTCGAAGCCGAGAGTTACACCGAGGGTTACATCGGGATGAGGATTACCAATCTCGTGACGGTCCTCAGAGAGAGAAATCATGCCATCGCCATTGTAGTCGTCCCAGATGCAGTCACCAGGCTGAGCACCGTCGAGAACAGCCTTTCCTGCCTGACGAGCTGCGTCGATCTGAGCCTGATTCTGCCAGATGCCGCTATAAGACATACCAGAGAAGTAACCAATGGGGTGACCAACCTCAACGCGAGATACCCATGAAGAGTTCTCGAAGATGGCCTTGTCCTGGCCGTTGATATAACCTGCATTGTTGTCCAGACGAGTTACCTCGTTCTTATTGGTAGCAAAGTTCACATTGGCATGATAGTTGAAGTCGCTGCCGATCTTGTCGCGCCAAGAGAGAGCAACCTCGAAACCAGTGTTCTTCACGTCACCGGCATTCACGTATGCAGCAACCTCATAACCTGCAACGGCATTGATAGGAGCCATAACCAGCCAGTCCTTCGTAGTTTTCTTATACCAGTCGAAGTTCAAACCAAGACGTCCGCTCAGGAAGCGTGCATCGAGACCGATATTGATCTGCTCAGAGGTTTCCCATGTTACGTCGGGGTTAGGAACGTTAGAAGCATATGCACCAGTCTGATAGACGTTACGGTTTACCGTATTGAACATATCGCTAGAGAACTTGTAACCGTAGTCTGCATAGTCTGAAGGAGAGAACTTAATATTCGACACATAGTTGAAGTTCGGGATGTTACAGTTACCGTTCTGTCCCCAAGAAGCACGGATCTTCAAGAAATCGAGCCAGCTCTTGGTGCTCTCCATGAAATTCTCGTTGGTGATAACCCAACCAGCAGAGAATGAGGGGAAGTAACCCCAGCGCTTGCCACGAGCAAAGTTGTTAGAACCATCAGCACGGATGATAGCGGTTGCCATGTACTTCTCGTCGTAGTTCCAGTTAGCACGACCAAAGAACGAAGCGATGCTACCAGATCTTGGGTTGTCATAACCACTATGGCCTATCATGTACTGAGTCTCATAGTTAGAAGGAATATTGTAGTCCCAACCATTGAGCACCAATGTGTTCAGCTTATCCTCTGTTGTCTCAAAGTTCATACTCATACCTGTGCTCCAGTCAGAACGCTCGATTGACTGTCCAACCAGTATATCGATGGTGTTCTTACCAAGTTTCGGCAGAATGTATGAAAGGGTGTTCTCAATTGAGAAGCTGCTACTCTGGCTCTGGTTCATGCTCAGTGTATATGAACTAGTGGCATGTGTAGAGCTTTGACTATAAGGCATACCCACCTGACGATAGTTGCTGGCGCTATAGCCTGTATTGAACTGTCCACGATAGCGGAGGTTCTCGATAGGCTCTACAATCCAATAGAAGGTAGCACCAACACCAAAGTCACGGCTCTTGTTTAACGAGCCAAAGTCACCATTTACAAAAGCATTCAATGGCTGACTGTAAATCATATCGCTGTAACCAGTATGGTTCTTAGCATAGCTGGTCAGATCGCCATTGGCATCATAAGGCTCAACAAGCGGAGAAGCGATGTAAGCGGCCTGCATCACGTTCCAGTAACCATTGCTCTCAGCAAGGGTATGGCTCTTGTGATACCAGTAGCTCAAGTTCTCACCGATGGTCACGATGTCGTGCTCCTTACCCAGCAGGTCCTTTCCTCTGTAAACAACATGCTCAGAGTTGATACGACCACCATAACGCTTGTAAGAAGAGGCGTTGTCGCCACCCATGATACCCTCGTTAGAGCTGTAGTTGAGAGACATAGAGAACTTAGAACGATCGGTACCGCCAGTCAACGTTACAGCGTGGCTGAACTGAAGGGCGTTCTTGTTCTCATACTCCTTAAACCAGTCGGTGCCATCCCAACCCTGGTTCACCTTGTCGAGAATGGCCTGAGGAACGAGGCTGCTCCAGTTGGTAGCTGTTCCGTAAGTATTAAAGTTGGTCTCGTTGATAATCTGCATGTACTGCTTGGCATTCACCATGGCAGGCACCTTGTAGGCATTCGACCAGCCCACGAAGCCGTCGTACTGCACCTGGATCTTACCAGACTTACCCTGCTTGGTGGTTACCAGAATCACACCGTTAGCAGCACGGGCACCGTAGATGGCTGCAGAAGCAGCGTCCTTCAGCACGTCGATGCTCTCGATGTCGTTCGGGTTCAGACCATTCAGACCGTTATCAGCAGTACCGGCATTGATACCATCGATAATCAGCAGAGGAGAGCTCTCACCGATAGTACCGACACCACGAATGTTTACCTTGAAACCACTACCCGGCTGAGAAGATGCCTGTGTGATGTTCACACCAGGAGTAGAGGCCTGCATAGCGGTCAGTGCGTTGGTGGTGTTCAGCTTGGCGATGTCCTCACCCTTCACCTGAACGGTAGCACCGGTAACCAGCTTCTTCTTCTGGGTACCATAACCTACGACTACCACTTCCTCCAGGACGGCGTTGTCGTCCTTCATCGTGATCTGGAAGTCGCTCTGGTTACCAACCTTGATTTCCTGAGTCTCGAAACCGATGAACGAAATAACGATCGTTGCACCCGGATTCACATTGAGAGAGAAGTTACCGTCAAAGTCGGTAACAGTACCGTTAGTGGTACCTTTTTCTACTACGCTGGCACCGATGACGGGGCCCTGAGCATCGACCACAGTACCTGTGATCTTCTTCGTTGCCTGCTGGACGCTCTGCACGTCACCAGCGGCATTGGCGTTTGACGAGTAACCCAGTCCCAAGAGAGCCATGGCACTCATCAGCAGCGCTGTCTTTCTAAAATTTCGATTCATACTTAAGTATTAACTATAGATTAATTGGTTTATAATAAACGCAAGTTAGAAATAGTGGAAGCACAAACTCCCTTGAGCCTTAAAGCCTGCTAAGACTTTTTGGCTTTCTATTTAAGAAGAATTGTTTTGGTTCATACGTTTTGGTTTACCTTTTAAGTTATATTATATCAGTTATAGTTATTTCAGAACACACTGAATCGATTGCAAAATTAAAACAAATTAATTAAAAAGCATCATCTTTTTTTGATAAATAATGGTACTTTTTTTCAAAAAAGGCGATTTTAACACCAAAAAGAAGGAAAAAAAGCAAAAAAAGGCCAATAAGTGTAACAACGACAATATTGTTTTATAGGCCTTTTTACGATAAATGTAAATAATACACTATTATGGTAACCAACCTCTTATATATATAATAAGGTGTAACCCTATTTAAAAAGGGAGAGAGTTTTGACAACAGGGCCGTTGTAGGTGTTGAGGGTGAGACGAATGGAGTCGGCCTGCAGACTGTCAACCAGAAGGCTGACATAGACCTGAGTGGTATAATACTCGGGTACACCGTTCTGGTCGTGATGGAGTTGGAAATGCAGGGTACGCTTACTGTCGGGGTGCGTCAGAAGCGTATCAGAGACAAACGAGAGTTTCTGGACAGCAGTGGTGTCGTCGGTATAGCCCGTCATCAACTGCATACTCATATTCAAGTACTTACCAGTCTTACTCAGCCAGAGGCTCTCGAACTTGACTGGATCAGTCTTCAGTTCTTTATCAAACTCGGAAAGAGGGATGACCTTGGGGCATGGTACCTGTCCGATGGAGATGATTTCCGCCTGCTGAAGGCCCGATTCGTTTTTCACCTTATTATAATATAAGAGACAGCGATAGGTGGTATCGGCCTTAACAATCCATTTGGCCTTATAACGCTCCGTCAAGGGCAACTGCTCCCCCTCGTCGGTAGTGATGGAGACAATCTGCTTGTCGCTGTTGATGCTGGCCACCACAAAGTCGCCCCGCATCAGCGAGTACTCGCCCTCACCCTTCTCATAGGCATCCTGGGAACAGGATGAGAGGATCGTTGACAACGGATAACTGATAGTTATGATAACCAGGAGGCGGAACAATTGTTTCATTCGGCAGCGAGTTTGTTTCGTAATGGATTGGCATACATGTTCAGCATACATTCACGAAGGAAAGCCTCGTCCTTATTGGGGATGGAGATCTTGGCAAGCTGACCCGACAGATAGGTTTCAAAACGCTGTCTGTCGGCATCGGTATAATGAGCGGCGAACTCAGTAGTGCCATTGAGGTCGTCGAGGGCGATATAGTTGCAGGGGAAGAGCTGGTAGCCCCTGTGGATATCCTTATCCATCCGTTGGGCCAGTGCAGAATAGTATTCCGTCCTTGGGAGTCCGGAGAGTTCGTCGATCCACTGGTTAATGGGGGTGGCACAGTGGTAGTGCACCCTACCCTTATAGCCGAAGATACCCGTCTTCATATTGTCGAGGTCGTCCTGGCGACTCTTCTTAAAGCCTGGGATATCGCGACGCTCCTGCAATTCCTGTGCTTTCAGGTAGTCACAGGGGTCGAACTCATAGCTGATGGTCAGCGGTACGATGTTGAGTTCTGAGAGAGGACCTCCCATAGCCAGCATCTTCAGTACAGAATCCTGGGTGCGGTCGTTGGAGTCCTTGGCTCTACCTTCACGCTGAGCAATCCAGATATTCTCGTTCTTCTCGGTGACAGCATAGTGGATGTAACGGCTCATCAACTGACTGGAACGAAGCATCTCCTTAGGGCTGAGTCCACGACGCACGGTAAAGGCCTTGTTCATACGGACCAGTCGCTTGATCCAAGGGTAGATGAGCAGGTTGTCGCCAATACCTATCTCGACAGTGGTGGGATGCCCTGCCTTGATCAGCAGAAGGTCGAGGAAGGCCGAGTCGAGCACAATGTCACGATGATTGCTGACAAAAGTATATCTTGGTTGAGAGTTGACAGCTGAGAGTTGAGAGTTTTGACCACCCTTGAGGGCACTATCGTCGAATGTGCAACCGTCGGTATGCTTGCGGATGATATACTGTACGACGGGTTTCATGAAGCGCAACTGGAAATCAAGCGGTGTCTTCACACCCTTGAAAGCCAACTTCAGCACAGCATTGCGTACCGACTTGGGCAACCATGGGGCAAATCCCTTCATCACCAGTGAGAACTGACGATCGTGGATCAGGTCGTCAAAGGCCTGCGCCATCTCTTCCGGTTCATAGGGACGGATCTCGTCAAACTCGTTTGTGCTAATCATAACTATCAACTATCAGCTATAAACTATCAACTAACCCAACTGATTCTCTACAATATCCGTCAGCACATCCTTCATCTCCAGACCTGCCGCACGTACCTGCTGGGGAATGAAACTGGTGGCAGTCATGCCCGGTGTGGTATTCACTTCCAGCATCGAGATCTTTCCTTCTTTGGAGATAATGTAATCGATGCGGATGATACCGTTGCAGTGGAGGATGTCGTAGATATGACTCGTAACCTTACCCACCCGGGTAGCCACCTCATCAGGAATACGGGCAGGGGTAATCTCCTGTACCTGACCGTTGTACTTGGCATCGTAGTCAAAGAACTCATTCTTCGTCACCACCTCAGTGATGGGGAGCAACACCTCTTTATCCTTGGTCTTATAGATGCCTTGTGTAATCTCTGTACCATCGAGGAAACTCTCAACCATCACCTCGGGGCTCTCCAGCATCGCCTTACGAATGGCAGGAGCCAACTGGTCCTTGTTCTTCACCTTCGTCACACCGAACGAGGAACCATCGGCAGCTGGCTTCACGAAACAGGGCATGCCGATGCGCTCTTCGACCTCATCTTCGGAGACAATCTCCTCGTAACCCTTCAGAATGAGCAGGGAATCGGCAACACTCACTCCATAGCCACGCAGATACTGGTTAAGCACGAACTTATCGAAAGTCATGGCCTCGACGAGCACACTACTGGTACTGTAAGGCATTCCAATCAGCTCGAAGTATCCCTGAAGCAAACCATTCTCGCCAGGAGTGCCATGAATCGTAATATAGGCATAGTCGAACACACGCTTCTGTCCGTCCTCGACGAACGAGAAATCATTGCGGTCGATCTTAGCAGTCGTTCCGTCAGGCAGTTCCACATGCCAGTCATGCTTCTTGACATCAACAATATATACATTGTAGCGCTCCTTGTCGAAGAAGGAGTAAAGTCCCTGTGCGGAGCGCAGTGACACATCGTGTTCCGAAGAGTCGCCACCGCAGACGATGGCAATCGTTCTTTTTAAGTTGTTCATTGTCTTATCTTTCAATTTTCAATTATCAGTTTTCACTCTCACATATTTGCGCCACTTGTCAATCAGCGCAGCCATATCATCGGGCCACTCCGACGTGAAGTCCATCTGTTCGCCCGTTGTGGGATGCACAAATCCCAAGGTTCTGGCATGGAGCACCTGACGCGGGCAGAGTCTGAAGCAGTTCTGGATATAGGCTTTATAACTGGCGGTGCGTTCTCCACGCAGTATCTCAGTCCCTCCATAGCGTTCGTCGCTGAACAGCGGATGCCCGATGTGCTTCATATGGGCTCTGATCTGATGGGTACGCCCCGTCTCCAGAACACATTCCACCAGGGTTACATAACCATAGCGCTCCATCACCCGATAATGGGTCACTGCCGGTTTGCCGATCTCAGAATCGGTAGGAAACACGGCCATTCGCAGACGGTCTTTCGGATCGCGCCCAATGTTACCTTCTATCCTACCCTCGTCCTCAACAAAATTACCCCACACCAGAGCATTGTAACTGCGATGAGTGGTCTTGTTGAAGAACTGCTTTCCCAGCGAGGTCTTGGCATCTGGTGTTTTCGCCACCACAAGCAGTCCGCTGGTATCTTTGTCGATGCGATGAACCAGTCCCACTTCCGGATCATTCGGATCATAGCTTGCCAGGTCTTTCAGATGCCAGGCAATGGCATTGACCAGCGTCCCGTGGAAGTTTCCACATCCGGGATGGACCACCATGCCGGCTGGTTTGTTGATGACCATCAGGTCGTCGTCCTCATAGACCACCTCCAAAGGTATATCCTCCGGTTCGATGGTGGTATCGTAGTGAGGGCGGTCAAGCATCAGGGTAATGACATCGCCTGCACGTACCTTATAATTACTCTTCACCGGACGGTCGTTGACATGGATAAAACCAGCGTCGGCGGCCTTCTGGATGCGGTTGCGACTGGAATGAGGCTGGTGCTCCGACAAGTATTTGTCGATACGAACGGGCTCCTGCCCCTTATCCACCTCCATCCGGAAGTGTTCGTATAACTGTTCGCCTTCCTCAATCTCCACCGAGGACTCGTCGGCCATCAGCTCCAGCTCATCGTCTTCCCTGAAATCCATCTATTCGATTATCTCCTCGAATTCATCTACATCGCCACTCTGCATCATCCTATATTCCGGCTCTATGTAGTCGATCTCGTCACCAGCATCATACACGCCACTGCCAACCATCAACGTGAGCGGCGTGTCGATCGAAACATGGTCGCCAGTAGATACCCGACGCCCCTTGCAGAGGATGCCATACACCCAGTCTTTCTCGCCCGAGACATACTGAGGCGGCTGCAACTTAAACCCAATGGCCATCAGTTTGGCCTCAGCCTCACGGAAACTGCAGTTATCAACCACATCGGGAATGGCAAACGTGGGTGAAGAAGGCGAGTTGACCGTCACATAGACGGTATGCCCCTGCTTCACCGTAGTCCCTGGTCCCGGATTCTGAGCCAGGATGCAATCAGCGGGCAACTTCTTATTATAGCCCGAATCGCTAACCATGATGTTCAGGCCATCGGCTTCCGCCATACTGCGGGCATTGGAAATCAGCATGCCCTCAATCTTTGGTACCTTGATGCCCTCTCCATGATGGGTATAGAGTTTCATACCGTAATTCACTCCTAAGCACAAGACTATGACTACCAGCACCATCGCCAACAAGTTACCCCATAGGAATGTGCTTGCAAACTTTCCGAAGAATTCCTTTGCTTTCATCTCTTCTTCTCAATTTCTTCGGCAAAGGTACAAAAAAAACAGAAAGAAGCAAAGATTTTCCTTACTTCTTTCTGTTTTAACTCATTTTTTCCTTATGATGCGCCAGAATTACTTTCCGTGGTGCTCATCAGAAACAGTTAACTTCTTACGACCTTTGGCGCGACGAGCTGCCAAAACACGGCGACCATTCTTGGTGGCCATTCTCTCACGGAAGCCGTGCTTGTTCACGCGACGGCGGTTGTGGGGCTGAAATGTTCTTTTCATTGCTTTATTCTTATTTAATTTGTTACGTTTTAACCGATTTGGGGTGCAAAAGTACTCATTTCTTTTGAATTACGCAAGAAATATGCGAAAATTAGTGCAAGTTTTTATGTTTTTTTCCAAAAAATCAGTACCTTTGCACCCGAAATCGATAAAAAGTAACAATTTTAGGTATATGATTAATTCACAAGACATTAAAAAAGGCACCGCTATTCGCATGGACGGTGGCATCTGGGTGTGCATCGATTTTCAGCACAGAAAGCCAGGTAAGGGTAACACCATTATGATTATTAAGGTGAAGAACGTCAGCGATGGCCGTGTGCTGGAGCGCCGTTTCAACATCGGTGAGAAACTGGAAGACGTGATTATCGAGCGTCGTCCCTATCAGTATCTCTATGAGGACCAGAGTGGACGCATCTTTATGAACCAGGAGACTTTCGAGCAGATTCCTATCGACAACGAGCTCGTTATCGGTCATGAGTACATGAAGGAGAGCGATATCGTGGAAGTTGTTTCCGACACCACCGACGGTACCATTCTCTATGCTGAGATGCCTGTTAAGACTGTGCTCCGCGTGACTCACTCAGAGCCTGGTATTAAGGGTGATACTGCTACCAACACGCTGAAGCCCGCTACACTGGAGACGGGTGTTGAGGTGCGCGTTCCCCTGTTTATCAACGAGGGCGACCTGATTCAGGTAGATACCCGTGATGGCAGCTATCTGCAGCGCGTCAAGGAATAATTCTTCTATTGAAGATTGAACATTGAAGATTGAAGATTCCACATTGAAGTATTCGATCATTGTTCCCGTCTATAACCGTCCTGATGAAGTGGACGAATTACTCGAAAGCCTATCTAATCAGACACTAAGGGATTTCGAGGTCATCATTGTGGAAGACGGATCGGTAAAGACCTGTAAGGATGTCTGCGACAAGTACGCAGGCATCCTTTCTTTGTTTTATTACGTTAAGGAGAACAGTGGTCCGGGGCAGAGTCGCAACTATGGTGCCGAGCGCGCCAAGGGCGACTACCTTATAATATTAGACAGCGACGTCGTATTACCAAATGGCTATCTCGAAGCCGTTGATAAGTCATTGGCACAGGAGCCTACCAAAGCTTTCGGTGGTCCCGATGCTGCTCACCCCTCGTTCACCCCCATCCAGAAAGCCATCAGTTATTCGATGACCTCGTTCTTTACCACGGGTGGTATCCGTGGCGGCAAGGCCAAACTCGACAAGTTCTATCCCCGTTCGTTCAATATGGGCATCCGGCGTGATGTTTATCTGCAACTGAGCGGTTTTTCGAAAATGCGCTTTGGCGAGGACATCGACTTCTCATACCGCATCGTCGAGGCAGGTTATAAGCCAAGGCTCTTCCCTGAGGCATGGGTTTGGCACAAACGGCGCACAGACTTCCGAAAGTTCTTCCGTCAAGTTTATAATAGTGGTATCGCACGTATCAATCTCGAAAAGCGCCATCCTGGCACAATGAAACTTGTCCACCTGTTGCCCACCGTCTTTACCGTGGGTGTTATCGGACTTATTCTCATCTCTGCCGTAGGGCGTGCCTTGATGCACTACGTCGATCGCGACCAGTTTTACTGGATGTGTTTCGCCCCCTGGATACCTATTATATTATATAGTCTCCTGATCTGTATTGATTCCAGCGTCAAGAACAAGAGTCTGAAAGTGGGAATCCTCTCTGTGCCCGCAGCCTTTGTTCAGTTGATGGGCTACGGCTTCGGCTTCATCGAGTCGTGGTGGAAGCGATGCGTACTGAAACAAGATGAATTCCAAGCATTCGAAAAAAACTTTTATAGTTGATAGCGGATAGCGAATACTATAAGTAATCATAACTATAATCTATGAACTATAAACTCAAAATAGCAGAATGGGCGGAGGAAGATCGTCCGCGTGAAAGAATGGCAAGTCTTGGGGCAGAAGCACTGAGCAATGCCGAGTTGTTAGCCATCCTTATCGGTTCTGGCTCTACAAAAGAGAGCGCCGTCGAACTGATGAAACATATCCTGGCAGACTGTAACAACAACCTGAATACCCTTGGGAAAAAGTCCATCCACGATCTCTGTGCCTATAACGGCATTGGCGAGGCAAAAGCCATCAGCATCCTCGCCGCCTGCGAACTGGGCAAGCGACGTCAGATGGAAAGTCCTGAAGAACGACCTGACCTCGGTACGGCCACTCGTATCTACAACCACATGCACCCTGTGATGCAGGACCTCGATGTAGAGGAGTTCTGGGTATTACTGCTCAACCAGCATTACCGTCTCATCAAAAAAGTCAAAATCTCGCATGGGGGTATCACTGAGACTTCTGTGGACATCCGGATTATTATGAAAGAAGCCGTTCTGGCTAACTGCACCATTCTCGCCGTATGCCACAACCATCCATCTGGTAACCTCAAACCCAGCCAGTGTGACGACAATCTGACCAAAAGTATCAAACGGGCCTGCGAAGTGATGAACATCCACTTCCTCGATCATGTCATCATCACCGACGGACAATATTACTCGTACCACGAACTCGGCAAGTGCTGACAAACCTTCCTGAAGGCCGTACAAATATATCAAACTAAAGAGTTTTTTATCAAAAATGGCGCAAAGATTGGTTTATTTTGGTAAAAATGCGTATCTTTGCAGCGGTTATGACACAGGAAGAGAAAACACTACTAGAAGAGCGGATTGTGGATGTGCTGAAGACCGTCTATGATCCGGAGATCCCCGTCAACATCTACGACCTGGGGATGATTTACAAGATTGACGTTCAGGAAGACTCATCGGTAGAACTGGATATGACATTTACAGCTCCGAATTGTCCTGCAGCCGATTATATATTAGAAGATGTACGCACGAAGGTGGAGAGTCTTGAGGGTATCAAGAATGCCAATGTCAACCTCGTCTTCGAGCCTGCATGGGACCAGTCGATGATGTCGGAAGAAGCCCGGGTTGAACTAGGATTTGATTGACATGAAGAACGTATATTTCCTTTCCGATGCCCATCTCGGGTCACTCGCCATCCCTCACGGAAGGATGCAAGAGCGAAGACTGGTGCGCTTTCTCGACAGTATCAAGGAGAAGGCGGCTGCCATCTATCTGCTGGGGGATATGTTCGACTTTTGGTACGAATATAAATATGTAGTGCCAAAAGGCTATACCCGATTCCTGGGTAAGATCTCAGAACTCACGGATAGGGGCGTGGAGGTACATTTCTTCACGGGCAACCATGACATCTGGGCCTACGATTATCTGGAAAAGGAATGTGGTGTCATCCTGCATAAACGGCCTGAAACAACGGAGATCTATGGTAAGATGTTCTTCCTGGCTCATGGTGACGGACTGGGCGATCCCGACAAGAAATTTAAGGTGATCCGTACCATCTTCCATGCCAAATTCTGCCAATGGGCCTTTTCAACTATTCATCCTCGGTGGGCCATGTGGTTCGGCCTGAACTGGGCCAAACACTCCAGACTGAAGCGCCCTAACGGAGAAGAGCCGCCCTATATGGGTGAAAACCGCGAACATCTGGTGCTTTTCACAAAGAGATACATCCAAAGTCATCCTAATGTGGACTATTTCATCTATGGTCACCGCCATATCGAGGTGGATCTGCAGCTGACAAAGAAGGCTCGAATGATTATTCTGGGCGACTGGATTACACAGTTTAGCTATGTGGTCTATGACGGAGATCACTTGCTGATGTCACAATACATTGAAGGTGAAAGCCAACCTTAAGAGGATAATCACAAAAACAGATATGAACAGACACAAAATCGTAACTTTCGGAGAGTTATTGCTCCGTTTTTCGAAGCCAGACCACTTGAGACTGGCTCAAGGAGATATGTTCACAAGTAAGTATGGTGGCAGTGAGGCCAACGTAGCAGTATCACTGGCTACACTGGGGGAAGACGTGACCTATATAACCCGACTTCCTGACACTCCTGTAGGTCATGCTGGAGCCATGTGCCTGGCTCAGTTAGGCGTGGACACCAGTCATGTGCTCTATGGTGGAAATCGCATTGGCACCTATTACTTCGAACCTGGAGCAGGTATGCGTGCCGCCAAAGTGATATATGACCGTGCAAACTCTGCCTATTACGACCTGAAGCCAGGTATGATTCCCTGGCGCGAGATCCTGAAGGATTGTGCTTACTTCCACGTGTCGGGCATTACTGCAGCCATCTCACAACAAGCCGCAAATGCGACATTTGAGGCTCTCGACATTGCTGACGAACTAGGCGTTACCGTCTGTTTTGACATCAACTACCGCAAGAATCTGTGGAAATATGGTGCCGACCCTCGCGAAACCCTCAGCAGTATGCTCTCACGTTGCGACATGATGTTTGGTGATGCCATCGAGTTCGAATGGCTCAGTCAGCACCCACAACCGCCTTTCACTGCTACGGACTCGAACTTCAAGATGCAGATGAAAGAATATGGTGAGTGGTTCGACGAATTGCATAGGCAATTCCCACGCCTGAAGAACTGGATGATGGGCATGCGTAATATCGTGTCGTCTAAACATCACACACTGACAGGTCTGCTTTGGACTGAAGGCGAGTTGCTTCAGGCGCCCATTATGGACATTACCGACGTGGTGGACCCAGTAGGAGTGGGCGATGCCTTTATGGGCGGATGGCTGCATGCGCTTAAACTGTTCCCCGAAGACAGACAACAGCAACTGAACTATTCGTTAGCTGCTGCTGCACTGAAGAACACCATTCCGGGTGACTTCAATCTCTCGACTCACGAAGAGATTCTACATCTTATCGAACTCGGTCTTTAGCCAGTCCATACGCAGGTTCAGCCAATTCTTAACAGACTGAACCTCGTTCATATAGCTGCCCCAGACTTCGTAGTTTGGTAAGACGTACTCGTAGAACGTGTGCCATCTGTTTTCGTTCTCTCCTACAGAGCCTTTCAGATAGACGGCTGTTGCGTCAATCTCCCGCATAATATCAGCCTTGCGACTATAGAAATAGTCGTAACGCTCCTTGACCCTGGCCTTGAATGCGGGATCCTTAAACATCCTGAGAATCCAGTCGGACTTCTTGATCCAGAAGTTATAGGGTCCACGATCCCAGTAGTCAACATTACCGAATGCCAAGTCAAAGTCCCAAACGGGACCCATGTGGATCTTTCCACCCCGCTTAAAGTGCATAAAGCAACTATAAAGCATGGTAGCGTCGGGGTTATGGGCTATCTCGTTGATCAGATACCAATCTACGAATGAATCCATATCGAAATAGGCTCTCCAACCATATGTCGGATCCGTAAAGCTCTCAGAATAGAGCACTGCATCGGCTGTAGCCACCCAACTGTACGCATAGTTGTAATTATCATCACCATGCACCACCTCAGGCTCCTCAATATTGATGGGGTTTGTCATGTGAGCGACATAGAAATATGTAGAGTCTTCCTCTCTTGGGGCACGTGCATCAACTTCAAGCAGGAATCCATCATCTCCCACATCAACACGATGGCCAGAAATCTTTATTTTCTCACTGACCTCATAAGTTCCATCATATCTGCCATTGAGAATCAAATCAACGAAATGAGAACTTGGCGTATAATCAAGATTACTGATCTTCCCCAAATAGAGGGCAGTATGATTACGGATTGCACTCTTATCAGCATAGTTAGCGATCAGCACCCATGACCGATCTTTATGTTCTCCCAACAATGAAACCTTCTCATTGAATTTCAGGCGATAAGGTTTCTTGGGCCATCTGTGCCATGTAGAGTTTCCACGTCCCTTAATCTGCAAGTCAGCCTCAATCACGTCTCCAGGAGCACGAGTCACAACATCTTCTGACAAAGACATGTGTGCATTCAAATAATATTCCTTCGAGGTAATAGGCACACCGCCTTCCGTATTAATACGCATCAGAGGCAGTCCTGTGAAGGAATGTACATACATGATGTAATTCCTTGTCTCTTGGGAGGTATGAACCGACACCTTGGCCGGGGCCTTGAAATCGAACATCGACTTGCCACTTACAGCCTCCATATCATTGATGGTTACAAGAGTCCCATCGAAAGTAAACCTAGGAATCAGGTACTTCTCTACCGTTATCATGGGGAGCCAGCAATCGATAACACTATCGCCGATAATCGTACAAGGTGTGTTTTGGGGAAGAGCCGGATTCTCGGCAGTTACAAACTCGATGTTGAGCAACTTAGGCTCCACCACATGTACCAGTGTTGCTTCCAGACTATCCAGCTTCTTTTGCAGTTCGTCTGACTCCAACTTTACACGCGAGTTCATCTCTTTCAAAGCCTCGTTGTATCTCCTCTGAGCTTCAATCTGACTCTGCAAGTCGCCATTTATATTTTTCAGCGAGTCATTGGCCCTCTCCCGCAGAAGCAAACGGTCATAATAGTCCGTAAGGTCTTCCTTACAGGCAGTCAGACAAAGTAACAGCAGAATGGGGAAAAATATCTTTTTCATTCTCTTTTCGTTTTAAGTATCAACCATTACATGGCATCAAACTCTTTCTTAAGCCAGTCCATGCGAGCAACCAGCCATTGTTTCATATAATCGACCATCGAACCATAGGCGGCCCATACGCTCACCGTGCTTGACTTATAACCAGCATAAGTGTCCCATCTGTAATCATCCTCCTTGACAGAATACCTCAGATATTCGGCATTCGCATTGATTTCCGAGAGAATATCCTGCTGATGGGTATAGAAATAGTCGAAACGCTCTTTAACTTTTGCAACGAAAGCCGGATCCTGGAAAAGACGCTCATACCATTTCACACCTTTAATCACAAAACCTTCTGCAGGTTCTTTCTTGGTGGTGTTTCCAAAAGCCTTTTCAAAGTCCCACAAAGGACCCATCTTCAACTTTCCGCCTCTAGCAAGATTCATGAGGCAGTTCTTACTAAACGCTCCGTCTTGATTCCGTGCGATCTCATTGATAAGATACCAGTCGACAAAAGAGTCCATATCCATATATTTCTGCCAACCTGCATTCTCGTCAGTAAAATTGGAAGAAAACAGAGCATTCTCAGCCTTAACTACAAAATCATTCGCATAAGAAACATATTCAGCAGAAGGACTTCCTGGAGCCATCACAGTGACAGGACGCTCTAAATAAGTGCCATAGAAATACTGTCCAGCCTCATCGGAACCAATATTGAGGATAAAACCATCGCTACCTATATTAACCCGTTCTTCTGTGAGGTCAGGACGTTCTGTCATCACGTAGTTTCCAAAAAAACGGCTGTTCATGAACATATCCACATAATGCGCTCTTGGTGTGTATTCCAGCTTGCTGATCCTACCCATAAAAAAAGCAGTCTGATTATGCAAGAACGTCATATCGTTAAGATTAGGAAGGAGTCTCCAAGTCGTACCCTTAGGCTCGTTGAACAATGAAATGTTGTTGTTAAACTTCAAGAAATAACCATTCTTTGCAAGCAGCAGGTCCTCGCTGTTACTTAGGATGAAATCAGGACGATACCATCTGATAGGACTCAGACCCATGATCTTCACACTGGCCTTGGTGACACCACTTCCAGCCCTCGTCTTCGGACCATCAATGATCTTAATGCTACCGCCATAATACTGGTTCGCATTTGCAACATTGACATGACTGTTGGTATCTAACCATACAGAAGGCAAGCCCGTGTATGAATTGACATAAACAACATAGTCCTTAATTTTGCTGGCTGTGATAACACTCAGCACAACGGGTGTGCTGAAATCATATGCTTTCTTTCCACTTTCCGCCTCTTCACCATTAATGGTCACGACTGAGCCTTGGAACGTGAAACGCGGAATCAGCATCCTGTCATCGGTAATATTCAGGATTCTGCACTCGACAACACTGTCGCCAATAATCGTACAAGGTGTATTCTCAATCAACTGATAAGGATTATCAGCAGCCACGAACTCCATGGTATAAAGATATGGTTCCACATAATGAAGGCTATCTTCCAATTCCCTCAATTGCTGCTGAATCTTTTCATTCTCTTCCTGGCGTTTACGAGCCTCTTCGCTAATCTGGTTACCTTGATTCTTCAGGTCATTTAACTGTTCCTGATATTCCTGATTCTGTTCCTCGAGGGTCTTACCCTGCTTTTCTATCTCTTCGATACGCTTTTCAATATCAGTGAGGTCTGTTTTACAGGCTGAAAAGCACAAAACAGCCACTAAAAATAGAATACATTTCTTCATTTTCTTGGTATGCTAAATGGATATGCTCAAATTTCGGTGCAAAATTAATGCATTTTTTCGAATTTGCTACACAATTCATTGATTTTAACAGTAAAAGGCGGTCACTTGTCGTGCCCGCCTTTTACTTGAGAAGGTTTTTGGGATTAAATCAGGTTCATCGTATCTGTGGCAATCATCAACTCCTCATCTGTTGGAATGACAACGACCTTCACCTTCGAATCATCTGCTGAGATGACGGCTTCCTTACCCCTTACGTTATTCTTCTCGGGATCAAGTTTGATACCAAAAACCTCCAAATCCTTACATACACCTTCACGCATACCGATCTGGTTCTCGCCGACACCTGCCGTGAAGACAATCACATCCACACCACCCATGGCAAAGGCATATGAGCCAATATACTTTTTAATGTAATAGTTGTACATCTCCATGGCTAGGATGGCACGTGGATTACCAGCCTTCTGTGCTGCCTCAACCTCACGCATATCAGAAGAGACGCCAGAAATACCAAGCACACCACTCTTCTTGTTGAGCAGATCACTCATCTCGTCGGCTGTCAAACCTAGTTTCTTCTGAATGAAGGTTACCGCACCACCGTCAATATCACCGGCACGTGTACCCATCATCAACCCCTCGAGCGGGGTGAGTCCCATGGAGGTGTCAACGCACTTACCATTCTTTACGGCAGCAATAGATCCGCCATTACCGATATGGCAAGTGATAACCTTGACATCTTCTGGATTCAAGCCCAAGAACTCACAAGCACGGGCTGAAACATAGCGATGAGAGGTTCCATGGAAACCGTAGCGGCGAATACCAAACTTCTCATACAGTTCGTAAGGAATGGCATACATATAAGCATACTGAGGCATTGTCTGATGGAATGCCGTATCGAATACACCCACCTGAGGCAGACCAGGCATCAACTCCTTCACAGCATTGACACCCTTCAGATTGGCCGGGTTATGCAGTGGAGCCAAGTCAGAGCACTCCTCAAACACTTTCAGCACCTCGTCTGTCAGGATAACCGACTTATTAAATTTCTCACCTCCATGCACCATACGATGGCCTACAGCGTCGATCTCATCAAGACTCTTGATAACTCCGATTTCCGGATCAGTCAACAATGAGAAGATAAACTTCACACCCTCTGTATGTTCAGGGATATCGTGCATAATCTGCTTCTTCTCACCATTAGCGAGTTTCACCTTTACAAAGGCACCGTCGAGACCCACACGTTCAGCACCGCCACTGGTCATCACGCTCTTGTCGTCCATATTGTACAGTGCGTACTTGATTGACGATGAGCCACAGTTTAATACTAATATCTTCATAAATTTCTCAACTCTTAATTCTTCACTATTTTTTTGCATCCATTGCCTGACAAGATGTGATGGCAATCATATAATAGATATCGTCAACAGAACAGCCACGGGAAAGATCGTTCACAGGACGAGCGATACCCTGGAGCACAGGACCGATGGCGATAGCATCACCCAGGCGCTGAACCATCTTATAGCCGATATTGCCTACTTCAAGGTTAGGGAATACCAGCACATTGGCCTTACCAGCGATATCAGAACCTGGAGCCTTCTTGGCACCCACACTGGGAACCAATGCGGCATCAGCCTGTAGTTCACCGTCGATCTTCAGTTCAGGAGCCATCTCCTTGGCCAGACGTGTAGCCTCGATAACCTTGTCACACACTTCGTGCTTGGCCGAACCTTTTGTAGAGAAGCTCAGCATAGCCACACGAGGATCCTCAAAACCAGCTACTGCCTTTGCCATCTGAGCAGTGCAGACAGCAATCTGAGCAAGCTGATTAGCATCAGGCATTGGGGTAACGGCTACGTCAGCAACGACAAGAACACCATCTTCACCATACTGCTTCTGCTTAGAAATCAGCAGCAAGCCACCGCTAACACAGGTGATGCCAGGAGCGCACTTGATGATCTGCAAAGCTGGACGCAAGGTATCGCCAGTCGTTGACAGTGCACCGGAGATCTGTCCGTCGGCACCCTCTGTCTTGATAATCATACAACCAAGATACAATGGGTTCTTAATCAACTTACGAGCTTCCTCAATTGTCATGCCCTTCGACTTACGGATCTCTGCCAGCTTCTCAGCCAGTTCTTCACTCTTGTCGTAATTCTCAGGATCAATGAGTGTTGCCTTACCAATGTTTTTCAGTCCTTTTTCCTTGGCCAGAGCCTCTACCTTTGCAGGGTTGCCAATCAAGATAATGTCTGCGATATCGTCAGCCAACGCTTTATCGGCTGCACAGAGTGTACGCTCCTCTTCTGCCTCAGGGAGCACGATGCGCTGCTTATTACTCTTAGCACGCGCCACAATTTGATTTAATAAATCCATAATCAGTTTATCTTTTAAATGTTATGATAGTTTGTCATTGCAATTCTTTCGTCAGAATACTCTCCAACTCCTCAGGAGAAAGGCGCAAGCGGAACTCACCTTTATGGGCAATAGAGATACCACCCGTCTCCTCACTGACGACAACGGCCACTGCATCGCTTTCCTGAGAGATTCCCATAGCAGCACGATGGCGAAGACCCAATTCCTTGGGGATATCGAGGTCGTGGCTGACTGGCAGAATACAACCTGCCGCCTTGATGCGTTTCTTGGAGATGACCATTGCCCCGTCATGCAGAGGTGAATTCTTAAAGAAGACATTCTCTATCAGACGTTGGTTGATGGTAGCGTCAATCACATCACCTGTTGCCACAATATCATTCAAAGGAACCGTTTGCTCTATCACAATCAAGGCGCCAACCTTTCCTCTGCTCATATTCATGGTTGACATCACAATGGGCATGATGGTTTCCTTTACATCTTTCTGCTCTTTATCCTTGTCTTTTGAGGATGATAAGAAACGGATAATGGAGCGAATCCTTCGGTGGGCACCAAGGTTATAGAGGAACTTACGGATATCATCCTGAAAGAGCACAATCAACGCGATGACACCCACGCTGACTAACTTATCAAGGATTGAGCCCAACAACCGCATCTGCAACACCTGTGAGACGAGCAGCCAGATAACGACGAACACCATAATGCCACTAAACACGTTCAACGAACGTGAATCCCGCATCAGCCGGTAGATGTAGTAGAGCATCAGTGCTACCAGCAGGATGTCGATGATATCTTTCAGTCCGAACTCGAAGAACATCTTATTTGACTATTTAACGATTTCACCAATCTGACACATTCTACTGCCTCTTTCACATCGTGGACCCTCAGAATACTGGCACCTTTCATCAGGGCTATGGTATTGAGGACTGTCGTACCATTAAGAGACTCCTCAGGAGTGAGCCCCAGCAACCTGTAGATCATGGACTTGCGGGAAACACCTACCAAAACCGGCAGTTCCATTACCAACAACTTTCCCATCTCATCCATCAACTTGAAATTCTGCTCCAATGTCTTACCAAAGCCGAATCCAGGATCCAGAATAATATCCTTAACACCCAGATCGCGCAACTGCTGTACTTTCTTTGAGAAACCTAACAACATATCACGCAACGTCGGCTGAACCGACATTAATATATATGGTACACGCAAAAGTGACACCATTCGGAACATGGCTGGATAAGTTTCACTTGACTGCTCTAACGGTGTATCTACAATGCCTGTCACACCTCCTTCACTGACATCATTGATGATGTTAACCCCATATTCCTCCACGGCCATACGAGCCACATCAGGGCGAAACGTATCAACAGAGACGACAGCATCAGGCCACTCACGTCGGATGATACCAAGCGCAAATCGCAGGCGATCCATCTCCTCTGCTTCCGTCACCTCAGTAGCCCCGGGACGGGTAGAGAAAGCGCCCACATCGATCATCGCACCTCCTTCAGAGATAATCTGATTGGCACGTTCGGCAATCTCCTGCTCTGTCTGCTTTCGGCTACCGGCATAGAAAGAATCGGGTGTCGCATTCAAGATACCCATCACTTTCGGTTCGCTGAGGTCCAACAACCGCCCGTTAATATTGATTGTATAGCCCATTTGAGTGCAAAGATACAAAATAATTGAGAATTAAGGATGCTTTTTGAAGATTTTCACTACCTTTGCACAAAAATTAGTGAAGTTTTATGGATATAAAGGAACTTTATAAGCTGTATCAAAAGCATCCCTGCATCACAACCGACAGTCGTGATTGTCCTGAAGGGAGTATATTCTTAGCCCTGAAAGGCGAGTCGTTCGATGGTAATCAATTTGCCGTCTCAGCCCTTGAGAAGGGTTGTGCCTATGCGATTGTTGACGATCGGGCTATCGTTCCTGAGGATCATCAAAGGTTTATCCTGGTTGATGACTGCCTTCAGACTTTTAAGGACCTGGCCCGTGAGCATCGTCGCCAGTTCAACATTCCCGTCATAGGCATCACGGGCACCAATGGCAAGACCACTACAAAGGAACTCATTGCCGCTGTCCTTTCACAGAAATACAATGTACTCTATACGCAGGGCAACTTCAACAACGACGTTGGTGTTCCTAAAACGCTCTTTCGGTTAACAAAAGAGCACGAGATAGCCGTCATTGAGATGGGGGCCAGTCACCCTGGCGACATTAAGACGCTCGCAGAGACTGCCGAGCCTACCTGTGGACTGATCACCAATGTTGGCAAGGCTCATTTATTGGGTTTCGGCTCTTTCGAAGGTGTCATCAAGACAAAATGCGAACTCTATGATTTCCTCCGTACCCGTGAAGACAGTCTGATCTTCCTGAATGCCGACAACGATCATCTCGTTGATCAGATTGGCGATGAGGATACCCTCTGGATCTCACCCTATTCGACTGATCCTGAGAAGCAATACACCTGTATCAGCGGCGAAGTCATCGCCTGTGATCCTTTCCTGAAGTTCCGTTGGCGTGAACCACTGATGACACTCGAGGAGGAAGGCCGTTCGACTAAATGGCACAAGGTGCAGACCAGACTCATAGGTGCCTACAACATCGACAACCTGTTGGCTGCTATTGCCGTAGGCATCAACTTCGGCGTTGACCGCAAGAAGATCTGTGCTGCCCTTGAGGAATACACGCCCAGCAACAACCGCAGTCAAATGACCATCACTGCGAAAAACCATCTTGTAGTGGATGCCTATAATGCCAACCCCACATCCATGATGGCAGCCCTCGAGAACTTCAGTCTGATGCAGGCTGAGAAGAAGATGGCGATTCTTGGTCAGATGGGCGAATTGGGAGATGACAGCGATAAAGAGCATCGGCTGCTGGTGAGTTATCTTGAGTCGGCTGGCTACGATGAGGTATGGCTCGTAGGCGACAACTTCCTCGACATCCCTTGTACATTCCGCAAATTCCACAGTGTGGACGAAGTAAAGGCAGCCATTCAGGAACATTGCCCTGAGGGTTATTACATTCTCATCAAGGGCAGTAACAGCAACAAACTTTTTCAACTGCCCGATCTGCTGTAAAACGATGAAGAAGTGGTGTTCACTTGTTGTAGTGCTTCTTAGTCTTCTGTCATCCGGATGTCAGAGACAGAGGGAGATGGACGAGGGAAACGCCGTGTATTACTGGCGTACTGACCTTCATCTCGATTCCACAGAAAAAACATTCCTCAGGCAGTACCATATAAATAAGGTGTATTGCCGATACTTTGACGTCGTGATGGACACCACCCGCGGACAAGGACCGATGCCCAATGCAACCATAACCTTTTCCGACACCTTGCCAGAGGGTATAGAAATCATTCCTACAATCTACATCACAGAGAACTGTATGCATGAATCTCACAAAGGGCTGGCCAACAAACTGGTGAACCGCATCCGACAGATGAACGAGACCAATGACATTAAGAATGTCAGTGAGATACAGATCGACTGCGACTATACGTCTAAGAGTATGAATACCTATTATCAGTTCCTGAAAGAAGTGAAAGAGGCATGGGAGCAGCACCTTTCTACCACCATTCGCCTGCACCAGTTGTCGATGCCGGCGCCCCCCGTTGATGACGGTGTCCTGATGCTCTATAACACTGGCGACCCAAGAAAATGGACAGAACGCAACCCTATCCTCGACATCCGCGATGTGGCACCTTTCCTGAAACGGCTTGACACCTATCCCCTGCCTCTTGCTGCCGCCTACCCTGTATTCAGTTGGCTGCGCATTATCAACGGTGTCCATATCGAGCATACGGCTGAGGCTGTGGAGATCCTTAAGGTGAAAAAGGCTGTAGAGTCGAAGCGAAAGGGTCTGAAGCGGAGCATTATCACCTATCACCTTGACAAAGATAATATTAACAGATATAAACCAGATACCTATGAAGAGATTTATCATCACTAATCTACTGGCAGTCATCACACTTCCCGTGCTCGCCTGCTTTGGCGGGTGGACTACCAACTATTACCTGTTCAGTGTCTATGAAGGTACAGACTTCAGCAACCGTATGGACGAGATGACCCTAAAAAACTGGAAAACCTATCTCGGTCTTGGTGAAAACGACTATTTCTGGTTCCGTTCGGAAGACATTATAAAAGCCGCTCAAGCCAAGAACGACGCACTGATGGTGAGTTATGTGGAAAACCTCGACAAATACCTCAACTGCACCCGTATCGAGGGGCGCAAGCTGTACGAGTGGGACTACCCGACGAAAGAAGACATCGCAGCCCAAAGACGAGACCTTCAGGCCATCAGCACCTATGCCCAAAGTAAGTTGAGGACACGTCTTCGCTCGCAGCATGCCTTGCTCTATATGCGTTGCAACATGCTACTTGGACAGCATCAGCAGAACATCACTTTCTGGGAACAGACGGCCAGTCAGTATATCGAGACCGTCTATAAGGACATGATGAAGAACATCTATGCCGGCGCCCTCTACAAGACTGGGCAGACAGACAAGGCTGGAGAACTGTTTGCCGAGATGGGCGACTATGCCAGTCTGATGACACTATACTATAAGAAGCGTTCGTTTGCCGCCATCCGTCAGGAATATCTGAAGAATCCTAATGCCAAGGTGCTACCCTTCCTCCTGCAAGACTTCGTCAACAATGCCCAAGAGGCCGATGATGTCACCAATCCGAATGCAGAGGGCATTGGCGGCAAACTCTTCATCCGTGACCTTTCGAAGGCGGAGGTTCTGCAGATGCGCGACTTCTGTCAGCAAGTCGTTGGTGAGGGCAAAACCGAAACGCCTGCCCTCTGGCAGAGTGCCAAAGCGTGGCTTGAGTATATGTTCGGCAACAAGCAACAGGCCCTTACCGACATCACCGAAGCCACCACGATGGCTGGTACCCAGCGCATGAAGGACGATGCCCGTGTGCTCTATCTCTACATCTACTCAGCCTTAGCACCACAGAATGACGACTTCAATAGTTGGCTCACAAGCGAACTGAGTTGGCTCGATCAGAAGAAAGAAGAGGATTACTTCTTCCAGAACGCCAAGGACAGAATCGTTCACCAGACACTCAACAACCGCTACACCAATGACCCCGCAAAGGAAGTTGCTCTGCTGAATGCCACAGGAAGTTATTTGTATAGCAACTATATCGACACGATGAAGGTTGAGAATCTGGAGAAGTTCTATTTCTTCACCCTTAGGACGCCTAAGACCGATTTTGAGCGCTACCTGAAAGGTCATCTCACCAAACAAGACAATGAACTCGAAGACCTGATTGGAACGAAATATATGCGCCTCTGCCAGTGGGACAAGGCTATCCAATGGTTGGAGAACATCCCCACATCGTTCTACGAGAACAGGGGCTATGCCGTCTATGCAGCCAACCGTCGTTACAACATCGGCCCATGGATCAAGCGCCAGTGGCTGACCAGCGAATTCCTCTATGGTGATCACAAGTGGAGATTTAGCTACAACCCCAAGCTCCAGTTTACCCGTGAGGTGCAGAAGATGGAAGGTGAACTCAGTGTTCTGTCGGGCGAGGAACTGAAGAAACAGTACTACGAACTGGCCGTACGCTATGCCCAAGCCAGTTATACAGGCGACTGCTGGTGGCTGATGCGTGATGGCAAGAGCGTGATGGACACTGTCCGCATCAACGAGGTGGATTTGGCAGCCAAGGCTGCTTCGTACCTGCAGAAGGCTGGCGACCCGAAGGACTTCCTGTTGAAGGAAAAGGTGATGTTTGCAAGATGCTACGTCTATATGAACCCCACGCCTTGGTTCGACAGGGTATGGAATAATCAGACTCTTGAGTACGACATCAAACCCAACAGGCAGTCGGACCAGTACAAGGCCTTCGCTACTTTTACCGCCTTTGCCAAGCAGCACACCTCCGAACTCAGTGGCTACGTTACGCGTTGCGACGAGTACAGCCTGTTCATGAAAGACTACGCCAAACGATAATTTTTGAAAAAATATCGTCTTTTATGCACGTAATTCAAAAAAACTGCGTACCTTTGCACCCGCAAAATCGGGATGTAGCGCAGTTGGTAGCGCACTACGTTCGGGACGTAGGGGTCGGGCGTTCGAGTCGCCTCATCCCGACTTGACACCAACAAATGGCTGAATCATCAGCCATTTGTCATATATAGAGGTAAGTATGTTTGAAGTGATGATGACACTCTTTGCCATTGTAGTCGTAGGCTACGTGGCAGGAAGACTGGGTTATATGGGAGGTGAGTTCGACAAACGGCTATCTAGTCTCGTCATCAACATCACCTGCCCTGCCCTTATCCTTTCGTCGGCCATGACAGGCGAACTTCCCGATCGCGGACTTATCCTTCCGCTATTGGGTATCAGCATCATCACCTACGCCGTACTTACCGGGGTGGCTCTGTGGTTACCTCACTATCTCACAAAACAGAAGGCCGACGAGGGCATCATCGGCTTCGCCCTGATGTTCGGCAACGTCGGTTTTATGGGCTATCCCGTGGTGGCCTCCATCTTCGGTCATCAGGCCGTGTTCTATGCCGCTGTGCTGAACGTGGTCAATACGCTGGCCGTGTTCACCATCGGTACCATCCTCATCGTCGGCGACCTTGGCGACGGCAAGCGTTTCCAGAAGAAGGTACTCTACAGCACTCCGATGCTCTCAGCCTATCTGGCCATGCTCATCGTAGCCCTTGGCATCGACCACATCCCAGGCATCATCAGTCAGCCACTCACGATGATCGGTAACATCACCGTGCCAGCCGCCCTGCTCATCATCGGCTCGTCGATGTCACAATTATCCCTGCGCACCATGCTCGGCAACCTGACGGTATATTCTACTGCCGTCTTCCGACTGCTGCTCATCCCTCTGGGATTCTATTTCCTATGCGCCGCACTGGGTTTCGACCAGTATGTCGTCAACATCAATACCGTCGTGATTGCCATGCCCGTGGCCACCTACGGCACCATTCTATGCCTGAAACATGGGCGCGACACAACCCTCATCACAGAGGTCACCCTCATCACCACCCTCCTCTCCATGCTCACCATCCCCCTGCTGACGCTTTTGTTCTAATTGTTAATCTTCCATAACAAAAGCATCACCTGTTTTTACTTTTGCCCTTCAAAGGTGTCAAAGACCATAGAAGTGTAAATGTAACAATCAACTCATTATTAATTTTAACAACCAAATTTTATCTTATGAAAAAACTTTTTCTATCGTTGACGGCTCTCATGAGCCTCACGGCAATGGCTCAAAACCCTATTGTTCCCTCAGTAAAAGCAGAGGTTGAGGATTTCAAGCCTGCCACCACCAATCAAGAGAACAAGCAGTTCCCAGCCATTAACTCTAAGCGTCAGGTCCGTGCACAGATTACGGCACCTCAAGCCACCTTCGTAGGACTTGACATTGCCGGTAAGATCTATGAGATGACCAAGGATGAGAACGGTGTATGGACTGGTACCTCAGAACCTCAGGACGAAGGGTTCCATTACTATCAACTGAATATTGACGGTGCAAACGTGCCCGATCCGAACAGCTTGTACTACTACGGTGCCAGCCGTTGGGGTAGCGGTATCGACGTACCTGCCGCCGATGAGGACTTCTACACCGTGAAGAATGTGCCTCAAGGCTCTGTCAACGAGGTGTATTACTGGTCTTCTGTGACAGAGTCGATGCGCCATGGCTTCATCTACCTGCCCGCAGAATACTATGCCAACCCTGATAAGAAATTCCCCGTACTCTACCTGCAGCACGGTATGGGAGAGAACGAAACGGGCTGGAGCGCACAGGGTAAGACAGGCATCATCATGGACAATCTGATTGCTGCCGGCAAGGCCGTGCCTTTCATCATCTTCATGGATAATGGTCTGAATGCCCGTAAGCCAGGCGAACAGCCGATGGGCTTTGGCGGTCCCCGTCCAGGTGGTGCCCGTCCGCAGGGTGCTCCTCAGGGGCAGCGCCCACAGGGCGGTCCTCAGGGCGGACAGCGTCCTCGCCTGAGTGGTGCCGACTTCGCCAAGATGGCCCGCCGCATGGGTGGTGCTTTCGAGGAAGTGCTCATCAAGGATATCATCCCGATGGTCGAGAAGAACTACCGTGTTATTGCCGACTCCGAGCACCGCGCTATGGCCGGACTCTCGATGGGTGGCATGCAGACCCACGGCATCACGCTGAACAACCCCACCACATTCGCCTATGTCGGCATCTTCAGCGGCGGTACCATCGGTCCCGACGAACTGACCGATGTGCCTGACTTCAAGAAGACCAACAAGGTGCTCTTCATGAGTGCCGGTAGCAAGGAGACTGGTATGGCCGAAGGTGAAAACAGTGTAGGCAAGGTGGCTGAGGATATGAAGGCTATCGGCATCAACGCCTATAGCTATATCTCGCCTGAAACCGCTCACGAGTGGCAGACCTGGCGCCGCAGCCTGTATCAGTTTGCCCAACTGCTCTTTAAATAAACAAGAGATACCTCTTTACCATAAACTCCGCCTTTGCAGCCTGTTCTTTGCAAAGGCGGAGTTTCTTTATAAGCGTCATCTCTAAAAGTAAAACAACTTGTTCACTCATAATCATCGATCACGGCATTCATGAAGTCCATCATGGGTTTGGCAGTGCGGAACATCTGTTCCACCTTATCAAGCCAACCATCGCCCTCGAAGAAATCATTGGGGACGGCATGCCAGGCACAATAGTCCTTCAGGCGGAGATAATGTACGTAAGGCCAGTCTTTCGGAAAACCGGAAGGACAGGTTTTCAGCTTCTCCAGTCCGAATCCCTGAGGCTGGTCCCACGATGAGATATTGGTGGGCTCCTTGAAACTGCTGCCGACAGGACTTCCAAAGTATGTCTGGAACTCAGGATTCTCCACGCACTTCAACCACTCTTCGGTATTGGCCATGATCTCGTTACGGCACGAGGTCAGGATATTAGTGGGCAGCCAATAGTTACCCACAGCCACCAGACAATGGTCGGGCTCCATGTGCAGGTAGTATCCGCCACGCAAGGCCTTCTTCCCCTTGGCATCGATATAGGCACCAAGGTGGTTCTTATAGGGCGACTTGTCTGCCGAGAAGCGCGTATCGCGATAAAAGCGGTAAGTGCAGTCTTTTACCTGCAGATGGGCGATTTCAGAGTCAAAGGTTGTGATACGCTCAATGGCTTGGGCGATGCCTCGCTCAAACTCCGCCCTCACGGCCTCGTACTCTTCCTTGTGTTCCTGAAACCAGGGACGGTTGTTGTTGACCATCACCTGGCGCAGGAATGTCAGTATCCTTTTGGCATCCATGACGCTCTACGCTTTTTCGGCGACACCATCAGGGTAGCGCTTCAGTTGTTCTATCATCTCATCGATCTTGCGGAGTTCCCGAGGGATGCGGATGCTCTGCGGACAGTGGGGCTCGCACTGGCCACACTGGATGCAGTGGTCGGCCTGACGCTCACGGGGCACAGCGCGATCGAGCGAGATGAGATATTGCCGGCGATGCTTACGGTATTCCAGATCGCCCGTACCAACGGGCAGCGAACCTTCGTTCTTACATTTATTATAATGTACGAAGATGGCTGGGATATCAATGCCATAGGGACAGGGCATGCAGTACTTGCAGTCGTTGCAGGGGATATTCTCCAGACCCACGATCTTCTGTGCGATCTCGGTATCCAAGTAGCGCTGTTCCTCCTCGGAAAGTGATACCAGCGGACAGTAAGAGAGCAGGTTATCCTTCAGGTGCTCCATAAAGGTCATACCACTGAGTACGGTAAGAACGCCCTCCGGGGTACCGGCATAGCGGAAGGCCCACGAAGCGACACTCTTCTCTGGGGCATGACTCTTCAGGTCGTTTACCAGATACTGTGGCAGGTTGGCCAGACGTCCTCCCAGCAATGGTTCCATGATGACGGCAGGAATGCCGCGCTTGTACAACTCGTCATACAGATAGCTGGCATCGACATTGTTATTACTGATCTCATTGGCAAAGTTCCAGTCGAGATAGTTGAGCTCGATCTGCACGAAGTCCCAATGATATTTCTCGTGCAAGGCAATCACCTCGTCAAACACCTCCTGCTTGCCATGGAACGAGAAGCCGAGATGACGGATACGACCAGCCTCGCGCTCCTTTACCAAGTAGTCCATCATGCCGTTATCTACATAGCGGCCGTTAAACTCCTCCATCGATCCGCCTACGGCATGCAGCAGATAATAGTCCAGATAGTCCACTTGCAGATCCTTTAGCGACGTGTGATACATCTCCTTAGCCTTGTCGGCAGCCCAGTAGTCACGATTGAAATTGGATAGTTTGGTAGCCACAAGATACTCACTGCGCTTATGACGGCTGAGGGCGATACCCGTGGAGCGTTCCGACTGACCCTGACAATAGACGGGCGACGTATCGAAATAGTTCACGCCATGCTCGATGGCATAATCTATCTGACGGTTCACCATGTCCTGGTCGATTTCCGACTGACTCTCCCGAGCAGAACTGCTATCCTTTGTTGGCAGGCGCATCATACCATAACCAAGTATCGACACCTTGTCTTTAGTCTTCGGGTCCTCACGATAAGTCATCTGTCCTACCGGCGGTTCCACCTGGTTCTTATATTCATCGGCAGCCTGCTGCTCGGCCTTATTGCCCGACTTACAGCCAGCCAGAGTGGCAGCAGTAGCCACTGTTCCTGCTCCGAAGAGCTTCAGGAACCCACGTCTCGATATATTCTTATCCTTCATAAAATCAACTATAATCTTTCATCTATCAACTAAATTATCTTATGCACCTCATGGCCTTCCACAAAGATGGCCGAGAACGGTCTCGACGGACACACATACTCACAGGCTCCACAGCCGATGCAGACAGCCTCGTTGATGGCGGGAATCATGGGCGACTCCTCGTCGTTCTCATCCAGAGGAATCATCTCGATGGCACCGGTAGGACAGTGACGGGCACAGTTGCCGCACTCCACACCATCGGTGATAGGAACACAGTTCTTCTTGATCCACACCGCATGGCCGATCTGGATCGAAGACTTCTCAAGATCATCGAGCGGCTTGATGGCTCCCGCCGGACACACATCAGAGCAGCGCGTACACTCCGGACGACAGTAGCCTCGTTCGTACGACATGGTAGGCTGCATCAGGTGTAACAGGTCGGTAGAAGGACGAAGCACATCATTAGGACACTCTGAGACACAGAGTTGGCAACCCGTACAGTGCGTCGATAGATTCTTCATCGAGAGCGAACCCGGAGGCGTCAGCGGTGTCTGGCGCTGAGGAGCCACTTTGTCGATGATTTCAGCATAGCCGCCGTCCATCAGTTTCTCCTTCTTCTGGGCAAGGGCAGCTGTAGAAGCCATAGCCGTGGCCAGGAGGAACGAGCGTTTAGAGGCATCGACAGGACTGGCAGCCTTAGTAGCATCGGCAGTAGCAGCACTCACGGTCCGGTTGGTATATTTCAGTGCGCCGAACTTACATTTGTCGATGCAGTTGCCACACACCACACAACGACTGTAGTCCACCGTATGCGTCTTATAGTCGATACAGGCGGCCTTACAGTTCTTCGAGCACATCGAGCAGTTCTTGCACTTATCGGCATCGAAACGGATCTTGAACCATGAGAAACGAGCACAGAAGCTGAGTATCGTTCCCACAGGACAGATAGTGTTGCAATAAGTACGTCCGCCGCGCCAGGCAAGCACTAATAATACCACCAGCGTCGCAGCTGCGATAACGAGCACAGGCATCGACTTTATCCATACATCCACCGAGTAGAAAGCATAGCTATCGGCCCGCTCGGCAATGGTAGCCAG
>CAMKUA010000025.1:0-32339 GCA_946415825.1 uncultured Prevotella sp. | reverse complement strand
TCGTCGAGGGCAGCCTGCACCTTCATCTTGTAGTTGGCATACAGGTCGGCATACTCGGCAACGCTCTTTCTGTCGATGACACCCTCATTGTTGTTCTTATTATAGGAATACTCAAACTCCGAACGGGTTACGGGAACTCCGTTAACAGTCATCACCACAGGATCGCTCTGAGCGACAGCAGCAGTGGCGACAAGTCCGAGAACAGTAGTCAGAATCAGATGTCTCATCAGTCGTTTGGTCTTGAATAGTTAGGAGCTTCACTGGTGATCGTGATATCGTGCGGATGACTCTCGTTGACACCAGCATTGGTAATACGGGTAAACTTGGCATCGTGGAGCTTTTCGATCGTAGCAGCACCACAATAGCCCATACCTGAGCGCAGGCCACCGACCATCTGGTAGATCACCTCCTGAACCGTTCCCTTGTAAGGCACACGGCCTGCGATACCCTCGGGTACAAGTTTCTTAGCCTCCTGAGTGTCGCCCTGGAAATAGCGGTCCTTAGAACCATGTTTCTGCTCCATAGCCTCCAAGGAGCCCATACCACGATAACTCTTGAACTTACGACCGTTGTAGATAATCGTGTCGCCCGGACTCTCCTCGGTACCTGCCACGAGCGATCCGATCATGACGCAACTGCCACCGGCAGCAAGTGCCTTCACAATATCGCCAGAGTAGCGCAGGCCACCGTCGGCAATCAGGGGAACACCCGTTCCCTTCAGGGCGCTATAGACGTCATAGACAGCGCTCAACTGAGGAACGCCCACACCTGCCACAACACGCGTGGTACAGATAGAGCCCGGACCGATACCGACCTTTACGGCATCAGCACCGTTCTCGACAAGCATCCTGGCAGCCTCGCCTGTGGCCACGTTACCTACAACGATATCGATATTGGGGAATGACTTCTTAGCCTCAACCAGTTTCTCGATCACTGACTTGGAATGTCCATGAGCCGTATCGATGACAATTGCATCGGCTCCTGCATCGACCAGAGCCTGCATGCGGTCAAGGGTATCAACGGTTACGCCGACACCTGCAGCCACACGAAGACGGCCTTTCTCATCCTTACAGGCCATGGGCTTATCCTTGGCCTTGGTAATGTCCTTATAGGTGATAAGACCTACCAGACGATTATCCTTATCTACAACAGGCAGTTTCTCGATCTTGTTCTGCTGCAGGATCTCGGCAGCTGCCATCAGATCTGTCTGCTGGTGAGTGGTCACCAGATGCTCCTTCGACATGATCTCCTCCACAGGACGATCCAGACGACGCTCGAAACGCAGGTCACGGTTAGTCACAATACCTACGAGGTGCTTCTCCTCATCGACCACGGGAATACCACCGATATGATATTCCGACATGATCTCGAGCGCCTGTGCAACCGTTGAGCCCAGGGGAATCGTCACAGGGTCGTAGATCATACCATTCTCGGCACGTTTCACGATAGCCACCTGACGAGCCTGTTCCTCAATGGACATATTCTTGTGAATAACACCGATACCTCCCTCTCGAGCAATGGCAATGGCCATCTGTGACTCTGTGACCGTATCCATAGCCGCCGTCACAAACGGGACGTTCAACTGGATATTTCTGGAGAAAAGAGTCTTCAACTCAACAGTTTTGGGAAGAACCTCAGAATAAGCGGGAATTAAAAGGACGTCATCAAAAGTAAGGCCGTCCATCACGATTTTGTCTGCAATAAATGAAGCCATAAATATACCTTTCTATAAATTTGCGTGCAAAGGTACAAAAAAGTATTGAAGATTGAACATTGAAGATTGAAGATTTTGCAGAGCCTTGTTATTTTTTAACTTTCAATCTTCAATTTTCAATGTTCAATAGCGTTTAATTGGCCATTTCCGAAAGGAACTTGATGCGTACCAGACGGATCTCGTCCTCGGAATACTCATCGCCCAACTCCTTCTGGGCAACGTTCAGTTTGTCGGTATCCGATTCACAGAAATAGTCGTAGATGTCATCAACATGATCCTCGTCCATGACCTCTTCCAGGAAATAGTCGATATTGAGTTTGGTACCACTATAGACGATAGCCTCCACCTCATCTAACAGCTCGTCGAAGTCTATGCCCTGGGCCGTGGCTATATCATCGAGGGCAATCTGACGGTCGATGCTCTGGATGATCTTCACCTTCAGCATCGACTTCTTGGCTACCGTACGGACACGCATGTCGGCCTGACGCTCAATACCATTCTCTTCGCAGTACTTCTTAATCAGATCCACGAACTCCTTGGCGTAGGGCTGTTTCACCTTACCCTCACCGACACCCTGGATATTCTTCAGCTCTTCGAGTGTCACAGGATAGTCGGTAGCCATCTGCTCCAAGGACACATCCTGGAAAATGACATAAGGCGGACGCTCCATACGCTTCGAGACCTTCTTTCGCAGATCCCTGAGCATACCGCTCAGCGTGGGATCGAGCGCACTGATACCACCCTCGGGCTCTATCGCCTCGTCATCGTCGGAGAACTCAGCATCCTTCACGATCATAAACGACTGGGGCGACTTCAAGAACTTCTTGCCTGCCGACGTCACCTTGAGCAGACCGTAGTTCTCGACCTCCTTTTTCAGGAAACCGGCAATGAGCGCCTGACGGATGACAGGATTCCATATCTTCTCATCCTCATCGGATCCTGCTCCAAACAGCTCCTGTTCCTCATGATGATGAGCCAGGATCTCGTCGGTTTCTTTTCCCATCAGGAAATCGATGACATAGTCGGAACGGAAATTCTCCTTGATGGCAAGAATGGCATTCAAGGCTATCACCAGTTGCTCACTGGCCTCGATCTTCGTCTTAGGATGCAAGCAGTTGTCGCAGTTACCACAGTTGTCCTTGGGATACACCTCACCAAAATAATGGAGCAGCATCTTTCGACGACAGACACTGGTCTCTGCATAGGCCGCCGTCTCGACAAGCAACTGGCGCCCGATATCCTGTTCAGCCACCGGTTTGCCTTCCATGAACTTATCCAGTTTCTGCAGGTCCTTGTTGGAATAGAATGCGACACAGATACCCTCACCACCGTCACGGCCTGCACGACCAGTCTCCTGATAGTAGCCCTCCAACGACTTCGGGATGTCGTAATGTATCACAAAACGCACATCGGGTTTGTCGATGCCCATACCAAAGGCAATGGTAGCCACAATGACGTCGATGTTCTCCATCAGGAAGTCGTCCTGCGTCTGTGTACGGGTGGCGGAATCCAATCCGGCATGATAGGCCGCAGCCCTGATGTCGTTGGCTTTCAGGATGGCTGCCAGTTCCTCCACCTTTTTCCGGGACAGACAATAGATGATGCCACTCTTTCCGGAATGCTGTTTGATGAACTTGATGATATCCTTATCCACATCCTTCGTCTTAGGACGCACCTCGTAATAAAGGTTCGGACGGTTGAAGGAACTCTTGAACTCTGTCGCATTTACTATGCCCAGGTTTTTCTTGATATCACTCCGCACTTTATCTGTCGCCGTTGCCGTCAGAGCAATCACCGGTGCCTGTCCGATCTCATTAATAATCGGACGGATACGACGATACTCGGGACGGAAATCATGGCCCCACTCTGAGATACAATGGGCCTCATCGATGGCATAGAAGGATATCTTGACCGATTTCAGGAACTCAACATTATCCTCCTTGGTCAGTGATTCGGGAGCGACATACAGCAACTTGGTGTAGCCTGCCAGAATATCAGACTTCACCTGATCGATGGCCGCCTTGTTCAACGACGAGTTCAGGTAATGTGCCGTACCCTCATGCTCACTGAGGTTAGAGATCACATCCACCTGGTTCTTCATCAGTGCGATCAAAGGGGAGATAACAATGGCCGTCCCCTCCATCAGTAATGAGGGTAACTGATAGCACAAAGATTTGCCACCTCCTGTCGGCATCAGCACAAAGGTGTCGTTGCCATCCAGCAGGTTCTGGATGATGCGCTCCTGATCGCCTTTGAACTTGTCGAATCCAAAGTACTTCTTAAGGGCTTCGGTCAAATTTATCTTTTCGCTCATAAATATTTAGTTATTAGGCTTCATATTGCTGTAGGTAGGACTTTTCCATCTGCTTACGCACATAGTCGCCCGTTACCTCAAATTTCTTAACTCTCTTTGACGGCATATCGAACATGGAATCCATCATGACATTTTCCACAATGGAGCGCAGTCCTCGGGCGCCCAACTTGAATTCCACCGCTTTGTCAACCATGGCATCAAGTGCTTCCTTGGAGAAAGACAACTCCACCCCATCCATCTCGAACAGTTTCTGATACTGTCGGATGATAGAGTTCTTCGGTTCTGTCAGGATGCGCTCCAGGGCAGCCCTGTCGAGCGGGTTCAGATAGGTAAGAACAGGCAAACGTCCGATAATCTCGGGAATCAGACCGAAAGACTTCAGATCCTGCGGCTGTACGTATCTCATCAAGTCGGCCTTATCAATTTTTCTAACATTCTGAACAGAATTATAACCCACCACATGGGTATTCAGGCGCTGAGCAATCTTCCGTTCTATACCGTCGAAAGCACCGCCACAGATAAACAGGATGTTACGGGTATCCACATGGATGTAATCCTGATCGGGATGCTTGCGCCCACCCTTAGGCGGCACATTTACCATCGTACCCTCCAGGAGTTTCAGCAACCCCTGCTGTACACCCTCACCACTTACATCACGAGTAATAGAGGGGTTATCGCTCTTACGGGCTATCTTATCTATCTCGTCGATGAAGACAATGCCACGCTGAGCAGCCTCCACATCATAGTCGGCCACCTGCAACAGGCGCGACAAGATACTTTCCACATCCTCTCCCACGTAGCCTGCCTCTGTGAATACCGTTGCGTCAACGATAGTAAAAGGCACGTCAAGGAGCTTGGCTATCGTACGGGCCAGCAAGGTCTTTCCCGTACCTGTAGAGCCGACCATAATAATGTTACTCTTCTCGATCTCAACCCCATCGTCGCCACCAACCTGCTGCAGACGCTTATAGTGGTTATATACGGCCACAGACAGGTAGCGCTTTGCCTCGTCCTGTCCGATGACATACTGGTCGAGGAATTCCTTGATCTCCTTAGGCTTAGGTACTTTCTTCTGCTGATATTTACCCTTTGCTGCAGACTTAGCCGTATTGTCAGTCAGGTTTTCCTGCACAATATGGAATGCCTGTTCAGCACAATTCTCACAGATATAGCCGTTGATACCCGTTATCAGCAAGCGCACTTCCCGTTCACTTCTTCCGCAGAAACTGCAAACTTTCTTCATTCAATCCTATTTCTTCCGGGTAAGTACTTCATCGATCATACCATATTCCTTCGCCTCTTCGGCCGTCATCCAATAGTTACGGTCAGAGTCGGCATACACTTTCTCGTATGGCGTATGAGAATGATCGGAGATAATGGTGTACAACTCTTTCTTAAACTTGAGGATCTCCTTGGCCTCGATCTCGATATCTGAGGCCTGTCCCTGCACGCCACCAAGTGGCTGATGAATCATCACCCGACTGTGAGGCAGTGCCGAGCGCTTGCCCTCCGTACCGGCTACGAGGAGCACGGCACCCATCGAGGCTGCCATACCCGTACAGATAGTCGCCACATCGCTTGAGATAAACTGCATGGTATCATAGATGCCCAGTCCTGCTGTGACACTACCGCCAGGAGAGTTGATATAGATGGAGATGTCCTTACCGCTATCCACTGAGTCGAGGTAAAGCAACTGAGCCTGCAGCGTATTAGCAGTATAATCGTCTATCTGCGTGCCGAGGAAGATGATGCGGTCCATCATCAGTCTTGAGAACACATCCATCTGCGTCACGTTCAACTGACGCTCTTCGAGGATATACGGGTTCAAATACTGTGCCTGCGCCTTCATCACATCGTCGAGCGTCAAGCCATCCATACCTAAATGCTGAGTAGCATATTTTCTAAAGTCATTTTTCATATCTTTCTACCTTTCTTTTTTTACATACAAAAGAGGTCATCGACCTTTTTATCTTGTGATTGGGACACAAAGATAATCAAAAAAGTCGATAACCTCTCAATATTAGGGGTTATTTTTTCCTAAAAATACTTATTTTTCTTGCATCAGCTTGTTGAAGTCGGCCAAAGTGACTTCTTTTTGATTCAGTTTCACTACGTTTTTGAGTGTTTCTGTCAATTTCAAGTCGATAGCACGATCCACAAAATTCTCGATGTTCTCGCGCTTCTTCAGCTGCTCTTCAGCGTAGTTTTCCAGCACGTCATCGGGTATATTGCTCATACCGTACTGGGCGAACTGTGCACGGATGGCCTCCTTGGCAACATTCTTCAGGTCATCGTCTTCCACCTTAATATTATTAGCGGCAACGATCTGCTCCTTAATGAGGTGCCATTTCAACTCCTTGATGCTTCCCTCGAAGTTCTTCTCCACATAGTCTGCACCCTTGTCCTTATTGTTTTGCAGCATGACACGCTTCAACAGAGCCTCCGGGAACTGCAGGTCACCGACCTTCTTCTCCAGATACGCACGTACATCGAGCATAAACTTATAGTCGCTGTTCTGCTGCAACTGGGGAGCGATGGTCTCGGCAATCTTCTCACGGAAACCTTTCTCATCCTTCACTGTTCCCTCGCCAAACACACGATCGAACAGTTTCTGATCAACTGCAGCGGGCTCAAAGTGACGAATCTCCGTAATCTGATAGCTGAAATCAGAGTTCAGATCCTTCACGTCGTCTTTCTGCACCTTCAACAGGGCAGCCACCTCAGCATCATTATCGGGATAAGCCTTCTTCGGGTTGAAGGTAATGATATCGCCGGGCTTTGCGCCATCGAACAGTTTCTTCTGGTCATCGGCCTTGATATAAGCGGGCATTACCATAGCGCCCTCAGTGGTGATACCACCTTCCTTTGTGTTACCTTTCTCATCGAGCTCACGCATATCACCCGTGATCGTATCGTTTCCACTGAACACATCGGCCTTCACGAACTCGCCAGCCTGAGAAGCGTACATCTGCACCTGGTCGTCGATGAGCTTATCGTCGGCCTTGATGGCATAGTAGTCAATCTTGTCCTTTGAAGTCAGTTCAGCCTTGATCTCAGGAGCCACGGCAATGTCAAACACGAACTCGAGTGTACCATCATTCTCAATATCCTGTGGCTTCTGCTTCTCCTGATTGGGAAGGGGTTCGCCAAGCATCTGAATCTTGTTCTCATGAATGTATTCATACAGCTTTTCACCCATGAGTTTATTGATCTCGTCAACTTTTACGGCAGCGCCATACTGTTTCTTAATCATCCCCATGGGAACCATACCCGGACGGAAGCCAGGTACCTGAGCCTTCTTGCGATAATTCTTCAGAGTCTTCTCGACCTGATCCTGATAGTCTGCAGCCTCAATGGTCATAGTCAACAGACCATTAATCTTATCAGGGCAATCAAATGTAATTTTCATCGTCTTTTATACCTTATAATATATACTATTGAATTTTTGAGGTGCAAAAGTACGCATAAAAACCGAAAGCGCCTAAGAATTTTCATAAATTAACATTCGAGCCACGCTCTGACTCCAACATTTGGAAGTCTTTCTTGCGGAGCTCGAACGACTCTGTGAGGTATTTCTCACGCACAATTTTATTGGCAGCCAGTTCCTCTGGAGTGCCCTGGAACAGGATACGACCTTCAAACAAAAGGTAGGCGCGATCGGTAATGGCAAGTGTCTCGTCCACGTTATGGTCGGTAATGAGAATGCCAATGTTACGGTATTTCAGATGCCAGACGATCTGCTGGATATCCTCCACGGCGATGGGATCGACACCTGCAAAGGGTTCGTCAAGCATGATGAACTTCGGCTCTATGGCCAGGCAACGGGCAATCTCCGTACGACGACGCTCACCTCCTGAAAGTTGGTCACCTTTATTCTTGCGCACCTTGTTCAGACGAAATTCGCCAATCAACTCCTCCAACTTATTCAACTGATAATCACGCGGTTTCCCCGTCATCTCCAGCACTGAGAGGATATTGTCCTCGACACTCATCTTGCGAAACACGCTGGCCTCCTGTGCCAGATAGCCGATGCCTGCACGGGCACGCTTATAAACAGGGTATTTCGTCACCTCCTCGTTACCGAGATAGATGTGTCCGCCATTAGGCACAATCAGTCCTGTAGTCATATAGAAAGAGGTGGTCTTGCCAGCACCATTCGGCCCTAACAATCCCACGATCTCACCTTGCTTCACATCGAAGCTAACATCGTTAACCACCGTACGCTTGCCATAGCGTTTCACCAGCCCTTCTGTACGGAGTACTAGTCGCTCATTTTCCTGATTTTCTTCCATTTTTTCCTATTTGGATGCAAAGTTACGAAATAATTTTGTAATTTTGCAACCAAATTACATATAATTAAGAATGTTGATACAAAAATGGCTGACCACCTTTGGTCAATATCTGATGCTGATGGGGCGTACATTCTCACGTCCAGAGCGGATGAGGATGTTCTTCAAGCAGTATGTAAAGGAGATGGCTCAGTTAGGTGTCAACTCCATCGGCATTGTCCTTCTTATCTCTTTCTTCATCGGTGCTGTAATCTGCATCCAGATGAAGTTAAACATCCAAAGTCCCTGGATGCCCCGGTGGGTAAGCGGATACACCACCCGCGAGATCATGCTGCTGGAGTTCTCCAGTTCTATCATGTGTCTGATTCTGGCAGGAAAGGTGGGTTCGAACATCGCCTCGGAGATCGGCACAATGCGGGTGACACAACAGATTGACGCCCTTGAGATCATGGGAGTGAACTCCGCCAGTTACCTGATTCTGCCGAAGATAGCAGGCATGATCACCATCATGCCGTTCTTGGTGATCTTCTCCTCCGCCATGGGTATCGTAGGAGCATACGGCACAGCCTATATCGGACATGTGCTGCCTCCCGACGATCTGACATTAGGTCTGCAGCACGATTTCAAATCGTGGTTTGTGTGGATGAGCATCATCAAGAGTTTGTTCTTTGCTTTTATCATCTCCAGTGTGCCTGCTTTCTTTGGCTACACAGTGGAGGGTGGTTCTGTCAATGTGGGCAAGGCCAGTACCGATGCCGTCGTATCCTCGAGTGCCCTTATCCTGTTCAGTGATGTATTCCTAACCCAGCTCCTGTCATGATTGAAGTAAAGAACCTATATAAAAGTTTTGAGGACAAGGATGTGCTGAAGGATATCAGCACCACCTTCGAAGACGGGAAGACCAACCTGATTATCGGTCAGAGCGGCTCGGGCAAGACGGTGCTGATGAAGAATCTCGTTGGTCTTCTGGAGCCTACCAAAGGACAAGTACTCTACGACGGTCGTGACTTCGTAGGTATGTCAAAACACGAAAAGGTAATGATGCGCCGTGAGATGGGCATGATCTTCCAGAGTGCAGCCCTTTTCGACTCGATGACAGTACTCGAAAACGTGATGTTCCCCCTGGACATGTTTTCCTCTATGACTCTCAGAGAGCGCATCCGTCGTGCCCAGGAATGTTTGGAGCGCGTCAACCTGAAGGATGCCGACGAGAAGTTCCCCGGCGAGATATCCGGTGGTATGCAGAAGCGCGTAGCCATTGCCCGTGCCATCGCATTGAACCCCAAATACCTGTTCTGCGATGAGCCCAACTCAGGATTGGACCCCAAGACCTCACTTGTCATCGACGGATTGTTGCAGAGCATTACTAAGGAATTTAACATGACAACGATCATCAACACCCACGACATGAACTCCGTGATGGGCATTGGTGAGAACATTATTTTTATCTATGAAGGCGAAAAGGCCTGGCAGGGAGAAAGCAGTCAGATCATGGGATCGGACAACAAACGGCTAACAGATTTTATCTTCGCCAGCGACCTGTTGAAGAACATGCGGCAAATCGTTATTGAAAACGGTCTGCATATCTAAATAAAAAGAGGTTGAACTATTGTTCAGCCTCTTTTGCCTTAGGAAGGAGGAGATTGAGTAAGACACCAATCACCGCGGATAATCCGATACCACTTATGGAGAAAGATCCAAATGACAATATCGCACCACCAATACCCATCGTCAACGTCACTGAGACGATGATAATATTACGTGTCTGATTCAGGTCCACCTTATTATTAATAAGGTTCTGCACGCCCACCGAGGCGATGGAACCGAAGAGCAGCAACATGATACCGCCAAGTACGGCCTGCGGGATGCTCTGTAACAGAGCCGACAATTTGCCGATGACGGAGAATATGACAGCTGTAAATGCAGCGATGCGAATCACCTGCGGATGGGTCACCCGCGTAATCTGCATGGCACCTGTCACCTCGGAGTAAGTCGTAACAGGAGGGCCACCCACGAAAGAGGCAAAGAGACAAGCAAGACCGTCACCGAGCATGGTACGATGCAGGCCTGGATCCTTCACAAAGTCCTTATCAGCCACGGCACTGACAACATACACATCACCGATATGTTCAATCACTGGTGCGATGGCCACGGGAATCATGAACACAAATGGTTCCCAGGCAAACTGCGGCAATTGTAAATGAGCCAACATCGGCGGCAAGGCAAACCACGGGGCGGAACTGACAGCGCTGAGATCGACAAGCCCCATGCAAAGTGCCACGATATAACCTGTAATGATACCAATGATAACGGGCACGAGCCTTACCAAGCCCTTAGCAAAGACGAGCACAATGATTGCCGCGATGAGTGAGATAAAAGCCAACAGCCAATTCTCCTTAGCCATATTCACGGCGGCAGGCGACAGCGACAGACCAATAAGGATAATCACAGGACCAATGACTACAGGTGGGAAAAGACGGTCAATGACTTTGCGACCTTGCCACTTGATGAGGGCCGACATGATAAAGTAAACCAGTGCCACGCCGGAGATACCAGCAATCGTACCCATCATACCCCACTGTTGCGAGGCAGAGATAATCGGAGCTATGAAGGCAAAACTGGAGCCTAAGTAGATGGGGATCATCCCCTTAGTAACAAGATGGAAGATTAATGTACCGATACCTGCGGTGAACAGTGCGGCAGAGGGGTCAAGGCCGACAAGCAGCGGCACCAGCACTGTAGAGCCAAAGGCTACAAACAGGAACTGGACTCCCACAATCGTTTTTCTGGAAGCAGATAATTCTTGAGTCATTACTTTATATTCCTAAAAGTTCCATTTAAGTGCCACTGTAGGATTGACGAAGAAGGTCTTGTCACTTCCTGCTTTCATGTTAGCAATAAAATTATTACTGATTTCTATCTCGGAACCTAAGCTGAGGTTTGGTGTAACATTATACCAGAACTGGGGTTCAGAAAGAATGACGAGTTGTCCATGACCATCGGCATTTTCACCACGCCAGAAATCGATAAAACCAGAGAATGTGAAGTTCTTGCCAAAGTTCAGGCCCCACACGCCAGTCAGCTGAACACTATTGTATGCAGAGGTGCCTTCGTAGCTCTTGAAGAAACGCTTGTAGAGCATCTGCACGGACCAGGTCTTCGAGAAGTCGGCATTATGACCGTTGTAAGCACCACCAATCAAACCTGCATGCTGAAAACTCCCTATCACATGATACAGGCCGCCATCATACTCAACATGGACAGCAAAGGGGGAATTTTTGCCAACATTAACCTCTCGCGAGATCTCGGTATAGACACTACGCATAAACTTACGGCTGAGATCTAGGTCAACGAAATAGTACCAAGATCCCCATTTATCGGCTTTAAACTGCTCCAAGGTAACGGTCACCTTCTGGCGGTCTGGTTGTTCGTCGGAATAGATGTTACGACCAAAATCATAATGGATTTGAATGTTCTGTGCGTTTACTGTAAGGACTGCTATAGTTAGCAACGCGATGGAAAAGATTTTTTTCATAATGGTATCGTATTTATACATTTATATTATAATAAAGGAATGATACATTTCAGTACAAAGAATGCAGACAGCACATACATCACAACAGAAACCTCTTTATATCGTCCTGTCAGCGCCTTGATCAGCACAAAGGAGAGCATACCGAGCACGATACCCTCTGAGACGCTGGCCGTAAACGGCATCATCACAATGGTGACGAAACAGGGCACCATTTCCGTCATGTCTTCGAAATTGATATGGGTGATGGAGCGCATCATCAAGACACCTACCAGCACTAATGCACTGGTGGTTGCTGCAGATGGAATCATCAGGAACAGAGGGGAGAAGAAAAGGGATGCCAAGAAGAGCAGGGCAACAGTAAACGCAGTCAGGCCGGTTCGTCCACCAGCGGCAATGCCGGTAGTACTCTCCACATAGGTCGTAATAGTATTTGTTCCACAAAGAGCACCACAGGTAGTACCGATAGCATCAGCCATCAGTGCGCGATTCAGGCCTTGAATCTTACCCGTTTTCGGATCAGTCATACCAGCACTCGTGGCAGCACCGATAAGCGTGCCCAGCGTGTCAAAGATATCCATAAACAGCAAAGTAAACACAGCAACATAATAGTCCACATTCAACGAGAGGAAACTACTAAAATCCAGTTTGAATGCTATCGGTTCCATGGATGCCGGAAGACTGACAATCGTGAACCCCTCGGGAATATGTGTCACACCAAAAGGAATGCCAACGAGTGTCATGGCAATAATCGAATAGAATAGCGCCCCATGAACCTTGAGCGTCATCAGGATGGCAGCAACCAAGATACCGCATATGGCCACCAGAGAAGTAGGTGTCCAAGGGCCAAGTGAAGTTATCGTGGAGTCATTGGCGATGATCAAGCCACCATTCTTCAGACCAATATAGGCAATGAAGAGACCAATTCCTACAGAGATAGAATAACGCAGGTTCAGCGGTATGGCATTGACAATAGCCTCACGGACCTTGAATACCGTCAGCAAGATGAAGACAACACCCTCCACAAAAACGGCAGCGAGAGCCTGTTGCCAACTATAGCCCATCACCAACACGAGGGTATAGGCAAAAAAGGCGTTAAGCCCCATTCCTGTGGCTAGTGCAAATGGCAACTTTGCATAAAAAGCCATGATAAGGGTGGCGATGGCGGCTGATACAACGGTAGCAGAAAACAATGCAGCCTTGTCCATACCTGTTTCTCCAAGAATCAGCGGATTGACGGCAAGGATGTAGGACATAGTCAGAAACGTAGTCAGACCTGCCATCATTTCCACTCTCACGGAGTGTTTTGCAGAGTCAAAACCAAGCAAAATTAAAAACTTGTTCATTTTGGTCGATTCTTTAATAAATTAAACATGATTGTTGCAGCATTATCGGAAGCCTTTTCCTCCCCTAGGCGTCGTCGTACCTCATCATAGCCGTGGAACACTGTTTCTCGGGCTGGCCCATCAAGGATCTTCCCTAGTTCCTTGCGGATGTTATCCACAGAAAAGGAATCTGCCACCAGTTCTGTCACCACCTCATTATCGGCAATAAGATTTACCAAGGATACATACTTCACGTGAATGATATGTTTTCTGAAGAAGGCTACTACTTTATGGATGGGAGTCTCATAACACACGACCTGTGGCACGTTGAAAAGAGCCGTTTCCAAAGTAGCCGTACCACTTGTAACCAAAGCGGCATGGGCTTTGGACAACAATGGATAGGTCTGGTTATAGACAATCTCCACACCACTACCTTGAATAAAAGTGTCGTAATAGGCTGGCTCGATTCCCGGTGCACCGGCAAGCACAATCCTATAATCCTTCATATATGGTTTCACGGCCTCCATCATGGCAGGCAGATTATCCTTAATCTCTTGTCTTCTCGATCCCGCGAGCAAAGCGATAACCGGTTCACGGTTCTTCATTGGAGAAGATTGTAAGAATTCCCGTACTTCGTCTGCCGTAGGGTTACCAACATAGTGAATGGGGAAATGATGCTTCTTCTCAAAGAAATCCACTTCAAAGGGTAGAATGGAGAAGAGTTCGTCTACATCACGTTTGATACTTTTAATGCGGTACTCTTTCCAGGCCCAAATCTTCGGAGAGATATAATAATAGACAGGAATCTTTGTCCTCGATTTTACATATTTAGCGATACTCAGGTTAAAGCCAGGATAATCGACAAGAATCACACAATCAGGATACCAACTGGCAATGTCCTCTTTACACATCTTCATGTTGCCAAGGATGGTGGGCAGGTGGAGTAAGACAGGTATAAAACCCATATACGCCAATTCTTTATAATGTCGCACACATGTACCGCCCTCAGCCTTCATCAGGTCTCCGCCAAAGAAACGGAATTCTGCGTCTTTGTCAACACCTTTCAATGATCTCATCAAGCGGGAGGCATGAAGGTCGCCCGAAGCTTCTCCTGCTATCAGATAATACTTCATAGATTCCAAGCCTCGATTATACCCATAGCAGAATAGGACGTTACGTCTATCTGTGTGGGGGTAATGGCAACATAACCGTGCGACAATGCCCAATTGTCAGTATCTTCAGCATCGGGTTCGTCGTTCGTATAGTGTCCCACCATCCACCAATAGTCGTAACCCCGGGGATGATGGCATTGTGTTACTTCATTTGCCCACGTACCCTTTGCCATCCTGCAGACACGCACTCCTTTATAGGTTTCCACCAAGGGGAAGTTTATATTCAGGCAGGTACCAATTGGCAGACCTTCTTGGAGTACCCTTTTTGTGATGTTTCGTATCAGGGGGCGTAAAGGTTCGAAATCGGCATCTTCCCGATGGTCGCAGAGAGAGAAGGCCACAGAAGGGATATACTTCATGCAGCCCTCAATAGTCACCCCCATCGTACCACTGTAATGCACATTGACCGAAGCATTGTCACCATGATTAATGCCACCGATAACCATATCAGGCTTTCTGGGAACGATCTCCGCCAGAGCCATCTTCACGCAATCCACAGGGGTGCCGTTACATGACCACACCTCAACACCATCCCTTTTTTCTCGCAGACGAAGTCGCAAAGGGGTGGTAGCCGAAAAAGCACAAGAGAACCCACTACATGCTGATTCCGGCGCACAAACGATGATATCACCATAGTCTGACAACATCTCTATAAGGCTGTTGATACCCTTTGCCTGATAGCCGTCATCGTTGGAAATGAGCAATAATGGTCGTTTAATTTCCATAAAATATGAATGTTTTGACTGCAAAAGTACGAAAAAAGGTTTAAATGAATCGATTTCTCATCGGAAATTTGTAACTTTGCGCACAAATTTCTCATTTTTATTAAGAATAGTTAGATTCAAATGGGTAAGATTATTGCTTTAGCAAACCAAAAAGGCGGTGTAGGAAAAACGACGACGACTATCAACCTGGCCGCCTCACTCGCTACGTTAGAAAAAACAGTATTAGTGGTAGATGCAGACCCGCAGGCTAACGCTTCCAGTGGTCTGGGCGTAAATATCACCGAAGTGGAGTGCTCGCTATACGAATGCATCATCAATCAGACAGATGTTCACGAGGCCGTTTATACGACTGACATCGAGGGATTGGACATCATTCCCAGTCATATTGATCTGGTGGGCGCAGAAATTGAGATGTTAAACCTCAACGACCGAGAGAAGATCATCAGGAAACTGTTGGATCCGATTCGTGAGGAATACGATTATATCCTCATCGACTGTTCTCCGTCACTGGGTCTCATCACCGTCAATGCTTTGACAGCTGCCGACTCCGTGATTATTCCAGTACAGTGTGAATACTTTGCCCTTGAAGGTATCAGCAAGTTGCTCAACACAATTAAGATTATCAAGAACAAATTGAATCCACGGTTGGAGATTGAAGGTTTCCTGCTGACAATGTTCGACAGTCGTCTGCGCCTTGCCAATCAGATTTACGACGAAGTAAAGCGCCATTTCCAGGAGCTGGTGTTCAAGACCGTCATCCAGCGTAACGTCAAACTGTCTGAGGCACCCAGTCACGGACTACCCGTTATCCTGTACGATGCAGACTCAACAGGCAGCAAGAACCACCTGGCACTCGCCAAAGAAATCATCCACAAAAACAAATAAACGATCAAAGCTATGGCCGTAAAAAAGAAATATGACCGCAATGTCCTTGGCAGGGGCCTTGACAATATTGGCTCCGGAAAAGGACGTGGACTAGATGCACTTATTGACACAGGCGATATTCAGACGCAAGGAACGTCGAATCTCAATGAAATTGCCATAAATCTGATAGAATCCAATCCTAATCAGCCTCGAAGGGAATTCGACGAAGGAGCCCTAAAAGAACTTGCTGCCAGTATTCATGAGATAGGTATTATCACGCCTATTACACTGCGACAGATGCCTGACGGGAAATACCAGATTATCGCTGGCGAGCGTCGTTGGAGAGCATCGCAGATGGCAGGTCTTAAAACAATCCCTGCCTATATCAGGACCGCTGCTGACGACAACATCATGGAGATGGCCCTTGTCGAGAATATCCAGCGTGAGGATCTGAACGCCATAGAGATTGCCCTGGCCTACCAGCATCTGTCGGAAACAACAGGTATGACACAGGAGCGTATTTCCGAACGTGTTGGCAAGAGCCGCACTTCGATTACGAACTACCTCCGTCTGTTGAAACTACCTGCACAGATCCAGATGGCCCTGAAGAATAAGGAGATGGATATGGGTCATGCCCGCGCCCTGCTGTCATTGGAAAGTCCCTCTGCCCAGCTGAAACTCTTCAAGGAAATTCAGCGGAACGGTTACTCCGTACGCAAGGTGGAGGAGATGGTACAGATGCTCAAGAATGGCCAGAACCTGCAGTCTGTTAAAAGGTCTGTGTCTCCCAATTCACAACTGCCCTTGGAGTATTCCATCCTGAGAGACCGTCTGTCGGACCTCTTCAAGGTCAAGGTGCAGATGACATGTTCTCCACAGGGAAAGGGAAAGATCAGCATCCCTTTCGCCAACGAGGAAGAACTGGAATGGGTTATGAATGTCATTGACAAGTTGAAAGGCTAAGCATTGAGACGCGACATCAAAACATTGATAAGGGCATCCCTCACAGGCATTTTCCTGTTTCTGACGGGTATTTGCCAGAGCATCGCCCAGACGGAGATGGTTATCGACAGTGTACTTACCCTACCTGTTGATACCACATTTACACTGAGTGCAGACAGTACGTTCACATTATGCGACGACCCGTTCACACTGAGTGCAGACAGCACAATCACACTCACAACCGACAGTCTGATGAAAGTTGTGGATAAAAGAATGGAGTTGAAGATTCCCAAGAGAGACTGGTCTACCTGGAGACCGGATCCCAAGAAGGCCCTGTGGCTGGCACTGGTCATTCCTGGTGGCGGACAGATCTACAACCGCAAGTATTGGAAGTTACCGCTGGTGTATGGTGGGTTTATGGGTTGTATTTATGCCATGAGTTGGAACAATTCCATGTATATCGACTACTCCCAAGCATATCTCGACCTGGTGGACGACGACCCGAGCACGCAGAGTTACAACCAGTTCCTGCATCTTGGTATGCAGATTACAGAAAGAAATGCCAAACAATACGAGAATATCTTCAAAAAACGAAAGGATAAATATCGTCGTTGGCGCGACCTGAGTTTCTTCTGCATGCTTGGGGTCTATGCACTCTCAGTGATTGATGCCTATGTTGACGCAGAACTCTCGGAGTTCGACATATCCAAAGACTTAAGTCTGAAGGTTGAGCCCGCCATTATCAGCAACCGTTCCTCCGGGAACATCCTTGATGGTTCGTCAGTAGGACTGCAGTGCAGCTTAAATTTTTAATTAACAAATAAGATATGACACAATTATCGAACATACGACAGAAACAAGTGACTTGGTTGGTAAAATGGTTTCTACCCTTTTGCCTGTTTACCTTTATGCCCTTATCTCTGAATGCCCAGGTGGTCATCGACGAGGATGAGATTGACATCGAAAGCGAAGAAGAGGAAGTGGATGAGGAAGATGAAGAGATTACCGACGTAAGGATTGAAGACGAGATTGCCGTTACCGACAAGGATGGCAATGAGGAGGTCATCGAGTTCCCTGAGGCCATGACCTATGATCTCGACAGTCTGATGAACCTCTATATGTCGAAGAACTATCTGGCTACACCAGGCGACTGCGAGATGAAGAGCGAGAATCCCACCTACCCCAAGGAGGTTTATATCGAGCGTCTGCAGCGCATCCCCTCGGTGATGGAACTAGCTTATAATGATATCGTACAGCGTTTCATCGACCGCTATGCCGGACGGTTGCGCTACTCCGTCAGTTATATGTTGGGAGCGTTCAATTTCTATGTCCCCATCTTTGAAGAGGCACTCGAAGCCTATCAGATACCTCTGGAACTGAAATACCTCCCTGTCATTGAGTCGGCGCTGAACCCGAAAGCTGTGTCTCGTGTTGGTGCAGGAGGTCTGTGGCAGTTCATGCCAGCCACTGCTAAACAATATGGTCTTACCATCAACTCACTGGTTGATGAGCGTCGCGACCCGGTGAAAGCCTCTTATGCTGCAGCCCATCTGCTGAAAGATCTCTATAAAGTCTTTGGCGACTGGAACCTGGTGATTGCAGCCTATAACTGTGGACCACAGAATATCAAGAAGGCCATCCAGCGCTATCGGGCATCGAAAGGGCGCACGGAAGACGACCCGATTACTGCTGAAGATAAGGATTATTGGCAGTTATACCCTTATTTGCCCGCAGAAACCCGCGGTTATGTACCAGCATTCATTGCTGCCAATTATATCATGACCTATTATTGCGAACACGACATCTGTCCGATGACGTCCAAACTGCCTATGCAGACAGACACCGTTGTCGTTGCCAAGAATGTCCATCTGGGACAGATTGCCGGTGCCTTAGGCATTGATATTGAGCAGTTGCGCGCACTGAACCCGGAATATCGCCATGACCTTGTACCAGGTTTGACCAAGCCGTCGGCTATTAAGATGAGCGCTAGTGACATTGGCAAGTTCATCGACCACGAAGACTCCGTCTATAACTACCGTGTCAGTGAGTTCCTGACCAAACGGGCTGTAGTGGATGTGAACGATGATGTGCCTACCTTCTCGCGAAGCCGTCGCAGTGCCTATAACCGCAGAACAGGCCGTCGCAGTTCACGAAGCATCAGAAACGCCCGCAGTTCAAGGAGCTCTGCCTCCAGGGGCACATCGGTGACCATCAAGAGAGGACAGACCCTCTCTGAAATCGCCAAGCGTAACGGCACGACAGTAGCCAAACTGAAGAAATTGAACGGTATTAAGGGTAATAATATCCAAGCGGGCAAAAAGCTAAGAGTCAAATAGCTTGAACAACATAAGGGAGGGAATGGTATGGATGTAGATGAACAGAAAGCCATTGAAGAGGCTGATGACAAACTCATTAACGACGCGTTTCAGAAATTACTGAGCGATTATCTGGCTTCGCGCCACAGGAAGAAGGTCGATCTCATCACTAAAGCCTTCAACTTTGCCCGTCAGGCACATAAAGGTGTGCGCCGTCTGTCGGGTGAGCCCTATATCATGCACCCCATTGCCGTAGCCCAGATCGCCTGTTCAGAGATTGGACTCGGTTCGACGAGTATCTGTTCCGCCCTGCTCCATGATGTGGTGGAAGATACCGACTACACCGTTGAGGATATCGAGAATATCTTCGGATCAAAGATTGCCCAGATTGTTGACGGTCTAACGAAGATCTCAGGAGGTATTTTCGGTGAACAGGCTTCTGCCCAGGCAGAGAACTTCAAGAAGCTGCTGCTCACCATGAGTGATGACATTCGTGTGATCCTGATTAAGATCTGCGACCGTCTGCATAACATGCGAACACTCGACTCGCAACCCGCCAACAAACAATACAAGATTGCCGGTGAAACCCTGTATATCTATGCACCACTGGCTAACCGTCTGGGACTGAATAAGATCAAGTCGGAACTAGAGAACCTCAGTTTCAGATTTGAGCATCCCGACGAATTTGCGGCCATCGAAGCCAAACTCCAATCTACCCGTGCCTCACGTGACGAACTGTTCACACAGTTTACCAATCCTATTGAGGAAGCCCTGAAACAGATGGGTATCCAGTATGAGATTAAGGAACGCGTAAAGAGTCCCTACTCCATCTGGAACAAGATGCAGAACAAGCACGTCACCTTTGAGGAGATCTACGACATCCTGGCCGTACGTATTATCTTCACTCCCAAAGTGCGTGAAGAGGAGGTCAACGAGTGCTTCAAGATCTACGTGGCCATCTCGAAGATCTACAAGTCGCACCCCGACCGTCTGCGTGACTGGCTCTCCCAGCCGAAGGCCAATGGCTACCAGGCGCTCCATGTCACCCTGATGTCGAAGCAGGGACGATGGATAGAGGTTCAGATTCGTTCTGACCGTATGGACGAGATTGCCGAACAGGGGTTTGCTGCCCATTGGAAATACAAGGACGGTGTAGAGGAGGAGTATACTGAGGACGAGAATGAACTGAACGACTGGCTTCGCACCATCAAGGAGATTCTAGACGACCCTCAGCCCGATGCTATGGACTTCCTCGATACCATCAAACTGAACCTCTTTGCCAGCGAGATCTTTGTCTTCACGCCAAAAGGTGAGATCCGTACGATGCCAGCTGGCTGTACGGCCCTCGACTTTGCCTTTACCATCCACACCTTCCTCGGAAGTCACTGCATCGGCGCCAAGGTAAACCACAAACTGGTGCCCCTCTCCCATAAGCTTCAGAGCGGTGATCAGGTGGAGATCCTCACGTCGAAGTCACAGCATGTCAGTCCATCGTGGATCAATTTCGTCTCTACTGCGAAGGCGAAGGCAAAGATCCAGGCCATCCTGCGACGTGACAACCGTGAGATCCAGCGAAAGGGTGAGGAGATCTTCAACGCCTTCCTCCAGAAGAACGGTTTTGAACCCAGCGTCGCACTGGCTGACCAACTGGCCGACTTCCACGACTATACCAAGCGGAATGAGTTCTTCCTCGCTATCGGTGAGAAGATTGTGCTCCTGGGCGAGAAAGATGTCGATAAACTTAACGGAAAGCAGAAGGACAATGACAATCAGACGGGATGGTTGAAATATGTGCCGTTTGTCAATAAGAAAAAGAAGGAAGAAAGCACTAAACAGGAACTCTTTATCGTTCCGGAGAAGTTCAACCGCAAGAAACCCGTTTTCCTCTCCGAGGAGAATATCAATCAATATAAGTTCCAAGGCTGTTGTCACCCGATTCCCGGTGACGATGCCCTCGGTTATATCAACAACAAGAACCAGATTGAGATCCACAAGCGGGCTTGTCCGGTGGCGGCTAAACTGAAATCAAGTTTCGGTAATCGCATTCTCGACATCAAGTGGGACATGCACAAGATTCTTTTCTTCGATGCTACCATCCGTCTGGGAGGCATCGACCGCGTGGGATTGCTCAACGAGATCACACAGATCATCTCCTCGCAGATGAATGTCAACATCCACAAGATTCTCATCACCTGTGAGGACGGAATCTTCGATGGCAGCATCGAATTGCGTGTCCACGACCGCGAGGATGTCAAGAAGATCATCAACAACCTGAAGAAGATTGCCGATCTTAAGGAGATCTCAGAAATCATGTAATACAAAAAGCCTCCCGATCGGGAGGCTTTTCATTTCTTATTGCAGGTAGTCGAGTTGCTTCTTCAGAGCCTGAAGCTCTGTCTTGACGATCAACAGCGACTCCAATACGTCAGCTTTTTTGTCGGCACCTTTTCGGTTCTGCGACAGAATCTTTCGTGCTGCAGCCAGTTTAAAGCCACGCACTTTCACAAGGTTATGAATCAGCCTTATCTCCTCAATATCCTTATCCTGATACTGGCGGACTTTGGCTGGCCCAGTTGTCTTGGGCTTCAGGAAAGGGAATTCCTGTTCCCAATAGCGCAATGTACTCTCGTTGAGATCAAACATCTTCGCCACTTCCTTGATGGAGTAGTAGAGTTTCAGATTCTTGTTCAGATTCAGTGCCATACTCGTAATATTTTGGTGCAAAGATACAAATATTTTTGGAATAATATGTAACTTTGCACCGAAAAATGAAGAGACAGAGAAAAAGAGTAACATCAGCATGGCTATTATTGTCGATATTCGTATCGATGATGATGCTCTCCTCCGTACACCGGCACCGACCCATGGCAGATTATGCCAACGACTGCGAGGAGTGCGCCCACCATGTCCATCACTCTGGCCACTTCACGATGGCATACGAGCATCTCGATGATTGCGTACTCTGCCAGTTCCTCAACCTTATCTACACGACTACAGTAACCTTAACGGTTGCCATTCCAGTCTGTCTTACTACACGGGTAGTAACAAGTAACGTAAACACCGTTATTTGTGAGGTAAGACAGAACGACTCTACCCGTGCCCCTCCTTTCATTCTGTAAACCAGTAGAAGATACACATTATTTATTATTAAAACAGACATACAGAATGAAGAAAGCTATATTCATCCTGTCGTTGTTATGTATAGGCATAACTGCGACAGCACAAGAACACCATAAACACCACCATCACGAACACCCGTCAGACTCTACCGACGTGTTTTTCCGCCACCTGAAACTCAATGAGCTGGTGGTGACGGGCGTTACTGGCGACACCAAACTGAAGAACTCAACAGCCCCAATCTCCATTGTCTCAGGCAAGGAACTGAGACAGACCACCTCAACAAACATTATCGACGCCATCGCCAAACAGCCTGGTGTAGCACAAATCACCACGGGCAGTGGCATCTCCAAGCCCATCATCCGCGGCCTTGGATATAACCGTATCATCGTCATGAACGAAGGCATAAGGCAGGAAGGCCAGCAATGGGGCGACGAACACGGCATCGAGATCGACGGTCAGAACGTGGGCTCGGTGGAGATATTGAAAGGCCCTGCCTCGCTGATGTACGGTAGCGATGCCATGGCCGGTGTACTCATCCTTCACGGAGCGCCCATACTGCCCGAAGGAGAGATGAAGGCTACTGTCAGCACGGAGTATCAGACAAACAACGGGCTCTTCGATTATTCCCTTAACTTCGCTGGCCATCAGAAGGCGTTTGTATGGGATGCCCGTTTCACCGACAAAATGGCTCACGCCTACAAGAACAAGTACGACGGCTACGTGCCGGGCTCCCAATTCAAGGAACGCGCAGGCCGTCTGATGCTCGGTATAAACCAGCCATGGGGCCACTCCCACCTGACAGGCACCATTTACCACCAGACACCAAGCATCATCGAGGGAGAGCGCGACGAGACGACAGGCGAGTTGGAATACTCTTCAAGCGATGTAAAAACTTACTCCAAAGCCCTGCCCTTCCAACAGATCTGGCACTACAAGACCGTTTGGGACAATTCCTTCAACCTTCCCAAAGGCTGGCTGAAGGCTATCGTCAGCTACCAGCAGAACCAACGTCAGGAGTTTGAAGAGAGCGCCGACGAGTATGAGATCTATTTCAAGCTCCACACCGTAACCTACGATGTGCGATATCTCTCACAGGAATTTGAAGGCTGGAAGGTAGCTGGTGGCGTGAACGGCATGTGGCAGCAATCGCTGAACCTCGGCGAAGAGTCGCTCATACCCGAATACAACCTCTTTGATATCGGCGGCTATGCCACCGTCAGCAAGTCGTTCGATGCTCTGACGCTCAATGGCGGCCTTCGCTTTGACAACCGTCACATCAACTTCCACTCCCGCAACTTCAACGGTGTAACGGGCAGCATAGGAGCCGTATGGAACCTCTGCCAGCACACAAACCTCCGACTGAACGTGGCCCGAGGCTTCCGTGCACCGAACATGAGCGAACTGGGATCTGACGGCATCCACGAAGGCACACTGCGCTACGAAATCGGCAACCCTGAGCTGAAACCCGAATACAGCTGGCAGGCAGACCTCGGCATCGACATCTCGTCACGATACCTATCCTTCCAAGCTGCACTCTTTGCCAACCATATCGAGAACTACATCTTCGCCAAGCGCGTCAATACCGTTATGGAAGAAGGCTATCTCACCTATCAGTACACCCAAGGCGATGCCCGACTCCTGGGTTTCGAGGCAGGCTTCGACTTCCATCCCGTACATCAGGTGCACTTCGGAAACACCTTCTCGTTTGTCGATGCCCGGCAACTGAATGCCAGCGAGGATGCCCAATACCTGCCGATGACCCCAGCCCCACGCTGGACTTCAGAACTGAAATACGAACTGACACATCACAGTCACACGGTCTTTAACAACACCTATGTGGCTTTGGGACTGGAGTGTAACCTCGCGCAGAACCATTATTATAAGGTGGATGATACCGAGACATACACACCGAGCTATACACTACTCAGTCTGTCGGCAGGTACGGACCTGAACATTCACAAGAGAAAAGTGGCAGAGATCTACGTGACGGCAGAGAACCTGCTGAACCGTGCATACCAAAACCACCTGAGCCGCCTGAAATACTGCGACATTAACAATACGACAGGACGTCAGGGTGTCTATAACATGGGACGCAACGTCGTGTTCAAACTCATTATCCCGATAGAGCTATAATATAAAAGCCTCGCCAGTTGGCGAGGCTTTCTTCGTATTTAAAGGTTTGCTAACTCTACGACTTTGTCGATAGCGGCAGAGAGACCGTCGGGGTTCTTACCACCGGCACTGGCGAAATGGGGTTGTCCGCCACCACCGCCTTGCATCAGCTTAGCGGCCTCGCGTACCAGCTGACCTGCATTCAGACCGTGATCCTTCACCATATCCTCGCTCAGCATCACATTCAGCAAGGGCTTGCCGTCGAACACGGTACCCACCACACAGAGCAGACTCTCTGGATGCAACTCACGCACCTTGAACACAAGATCCTTGGCAGCATTGGGCATCATGTCGAACTTGCCCGTGATAACGGTCACACCGTTGATGGTACGAGCCTTAGCCACCAACTCCTGCGACAGAGCCTGGACACGCTGAGCCTGGAACTGTTCGATATCTTTCTTCATGGAGTCGTGCTCCTCGATATACTTGGCAATCACGCCCTGCAGGTCCTTCGCATTGTTGAAGAACTGGCGCACGGCCTTCAGGATGTCTTCAGTCTGATAGAGCAGTTCCTCGCACTCCTTACCCGTCTTGGCCTCGATACGGCGGATGCCAGCTGCGACACTGCTCTCCGAGATAATCTTGAAGAAGCCGATCTTACCTGTAGCCTTGGCATGGATACCACCACAGAACTCACAACTTGGACCAAAGCGCACCACGCGCACCTTGTCGCCATACTTCTCTCCGAAGAGGGCGATGGCACCGAGTTTCTTGGCCTCGTCGAAGGGTACGTCGCGATGCTCGTCGAGGGCGATATCCTCACGGATCATCTCGTTCACCATACGCTCCACCTGACGGATCTCCTCGTCAGTGACCTTCTGGAAGTGACTGAAGTCGAAGCGCAGGGTATCGGGACTGACAAACGAGCCCTTCTGCTCCACATGGTCGCCAAGCACCTGCTTCAGGGCATAGTCGAGCAGGTGGGTAGCAGTATGGTTAGCCGCAGAAGCCTCGCGCTTGTCGGTATCCACACAGGCCATGAACTGAGCCTTAGGATCCTTAGGCAACTGCTTCACGATATGTACCGTCTGGTTGTTCTCACGCTTGGAGTCGATGATGTCGATGGTCTCAGCCTCGTTGCAGATCACACCCTGATCGCCTACCTGACCACCCATCTCGCCATAGAACGGGGTATAGTCGAGTACGAGCTCATAGAACTCGTTCTTCTTCTGTGTCACCTTCCTGTACCTGAGGATATGGCACTCATATTCCGTATAGTCATAGCCCACGAACTGCTGTTCGCCAGCAACCAGTTCCACCCAGTCGCTGTTCTCCACGGCAGCGGCATTGCGGGCGCGCTCCTTCTGTTTTTGCATCTCCACGTCGAACTCAGCCTCGTTCACGGTGAAACCGTTCTCACGACAGATCAGCTCCGTCAGATCGAGGGGGAATCCGTAGGTATCAAACAGGCGGAAGGCCTGAACGCCGTCGAGTTCCGTCTTACCCTGAGCCTTCATCTCCTCCATCGCCTTGTCGAGCAGGGAGATACCCTTGTCGAGGGTACGCAGGAAGGCATCTTCCTCCTCCTTCATCACCTTCGAGATCAGTTGCTGCTGGGCCTTCAGTTCGGGGAAGGCATCGCCCATCTCAGCCACGAGTCTGGGCACCAGCTTGAAGAGGAAGGCCTCTTTCTGGCCAAGGAACGTATAGGCATAGCGCACAGCACGGCGCAAGATGCGACGGATGACGTAACCAGCCTTTGCATTCGAGGGCAACTGACCATCGGCAATTGAGAAGCTCACGGCTCTCAGGTGATCGGCACACACTCGCATGGCCACGTTGATATCGTCTTGTTTCTTATCGACCTCACCCTCCTCAAAGGTCGTATATTTCAGTCCGGTGATAGCCTCTTCCTCATTGATAATAGGCTGGAAGATGTCGGTATCGTAGTTAGAGTGCTTGCCTTGCAGCATGCGGACGAGGCGCTCGAAGCCCATACCCGTGTCGATGACGTTCATCGACAACTTCTCCAGCGAACCGTCAGCCTTGCGGTTGAACTGCATGAACACGAGGTTCCAGATCTCAATCACCTGGGGATCGTCCTGGTTTACGAGCTCACGACCGCTCTTGCCACTGGCCTTGCGCTGCTCGGGGGTACGTGAATCGACGTGGATCTCAGAACAGGGGCCACAGGGACCCGTATCGCCCATTTCCCAGAAGTTGTCGTGCTTGTTGCCGTTGATGATATGGTCCTCGGGCACATGCTTGGCCCAGTACTTGGCGGCTTCGTCGTCGCGAGGGATATTCTCCTCGGGCGAGCCCTCGAACACCGTCACGTAGAGGTCCTCCGGGTTCAGTTTCAGCACATCTACCAGATACTCCCACGCCATATCGATGGCACCCTCCTTGAAGTAGTCGCCAAAGCTCCAGTTGCCGAGCATCTCGAACATCGTGTGGTGGTAGGTGTCGTGGCCCACCTCTTCCAGGTCGTTGTGCTTACCCGACACACGGAGGCACTTCTGGGTATCGGCACGGCGACGCGGCTCGGGGTCTCGGGTACCTAATATAATGTCTTTCCACTGGTTCATACCAGCGTTGGTGAACATCAGCGTGGGGTCGTCCTTGATAACCATCGGTGCAGAGGGCACGATGGCGTGTTGCTTCGACTCGAAGAATTTCTTAAATGAGTCACGAATCTCTTTTGCAGTCATTGTATCTTACTTGTTCTGTTAATTGCTATGCTAAATTTCAAGGTGCAAAGGTACTCATTTTCTGCGATACAGCCAAAGAATCGGCATGTTTTTTATAGGTTTTTCGTTTTTGCACCGTAACTTTGTTTTGCAGACCAAGGGAGAGAAGATTCCTCCACGAATACAATTCTATGTTTCCGGCGCGGAAACTTATGTTTCCAGTCCGAGAACATACGTTTCAGCACTGCGAACTTATGTTTCCCGTCCGCGAACAAAAGAATTCTCATATACGCAAGAAAAAAATAATCCGCAATTTCTCTTTTTTCTCGCTAAAAATGCGTAACTTTGCACACAAATACGAAACACCAATAATTCATGGACGACGAGACAAGAGACGACGGTGGTGAGCTCCAACCGTCCGAGATTCTGGAACAGCAAGAGTCGGAAGAGGCTCAGGAGGGCCATTCCGACTATAAACCCGTAAACCGCTTCGACGCAGCTGCCGTACACCACCTCAGTGGCATGTACCAGAACTGGTTCCTCGACTATGCCAGCTACAGCATCCTCGACCGTGCCGTGCCACATCTGGAGGACGGTCTGAAACCCGTGCAGCGACGTATCCTCCACTCGATGAAGCGCATGGACGACGGGCGCTATAACAAGGTGGCCAACATCGTGGGCCACACCATGCAGTTCCACCCTCATGGCGACGCCTCGATTGGCGACGCCCTCGTGCAGATGGGACAGAAGGACCTGCTCATCGACACGCAGGGAAACTGGGGTAACATCCTGACGGGCTCCAGTGCTGCCGCACCTCGATACATCGAGGCCCGGCTCTCGAAGTTTGCCCTCGACACGGTGTTCAACCCCAAGACGACGGAGTGGAAGATGTCGTACGACGGGCGCAACAAGGAGCCCATCACGTTGCCCGTAAAGTTCCCGTTGCTCCTGGCCCAGGGAGCCGAGGGTATCGCCGTAGGCCTATCCACGAAGATTCTCCCCCATAACTTCTGCGAGATCTGCGATGCTGCCATCAGCTATCTGCACGACCAGCCCTTCCGCCTCTATCCCGACTTCCCAACGGCTGGAAGCATCGACGTATCGAAATACAACGACGGACAACGAGGCGGTTCGGTAAAAGTGCGTGCCAAGATCGAGAAACTCGACCAGAAGACACTCGTGATCCGGGAGATTCCGTTCTCGAAGACCTCCGAGACGTTGCAGGACTCTATCGTGAAGGCCGTCGAGAAGGGAAAGATCAAGGCCCGTAAGGTGGAGGATCTCACTGCTGCCAACGTGGAAATTCAGGTACACCTGGCCCCAGGCGTCTCTTCCGACAAGACCATCGACGCCCTCTATGCCTTCACCGACTGCGAGGTGAGCATCTCGCCCAACTGTTGTGTCATCGAGGACAATAAGCCGAAGTTCCTCACCGTAAGCGACGTGCTCCGCCACACCACCGACCGCACGAAGGACCTGATCCGTCAGGAACTCGAGATCCGCAAGGGCGAACTCCTGGAACAACTTCACTTCCAGTCGCTCGAGAAAATCTTCATCGAGGAGCGTATCTACAAGGATAAGAAGTTCGAAGAGGCCCCCAACGTCGATAAAGTGTGTGAACACATCGACGAGCGCCTGACGCCCTACTACCCCACCCTGATTCGTGAAGTGACGAAAGACGATATCCTGAGGCTGTTGGAGATCAAGATGCAACGCATCCTGAAGTTCAACAAGGCGAAAGCCGAAGAACTGATGGCCCGTCTGAAGGCAGAAATCGAGGAGATAGACCGCGATCTGGCAAACCTCACGGAGGTAACGGCCAACTGGTTCCAGTTCCTCAAGGACAAATATGGTAAGGACCACCCACGCCTCACTGAGATCCGCAACTTCGACACCATCGACTCAGCCAAGGTGGCTGAAGCCAACCAGAAACTATATATCAACCGTACAGACGGTTTTATTGGCACTGGTCTGAAGAAGGACGAGTTCGTGTGCAACTGCTCCGACCTCGACGACATCATCATCTTCTACAAAGACGGTAAATACAAGGTAATCCGTGTGGCAGAGAAGATTTTCGTTGGTAAGAACATCCTCTACGTGGCCGTGTTCAAGAAAAACGACTCGCGAACCATCTATAATGTGGTGTATCGCGACGGAAAGAAGGGTTGGTACTTCATGAAGCGCTTCAACGTGACGTCGATGACCCGCGATAAGGAGTACGACCTCACCCAGGGCACACCAGGCTCGAAGGTGATGTACTTCACCGCCAACCCCAATGGTGAAGCCGAGCTCATCAAGGTGACACTCGATCCGAGTCCGAAGCTGAAGAAGATCTTCATCGAGAAAGACTTCTCGGAGGTAATGATCAAGGGGCGCGCCTCGAAAGGTAACCTCCTGACTAAGAACAGTGTACACCGCATCGGACTGAAGAGTCACGGTCGCTCCACGTTGGGTGGTCGCAAGGTGTGGTATGACCCTGATGTGAACCGTCTGAACTACGATGAGCATGGAGAGTTGCTGGGCGAGTTCTTCGACGACGACCAAATTCTCGTCATCCTGAAGAACGGCGACTACTATCTCTCGAACTTCGACCTGAACAACCACTACGAGGAGAACATCCTGCGCATCGAGAAATACAATAGCAACAAGGTATGGACAGCCATACTCTATGACGCTGATAATCAGGGGTATCCCTATCTAAAACGCTTCCAGATGGATGCCACGAAGAAAAAGCAGAACTGGCTCTCAGACAATCCTGCCTCGATGCTCATTCTGTTGACAGACACCCCCTTCCCACGCCTACTGATGACATATGGTGGCGCCGATGCCTTCCGCGGGTCGGAAGAGATTGACGCTGAGCAGTTTATCGCCGTCAAGGGCTACAAGGCCAAGGGCAAGCGCCTGACAACCTGCGCCCTCGAGAGTATCACAGAACTTGAGCCAACGCGTTTCCCAGAAGAACCCGAGGAGCCAGAAGGCGAAGAGACAGAAGAGATTGAAAACCTTGACCCCGATGCTGGCAAGAGTGAGCAACAGGTGCGTGATGAACTCACCGGACAATTAAGACTATTCGATGATGAAGACTAAAAGACTTGTATTCCTTGCAGGACTAGTCTTTCTAGCCTGTCGGATGATGGCGCAGGAGTCAACCTCAGCGCACATCATCGGCATCGGCAATACCAATATCCTCGACACCTATCTCTCTCAGGAGAAATACAAGGGCGCAGGTCTCACCTATTTATATATACGTGAACGGGTGAAGCCGGAAAAGCACTGGAGCAATGTCATCGAGCACGAACTCGACATCAGTCACGCAGACGATCGCAGCAGTACTACCAGTGAACTGGAGGCCAGTTATAACCTCTACTGGGGGCGCTATCGCAGTTGGCGCCTGTTCGACGACCGCTTGCGCCTACAGGCTGGAGGACTCGTCAACGGCACGTTGGGCTTTATCTACCAGATGAGCAACTCCAACAACCCTGCCCAGGCCAGAGTGGCCCTGAACCTGATGCCCTCAGCCATCGCCACCTACGACTTCCGTATGTGGAAGAAGCGGTTCAACGTGCGCTACGAGCTGAACCTGCCTTTGCTGGGCGTGATGTTCAGTCCTAACTACGGACAATCGTATTACGAGATCTTCAGTCTCGGCAACTACGATCATAATGTCGTACCCACCACTTTCATCAGTGCGCCCACCTTCCGTCAGCAACTTTCGCTCGACTGGCACGTAGGCGAACACTTCACCCTCCGTTTTGGCTATCTGGGCAACTACCAGCAAGCCGCAGTCAACAACCTGAAGCAGCATGTCTATACACACCGATTCGTCATCGGCTTCGTGAAACGCTTCGAAATCGCCCCACGCCCATGAAACACGCACTACTCATACTCATCGCCCTACTCTCCCTCACGGCTTGTGTGGATGAGGAAGAGTTTTCCAACACCCCGCAAGGCAACTTCGAGGCCTTATGGAAAATCATCGACGAGCATTATTGCTTCTTCGACTATAAGCAACAGACTTATGGTCTCGACTGGCAGAGTATATATAATAAATATAAGGTACGCGCGAGGGGCGACATCAACAGCTACCAGCTGTTCGAGGTATTCACCGACATGCTCTCCGAGTTGCGCGATGGTCATGTGAACCTCTATACCAGTTTCGACAACGGGCGCTACTGGAGATGGCACGAGGACTACCCCACCAACTTCAGCGACACGCTGCAACGCCGTTACCTCGGCACCGACTACCGAATCGCCTCCAACATACAGTACCGCATCCTCGATGATAACATCGGATACCTCTACGTGGGTAGTTTCACCTACAACATTGGCGAGGGCTCACTCGACGAGATCATCAAGTACTTCGCCTTCTGCAATGCGCTGATCATCGACGTTCGCAGCAATGGAGGCGGTAGTCTGACTTCTGCAGAGACACTTGCCGCCCGGTTCTGTCATGAGAAAACACTCATAGGCTATATCCAGCATAAGACGGGTCAGGGCCATAACGAATTCTCCGAGATGGAGCCACAGTATATGGAGCCCTCTTCACGCATGCGGTGGTATAAACCCGTAGCCATACTCACCAACCGCGGTGTGTTCTCTGCCGCTAACGACTTCGTAAAGACCATGAAGTGCTTCCCAATGGTAACCACCATAGGCGACCAGACGGGTGGCGGTTCGGGACTTCCATTTTCATCGACACTTCCCAACGGGTGGACCGTGCGCTTTTCAGCCTGTCCGAGCTTCGATAAAAACCGCCAACAAACCGAGTTCGGCATCGCTCCCGATTACCAGGTGAGCCTTACTGATGACGATTTCCATCAAGGAATCGACACTTTAATAGAATTTGCACGTAAACTTTTGGCGGAATAAAAATAAATATGTACCTTTGCAGGCGTTTTGGGTGCAAAACAAAGCATGAAGTGCGAAAATGGGCGCCTGTGGCGGAATTGGTAGACGCGCTAGACTTAGGATCTAGTGTCTTGTGACGTGCAGGTTCGAGTCCTGTCAGGCGCACAAACGACGAAAAATGTGCAAAAAAGATGCGAAAAAGCCCGAAAATAGGGGAAAATGGCAAAAAAATGAAGATTTTTTTAAAAAAAATTAAAAATTTCTTGCATAATTAAAAAATATTGCCTACTTTTGTCACCGATTTATATAAATACATAGCGATATATCATAAGTTTAATTGTTTAATTATAATTTTTAAGTTCAAATGAAAAAGAAAA
>CAMKUA010000024.1:0-32763 GCA_946415825.1 uncultured Prevotella sp. | reverse complement strand
TGTTCTTGGTTGGCCCAGACGAGTGTGAGCGTTGTGTGAGTGATGCTTTGAGTGTGGGCTATCGCCTGATTGATACGGCACAGGCCTACCAGAATGAAGAAGGCGTTGGTAATGCCTGGCGCAAGAGTGGTATCAAGCGCGAGGATCTGTTCCTTGTAACGAAGGTCTGGATTTCGAACAACGGTGAAGAAAAGGCCGCCAAGAGTATCGACGATAGTCTGCGTAAGTTGCAGACGGAGTACATTGATTTGTTACTCATCCATCAGGCCTACAGCGACGTGTTCGGCACATGGCGGGCTATGGAGAAGGCTTATCGTGCTGGCAAAGTTCGCGCCATCGGCGTCTGCAACTTCCAAGCTGGCCGCTTCTTCGACTTTGCCCACTATGTGGACGTGAAGCCGATGGTGAACCAGTTGGAATGCAACACCCTCTCTCAGCAGACAGGAATCGAACAGATTCTTAATGAGTTTGGCACCAAGATGATGGCTTGGTATCCACTTGGTGGACAAGGCACTGACGGCATCGTAAAGAGTGAATTACTAGCTTCTATAGGTGCCAAGTACAACAAGACAGCTGCTCAGGTAGCCCTCCGTTGGCTCACCCAGCGTGGCATCGTGGCTATTCCTAAGTCGAGCCATAAGGAGCGCATGGCGCAGAATATCGGCATCTTCGATTTCTCGCTGAGTGATGACGATATGGCTCAGATAGCTATGATGAACCAGCATGATGCAGGAACCAAAGATTTTGGAGACCCACAGTTTGTGAAGTATTTGATTGAAATTTACGGTTAAGCGAGAGCAGAATCTTGCTCGCATGAATTCTGCCGAGCGTGAGTATGTTCGACGAAGTCAATTTACAGTTAAGCGAGAGCAGAACCTTGCTCGCATGAATTCTGCCGAGCGTGAGCCTGATGACGCTAAAATATCTGTAAATTATTTGGTATTTCGCGGAAATTATACTACCTTTGCGCCAAACCAATACTTAACGACGATGAAACGATATCAACTACTTCTGACGATGGCACTCTGTGTCTTAGGACAGATGGACGTCAGTGCCCAATTTTACGATTTTCAGAACACGAAGTTGAAGGAGGAAAAGCGTGTAGAACTCTTCATCAAGCATCTGACGCTCGATGAGAAGATTGCATGGCTTTCCACCCGCATGAGTACACCCCGCTTGGGAATGCCAATGCTCAGTTGCTACGAAGGTCTTCATGGTCTTGCTCTTGGTGGTCCGTCGCATAATAACGGGCGCATCACCGTCGATGGTAAGCAGGTGCCTAACGATCTGCCTACCACCATTTTCCCTCAGGCGTATGGTATGGGTGCCACATGGTCGCCTGAACTTATCCGACGTATGGGTGACATAGAGGCTGAGGAGGCACGCTGGTATGTGCAGCGCTCAGAGGCTCGTCGTAAGGGATTGGTAATCTATGCGCCTAATGCTGACCTCGCCCGCGATCCCCGTTGGGGGCGCACCGAGGAGAGCTTCGGTGAGGATCCCTACCTCACGGCCCGTCTCTCCGTAGCGATGGTGAAGGGATTGCAGGGCGACGATCCCCGTTACTGGAAGACGGCAGCCTTAATGAAGCATTTCCTCGCCAATAGCAACGAGGATGGCCGCGACTCTACCTCGAGTAATTTCGACGAGACGCTTTTCCGCGAATACTATTCATATCCGTTCTATAAGGGCATCACCGAGGGTGGCAGCCGAGCCTTCATGGCCTCCTACAATGCCTGGAATGGTGTACCCATGTGCATCAATCCCTGTCTGGAGCAGATTGCCCGTCAGGAGTGGGGCAACAACGGCATCATCTGTACCGATGGCTCGGCTCTTACCCTGCTTGTCAATGCCCACAAGTCGTTCCCTACGCGTGCCGAAGCTACGGCAAGGATCATTCCGGTATGGATGACGAGACAGAGGCTGGTGAATTGTATCTTGATTCATTAGCCGTGCTTCCGGAATATCGTCGTCAGGGAATTGCCCGAAAACTGCTGTTGGCTACAAAAGAACGGGCAAATCGTTTATGCTTGCCGTGTGTCGGACTTTTGGTAGATAAGGACAATCCCGTCGGCGAGGCATTATACACTTCTGTCGGATTCCGATATGTAAATGATAGTCACTGGGGCGGACATCCCATGAAACATCTGATATTATAGCAATAAGTAGTAATCTTTGCGACAGATTTCTGGCCGTTGTCAGACATTTGTCGCAATGTCGCTTGTTTGTCGCTACTATGTTGAAAAAAAGTATGCGAAAAATTCGTGAACCGCAATGAAAAGTCTGTAACTTTGCACCAGCGAAATAAAAAAGTCAATTGGATAAAACAAGAATTAAACAAAAGAAGTTATGAAGACGATTAAGCATTCAGCACTTTTCATTATCGGTAGTTTTTTTGCTGCCATCAGTTTCACGGCATGTTCGGCAGATGATGCCATCAACGAGCAAGTTCAAACTCCTTCTAATAGTGATTTCCCTGTTTCGAATGTCAGAGTGGTCGAATCGGGTTATGTGAGTATCAATGTAGATAGCAAGGCACTCACCCGAGGTGACGTCAACGAATTTAAACAAGAAGATCTCAAGATCAAGCATCTCACAGAAGCCGAAGCAGAAGCCAAGATCAAGCTTCAGGGTGAGGCGGGTGATGACGGCACAGGCATTATCTATAAATGGATCACACTGAACTATCTTTGCAAGACCGTAGATGGTACACAGAAAGAACTCTCAGAACTCATTGTATGGCCCCATAAATTATGGTGGGACATCACTCCCAGTCAGTTGGTCATCGGTTGCCACAGTACTATTACCAGCAACGAACAGCGCCCCACCAACTTCAGCAATATGTCGTCTGCTGGCGAGATCAATATGCTGGCCCTGTTTAGCAGTGCACTTAGTCAGAATGCACTGGTGATCGTTCCCGACTACGAGGGTTACGGTTCTACCGCCAACTATCCCCATCCCTATTGCAATCGTGAGCTCACTGCCGAGCAGGTGGTGACAGGTGTCAAGGCTGGTCTCAGCTATTTTGAGAAGAATGTGACAGCAATGAAAGACAGCTGGTCGTCGGTAGCCATCGGCTATTCTCAGGGTGGTGCCGTAGCAGCAGGCGTACTGCGCTATTGTCAGGAGCACAACGAGTCCTCGCTCCGTCTGAAGGGTGCCGTTTGCGGCGATGGTCCTTATGACCCACTGGCCACGCTGAAGCGCTATATCGAAATGGACAAGCTCTATATGCCCGTAGCCCCCTCTCTGCTGCTCAAGGGTGCCGTAGATACCGACCCCGATATGATAGCTCTCGACTGCAAGTGTGAGGACTTCGTGACCGAAGAGTTCTTCAATACAGGTATCTTCCAGATGATTGCTGACAAGCAGATGAATACCGACGAGATCCAGGCTGCCCTGTTGGAACACTCTCTCCTGTACGGTGATGACGGTGGTTTCGTCATGAGAGCATTGAGCAACGACGGATTCCTTCCCTACACCGAGAGTAATCTTAAAGATGCCAGTGGCAAGAAGCGCAGCTTCGAACTCGAGAACGGTAAGGGCTACAACTACTGTACTGTTGACCAGTGCCTCAAGCCTGGTGTGATTGCCTACTTCCGCGATGGTACTATCACTGGCGAAGTGCCTGAGGCCAAGTTGAAGGCATTGGAGAATGCAATGGCCAAGAATCAGTTGACGGCTGGCAACTATACACCAGGCAAAGGCTTTACCTTCTTCCACTCCGTTGGCGACGAGATTGTACCTTTCTGTAACTTCGAGAGCGTACGCAACAACTGGGGCATTGGGGACATTGTAGCTCTCTCATACCAGTCGAACACCACCCTGCACTTAGCAACAGGCATCGCCTTCTACTTATATTACTGTGGCGATTTGGTGGATGAGATCCTGGATGACAAATGGGCACCCCGTGAGGAGACCGTAGGCCACGGCTTGTGGTAAATGTGTAGCACTATGGTAGCGCTACCATAGTGTTTAGGTAGTGCGATAACAGTTGCTGGGCAATGAGGTTAGAGGCCTTGTACGACCAGTGGGAGTCGTTGAACATGAAGACATCTTTTTCTCCACGCTCAATGAGGGGCAGGAGGTAACGCTTCGACATCAGTAACTGCGGATTGGGGCCGATTATGCGCTCGATATCTTCACAGACCGTTTTGCGGGGGAAGGGATTGTTAACGATCAGCGTCTGATAGGCATCATACTTATCGACCGCAATCATCAGGACGAGGTGAATGCCTCGTTCTTTTGCCTTCTGACAAAGCGTTTGCCACACTTGGCGCACTTTTTCTTCTGTAGTTGGATTAAGACTGACGCCTTGATCGATGTCATCGTGGTAAAAGTAGAGCGAACGAGGTTCGTCGCAAGTGAAGAGGTCATGTTGAAGGGTGGCCGTATAGACGGGCGATTGATAGCCTGTCTTGAAAAGAATGAGGTTACGGGCGCGCTCAACCGACCATTTAGTGGAAGAACCGGCTTCAGGGGCTTCAGTAGACCTGGCCCCGTCAGGCTCAGCCACTGCAGTAGCGGACTCAGTTTCCACAGATTCAGTTACCTCCGTAGTGAAAGCTCTGAACGACTTGACGTTGAGTTCAAAGTCGCGCTCTACGTTTTCCACAATCAGCACTTTTACTTTCGTGGAGTCGATAAGACCACGATCCATGATGTTGTAAGCTTCTTGCAGCGGACTGTTATGGGGCTCCAGATGCATGTTGACCACCGAGACGCCTTGCTGTCCCAGGTAGTTCTGATAACCGATGCGACCCATCTGGGAGAAAGAGTCGCCAATAGTGAGTACGGTGGCTCGCACGCTTTTTAATTCGGAGGGACGGTTGATGGTCATGAAAAAGGTATCCTTGAGTGCACCCTGTTCGAGCATCTGGTCGTATTCGAAGCCAAAGGGGATGCAGGCCAGGCGTCCGATGTCGCCACTCATGCGGGGACTGACGTAGAGTGATATGTATAGAACGGTGACTACCAGAATGGCCCAGATGGGCAATACGGTATATGACAATCGGATGAGGAACTTCTTCATAGGTCAGAATTGGAAATAGATAAACGTCTGGACAGTACCAGCATAGAGAAACATGATATAGACCAATACGGAGTAGAGGGTAAAGCGTGCTGGCGCATAGCGGAACAGACCTTTATGGGATAACTGGAGGGCATGCTGCTTGTCGCGCTGTAGCCACTCAAACAGCAGCATGAGGAAGCCCCAGACGAGATAACGCTTGCCGTGGGCTATGTAAAGCCCTTGATCGAACATCGTAGTGAACATCCGACTAAGGAACTCATAGGCCTGTGGCATGTTCTCTGATCGGAAGATAATCCAGCCGATGACAGCGAAGAAGAAGGTGATGGTCAGTTGGAAGAGTTCGCGAACGGAGGGCAACAGACGCCCCTGGGCCACAACGTCCTTCGACTTGGTGTTGATGCCAAATAGGATGTATAAGGCGATGAGACAGGCATGGTAGAGCCCCCAGCAGATAAACGTCCAGTTGGCACCGTGCCAAAGACCACTGACGAAGAATACAATCAGTGTGTTGCGGATGACCTTCCAACGGGCACAGCGACTACCACCAAGGGGGAAGTAGATGTAATCGCGGAACCACGTCATGAGTGAGATGTGCCAACGACGCCAGAACTCGGGGACAGACCTCGAGAAATAGGGGAAGTTGAAGTTCTGTTTCAGACTGATTCCAAACAAACGGGCACAACCGATGGCAATATCGCTATAGCCAGAGAAATCACTATAGATCTGGAACGTAAAGAGAACGCCAAGGGCAAGCAACGAGAGACCGCTGAGGTCGTTGTATTCAGCCCAGAAGGCATTGACGGCACTGGCGCAATTGTCGGCGATGACCAGTTTCTTAAAGAGTCCCCAGAGTATCTGTCGCATGCCATCGACTGCTTTGGCATAGTCGAATTGGCGCTCACGTTGGAACTGGGGCAACAGGTTGGTGGCGCGCTCAATAGGACCTGCCACCAGTTGCGGGAAGAAACTGATATAGGCAAAAAACTCTACGATGTCGTGTGTCGGGCGTATTTGACCGCGATAGACATCGATGGTGTAACTGAGTGCTTGGAATGTATAGAAACTGATGCCAACGGGCAGAATAATATCAAGAGTAACCCAATCGAGCTGATAACCTGCAGAGCGTAACAAAGCAGCCAGGTTGTCCATAAAGAAGTTGTAATACTTGAATACGCCCAGGATGGCCAGATTAAGTACAATGTTCGAGGCACTGACCAGGCGTTGGATATGGCGTTGGCCCTCGTGGCACTCTAACATAAGACCGCTCACGTAACTAAAGAACGAAGTAAGGGCAATCAGACAGAGGAAACGCCAGTCCCACCAGCCGTAAAACACATAGCTGGCTACCACCAGAAACAGATTCTGCAGGCGGCGTGGCTTGAACACAAACCAATAGAGCAAGAATACTATTGGCAGGAAAAGCATGAACTCAAACGAATTGAATAGCATATCTCGTTACTTCTTCTCAAAAGTTAATGGATAATGGTCTTGCGCCCCTTCCTGATATAGATGCCCGACTTCGTGGGCCGTTTCTCGATGCGCTGACCTAGAAGGGTGTACCAAGGACTGTCAGTGGCTTGGTCGCCGAGTTGCCGGATTCCTTGGATAGCAGAGGGCTCGTCCGATAATCTGATGGTGAGTTCGCGATCATTGATAATGTTATCGCGCTCCTCTTCATTGGGGTAGTCGCCCAGCATACTCATCATCGACAGACATATTTGTTCAATCTTCTCTGTGTCGCCTCCTTCGATACGTGGCAGGAAGAATAGGAGGTCATCATAAAGTTGTATAGCCTCAGCTGTATGTGGGTTATCTGGCTCATTGCCTTCAGCATGGATAATGAAACTGTTGGCAACAGATTCCGATATAACCTCAGTGACGAGTTCGTTGGCGGTCTGTTGCGCCATCCAGTCTTGTGCCCACGTCAGGAAGGCTTCTTCAAGACGGTCTTTAGCGTAGGTGGGGAAATCGTCATAGTCCCCAAATTCCGTGATGGATTCTGTCTTGATTTTTAGTTCTTTGAATTCGTCGTCAAATACCAGACAGCGGAAGTCGCAAGGGTAGGAGATAGGCGATCCTGTGCAGATATCGTAGATCTCACGGCCTTCGCTGTCGATGTAGCGGGTGTTGTCTGAGATATGGTAATGACCAGTTAGCACCACCTTGACGCCTGCATTTATAAGACTGTCGCGGAGGGCCTCACAACGGCTGTTGACGGAATATATCATAAAGGTCTCTTGCCCGTAGATGTGCGGGATGAGCGAATGATGGGTCATTACAATGGTTTGGTTCCCCTTGTTACGGGCTTCTTGGGCTTTCTGACTGGCAAATTTAAGCGCACTCTTACGGAGGTGAGCGGTCTTTTCGGTGGCTACGCCAATAAGTGTCAGCCCGGGGAAGATGTCGGTTGAATACGAGAGCGAACCATCGTGGAGATCGCTATTTGTATCATAACCGAAATGCTTGTATGCCTGACGAAATTGCTCTTCGGTAAATGCTCCGTCTGCCGTCTTATAGCTGTTGTTGGTGTATTGGCGACATTCCTCCATAGGCCCCACGTCGTGGTTGCCAGGGATAATATAGACGGGGATGCCTGATTCTTTTATTTTCGTCAATCTTTTTATAACATACTCATGACTGGCTTTTTCGCCGTCTTTGGTCAGATCGCCAGCAATGAGCAGAGCATCGGGTTTTCTGGCGATAATACGCTCCACAATCAAGTCGAATATGGGTGCACTCAGGTCTTGCATCTTGCGCTGGTCGGCCAGATCTTTCTTCCAGGCTTTGTTGTCTGGACTGTCGAGTAGGGTTGGGGCCATAACGTGGATATCGGCCAGGAGCCAAATCTCCTTGTCGGCTTTTACCAGTGTGGCACAGTATAGCAACAGTACCAGCATGGCAATTCTGAGTGGCATGTTTCTTAGCATATCTGAAAATCAGGGTGCAAATATACCCAGTTTTTTTGAATAATCCAGTCAAAGGTCATTTTTTTTGTGATTTATTTGCCATTTTCGCCCTTTTGTCGATAATTCTTTGTACCTTTGTCGCGCATTTCTATAGTGTCGCTGAATGTCAGTGCAAAATGGAAAATGGAATTGACGGAAATAACAGCTTTTGCACTGTGGTCTCAGGCACGGTGACCCCCTCTTGTAGTCGTGACGAACTACAATGGTTTCCAATGCGTGTGACCTATTCGCGTGAATTGGCGGTCAAGTCATTTCTCGACGAATTGGGAGTGGAGAACTTTATTCCAATGCATTCTGAACCGGTCGACGAGAAGCATCCGCGCCATCAGGTGATGAAACCCTCGGTGAGGAATCTTATCTTTGTACATGCCACGCAAAGTAGAATTACAGAACTGAAGATGACGAAGCGCGAGATGGCTGCTGTGCGCTATATCATGCGTCCAACTTATGACAAGAAGGATAATCTGGTGGGGCGCACTATCATGACGGTTCCCGATAAGCAGATGAACGACTTCATTCGTGTTGCTTCTGTAGCTGATGGTCGTACGTTCTATGTTGAGAATCTTGACTTTGCTGGTAAACCAGGCCAGCGTGTTAAGGTGGTCGATGGTGATTTTGCCGGGGTGGAAGGTGTCATCAAGCGAATCAAGAAGAATAAATGTGTAGTGGTTCAGATAGAACATGTGGCGGCTGTTGCAATAGCGTTTGTTCCAACTTCTTTTTTGGAAATGAAGGATTGATTATTAAGTAGATATATATGGAAGAGAAGAAGAAACCGGAGAATCCGACATTCGAGTTTGGTAAGTTGTGGCTTGCCATCAAGCAGAAATACAAGAAGACGTATATTTGGACGGCTGTCTTGACGTTTTTTATTGTTTGGGCATTGGCCCTTTGTGTGCCCAATTATTACGTCTGCAAGGTGACATTGGTGCCTGAGACGGGTTCGAGTACCAGCAGCATGGGTTCGCTGATGTCGCTGGCCAGTTCGTTTGGGTTCAATATGGGTAACACGGCTGGTAAAGATGCCGACGCGATTACGCCGAGTCTTTATCCCGACCTGATGAAATCGACTGATTTCGTGGCTTCGCTGTTTGATATCCGAGTGAAGCGCGATAAGGATAAACAGTCCATGACCTACTATGAGTATCTGCGCGATCATCAGCGTGGTCCATTGTGGGATGAGGCTCTGAGTGCCTTCTTTGGTTTGTTTGCCTCTGATGATAAGGACGACAGGAAGAAGGATTCCTTGAATCTGTTCCGATTGACTCCTGAACAGAAGAGTGTGATGGGGCAGATACAGCAGAACGTGGTCTGTATTGTCGATAAGAAGTCGGACATTATTTCTGTCAATGTGACGGATCAGGATCCTGTGGTGGCAGCAATGGTGGCCGATTCCGTGAGAAGTATGCTCCAACAAAGCATTACCGACTATCGTACGAGCAAGGTCCGTCATGATCTGGCTTATATTCAGCAATTACACAAGGAGGCCAAGCAGAAGTACGAGCGTGCTTGTGATCTGTATGCCGACTTTGTGGATACCAACCGAGATGTGATGCTGGAGAGTATGCGTCAGAAGCAGAACAAACTGGAAAACGAGATGCAGCTGCTGTATAATAACTACAATGCTGTGAGTGCCCAATTGTTGACGGCACAGGCTAAAGTGCAGGAGAAGACCCCTGTCTTTACAACCCTGGAACGTGCTACAGTTCCCATGATTAAAGCCGGTCCTAATCGTAAAATGGTGGTATTCCTGTGCACTTTTCTCTCTATGATCTTCCTAACCTTGTGGGTGATGTATAAGGAAGGTATTTTCAAGCCATTGCTGAAAGGATTTAATTGATGTCAACCAAGAAGATCGTAACAAATACGTTTTACTATGGGGTGGTTCCCAAGTTGACGATGCTGTTAAGTATCGTCATTTTGCCTTTGACTACCCCCTTTCTGACAACGTATGACTATGGTATCTATGGGGTTATGACCTCTTATACCAGTCTGTTTGTTTCGATTGCTCCGTTGGGATTGCATGTTCATCTTACCAACAGTTTTTTTGAGACCCCCCGTCATTACCATCTGGTATGGGGAAGGGTGCTGCTGATGATCCTGTTATCATCATTCCTCTTTGGGGTGCTCAATATGGGTATCTTGTTGCTGACTCTGCCGATTGGTGCTACAGCAGAGGGATTGTTGTTGTGTATGGTGGGTTCTGTGCCCATCTTCCTCTTGGCCAACGGCCTTTTGGCCCAGCATCTGTTCCCTTTGGTGGAACGCCCTAAGCCATTGGTGTTTACGAATCTGGCTGGATCGGTGTTGGGTATGCTGGTGTCGTTTGTACTCATCTATTTCTTCAAATTAGGCTATTGGGGACTTGTCTCTTCGGGGTTTGTGTCTGCAATCTTCGTGTTTACGGTCTTTGTCAAGTTTGTATGGAGCGACTATCATATCAAGCCCATCTGGGATCACAATCGGCGCAGAGTGGCTAGGATGATTAAGATTGCTCTGCCCTTGGTGCCCCATACGTTGGGATTTGTATTGCTCACAAGTAGTGCTCGTATTGTGATGAGCCAGTATCGGATTTCGTACGACGAAATAGGTCTGTTCAGTCATGGTAGTACGATGGGCGATTATGCCGTGGTGGTTTCCTCCGCATTGGCTTTGGCATTGGCTCCACAGATTCAGCGTACATTCAGAAGTCAGGACTTCGTGTCGTACAGAAGACTCTATTTTCTCTGTCAGGCCGTAGCCTTGGTCACATCGTTTATGATTTGTGTCTGGATGCCTGAGATCTACAGCTTGCTGATCCGTAATGCCCGATTGGCACAGTCGTGTGATATCGCCTGTCTGCTGTGCTTTGCCAACGTGGTGTTTGCATTCTATACGTTTATGAGTGCTCCGGCATTTATCGAGAAGAATACCATGCAGTTGTTGTGGCTGGTGTTTGTGCCTGGCATCCTGAATTTCGTGCTCTGTTACACGCTGATTCCCATCTTCGGATACAGGGCTGCCATCTATTCCACGATTGTCTCGTTCTGGAGCCAACTGGCGATTCCTTTTGTTGTGGATTATTACAAGAAGTCAGTCAGAGAGTGGTTGGGTCATCGCAAATGGATCCTTGTGATTCTCGTAGCAGTTTTGGCCGATTTGCTGATTGCCAACCAGCTCATGCATGTGGCCATTTGGATGAAAGTGCTACTGACACTGGTGGCAGCATCAGCGATGTGGATGTTTTATAAAAAGGGAAAATATAGCGAATTGGTATGAAGATCTCGATAGTGATTCCTGTCTATAACGTGGCTTCCTTTATAGGTGATTGTATTCGAAGCGTGATAGGCCAGTCGTGGCAAGGACCATTGGAGTGTGTCTTTGTCGACGATTGTGGAACGGATCACAGTATGGAGATTGTACGTAGCATGGTTGAGGCTTATCGTGGAGGTATTGAGTTTAAGATTGTCACACATGGTGAGAACCGGGGCTTGTCGGCAGCCCGTAATACGGGTATGGATGCTGCTACTGGCGATTATGTGTATTTCTTGGATAGTGACGACGAGATATCGCCAGATTGTATCGAGCTATTGGCTGAACCCATATTGACTCCTTCGGCTTCTGAGTCTGTCGACTTTACGATTGGCGAATGCCGTATTGAGGGCGGTACATTGCCAGGGGTGGCCCTTAAACTGCAGGATGGCACGGTTCTCCAAGGATCAGAGGTGCTGAATGCCTATCGTCGGGAATCCTGGTATATGATGTCGGTAAATAAACTCTATCGGCTGAATTTCCTGAAGGAAAACGGTCTGAAGTTCCGCGAGGGAATTATCTTTGAAGACGAGTTGTGGAGTTTTCAGATAGCCTGCACTGCCAAAACGATGGCTGTGGTAGGGCGAGAGACGTATGTCTATAAACTTCGCGAGGGCAGTATTACGGTTAACGCTTTCACTTCTTTCCGTGTGAATTGTTTAATGACAGTGCTGGGTGAGATGTATCGGTTTGCAGAAGTCCGAAAGTTGCTGCGGAATCAAGATGTACACAACATAATTGAGAATTTCCGTATCGGTTGTCTGAGCAAGATTCAGCACAACACCCCAGAGCAGTTAAAGGTTTTTTATCAGGAGCAACGGAGAGTGGCTCCTTCCCAGTGGGGACGTTGCTGCAGACTGAATGGCTTTGATTTCAAGAAGCAGGTGCGTGATCTCCATTTGGCATTGCCTGTGGGGCTTGCCTTGCCCTACTTGAGGCTGTTGTTGTGGTATTACCTAAAATTATCCGCCCAATGAGTGTCAGTGTCATCGTTCCCGTCTATAATACGGCACAGTACTTGCCGGGTTGTCTCGACAGCATTCTCGTCCAGACCTTTAAGGATTTTGAACTGCTGTTGGTTGACGATGGTAGTACAGACGAATCTCCTGCCATTTGTGACGCCTATGCGGCTAAAGATAAGCGTATCCGCGTGTTCCATCGCCAGAATGGTGGTGTGAGTGCTGCGCGTAATCTGGGTGTAGAACAGGCAACGGGCAAATGGATTTGTTATGTGGATAGCGACGATGAGGTGAAGCCCGACTATCTGGAAGTGATGGTTGAGGCCATCTGTTCCGAATGTTGTCTTGTGATGGGTAATCTCTCTGATGACCGTATGTCGGGCAATCTTCGTGAGAATATCACGCTGCACGGACAACAGATGGTGCAATATCTTTTGGAGTCCGGCGCACTCTTCCTTTCCGGTCCTGTGGCCAAATTGTTCAATCGCGAGTTGCTTGTTGAGCATGGAATCCGTTTCCCAGAGGGAATTCATTATGGCGAGGATATGGTGTATCTCTTCAACTATCTGAATGTGATCGATGATGTAGCCATCAGGAAGGATATCAATTATCTGGTAAGGTTTAGGGATGACTCTCTGACGTGTGGGTATTATTCCTTTGAGTCTGAGCACCAGTGTTTTGAAAAATGCCTGGCGGCCATGACGCGCTTTGTAGGCCGACTGGACATCTCGCCCGAAGAACAGACGCGCCTGGTGTGGAGCAATAAAGTGGCCGATGCATTTATTCGTTGTCCGAAATGTCTCTATGCTGGCCATCAGGACTACGGGTTCTTCGAGAAGATTCGATTGTTGAAGGGGATTCCTGCAGCCTATTACCGGGAGTTTGGCAAGTGGTTCCGTCCTCAGGGATTCTCTTCGCGAATCATAACCACCCTCATCAGTAAACGGCAGTTCATGCTGTTGTTGATGGTTGGGACTGTATATGAGAGAATGAAATAAAGATAGAACGATAAGATGAACAGTCATATAAAGGTTTCAATCTGTGTGCCCGTATATGGGGGAGAGAAGTACATTGCCCAATGTGCCCGCTCTCTCTTTGAACAGACTTACCAGAATATGGAATATGTCTTTGTGAACGACTGTACCAAAGACAAGAGCATCGAGGTGGTGCTGCAAGTGGCAGAGGATTACCCAGAACGTAAGGAGGCAGTGAAGATTGTGAATCACGACCGTAATCGTGGTTTGGCAGCTTCGCGCCGTACAGGTGCGGAGAATGCCACAGGCGACTATTTCCTATATATCGATGAAGACGATTATCTGGAGAAGGATGCCATCAGTCGGTATGTGGCCAAGGCTGTAGAGACCGATGCTGATATCGTGATGGCCGATCATAATTTCGTGATGAGCGATGGTATTGTACCCCATCATGATGTGGTACCTGCCGACAAGAAGGAGTATGTGAAGAAACTGTTGACACGCAAGACCTCCATAGAAATCTGGGGTCGACTCTTCCGTCGTTCGTTTGTCTTGGAACATGAACTCTTTGCCCCAGAAGGCCTCGATATGAGTGAGGACTTTGTGCTCATCCCCCGTATGGTGTATCTGTCCAGACGTGTGGCGAAGGTCGATGCCTGCCTGCTTAACTATGTCAGGTATAACGAGGGTGCTGGCTCAAGAAGCGTGAAACTCAGGGGACTGGAGACTACGGCTCAGGCAATGGAGATCCTTGAGGACTTCTTTACGAAGATTCCTGATGCAGCCGACTATGCGGAATCGCTCTCGATGGCGAAACTCCACAATAAGGTGACACTCTATGGCATTGCCGCCAAGAAGGACTACGGATTTATACGTCCGTTATATCCGGAGGTCAGTGTGTGGCGCTCGCCGCTTGAACTGAAAAAGAAACTCCTGCTGACCTTGGCCTCCTGGGGGCTCGACAGCCTGGTTTATAAATGTATTCATCATGCAATAAAGTAAGGACAGATGGTTGGATATGTGACATTGATCTTTATGATGCTCTCGACGGTATCGTTCTTTCTGGCACCAGCCTCTTATTCTAAGTTGTTCTGTGTCTGGGAAATGGTGACGTTCGTGGTGGCAGGCATTTTCTTCCTCCGTCATAAGATTGGTCGCAATGGTCTCATTTGTTTCGATACCTTTTTTATTCCTACCTTCTTCCTGATTAACTATGCTCACGCCACGTTTATCTATCCCAATGACCAGTTCTTGCCAGCTTTCCTGTTTGCTACGAATACGGATATTATCCCGTACGCCCTGGCTGTGGCTCAGATGGGTATCTCTTTCTATATGGTCGGTAACGTGTTCTTTGAGCGCGAGGTGCCCGAACATCATAAGTTACAGGTCGATATTCCTGAGATGGCTGTGAACCGTATGGCCTGGGTGGCCTTTACCGCCAGTGCAGGGGTCTTCGGTTATGTCATCCTTTTCCACCTGGCTTCAGGCTTTGAACATCTCTTCCCCCGATTGATGGCCATGATTGTGGCCTTGATAGCCTTATCGTGGTTCTTCCAGGCACAACATCTGGATGAGGACGATGAAAACATCATGGGGTTAATGCGTCGCAATAAACTGAACATCGCTTCGTTGATGATGTTCAGTCTTGCCCAGTTCCTGGTGGGTAGCCGAGGGGTAGTGCTTTGGTTGCTGTTTATGATCGTCCTGATTGTAAACACCTACTATTTCAAGATCCGTTGGAAGTTACTTTTACCTGCGGTACTTTTGGGTATGGTGCTGATGGTATTCCTGGGCATTACCCGATTGTCGTCAGAGTATAACCTCTCGAGTGGTGACCTGATGGAGGGAATCAGTTATGGTATTGATTTCGTGATGAAATCGCCTAGTGTGCTCTGGATGCTGTTATCCGACTTCGTGGTCAATGCCAAGACCCTCTATGAGGGTATCGACTATACCCGTGTGAACGGTTTCCTATATGGTACAGGTTATATCCAGTACCTTTTTGTGTTCCTGCCTATGGGTGGGTCGTTCTTTACCAAACTGTTGACGGGGCTCAACATGGAAGAGGTTAGTACGGGTGTTATCCTAACCAATTTCTCAGAGGCCACCTATGGTCTGGGTACCAATATGGTTGGCGACCTATATATGAATTTCTCCTATCTCGGCGTCGTTGTGATGATGTTCCTGTTGGGTGTATTCATTTCCTGGGTAGAGTTTCCTAAGTCCAAATATCAGATGTATGCCTATCTGGCCATCTTTGCCGACTGTATCTTTTTGGTACGTGCCGACATTTTCGTTTGGCTCACTTTCTTTGTGTTTTTTGTGATTTTCGACTGGATCATGCGTATTCATATCAATTATGCCCATATTATTTCAAATCAACGTAGCAGCTAACTGGGGCTCCCATGGCCGCATCGCAGAAGGAATCGGTGAGATTGTTCAGGCTCACGACTGGGACAGTTATATCGCCTACGGGCGTTATGCTAACCCGAGCAAGTCTCATTTATTAAAGGTTGGTAGTACCTATGACACTTTGCTTCATGGGGCTCATTCCATGTTGTTTGATCGCCATGGACTGGCTTCTAAAGGTGCCACTTGGCGATTAATCAGGGATATCGATTATATCCAGCCCGATATTATCCAGCTTCATAATATCCATGGCTATTACCTCAACTATCCCGTATTGTTCGAGTATCTCTCCAGTCTCGATGTTCCCGTGGTGTGGACCCTTCACGACGCCTGGGCCATGACGGGCCATTGTGCCTTCCCAGCCTTGGCCGACTGTCTGCAGTGGAAGGATGAGTGCTTGAATTGTCCTCTGACGCGTAAGGAGTATCCCCGTTGTTATGGCATGGCTCGTACGCGTGAGAATTTTCAGGAGAAGAAATATTGGTTTAATACCGTTCCCAATCTGCATATTGTGACAGTGTCTCACTATCTGGAAGGTCAGGTGCGCCAGTCGTTCCTGAAAGATATCGATACCCGTTGTATCTATAATGGTGTGGATATCGATGTGTTCCATCCCTATAACTATCAGTTCTCCAGATCGCGCCATTATCAGGTACTGGGTGTGGCCAGCGTCTGGGAGAAGCGTAAGGGCCTGGATGCTTTCCGCCAGTTGCGCAAGATATTGCCCGATAATTATGACATCAAATTGGTTGGACTCACCGATCAACAGACACGCCGTCTGCCTGATGGTATTTCTGCCGTGAGTCGTACAGACAGCATTCAGGAACTGGTAGAACTCTATGCCAATGCCGATGTCTTTGTGAATCCTTCTCAGGCAGAGTCGTTTGGCATGACCACTGCCGAGGCCCTGGCTTGTGGTACCCCGGCCATTGTCTATAATACTACAGCTTGTCCGGAATTGGTCGATGAGCACACGGGTGGGGTTGTGCAACTCGATGATGTGCTGGCGCTGGCTGATGCCGTCAAATACTGGTGTGAGAAATCCCGTAAGGGTGATACCCGTAAGCTATGTCGTGAACGGGCTGTGCGCCTGTTCTCCCGTCAGGACAGGTATCAGGAGTATTATGATCTCTACGATTCGTTGTTAAGCAAGTAGTACGCCCATGAAGATCTCTATTATAACCGCTACTTATTACAGCGAACGTACCATTCGTGATACCATGGATAGTATTCTCAGCCAGACGTGGCAGGATTACGAATATATCATCATCGATGGTGCCTCTAAGGATGGCACGCTTGATATCATCCGGGAATATGAACCCCGTTTTGGGGGTAGACTGCGTTATATCAGCGAACCCGACAAGGGTATCTACGATGCTATGAACAAAGGCTTTGCCATGGCCAAGGGCGATGTGATTGGCATCCTCAATTCCGATGATTTCTACACGTCCGATGATGTGTTGCAGTCTGTGGTTGAAGGCTTTGGGGGCGAGTATGTCGATGCGGTCTATGCTGATATCCATTTTGCCAGCAACGATGATCTGAGCAAGAGCGTACGCTATTACTCTTCGGGTGTATTCCGCCGTTGGATGATGCGCTTTGGCATGATGCCGGCCCATCCCTCTTTCTATTGTCGTAAGGCGGTCTATGACCAGTATGGCACGTTTGATACCACCTATCGTATTGCGGCCGACTTTGACATCCTGATGCGCCTGTTGTTTATCCATCGCATCCGTACGCGTTATATCAAGAAGGATTTCGTGACAATGCGTATGGGTGGGGCTTCTACCACTGGCTATGGCAGTTGGTCGCTCATCATGAAGGAGCACCTGCAGATTATCAAGAAATATGGCGTGGTCTCCAATCGCTTCCTGTTGAGTCTGCGTTACATCTATAAACTTTTCGAATTTTTGTAAATGCTGTACATATCTCTGATTGTTCCGTTTGTTCTCGCCATCATACTTGCAACGTATATCATTCCGAGAATTCTGGTGGTAAGTGTGAAGAAGGACCTGGTGATTCCTTCCGAGACCAAGGGAAAGGGGCGGTTGAGGGTTCCCCGACTGGGTGGTGTGTCGTTGTTTCCCATTCTGGTCATTAGCGTGGGTGCTACCATTGTGGTGCTGCTGTCGTTCTTTGCCTTGTCTTTCCTTAGTACTGAGGATCAGACAGCCTTTGTACAATATATGTTTGGTATGGCCGGACTGACCACGATGTATCTCTTGGGGGTGATGGACGACCTGTTGGGCGTATCGCTTACCTCTAAGTTTCTCATACAACTGTTGGCCGCCTCCTTGATCCCGATGTCGGGTATCTGGCTCGATGATTTGCATGGTTTGTTGGGTATCTTTGAACTTCCGTCTTGGATTGGAATGCCCTTAACGGTCTTGCTGGTACTCTACATCACCAATGCTATTCCGATGTTGGACGATGTGGATGGTTTGGCTTCCGGATTGGCCATGATAGCCTTCACCGTGTTGGGGTGGGTGGCTTATTTGGGAGGCGAGCCTTTGATGATGATAGTCTGTGCAGCCATGACAGGTATGCTCATGCCGTTCTTCTATCGTAATGTGATGGTGCGTCGCATCGGTTGGCGTAATATCTATCTGGGTGATACGGGTGGTCTGACCATCGGTTACCTCTTGAGCTTTGTGGTGATAGCCCTCAGCCGGTTGGGAGGTGTCACCTTGCCCGATGGTGTCATTATGGCCTGTTTTGGCACGTTGATCATTCCCTTGTTCGACGTGTTCCGTGTGGCAGTCACCCGTATTATCAATCATCGTAATATCTTCCTGCGCGATAATAACCATATCCATCACCGTTTGATTCAGGGTGGCATGCGCCCCATGATGGTGCTGCTTACCATCTTGCTCATAACATCTTTCTTTGTGGTGTTTAACCTGATTGGTGTGTGGTCGGGATGGAACCTCTCGCTGCTGTTGGTGGGTGACGTAGTCGTGTGGGTATTCATACAGGTCGTGATCAGTTATTTCAAGAACAAAAACAGAGATAAGATAAGCAATGGATGAAGTAATCGTATATTCAGTATATCTCCCGTTCCTGCTGTCGGCATTGTTGGGTTTGCTCTTTATCCCGAGAGTGCTCATTCTGAGTCATCGCAAACGACTCTTTGATATGCCTGATGAACGTAAGACGCATGATTTTCCGGTACCACGTCTGGGTGGTATTACCTTCCTGCCTATCCTGCTGATGTGTGTATGTCTGGTCATGGGTATCTGGGTTAATAAAGGCCTGCCTTTCGAGTCTCTCTCGCTCGATACGATGGTCATTCGCTTTGTATTGCTCTTCGTGGGCATGATGATGCTCTACCTCGTGGGGGTGGTCGACGACCTGATCGGGGTCACTTATCAGGCCAAGTTCATGGTGCAGATAGCTTGTGCCTTACTGTTTCCTTTGTCAGGTCTCTGGATCCATGATCTTTCAGGACTGTTCTGGTTGAACGAGATTCCTGATTGGGCAGGCATCCCGTTGACGCTGTTCTTGGTAGTTTATGTCACCAATGCCATTAACCTCATCGACGGGGTCGATGGTCTGGCTGCAGGTATCTGTTTTGTGGCCCTCTTTACCTTGGGTCTGGCGGCTGCAGCCAAGGGCCAGTATCCTTTTATGATCATTGTATTTGGCATGTTGGGTATCTTGTTTCCTTTCTGGACCTATAATGTCTTTGGTAACATCGAACGAGGACATAAGATCTTTATGGGTGATACAGGCAGTCTGACACTGGGTTATCTGGTCAGTTTCCTGTTAATCTACATGGCCAGTAATTCGGGCATTTCTTTCCCGCGCGAGATGTTGATGATCGGACTCTCTACGATGGCTATACCCATGTTCGATATTGTCCGTGTGGTGATGGCACGTATCCGTAATCGTCGTAATCCCTTCCTGCCCGACAAAAACCATATCCATCATAAGTTATTGCGTACGGGTATTGGCTCGCGCTGGGTCATGTTGATTCTGGTACTCTTGTCACTTGGCATTGTCCTGATTACGAAATGGTGTGTCGATGAGCGTATTGATACCACCTGGATCTTCTTTATCGATTTAGGTGTATGGTTGGTATTTGATTATACGGTCAATTATTTCATTCACCGGAACCATAGACTACGTTATGAGTAGAATAAAGGTAAAAAAGTACAATGGAAATAATAATCATCCCCAGCTGATTGGCTGGGGATGATTCGTTTATCGGATGAACAACAGTTCCCGGTATTTAGGCAACGACCATAGACCGTCTTCTACAATCATTTCCAAGTGGTCTGTCTCATTACGGATGGCATCCATCTTAGGACAGACGGTGTTGTAGTAGGCTATGGCACGCTGGCGGATACTGGGTATCTTATTGGCCACACGACGCGCATTGGTAAGTTCCTCCACGAGTTGCTCTATCTTTTCTGTACGCTCGGCAATCTCTTCAATGAGTTTCATATTACGGGCTGAGAGGCGTTCGGCACGCTCGATGGGGAACACAGCCTTCATGCCTTGTACGTTCTTGATGAGCTGACTCTGGTAATGCGTCGATACTGGAATGATATGGTTCATAGAGAGGTCACCCATCACGCGGGCTTCTATCTGAACGGTCTTCACATAGGTTTCCCATTTTACCTCATTACGGGCCTCCAGTTCCTTACGGTTCATCACCTTGGTGGCTTCAAACATCTGGATACTCGACTCGTCAAGGTAGTGCTCAAAGATCTTCGGACATGATTTCTCAACATCCAGACCACGTCGTGAGGCCTCTTTTACCCATTCCTCACTATAGCCGTTACCGTCAAAACGGATAGGTTTGCAAGTCTTGATGTCTTCACGGAGCACGTCGAGAATGGCCGATACCTTATTGTCGCCTTTGGCCATCTTGGCATCCACCCGCTGCTTGAAGTTCTGCAAGGCTTCAGCCATGGCTGAGTTCAGGGCAATCATGGCCGAGGCGCAGTTGGCTGACGAACCAGGGGCACGGAACTCAAAGCGATTACCTGTAAAGGCAAAGGGTGAGGTGCGGTTACGGTCGGTATTGTCGATAATCAGGTCTGGAATCTGTGGAATGTCTATCTCCATGCCCTGCTTGCCTTTCAAGACGAAGAGGTCGTCTTTGTCAGAGAGTTCGATATGGTCGAGCAGTTCAGTCAGCTGTTTGCCCAGGAAACTGCTGATGATGGAAGGGGGGGCCTCATTACCCCCCAGGCGGTGGGCATTGGTGGCACTCATGATAGATGCCTTCAGCAGACCATTATGGCGATATACAGCCATCAGGGTCTCTACAATGAAGGTCACGAAACGCAGGTTCTCCTCTGGGGTCTTACCAGGTGCGTGAAGGAGAGTGGAGTGCTGGGAGGAGTGTTCAGCGGTCAGACTCCAGTTATTATGCTTACCCGAACCGTTGACACCGTCGAAAGGCTTCTCATGGAGCAGCACGCGGAATCCGTGGTTGCGGGCCACGCGCTTCATGAGCGACATCAGGAGCATGTTGTGGTCTACGGCCAGATTACACTCTTCGAAAATCGGAGCCAGTTCAAACTGGTTGGGGGCCACCTCGTTATGGCGTGTCTTACAAGGGATGGCCAGTTCCAGGGCCTGAATCTCCAAGTCCTTCATGAAGGCCTGTACACGGTCGGGAATGGTTCCGAAATAGTGGTCGTCCATTTGTTGGTTCTTGGCACTTTCATGACCCATCAGGGTGCGCCCGGTCATCAGCAAATCGGGACGGGCCGAATAGAGTCCTTCGTCCACGAGGAAGTACTCCTGTTCCCACCCCAGATTCACTTGAACCTTTTTCACGTCGTCGTAAAACAAGGTGCATACCTCTTGGGCAGCCTTGTTTACTGCATGCAGGGAGCGTAGCAGTGGTGCCTTGTAGTCGAGGGCCTCACCAGTGTAGGCAATGAAAATAGTGGGGATACAGAGTGTGTCGTCGATGATGAATACCGGCGAGGTGGGATCCCAGGCTGAGTAACCCCTGGCCTCAAAGGTGTTGCGGATACCGCCATTGGGGAATGAGGAGGCGTCGGGTTCCTGCTGTACGAGGAGCTTACCACTGAAATTCTCTACCATTCCTCCTTTACCATCATGTTCCACAAAGGCATCGTGCTTCTCTGCTGTGCCCTCTGTCAGGGGTTGGAACCAGTGCGTATAGTGGGTGGCACCCATCTCCTGGGCCCATTGTTTCATACCTTTGGCCACTGCGTCAGCAATGGAACGGTCCAGTCGGGCTCCGTTGTCCATTACGTCTATCATCTTGTCATAGACGTCTCTTGACAGGTATTTGAACATCTTTTCGCGGTTGAAAACGTACTTGCCGAAATACTCGGAAGGGCGTTCTGAAGGTGCTTTCACCTCTACTGCCTTTTTCTTGAAGGCTTCCTCTACGACTTGGAATCTAAGTAGGTTTGACATTTCTTATTTAGTTTTTTGGAGTTTGCGCTTTCTTTTCTTTAATCGATATACCTTTTTAGGATGTCGGTATAGTCATCTATCCGCCGGTCACGCAGGAAGGGCCACCATCTCCTCACTTGTTCTGAGTGGTCCATGTCCATCTCTACGATGATACTCTCTTCATCATCGTCACAGGCCTCATAGATGACCTCTCCTTGGGGACCTGCAACAAACGAGGTGCCCCAGAACTGGATGCCGTTGGTCTGTTCCGAAGGGTCAGGCTCATAGCCAACACGGTTCACTGCTATCACAGGCAGACCGTTGGCCACCGCATGGCCGCGCATCACGGTTTGCCAGGCCCTGCGCTGGCGCTGTTGTTCTTCGGGAGTATCACTGTCGGCATAACCGATGGCAGTGGGGTAGATCAGTATCTCTGCTCCTTGCAGGGCCATAAGTCGGGCTGCCTCAGGGTACCACTGGTCCCAGCATACCATCACCCCCAGTCTGCCCACCGAGGTGTCAATGGGGTGGAATCCCAGATCTCCGGGGGTGAAATAGAACTTCTCGTAATAGGCCGGATCGTCGGGGATGTGCATCTTACGGTATATGCCGGCAATGGTCCCGTCTTTCTCGAGTACCACGGCGGTATTGTGATACAGACCGGCTGTGCGACGCTCGAATAGTGAGGTCACAATGACCACCCCGAACTGTTTGGCCAGTTCACCGTAGTATTGGGTAGAGGGTCCCGGGATGGACTCAGCCAGGTCGAAGTTATCTACATCTTCTGTCTGACAGAAGTAAAGCGAGTTATGCAACTCCTGGAGCACGATGAGTTGGGCGCCCCTTTTAGCCAGGTCGCTGATACCCTCCGACAGTCGGAGTATGTTGTCCTTTGTGTCAGCAGTATTGTGTTGCTGCAGAAAACCTATTTTTATCTCTCTCATATAAGTGGATATTGCATGGTGCAGCAATGGAGTGATCCATGCTGTTTGATGATACTTCTACAGTCGATGCCAACGATTTCTCTGTCAGGGAAGGCTTCTCCGATCAGGCGCAGGGCTTCTGCATCCAGATCAGGCTGGTTGTAGGTAGGACATAGCACCGCCCCGTTGATCACGAGGAAGTTGGCGTAGGTGGCAGGCAGCCTTTCTCCGTCAAGCAGGATAGGCCTTGGCGTGGGCAGTTTCACGAGGTGGTAGGGCGTTCCTTCTAAAGTGCGGAAGGTCTTCAACTGTTCCTCCATGCGCTTCAGTTCCTCATATTGCTCGTCTTCAGGGTTGTCACAGCCTATATATAATAAGGTGTCGTCGGGAGCGATACGCACCAGAGTGTCGATGTGCCCGTCGGTGTCGTCACCTGTCAGGTTGCCGTGGTCTATCCAGACGATGCGCTGGGCGTGGAACACTTTTTTCAGGCGCGCTTCTATCTCTGCCTGAGTCATCGGCTGGTTACGATGAGGTGCCAGCAGACACCCTGAAGTGGTGAATACCGTCCCTTTGCCGTCACTCTCGATAGAGCCTCCTTCTAGTACGAAGTCGAGGCAGTCTATATAGGTACCTGTTAGCTTCCCCTCGTCATAGAGCCTGCGGTTAATGGCGTTATCGAGTGCTGCGGGGAACTTCTCGCCCCAACCGTTGAAACAGAAGTCCAGAAGCCGTCTGCCTCCTTGGTCATCGATGAGTGATATAAAACCATGGTCGCGTGCCCAGGTGTCGTTCGATGGTTCTCCCACAATGATCAGTTGCTCCCGTTTCCTGATTTCATGGGCCATCTCCTCATAGGTGGCAGTGATCTCGTCCAACATAGGTGCCCAGTCGGTACCGGCATGGGGCCAGGTCAGTTGGATACACTCCTGGGGCTCCCATTCTGCAGGTAGGCGCCAATGTGCCTGATAGTCTCTACCACCGATGAGAAGGCGGTACAGACCAGGCAGATATTTCCTCAGTGCATAGCCGATGCCTACGCCGATAGGCAGGAAGAGCAGGGGAGAAAGCAGGAACGAGAGGGTGTAGCCGACCCAGTTATGACCCAGCAGCAAGGGGAAAACCTTGAGGAGCCCATGGAAGAGAGGTTCATGGTAGAGATACACGAAGAAAGTAAACTGGCACGCAAGGGCCAGGGCCGGCTTTGATTTCAGTCTGAAGTCCTTGGGCACGATGATGTCATACAGGCACCACAGAGAGGTGATGCCGGCACTGATTTCCAGAATATTGATGTATTTCCATGCCCTTCCGAAGTTGAGGCGGAAGATGACGGCCAGGATAAACACGCCCAACAGACCAAAGACGGCCCATCGGGGTATGCGCTCCAGTTTGTCAAGAAGCAGACTGCCTGCCATAAACCAGATGGCAGCATAGGTAAATAGCGTGTAGGGAAACTGCCAATAGAGGGGAATCAGAATCGCCAGGCTCCACAGTCCGAGGTATTTTCTCAGGTAATACAGTACCGGCGACAGCATGACCACGATGATGAGGTCGCGTAAGAACCAGAGGTGATAGCCCATTGGCATATAGTTGCCGGCATCATAGAAAATGGCATAGAGGATAGCCCAAAGACTCTTGTTGGCAAATCTGGCAGGCTCAACTATCCAGTATAGTGCTCCAAAGAACAAGGCGGCGATGATGAAGGGCACAAACACGGTTTTCACCCTTTTCTTCATCTTTTCAATGACCTGACCCAGTTGGCCGATGCCCCTAAAGAACAGATAACCCGAAATTGCATAGAACATGGGAACGGCACAATGGCCGAAGGTCTCTGCGATACAGTGGCGTACCAGTGTGGGAATCCTCATGGTGGCAGTCACCTCTTCAGGGAAAGAGGCATGCAGGTAGAGCACGGCCAAAATGGCCATAAACGACACTACTTTCAGCTTTTCTGAGAACCATGTAGTCATCACGGGTGCAAAATTAGTCATTTTTTCTCAGAATAATACCCTCAGATAAAAAATAATTCTTACCTTTGCACAAACAAATGATATGTTAGAGGTCAAAGACGCAACGATCTCCATGGGTGGGCAGTGCCTGGTGAAGGGACTCTCATTGATTGCCAGCGATGGTCAGATAACGTGTATCACGGGGGCTGAAGGCGCTGGTAAGACTACCTTTTTGCGGACGTTGATGGGCTTTTTGCCCGTGGAGTCAGGGTTTGTGAGTGTCGATGGCGAACTGTTGACAGTCGCCTCTGCCCATGCCTTTCGCAGTCTGATGATCTATCTCCCGCAGGAGATCCAGATGCTGGCTCACCAGTTGAAGGCCCCTGAGATGCCAGTCTGTGAGGTCGAGGAGTATGGGGTGTGGAATCAGGCTGTCCTGCCCTCGGCAGTGAAAGCGCAGCAGCCGGAACCTCTTTCGCCTGAAGCCATCTATCAGTTGGCCGAGAAAACCCTCCGTGAGGCTCCTGACAAACCCATCGTGATTGCCGATGAACCTGCTGCGAATCTGACGCCTGAACTGACAGAACAGCTCCTCACATTGCTCAGAGAGCAGGCGAGGGCAGGGAAGACGGTCTTGATAGCCTCCCGTAAGTCACAGCTGTTGGCACGGGCCGATTTGGTATTCAACTTAGACACTTTTAAATAATGACGACAGAACTGTTCATACACTTGGTATTGGGATTGCTCCTGTTGCTCATACCTGCAGGGGTTTTGTACTGGCTTGACCGTCAGGCGTTGAAGACGTTTGGCATAGCCGTAGGGCGCATGGTGGTGCAGCTGGCCTTGCTGTGTGTGCTGATGTGGGCACTGATCGAGGTAAACAGCGCATGGCTCATGCTGGCATGGTACTTGGGTATGACGTTCTATGCGGCTTTCCTAGTGCTCAAGAAGTGCAAACTCGAGGTGCGTCAGTTATTGCTTCCGTTGAGTGGAGGCATGTGCCTGGGGGTGTTCCTGGTAGGTCTGTGGGTGTTGGGCGTTGCTCTCCATGTGCGGGTTTTCGATCCCCTGTGGTTCGTCCCTGTCATGGCCTTGTTGCTGGGACATACCTCATCCATGATGATACGGGGTCTGAGCACTTATATCACGGCATTGCAGTCCGATGAGGATCAGTACGAGTTCCTACGGGGTAACGGCTGGTCTCATGTCAAGGCCCTGGTTCCCTTCCTCAGGCGCAGTCTGTTGGCAGTGATAGCTCCCACGGTGGCCAATCTGTCGGTATTGGGCCTTACCTCCATGCCCTTGTTGCTGATCGGTCTCTTCCTGGGAGGTTTTACACCCCTCTATGCCTTTGTGGTGATGCTGCTGATGGTGGTGGGTTGTATTTCGGCCTCTGTCTTGTCCTTGGGCTTGTCTGTCTTGTTCTATGAATTATCTAAGCATTATATCCGATAAACATCAGTGGCAGGTGTGGTTGCGGGCCTTTCGTATCTGGCAGTGCCGGCCGCCTGTGCTGAAGCCTTTGTCCGAGGCTGAGCATACGTGTCATTCTTGTGGAACTGCTTTTCAGGGCAATTTCTGTCCCCGCTGTGGACAGTCTGCCCAGATAGAACGGTTCTCGTTCAAAAAGGCTTTCCTCTTGTTTCTCGATGTCTGGGGCCTGGGTAATCGGGGTATGTTCCGTAGCATTCGCGATCTGGCATTGCGCCCTGGTTATATGATCCGCGATTACATCGGTGGAATGCAGACGGCCTATTTCCCGCCTTTTAAGATGTTTTTCCTGCTCACGGCCTTAGGTCTGCTCGTGGAACATGGACTGAACTTCAGCATAGAAGAAGAGGAAACTCCCGTCGAACAGGCAGTTAAGGTGGACGTAAATGGCATAAACGAGGAGGGCATGAACGATGGTGAGACGGATGTTAGGCACGCTGAGGACCTGAAGCCCGAAGCGAATCCGATATTTCAGGCTGGTATGAAGTTTGTCAAGACCATGGACATGCTTCGCCAGAAGAATCCGGCCATCTTTGCCTTTCTGTCGCTTATTCTCTTCACGGTACCGCTCTATTTTTTCTTCCGTCAGGCACCTGCCATCCCTGACCTTCGCTATTCAGAGTTTGTGGTCATGCTGGTTTATACGTCCAACATGTACAGTATCTATACCATCGCAGGCAATTTGCTGGATTCCAGTCTTTTGGCATTCCTGGCGGTGCTGATGGTCTTTGTGGCTCTCAAGCAGTTCTCCGGGTTCTCCAAGCGCCGGGTTCTGGGTTATATTGTCCTGACAATTATCATTTCTATAGCTGTGGCGGCCGCCATCATGGCTGCCTGGATATTTTGTATTTATCAGATGACTTCACGCGTATGAAAATCAAAGGTTTAACAGCAGTATGGGCACTGGCGCTAGTCTTACTGTCGTGTAAGGGCCGACAGAGTCAGGCTCAGACACCCGATGGGCTGTATAGTGCCCCTCAGACGTTGTACGAACAGCCGGCCCCATTGAAGGATCGTCCTGAGCAGATCCTCCATAAGAAGGGCTTTATCGTGTCTTATAATACGGATTCCAAGTCGCCTAACTGGGTGGCATGGCACCTGACGGAGGGCCATACCAAGGGCCCTAACCAGCGTAAGCAGGAGATCTTCCAGGAAGATGGTGAAGTAAAGGCTCCCAGGGCAACGGATAACGATTATTACAACTCCCGGTACGACCGTGGTCATATGTGTCCGGCAGGTGATAACAAATGGGATAAACAGGCCATGACCGAGTCGTTCCTCTTTACGAATATCTGTCCCCAGAACCATGGTCTTAACAAGTACGAGTGGAACGATCTGGAGATCTTGTGTCGTGAATGGGCTCGTAAATACGGGGCTATTGATGTTGTCTGTGGTCCCGTCTATGGCGATCTGAGAGACCGCAAGACGATTGGGCGCAACAAGGTGTGGGTGCCAGAGGCCTTCTTTAAGGTCGTTCTCTGTCGCAAGCGTGGCATGGCCATTGGCTTTGTCTATCGCAATGAAGGCGTGAAACAGTTGATGGAGGAGGCTGTGCGTACGGTCGATGAGATTGAGGCCCTGACGGGTATCGATTTCTTCCCGGCTTTGGATGACGCTGTCGAGAACCGGGTAGAGGCCAGGGCCCGTCTCAGTGACTGGTAAACTGTTAAAAAAACGTAATACAGAGAAAGGCCGGAACGAAGTTTCGGCTTTTCTTTGTAATTTTGCAGCGTGAAAATAAAAGAAGTGCTGAGCGCCCTTGAACGTTTCGCGCCTCTGCCCTTGCAGGAAAGTTGGGATAATGCTGGCTTGCAAGTAGGACTGACAGAGACGGAGGTTTCAGGGGCATTATTGTGTCTGGACGTCAACGAAAGTATTGTTGACGAGGCCGTGGCGAAGGGTTGCAATCTCATTGTGAGCCACCACCCTTTATTGTTCCGTGGACTGAAGACAATCAGTGATCTCACCGATGTGCAGCGCACGGTGATGCGCGCCATCCAGAAGGGGGTGGCGGTGGTGTCGATGCACACCAATATGGACAATGCCAATGGCGGTGTCAATTGGCGTATCGCCCGTAAATTAGGCCTCCAGAATGTGCGTTTCCTGGCTCCGGCAGGCGGTGCTTCTGCCGATTCGGCCACTGCGGGTAGTGGGGCTGTGGGTGAGCTTGTCGAACCTTTGGCGTCTATCGACTTTGTGCATAAGCTGAAGCAGTCTTTCCATGTGTCGTGCACCATGTGTAACGAACTGTTGCGCCGCCCTGTCAGGCGCGTGGCCGTTTGTGGTGGGGCAGGCGATTTCCTGTTAGACGAGGCTGTGAAGGCTGGTGCCGATGCCTTTGTTACGGGCGAGATGCATTACCACCAGTATTTTGGCTATGAACAGCAGATCCAGATTTGCGTCATTGGCCATTACCAGAGCGAACAGTTCACGTCAGAGATCTTTGAGGAGATTATCGAGCGCGAATGCCCGGGTGTCAGGACGTTCATTGCAGAAACGAATACAAATCCGATATTATATATTTAAACGTAAAGATTTATGGCAAAGAAAGATCCCACAGATTTGTCAGTGGAAGAGAAGCTGAAGACATTGTACCAGCTTCAGGCAGCGCTCTCGTCCATCGATGAGAAGCGTGCGTTGAGAGGTGAGTTGCCTCTGGAAGTACAGGACCTGGAAGACGAGATTGAAGGTCTGACCACCCGCATGGAGAAGATTCAGAATGAGATCGATGAGTTCCAGAAGGCCATCACTCAGAAGAAGGGCGAGATTGCCGATGCAGAGGCCAGTGTAGCCCGCTACAAGAGTCAGCTCGATGAGGTAAAGAACAACCGTGAGTATGATACTCTCTCGAAGGAGATTGAGTTCCAGTCGCTCGAGATTGAACTCTGCAATAAGAAAATCCGTGAGGCCAACAACCGCATTGCTGAGAAACAGCAGGAGTTGGCTGCCAACGAGGAGGTGATCAAGGAGCGTCAGGGCGATCTCGATGTGAAGAAGAACGAGCTCGAGGAGATTGTTACCGAGACGCGTGCCGAGGAAGAGAAGCTGAAGGAGAAGGTGAAGGATCTCGAGTCGAAAATCGAGAGCCGTCTGCTCACCTCTTTCAAGCGTATCCGTAAGAATGCCCGCAATGGTCTGGGTGTGGTTTATGTGCAGCGCGATGCCTGTGGCGGTTGCTTCAACAAAATTCCCCCTCAGCGTCAGTTGGATATCAAGATGCACAAGAAGATTATTGTCTGCGAGTACTGTGGTCGCATCCTGATCGATCCGGAGTTGGCAGGTGTCAAGATCGACAAGGCTACAGGCGAGGAGAAGAAGCCGCGTAAGCGCAGCATTCGTAAGACGGCCATGTCGAAGAAGGTGACCGATGCCAACGACATGGTTGACATCGACGATTAACAGTTAAAGATTTTCGTAGTCGGGCAGTTGCTCCAGGAAGAGGTATTTCTGTTGGGCATAGTCCATTTTACAACAGTAGTGCTGGAGCCCGTTGCTCACCACGAGATAATCCACTTTCAGCAGAAGATTGTAGGCCGATATCTGGTCGAAAGTCTTCTGCTGAAGTGTTATAGTAGGGGCCTTGTATTCTATGATCATACGGGGCTTCAGTTCTTTCGTATATAATAAGGTGTCGCAGCGCAGTTTCTTCTCGCCGACCTTGAGTTCCACCTCGTTTGAGAGCAGGGCCTTGGGGTAGTGCTTTTGGTCTGTCAGGAAGTGCACGAAGTGCTGGCGCACCCATTCCTCAGGTGTCAAAGCCACGTATTTCCGGCGCAGAAAGTCGAAAATCTGCTGCTTTTCCCCTTTTTCTTTGATTTTAACAGGGTACGAAGGTAGGTTTAATCGAAACATTTTTGTAACTATTGATAACTTAGGCTGCATCTCGGAGATAAAAATAATCGAGATTATTTTGTATTTCGCTCGATTTGCACTAACTTTGTAGCCGCAAAGATACAAATAATATACGAGAAATCATCATGGCAGAAGCAAAAAATGTCACTTTCGACAGTATTATGCGCGATTTAGAGGCCCGCAAGTTTGTGCCCGTCTATTACCTGATGGGCGATGAGGCCTATTATATCGACCGTATAGCCGACTATATCGCTGAGCATGTGTTGCAGCCCGAAGAGCGTGATTTCAACCAGACCGTTCTCTTTGGCAGTGATGTCACAGCCGCTCAGATTGCCGATTATGCCCGCCGCTATCCCATGATGAGCGAGTATCAGGTGGTGATTGTAAAAGAGGCCCAGAACGTGAAAAATACCGATGCCTTAGCCCAGTATTTCAAGGCCCCCATGCCCTCAACAATCCTGGTAATGTGCCATAAAAACGGTACGGTGGATGGTCGTAAAAAGGAGTATGTAAAGGCCATACATTCGGCTGGGGTGCTGTTTGAGAGCAAAAAACTCAAGGAGCGTGATCTGCCTGCCTTTATTGAGGGCTATCTGAAACGGCGTGGGGTAGGTATCGATCCTAAATCCACACAGATGATTGCCGATAATATCGGGTCCGACTTGTCTCGCCTGACTGGTGAATTGGATAAGGTGATTCTCTCGCTGCCCGAAGATGTGAAGAAGGTGACGCCCCAGGTGGTGGAAGAACAGATTGGGGTGAGCAAGGAGTTCAATGGTTTCGAACTGAGAGACGCCATTGTCAACCGGAATGTGTATAAAGCAAACCTCATCATCAAATATTTTGACGAAAATCCAAAGGCTGGTAGCATCTACTCATTTCTCCCGTTGCTCTTTAATTACTTCCAGAATTTAATGATCGCGTATTATGCGCCAAATAACAAGAGTCAGGAGGCAGTGGGAGAGTGGTTGGAATTGCGAAATTCATGGGCAGCGAAAGACTACATGATTGGCATGCGAAACTACACTGGTATGAAGACGATGCAGATTATTTCCAAGATACGCGAAATCGATGCCAAAAGTAAGGGATTAGACAACCCAAATACCCCTCCAGGGGAGCTAATGAAGGAACTGATTTTTTACATTTTGCACTAAAATCCCCCCTTTTCTTGAGCTGGAATTTCTAAAAAAAGCACTTTTCTGGAGTGCTTTTTTTAGGCCCAAAAGCCGATAAAACCAAGGGTTTTCGGGCATTTTTACCCCTTCAAAACTCGCGTATTTCCAGATTTCTCTCCAGTGGTTCAGAATACGTGAGAAATGACAGATTTGGGCATTTTGAGCGCCCCTAAATTAATCGTTCACATTCTTTTGCATTTAAGAATCCGATCTATGGTTTAAAAATCCAAATCACAAAAGACTAATTTTTGTGTTTTAATACTCAAATTTACAATTTTGCAAGATGGATTACAATCGCAAATTATTACTATTTAAATTTAAATTCTTGACTTTAAGTATTCAAACTTAAATACATACAATAGGTTGCTATTGTGATAAACATGTATAAATCAGTTGATTATAGTTGAATTTATATATTTTGGTTTTGTTTTTCAGAATTCAAGACTCTGTTTTTTTGCATATCCGTCCTCGTTAAGACCATTTTGATTTAAATATTCCATTTATAACCAGTTATTTATGCAAAAAGCCTCAAATTTGTCTTTGATAGCTGTTTTGGTATTTAAATTCACATATACAAATCCAAACTCAAATTACCCACTTTGTAAATTTCAAATTCCAAATTCTTAATTTGTATTTTAAGATTTTAAATTTCTATATTTTCTTGCACAATTCAAAATTTTGCTTTAACTTTGTAAACTGAATGTAAAACGGGCTATTTTGCCCCTAAATGACGTTATTGAGTAATGAAGGATCGAATCAGACAGATTATGGAGTCTCTGAAGATGACTCAGTCGGAGTTTGCCAGCTATGTTGGTTTGGCACCAGCCACCCTTAGTAGTATCTTTAATGGTCGCACCCGCCCTACTCTGAATGTGGTGGAAGTGCTCAAAAAGAAAATTCCTAACATCAATATCGATTGGCTCTTGTTGGGTACAGGTGATATGTATTTCTCATCTCCTACCCCCTCAGAGGGTGTTGCTTCACAGGAGCATCAGGGGAGCCAGGAGCGTTATCAGGTTCAAAATCCGATGCTCGATTTTGATCAGAATCCAGATCCGACCCCTCAAAATGGTCCTTTAGTCACTTCAAATTCCAATAGTGTCCGTAGTACACACATGGATTTTGTTCGCGAAGAAGTTAAAAGTCTTGACAAACCTCAACGTCGTGTCCTTGAAATCCGGGTCTTCTACGATGACCAAACCTGGGAAACCTTCATCCCCTCCCGGAAATGAAGGTTTAAAGCAGGGTTCCCCTGCACCATCACCTCAACCCCAGCTGGGGGCTTGCCCCCAAACCCCATTCTTCATTTTCTTTCTGGTCGCCAGAAAGAAAACCGAAGCAAAAGAAAGAGCACG
>CAMKUA010000023.1:0-35471 GCA_946415825.1 uncultured Prevotella sp. | reverse complement strand
TTAACAAATACATTATGAACAACGTACCTAAAATTAAGATTGGAATCGTGGCTGTGAGCCGCGATTGTTTCCCTGAGTCACTGGCAGTTAACCGCCGTAAGGCTGTGATTGCTGAGTATGAAAAGAAGTTCGGTAAGGACGGTATCTATGAGTGCCCGATTTGTATCGTGGAGAGTGAGATCCACGCTCAGCAGGCTCTGGCCGACGTGCAGAAGGCTGGTTGTAACGCCCTTTGCGTATATCTTGGCAACTTCGGTCCTGAGATCTCTGAGACCATGATTGCTGACTGGTTCCAGGGTCCCACCATGTTCTGCGCTGCTGCTGAGGAGACTCAGAAGGACCTGATCGACGGTCGTGGCGACGCTTACTGCGGTATGCTGAACGCCAGCCAGGCTCTGAGCCTGCGCAAGACTCGCGCTTATATCCCTGAGGAGCCCGTTGGCGACGCTGCTCAGTGCGCTGAGATGATCCATGAGTTCCTGCCCATCGCCCGCGGTATCGTAGGTCTGCAGAACCTGAAGATTATCAGCTTCGGTCCTCGTCCTAACAACTTCCTGGCTTGTAACGCTCCTATCCGTGCCCTCTATGATCTCGACGTTGAGATTGAGGAGAACTCAGAGCTCGACCTGCTTGAGGCTTTCCAGAAGCACCAGGGCGACCCACGTATCGACGACGTGGTGAAGGATATGGCTGCTGAGCTGGGTACTGGTAACAAGATTCCTTCAGTGCTGCCGAAGCTGGCTCAGTACGAGCTGACGCTGACCGACTGGATTGAGGGTCACAAGGGTAGCCGCCAGTTCGTGGCTATGGCCAACAAGTGCTGGCCTGCCTTCCAGACCATGTTCGGTTTCGTTCCCTGCTATGTGAACAGCCGTCTGACTGGTCGTGGTATCCCCGTAGCTTGCGAGGTTGATATCTATGGCGCTCTGAGTGAGTACATCGGAACCTGCATCAGCGAGGACGCTGTAACACTGCTCGACATCAACAACACCGTACCTACCGATATGTACGAGGAGAGCATCAAGGGCAAGAAGTTTGCTTGCGACACCTACACCGAGAAGGAAATCTTCATGGGCTTCCACTGCGGTAACACCGCTTCTTCGAAGGTTTGCAACTGCCAGATGTGCTTCCAGCGCATTATGGCTCGCGCTCTGCCTGTTGAGGTGACCAACGGTACCCTGGAGGGTGACATCCAGCCAGGTCTGGCTACTATTTACCGTCTGCAGTCAACAGCCGACACCAAGCTCCGCGCTTACATCGCTCAGGGCGAGGTGATCCCAGTGGCTACACGCTCATTCGGTTCAATCGGTATCTTCGGTATCAAGAACATGAGCCGCTTCTATCGTCACGTGCTCATCGAGAAGCACTACCCACACCACTGCGCTGTGATGTTCGGACACCAGGGTAAGTATCTCTGGGAGGTGCTGAAGTACATGGGTATCCCCGTTGACGAGATCGACTACAACTTCCCGAAGGGTGACTTCTATCCCACAGAGAATCCATTTGCATAAGACACCCTTATGAGAAAATCATTCATGGCAGCCATCCTGGTACTCCCGGTAGTACTGGGTGGCTGTTTTTCATCAGGCAACAGACAGCAGGCTGCTCAGAATGAAGAGACGACAGCCTGGTATGAGAACGACTCATTGCTGTGGGCTGAACTGGCCACAGCCGTTGAGGATGCGAAACAGCTCGACTCGACCAAGATTTCGAACGCGCTGATGCCTATTAAGAAGGACTATCCCGGACAGGAGTGGGCCAACATCGACGGTAAGGATATGGTTCTGCTGATGACGCTGGTGGACTCGAGCCGGCTGGCCCGTTTCTTCGGAGGTGAGGGAGCCTACAAGATCGACCGCGAACTGGGTACCTGGGCCTCGATTCCCCTGGACTGGAAAAACCGTGCCAAGGCCTACGAGGGGCTCGACAGTGTGGCTGCTCACATGAGAATGGTGCAGATGTACGGACTGGGTCCTGACTGCGACTACAACATCATGGTGCTGTTCTATGCCGACCCTGCCGGCATCTTCCGCCCGGCTCATGATCCCGACATCACCACCACCTCGGTTGGATTGGAATTCCCAGCCTATGCCAACGAGAAATACACGGTGGGCGAGACGAACTTTAGAGAGTGGTATCGCTACAGCATCGCCTCGGCCTATGAGGACGACTCACCACTGCCCTGGACGCAGATGGGCTATACCTACGACTGGCATAGCGGAGCCGACTCGCATGTGGGTGTGTCGGAGTATATCGTGACTCACCACACGCTGATCAAGGTGAAGGAGCACCTGAGCGAGTGGCAGTTCATTCAGAATCTGAGCAAATAGAAAACAAAAATCCCCGCCAGAGAGTTGGCGGGGATTTTTGTTGTTACTTGAAGATCTTCTGGGCGAACATCGTGAGGTAGATGCGCCAGTTGCGCCAGATATGACCGCCATCGGTCTCGACATACTCATAGGGATAACCCTTAGAGTCCCAATAGGCACGCAGATCGACGGTGCTCTGATAGAGGAAGTCGGTCTTACCCATACCCATCCAGTAGAGTTTGGGCTTGCTTCCGAAGAGCAGAGCACTCTGCTTAGCGAAGTTCGGATCGGTCTTGATCTGATCAGCAAATGACTGGTTGAAGCCACCATTACCCAGATGCAGACCAGCAGAGAAGAGTCCGTAGTAGTCAAACTTGTTGGGGTAAAGCAGACTGACGTGGAAGGTGTGACCACCTCCCATGGACAGACCACAAATGGCACGTCCGGCACGACTCTTGACGGTGCGATAGTTGGCATCGACATAGTTGACGATATCCATGAAACTCTCTGGGATAGAGGCTGCTGCAGGAGCAGTAGGACCAGTACCGCTATCACGGAAGCCGGGGGTGTACATACCGAACGACCACTCACCAGGGGCTGCCTGACAGTTGGGGTTGCCATTAGGCATCACCACAATCATGGGCTTGGCCTTACCTGTGGCAATCAGGTTGTCGAGGATCTGAGCAGCACGTCCGAGTTCGCTCCAGGCATTCTCATCACCACCGGCACCATGCAGCAGATAGAGTACGGGGTACTTGCCACCCTTGTCATAGCCTGCGGGGGTATAGACGGTCATACGACGCTGCATCTTCAGGGTGGGGCTGTTGTACCAAACCTTGCTGAGATTGCCATGAGGCACCTCGTTGACGCTATAGAGATCGCCCTTGTCGCCCTTCTCCTGACTGACGATGAAGATATTGGTGAACGAAACGATATCACGATTGACGTAGATGTTGGCAGGATCCTTCACACCCGTCATACCATCGATATTAAAGGTATAGCTGTACATCTCTGGGGCGAGTTTATCTGTGGTGTAGCTCCACACGCCGTTCTTGCCTTCCTTGAGCTGGGCTACGCCAGGGGCATCGTAAGTGCCATAGCCCTCGACCTCGATGGGCTGAGTGGGCAGGAAGTCGCCTGTCACCTCGACCTTCACGGCCTTAGGGGCGAAGAGGTTGAATGTAACGGTACCGTCTTTGTTAACGACGGGAGATTGAACACTGGCACTATTGAAAAGTTTCTCCTGTGCCTGAGCGCCAACACAGCACACTGCTGCAAGGGCGAGAGTCATAATAGTCTTTTTCATTTTCTTGTTTTGTTTGTTAGTCGTTGCAAATTTACGATTTAATTTTGAATTATGCTGCAAAGGTAGATAATAATTTGCAAAAGGGCGTTCTGATGTGTTCGATAGATATTTCTTGGTGTTCAAAACCGAGGGCTTGTTTTCTGATTTGTTCAAACCTGTTGCAATATGTTCATAATTATTGTTAATGGGATTAGACTTTCGAAAGGATGTTGCGTCAAAGAGATATCATACTTAAGTATTACCACTATGGAACTAGACGGAATTTTACGTGTCGGTATTATCGGCACGGGTTGGATTGCCGAGAAAGCAGCCATCACACTCAATGGACTCAAGGAGTGTGAAGCTTATGCTGTGGGATCTCGCCAACTGGAAAAGGCAGAGGCTTTTGCAAAACAATGGAACATCGGGAAGGCCTACGGTTCGTATGCCGAACTGATAAGTGACCCGAATGTGGACCTGGTGTATGTGGGTACACCCCACTCTCACCACTACGATGTGACAAAGGAGGCCCTGATGGCCGGTAAGCCTTGTCTGGTGGAGAAGGCCTTTATGGCTAACCATCGTCAGGCAAAGGCCATCGTGGATCTGGCTCATGAGCGGAAGGTGTTTTTGGCTGAGGCCATCTGGACGCGCTACCAACCTGTAGTAAACATGGTACGCGAACTAATTTATAAAGGCACTATCGGAACCCCACGATTGCTCACAGCCACGCTGGGTTACTCGATGGGTGACAAGCCCCGTATCATGAGGGCCGACCTCTGCGGTGGGGCCTTGCTCGATCTGGGGGTGTATGCGCTGAACTTCGTGAGGATGTTCTTCGATGCCGATATTGTGAGCATGGAGAGCCAGTGCGTGAAGAGCCGGACGGGTATGGACCTTACCAATGCCATCAGTCTGGTACTGGCCGACGGGATGCTCTGCAACCTGCAGTCGAGTGCTGCCTGCGTGGGTGACAATATCGGTGTGATAGCCGGTACGGAGGGTAACCTGATTATCGACAACATCAACAACCCGCAACAGATTACCGTCAACGGTCCCGACCGCACATATATCAAGACCATTCAGGTGCCCCAACAGATTACAGGCTATGAATACCAGTTCCTGGCCTGCAGAAAGGCGCTCATTGAAGGAAGGCTGGAACCAGAGGAGATGCCGCACGAGGAAACGCTCTACATCATGGAGCTGATGGACGGATTACGTCAGAAATGGGGTGTTCACTACCCCATGGACGACGAGCAATAACGCAACGCTTTGCGGTGTTGTTTTTAGAAAAAAGTGTTTTAAGTATGCAACAAAATGCCTACCTTTGCGCTACTAAAGCAACACAAATAATATATTGCATAAAAAATCACGACCACCTGCTTGCGAAAGTCGGTGGTTTTTTAGGCAAAACGAACGCAATGCGTTGCGCAAATTTTATCATTTAGTTGCGTAAACTTTTGCGGGATTTTTATTACTTTTGTAGGTGCTAACTTAAAGATCTTATTAACAGGTAACACATGAAGAGAATATCGCAGCGGGATATAGCTAAAATACTGGGTGTGAACGTCTCCACCATCTCCCGGGCCCTGAGAGGTCTGGAGGGCGTGGGAGCTGATCTGCGTGAGAAAATCGAGCGTCTGGCCGAGGATCACGGCTACCGTCCGAACCCCTTTGCTGCCAGTCTGCGCTACGATACGACAAAAACCATAGGGATCGTAGTGCCCGACATATCGTTCAACCACTATGCCCATATCGTTAAATGTATTGAGAGCGAGGCTAAGAAGGTGGGGTATATGTGTATCATCACTGACTCTGACGACCGGTATGAAAACGAGGTGGACTGTATAGAGCACCTGCTGAACATGCACGTGGAGGGTATAGCCATCTGCATCTCACAAGAGACCAATAAATACAGTCATCTGCAGAAAGTCATAGACCAGAAGATTCCCATCGTACTGTTCGACAGGGCGGCTGACCTGAATGTCTCTTCGGTGGTGATCAACGATGTTGACTCTGCTCGCGAGGTGACACACTACCTGATTGACAGTGGTGCCAGGCGCATCGCTTTCGTTGGCGGATCGAACAGAATGAAGCAGACCTCAGACCGCAAGCATGGCTATCTGGAGGCCCTGCGCGAAAGGAATATCCCCATCAGGAAGGAACTGGTGAAATGTCATAATGCCAGTTATAACTCAGGAGTGACGGACACCATTGAACTGCTGAACCAGCCTGAAAAACCTGATGCCATCATCGCCTCGCATGGTATATTAGCCGTTTCGTCCTTCCAGACCCTCATCAGCCAGGGATACCGTATTCCTGGCGACGTGGCCTTCGTGGGTTATATGAGCGACTGGATTTCGGACGTGTCAAGACCAAGGATGTCGTTTGTGAAACAGAACCTGAAGGAGATAGGTACCAAGACATTCAAGTTGCTTTATGAGCAACTACAGGGCGACGATCGTGTGAAGCGCATGGTGATCAAGGCTCATCTGGAACTAAGGGAGAGTACCAATAAGATACATCAGTAAAAACATAATAGGTATATGAAAAGATTTATGTTATTCACAATGCTCATGGCAACAGCCGTCGCAGGGCATTCGCAGGACTTGCAGCTAAACGAACAGGAATATTTCGAGCGGCAGGGTGTGAACGTGTTAGTATTCAGCAACAATTTTAACGGCGGATTCAACGACGAGAAAAACTCGGGTATAGAGATTATCCACCACGGGGTTAGAACCGTGCAGGGTGGCGCCGTGCGACTGAACAACACACCTGAGCAGTGGGATCTGGTTCCGAAGACAACCAGCAGAACGGTGGATCGCGATAAAGGCAGCATCGAGGTTGGCATGCGCTACGACGACTACGACTTCGACAGTCGTGTGGTGGTGACGGCCAAGGGCAAGGCTGTGGAGATAGCCGTATGGCTCGACAAGCCGGTGCCTGAGAAACTGGCAGGTGAGGCTGGGTTCAACATAGAGTTCCTGCCTTCGCAATATTGGCTGAAGACCTTCACGATGGACGGTCGCTTAGGTCGTCTGCCCCGCTATGCCACGAGTCAGACCATCACCCGTCCAAACAGTGAGAAGCCCCGTCAGTTCAAGGGTTTCAAGACCTACGATGACAGAGGAACCGAGCGTTTTGTTGACCCATTACCCATCGAGACAGGACATGAGTTTGTAATAGCCACCGACAGTCCGGAGCGCATGATCCGTATCAGCAGCGATTCCGAACTGAAGCTGTTCGACGGAAGAATGCTGGCTCAGAACGGTTGGTTCGTGTTGCGTAGCGTACTGCCAAAGGGTAAGACGGGTAAGGTGATTACCTGGACGGTAGAGCCCAACGCCATCCCAGGGTGGATACGTGAGCCCAACATCGGATTCTCGCAGGTGGGTTATACCCCAGAACAGCCCAAGGTGGCTGTGATAGAACTCGATAAGAAGGACCAGCCGCAGGCCACCGCCTCGCTGATGCGCATCAACCTCGACGGTACCAAGGAGGAAGCCTTTAAGGGTGCTATCCAGACATGGGGACCTTATTTCAAATATAACTATGTAAAGTTTGACTTCTCGCAGGTGAAGCAGCCTGGTGTATATTATATCCAATACGGACAGACCAAGACCAACGATTTCCTGATCGACGAACATGTGTATGACAAGATCACCGATGCTACCACCGATGTATGGGTGCCCATCCACATGAACCACATGTACGTGAACGAGGGCTATCGCACCTGGCATGGAGAGCCCTTCAAAGAGGGTTATCTGCAGGCCCCTGAGAGCGACCACTTCGACCTGCACAGACAGGGCAAGGATACCGACACAAAGTACAAGCCACTGGAACTGATACCAGGACTGAACATCGGTGGATTCTTCGATGCCGGTGACTTCGACATCGAGACGGGATCGAACATCAACGTAGTGCAGAACTTCATCCGCACCTGGGAACTCTTCAAGCCTCAGCGCGACGAGACCTTCGTGAGTCAGAAACAACGTTATGTGGATCTGCACAGGCCCGACGGTGTGCCCGATATCCTGCAATTCATCGAGCATGGCACACTGAACCTCGTGGCCCAGGCTGAACAGATAGGACACATGGCCTCGACACTCTCGAACTCCATCCTCGACAACTACCACCATCTGGGCGATGCTGCCAGCATCACCGACGGACTGCACTACGACCCCTCGCTGAAGCCCTACGAGGTATCAGCCGACGGCAAGCGCAGTGGTACACCTGATGACATGTGGGCCTTCACCACCCGCAGTCCACAGCTCGACTTGCGAGCAGCAACCATGTTTGCTGCTGCCAACCAAGCCTTAAGAGGCTATAACGACGAACTGGCCGAGCGCGCCCTCACCCAGTCGAAACGACTGATGAAAGAGGCAACGGAGATCATCGCCCAACACAAGACACAGGCAGGGGATGAATTTGCCTGGCTGGAGGGCACAGAGCAGACCAGTATCTCCAATCCACGACAATTTGGTGAAAAACCCGACAAGAAACGTCTGAAGATCATGGAGCGAAGTCGCAAGAACCGCGAACAACTCGGTGATATGGCCACCAACCTGATGCTCTATGGTGCCACCAAGGAGCAACAGTATCTCTCGAACTTCGAGCAGCAGATATGGGATGCTCTTGAACTGCGCCTGTCGGGCAATATGCAGACTGCCCTCGACGCTGTGCCCTATATGGACGAGGCATATAAGAATAAGCTACGCCCTTACGTGGAGAAATATGAGCAGTATATCAAGAGCTTCGACACCAACAACCCTTATGGCGTTCCCATCGGACTGGGCAACTGGGCAGGTGTTGGCATGGTGCTGAACTTCGGCATCACCGTGAACTATGCACACATCTACTTCCCCGACATCGTGGGTAAGGAAGAGGTGTATCGCGTGGCCAACTGGCTCTATGGCTGTCATCCATATCATAACTATTCGTTCGTAGCCGTCGTTGGTGCCGCTCGTCCGAAGCAGGTGTTCTATGGCAACAACCGTGCTGACTTCTCGTTCATCCCTGGCAACGTGGCACCAGGTCTGCTGTTCCGTAGGCCCGACCACTTCGAGAACTACGACGACTGGCCCTTCCTCTGGGGACAGAACGAGGGTACCATTGCCGGCAATACACAGTATGTCATCTTCGGATCGTCGCTGAAGAATATTGTCAACGAAGGAAAATAGTCATTGATGTTCCATCTCGTATCAGATATCCGCAAATCACTTCCCACCCAGATCACACTCTGGGTGGTGGGATTTGCCATGATCATCATTGGCATCTGCCTGTTCCTAATCTCGGGCTTCTCAGATGCCATTAGCATCGATACGGGCAATGACAAGTTGTTGACGATAGCCGTGATCACGGCTGCAATCAGCCTCATCATCATTGTCGTGCTCTGTTGGGTACTGGTCACCCACCATCTGAGACCATTGAGACTGCTTGCTGAAACCATGCAAAGTCTAGCCAACGGACAGATGAAAGAGACCGTAAAAGACAGTGAGACGCAAGACGAGATCGGACAGCTGCAAACCAGTTTCGCCACCATGCAGCGCGCACTGGCAAGCTATCTGTCAGAGATGGAACAGAAGCGGAGCACCCTGAGTCGGCAAAACGACGAACTGCAGGCTGCTTACGAACAAGTGAGAGAGTCGGACAACATCAAAACACAGTTCCTGAACCGGATGACAGGGCAGATGGCACAGAACATAGAGGCAATCACCTCGATAACCGACACCATCTGCAACCATTATCATGAACTCTCAAAGGCGGAGTTGATGAAAATGCAGGTGGAGATGATCTCCTATACCGACACCGTCACCCTGCTGCTCAACAAGATGCTTGAGAACTCAAAAGAGAAAAACAAAGTATGAGGGGAATCATCAGATACATCAAACAACACCTCTACCTGAGGATGGGTCTGGAAATCCTGCTCATCCTGGCCATGGTGTTCACTGTGTCGTTGGGACTTCTCTTCCACTATTCGAAAGAACAGGCACAGGAGGCTGCTGTGAGAAAGGCTACAAAGACACTCGACGAAACCATGGCCAACATCACTAGCATCATGGATCGTACAGAAAAAGCCACTGCAGACATGGAACGGCTCATACAAGACAACCTGCAGCCCGATTCTTTGCTGGCCTATACTCGTCTGATGCTTGAGCAGAATCCCAACATCCTGGGATTCACCATCGCCATGGAACCTGATTACTTCCCTGATCAAGGCCGTAGTTTCTCTGCCTACTCCCTCAGGCAAGGCGACAGCATTACAACTGTGGTGGAGGGGCACAATTACTTCGAACAGATCTGGTATAAAAAAGCCTGGGAGGAAAAAAGGCCCGTCTGGTTGGAGCCCTACATTGACAACACACCCGGATTCCTGACATCCAACGAATACAACTACTCCTACACCAAACCCCTTTATAACAAAGACAACGAGCCCATCGGTATTCTTTGTACTGATCTGTTGCTGAAATGGTTGTCGGAAACGGTCACCGAGGTTAAGCCCTACCCCAACTCGTCGGCTATCATGCTGGGACATGACGGGCACTACATAGTACATCCTGACTCAGATAAACTGGTGCATCAGACCATCTTCTCTGACCCTGACCCCAGGGCTCGCCAGGACGTGATTCCCCTAGGTCAGGCCATGTTAGCAGGACAAAGCGGCATGTGGAAGATGATTGTTGACGGACAACCTGCCCACATATTCTACCGACCGTTGGAGCGAACGGGATGGAGCATTGCCATTGTCTGTCCTGACAGCGATGTGTTCAACTCCTTCAATAAGATGTTATACAGCATCTGGACCATCATTGGAATAGCACTTCTGATTCTGCTGCTACTCTGTTATCTGATTATCAGACGTGCCATTATCCCCATCAACCAACTTGCACGTACAGCGCGCCATATTGCTAAAGGTAATTTCGATGAGAGTCTGAGTCATACAACAGTCTTACAACAGAGTTCAAGACCAGACATCATCGGACAACTGCAGAACAGTTTCGCGGTGATGCAACAAGCACTGCTAAACCATGTCAGTCAACTCCGACAGATGACAGAAGAGACAGAGCAGAAGAATCAGGAGTTGCAAATGGCCTATGAGTTGGCACGCGAGGCCAATCAGAGAAAGACCAGTTTCGTGCAGGACATGGCGCATCAGATACGTACACCACTTAACATCATCAACGGATTCACTCAGGTGATTTCTGCCAATTTCCAGGATATCACAGAGGAAGAGATGGCCGATATCACTTTACGCATGAAGTCGAGTGCAAAAGCCATCATCCATATTACCCGTATGCTCATCGCCGCCTCAACCGAAGGCAAGCATGTGAGTGAGCATACGACCTTTGGATGCAATGCTGTCTGCAAGGAAGCGGTCGATATCATCAAATTCCGAACGCAGACTACAGCCAATATCATCTTTACCAGTAACGTACCTGACCAGTTGACCATCCATACCGACCATGAGGCACTGCGCTCCATCCTGGCTGAGTTGTTGGACAACGCACTCAAGTTCGCCCCTCAAAGCACTATCGAGATCAAGTGTAGTCAAAGCAGCGAGCAGAACGTCAGTTTCTCCGTGAGCGACGATGGACCTAGCATTTCGCCTGCCGACAAGGAGCTCATCTTCACTGAGTTTACAAAACTCGACTCCTTTACAGAAGGAATCGGACTGGGTCTCCCCCTGAGTCAGCGTACGGCTCGTCTGCTGGGGGGCGACCTTACCTTAGACGACAACTTCAGTCCCGGAACACGGTTTGTGATCACATTACCCCTATAAACAATCCCACTTTATGAATAAAAGAGTTACCATACTACTATTGTGTAGCCTTGTATTTGCAGGCAACATTCATGCTACTACTAAGCCTTCCAAACTGCTGGAGCATGAACAACAGATTGAATCCATCATCAAGGACATGACACTCGAGGAAAAGATTGCCATGCTCCACGGTAAAAATATGTTCTCATCGTCAGGAATCCCAAGACTTGGCATTGCAGACATAGAATATGCCGACGGGCCGTTTGGCATCCGCGAGGAAATGGAGCCTCACTCATGGAACTCAGCTCACCTGACCACAGATTCTGCCACCTTCTTCCCAACGGGTTCTGCTCTGGCAGCCACCTGGAGTGATGAATGGGCTTATGCCTACGGACGGGGCATGAGTCGTGAGGCCAGGCTCAGAGGAAAAGATATGATCCTGGGACCAGCCATCAATATCCAGCGTATCCCCACTGGTGGACGTACCTATGAATACCTCAGTGAGGACCCTCTGCTCAGTGGAGTACTGGCAGTGGCTTACACCAAAGGTGCTCAGGAAGACGGAACAGCCGTTTGTCTGAAGCATTATGCACTGAACAATCAGGAGAACTACCGAGGTTTTGTAGATGTCCGCATCTCCGATCGGGCGATGCATGAGATCTATCTGCGTCCCTTTGAAATGGCTGTTCGTGAGGCTGATGCATGGGGGGTGATGGCTGCATATAATAAGGTAAATGGGCGCTGGTGCTCAGAAAACGAGCCTCTGCTCACCACTATCCTGCGCCAGCAGTGGGGATTCCCTGGTATGGTCATCAGCGACTGGGGTGGCGTGCACTCAACGGTTGATGCCGTCACAGCAGGTATGAATGTGGAGATGCCTGGAAGTCGTTTTATGGGTCAGGCCTTGCTCGACTCCGTGAAAGCAGGAAAGGTGAGTGAGGATGTCATCAATCAACGCGTCAGGGAGATTCTTCGCGTAAGACTGACGGTCAAACCCATTGCCAAAGATATAGCCAACACTCAGCCAGTAGGCAACAAAGAGGAGATGACGACGGCCCTTGAAGTGGCCCGGCGCTCGATTGTGCTACTGAAGAACGATGGTCTGCTTCCTATTGACCCGAAGCGTACAAAACGCATCGCCATCATAGGCGAGAATGCCATTACCAAGATGGCACTTGGCGGTGTGGGCGCAGGTGTAAAGACACGTTGTGAGATAACCCCACTCGAAGGATTGCAAACCATACTCGGCAATCAGGTAAAAATCACCTACGCAGCAGGCTACAAGAGTTTCGACAGGGATCGTCGCAATCAACGCCTCGATCCTGTGCAGCCAGCTGACCGTCAGCTGATGGCTCAGGCTGTAAAGGCAGCCAAACAGGCCGATCTCGTCATCTTCTTTGCAGGCGATAATCGTGAGGTGGAGACTGAGGGTTCTGATCGCAAGACCATCACCCTACCCTCTGGTCAGGATGAACTGGCCACAGCATTGGCCAAAGCCAACAAGAAACTGATTACCGTCATCGTATCAGGCGGACCTGTGGATATCTCTACGGTTAATCATCTCTCTGGGGCTTTGCTGGCCTCTTGGTTCAATGGTTCGATGGGCGGCCAGGCCCTCGCCGAAGTGCTCACAGGAAAGGTTTCACCGTCAGGCAAACTCCCCATGAGTTGGCCTAAGAGTCTGGCGGATGTTCCTGCCTATGCCACCGGTACCTATCCTCAGAACATAGAAAAGAACGAGCAAGGCGATATCTTCGTAGATATTACCCAAAACCGCAGTAACGATCGCCGTCAGCAGTTGATTGCCAATTATGCAGAAGAAGAACTCGTTGGCTACCGTTGGTACGACTGCAAAGGGGTTGAGGTGGCCTATCCCTTTGGTCATGGACTTTCCTATGCTCAGTTTGCTTATAGCGACTTGAAGGTGGTCCCCACCCTTGAGGGTTTCGACGTTCAGTTTGTACTCACAAACAACTCTGCCACCGATGCCGAAGAGGTGGCCCAAGTCTATGTATCGCGCCCCTCATCGCATATCGAACGACCCGCCAAAGAGCTCAAGGGCTTCAAGCGCATAGCCATGAAAGCAGGCGAACGCAAGGCAATGACCATCCCCATCCGTCGTACAGACCTCTGCCACTGGGATGAGAAAGCCCAGGCATGGATGCTGGAACCTGGTGAACTGGGAGTACTTGTTGGGGGCTCGTCAAACGAATTACCTTTGAATGCAAAAACCATTATTAAATAATACAGATATGAAGGATTTTAATTACTATGCACCAACGGAAGTGGTGTTTGGAGAACAGGCAGAAGAGCAGGTCGCTGCCTTGGTGAAGAAATATGGCGGTACGAAGGTACTGGTTCACTATGGTGGACAGAGCGCCAAGCGTTCTGGTCTGCTCGATAAGATCTGCGACCTCCTGAAAGAAGGTGGTGTGACATACGTGACCCTTGGTGGTGTCGTACCTAACCCAAGACTCTCGCTGGCACAAAAAGGTATCGACCTCTGTCGGCAGGAAGGTATTGACTTCATCCTCGCTGTGGGTGGCGGCAGTGTCATCGACTCGGCAAAGTGCATCGCCTATGGTGTACCTTACGAAGGCAATGTATGGGACTTCTATCTCGGTAAGGCAGAACCCAAGCAGATGCTGCCCGTCGCTTCGGTGCTCACCATACCTGCCGCTGGCAGTGAGATGAGCGAGTCATCGGTTATCACCAACGAAGATGGTGACGTAAAGTTGGGCTATAGCAATAACCTGTCGCGCCCCAAGTTTGCCATTATGAACCCGCGTCGTACCATGACGCTCCCCCCCTATCAGACGGCAGCCGGTGTGACTGATATGATGATGCACACCATGGAGCGCTACTTTACCAAGGACGATGATATGGACTTCACCACCGACCTGGCAGAGGCTTCTCTGCGCAACATTAAAAACGCAGTGTTCGCTGTGCTGAAGAATCCTGAGGACTATCGTTACCGTGCACAGATTATGTGGGGTGGCAGTCTGATGCACAACGGTTTGACGGGTTGCGGTGTGAGCGATGACTGGGCTACCCACCAGCTGGAGCATGAACTCAGTGGTATGTTCGACGTCACCCACGGTGCCGGTCTTGCCGCCATCTGGCCTAGTTGGGCACGCTACGTGATGCATGAGAATCTGAGTCGTTTCGTTCGCTTTGCCGTCAACGTGATGGATGTACCCAACGACTTTACTGATCCTGAGGGTACTGCCCTGAAGGGTATCGAGGCTATGGAACGCTTCTACCACGCCATCGGTATGCCCATCAATATCAAGGAACTCATTGGCAAGGATATCTCTGATGAGGAGATCAAGGAGATGACGCGCAAGTGCAGTCGTGACTATACCGCTACCTGCGGTTGCCTGAAGGTTTTGAAAGCTGAGGATATGGAAACAATTTATAAAATGGCAAGAGGATGAAGATATTAATGATAGGTGGAACAGGCACCATCAGCAGTGCCATCACCAGACAGTTAGCTGCCAGCGACAACGAGTTATGGCTTCTGAACAGAGGCAGCAGGAAGAACGAAGTACCTGGCAACGTCAAGCAAATCATCGCAGACATCGACGACGAGGCAGAAGTGCTACGCCAGATTGGCGAGACACAGTTTGATGCCGTTTGCGAGTTCATCGGTTTCCTACCCTCTCAGGTGGAGCGCGATATCAGGCTCTTCAAGGGGCGCACCAAACAATATGTGTATATCAGTTCAGCCTCAGCCTACAACAAGCCGGCAGCCAACCACGTGATTACCGAGGGAACCACACTCGCCAATCCTTACTGGGAGTACTCACGCAACAAGATTGCCTGTGAGGAACTGTTATTGAAGGAATATCGTGAGAACGGATTCCCTATTACCATCATCCGTCCAAGTCATACCTACTGCGAAAGGGCTGTTCCTGTCAGTGTACATGGTCTGAAAGGCAGTTGGCAGGTACTGAAGCGTATGAGGGAGGGTAAATCCGTGCTGGTGCATGGCGATGGTTCATCGCTATGGACCTTGACATGGAACGAGGACTTTGCCAAAGGATTCATTGGTCTGCTGGGTAACCCTAAGGCCATCGGTGAGTCCTTCCAGATTATGAGCGACGAACAACTGACATGGAATCAGATTTATGAATGTGTTGGCAAAGCACTAAACGTCAGACCCAAGCTCTATCATGTCGCATCGGATTTCCTGGCTGCCACCTCTCCAAAAGAATGGGACTTTACTGGCAACCTCTTGGGCGACAAGGCTGCTACCGTTGTCTTCGACTGCAGCAAACTAAAGCGGGCAGTGCCTGGTTTCCAGGCAACCACCCGCTTCGATGAGGGCGTGCGCCGTTGTGTGGCTTATATCCTAGCTCATCCAGAACTTCAGGAAGAAGACCCGGAGTTCGATGCCTGGTGCGAACGTATCATCGCAGCCCAGGAAACGGCAATGGCTCAAGCATTATCGCTTCAGTAGGTTGAGTTTCACATTGGGTTTCATCACGTTGTTCACCTTTTTGGTCCAGGCCTTCACCTTAGCTGAGGTCTGGACCTCAATCTGATTGGCTGAAGAGCAAATCATAAAGGTATAGACACCGGCATCTGTCTTCCAAGCCGAAGCCTTCTCGTTGAATGAGGCAAGGTCTTCAGTCTTTACTAGCATAATAACGGTCTCTGTCTGACCTGGCTTAAGCAGACTAGTCTTTGCATAATTGCGCAGCTCCTTCTCGGGCTTGTTTAATTGTTTGCTGTTGGGAGCAGCGACAAAGAGTTCCACCACGTTCCGACCTGCCTTATTACCAGTATTCTTTACATCAACCTTAACTGTAAATACACCATCAGTCTCACTCACGCTCAAATTCTCGTATGCAAAGGTAGTATAACTGAGTCCGAAGCCAAATGGATATGCCACAGGCTTACTAAAGCTGTCAAAGTAGCGATAACCTACGTAGATATCCTCCTCATAGTTAGTAAAGTCGATATTTGCCTGCAGCTGGCGCTCTTTGGGAGTATTGTCCTTATCATAGCCCCACATGAACATAGCACCCAGTGTCTTGTCATCAACATTGGCAGGGAAATTCTTGTCAGCGTAGGCATCGCCATATTTAATCTGGAAAGTCATGGGCAGTTTACCAGAAGGATTCACCTTTCCACTAAGTACGTCAGCCACCGAGAAACCACTCTCCTGACCGCCTTGCCATGTACATACCAAGGCGTCGACCTGATTCTGCCAGGAAGCTACATCGATAGGACTGCAGATATCAAGCAAAACAACCACTTGCTTGCCCTTTGCGTGATAGGCATCGCTCACAGCCTTGATAAGTTGTGCTTCACCATCCTTCAGGTAAAAGTCACTCTCACTGCGGTCAGCAGCCTCACCGCTCTTACGGCCTAAAGAGATGATAGCCACATCGCTACCCTCGATAGCGGCATTGAGTTCATCGGCTGTAAACTGTTTCTCATCCGCACGCGCTGGGGGCATCAGTGAGAATGCCGGACGACCATTGGGGAACAATCTCTTTTCCTCAGCGGCAATGTGTTGGGTATAGGCAGCAATCAGGGGCTTGTAGATCTCATAGCCAACTGAGCGCATGCCTTCGATAAGCGATACCGTGTAGTGGCCTACAGATGTACCACCAAAACCGGAACCTCCAGAAATCCAATCATAAGAAGTGCATCCAAAGAGGGCAACACGTTTGCCGACAAGTGGCAGGACTCCACTATTCTTCAGCAATACGATACCATCGGCACCTACTTCACGAACCACCTTAGCATGAGCTTTCAGATCAGGCTCGTTATTATATTTATAACCTTTAAAGTTATGGGTCTTGACGACATATTCCAAAATGCGCTTTACATTGGCATCGATCACTTCCATGGGCAACTTTCCACTCTGAGCAGCCTCGAGGATTGCCTGATACTGCTTGTCCTGTCCCGGTTGTAGCATGTCGTTACCAGCCAGCATAGCAGCTACAGCATCGTCGCCTGCATTCCAGTCTGACACATACATTCCTTTCCAACCCCACTCATTGCGCACGATGGTAGTGAGCAAGTCGTAGTTCTGCACGGCATAAGGACCGTTCAGTTTGTTATACGACGTCATAATAGTCCAGGGGTTGCTTTCCTTTACCATAATCTCAAAGGCCTTCAGATAGATCTCACGTAAGGCTCGTTGCGACACCTGAGAGACATTATTGTTACGATTCGTCTCCTGATTGTTGGCCACAAAGTGCTTAGGACAGGCTGCCGTGCCTTCACTCTGCACACCATTCACATAGCCAGCAGCTATAGTGCCTGAGAGATAAGGATCCTCAGAGTAATACTCATGGTTACGACCGCATAGTGGATTTCGAATCAAGTTCATCGCAGGTGACAAAATCCAATCGAGTCCAAACTCACGCACCTCGTTGCCGATACCCTGTCCCACCTTGAAGGCTGCCTCACGGTCCCAGGTTGAAGCCAGTGTCATTGAAGCTACGAAATCAGTAGGATAATAATCATTATGATCCCATGCACGAGTAGCGTTCATGCGGAGGCCCTGCTGAGAGTCTGCGCAATAGGTTTCCGGCACCCCAAGACGGGCAATGGAGAAAGTGCTGCCTGCGGTGCCAGGGAACTTGGCTTCATCGTTAAAATGCATGCCGCGTCCCAGTACCATGTGGCATTTCTCTTCGAGGGTCATGGCTTTCACCACCTCATCAATATTTTCAGCCTTAAGTTGCTGGGCTTTCATACGAAGGCTGTAGCCGCACATGGCGACCACAGCCAAAATAACCAAACTAATCTGATGAATCGATTTTCTCATTGTTCTTTTATTTTTTAGTTATACGATTTCCAGGTGCAAAGATAGGCCATTTATATGAAACGGATTATCTTTCCCGTTCTTTTGTTTTTCCATTATGTTTAAAACAGTCTTCAGACTTTCCGATTTGTTCAATTCCGTTCAGATTTGTTCAAATAACCTCAAAATGGCGGAGTGCATGGAGAACACCGTCGTCATCAACAGAGGTTGTAACAAAATCGGATTGCCTCTTCAGGTCGGCAATGGCATTGCCCATAGCGATACCGATGCCGGCCTGAAGAATCATAGAGGTGTCGTTGCCGCCATCACCGAATGCTATCGTCCGACTGGGATCAAAACCCTCATAACGCGCTATGGCGAGAATACCTTTACCCTTATCGGCCCCATTGGCCGTGATATCGGTAAACTCAGGATGCCAACGGCCTGATACACACTTTGGCATACGGGCCATCAACTCAGACTCATAGTCTGCTGGAAAGAATGGTGTCATCTGAAGGATATCCTGTTCGAGTACGACATCGAGTGGTGAGGCCTTATCGAGATTTTTCACAGCCAGCATCTGACGGAAAATGCGATTCACATCGCCAGAAGGGTCGAGTACAGCCACGTCCTTTCGTCCCACCACAATGAGACTATACCCCTTAGCCTTCGAATCCTCCACACACGTCATCACATCCTCTTTGTCGATTGGCTGACAGCTGACGATTTCATCGCCCACAAAACACAGAGCACCATTCGTGGTGATATAACCGTCGATAAGATGTTCGATAGCCCCCAGGTTAGTAATAATAATAGGTGGGCGACCTGTAGCAATATATACACGTGAGCCATTGGCCTTGGCTTGTGTCAGGGCGAGGATGGTCGATGGTGGGATCTCGTGGGTCTTAAAACTCACCAACGTACCGTCGATATCGAAAAAAAGAGCATATTGATTATCTTTCATCTTTATAGTCTTTATAACTTTTCATTCTTTTCTGTCATATATTTCCAGTAGCGACGAGGCATGTCGCTCAGTTGTTTCTTGGGATTCATGCGCTCCTTGATGCAGATAGCCTTAAAATAGGTGCGCCAGAGTTGCTGGAATATCTGGTCGTTCTCACTCAGCACATCGGCATCGAGCTTACCGTTGCTAAGATTGAAGGGCACGGCAGATTCATCTTCAAAGGTAATGTGTATAGGAGCAGCTGTACCATCGTAATAATAGCCGTAGTGCCGTTTGGCATCGTAGATGAGCCACGGCTGGTCGTTGAAGCGGTCCTGGAAATGGTTGATGATAAGCGGCAGCACGTTGTGGTCTGGTGAGACAACGGCAAGATAGGTACCATCCTTCGCCTTTTGAAAGCGGATAAACTGTTTCATGCGCAACTGCTCATGGAGCACACGACGACAGATATTACGCACTTCGAGCACATCGGGATCGCTGGCATTACGCTCAAGGTTCTTCACTTGAGGTTGACGAAACACCTTACAGATAAAATTGAAGAGGGGCTGGTTGAGTGAACGGTCTTCCGAGAGCCAGCTGACGGTGATCATATGCAGACCCTCCTTGGAGAGTTGTTTCTCGAGTCCTTTCCACACACGCTCAGCTTTCTCTCCATCGGATACAACCATATGGGGAGCATCAGCAAACAGCGGCAACTGCTCACCCTCAGCCAACAGGAACTCTGGCTGCTGGTGCAGAAAGAAACTGTCGAAGACGGCTGTCAACAATCCGTCAAGCGTATGATCAAACACATATACCAGCATAACCTATGGATTATCATCGTTGCCAAAATCGAGCATGAGCTGTTTTTCTGCAGCGGCTCGTCTCTGTTGGGCTTTCGAGAGTAATAAGGGGCGCAGGCGTTCAGGACGGAGTTCGTTGATGCCAATGATGGGCTGCGAGAAAGCAGAGGTAAGCTCGCCACAGGTAATGAAATATTTGGCTTTCTTCATCACCACCCCCATCTTTTTCAGATGATACGAGGTAATGCGATTGAAACGACGTGAGTTGACAATGAGCACAGCACTTTTCACCCCAATACCTGGTACGCGGAGGATATCCTCATAAGGTGCCTTATTAATATCCACAGGAAAAAACTCCGGATGCCTTAATGCCCAACCGAGCTTGGGATCGACATCAAGATCAAGATGAGCATGAGCATCATCCACAATCTCATCGACATTAAAATGGTAGAATCGCATCAGCCAGTCGGCTTGGTACAGACGGTTCTCACGCACCAGAGGTGGTTGCTTCAACACTGGCAGACGGGGGTCGTAGGTATTCACACTGACGTAACCAGAGTAATAGACACGGCGCATGGTGGGTTGCTGATACATGGCGTTAGACATCTTCAGGATATCGAGGTCAGTCTCCTTAGTAGCACCCACAATCATCTGTGTCGATTGTCCTGCTGGTACAAAGCGTGGAGCATGGCGGAACTTCCTGCGATCTTCCTTATTCTCCAGGACACCCTGCTGAATCTGCGACATCGGCAGGATAATACTCTTATGGTTTTTCTCAGGTGCCAAAGCCTTCAGCGACTCCTCCTTGGGAATCTCGATGTTCACGCTCATACGGTCGGCATAGCGCCCAGCCTCCTGCAACAGCTCCTGCGACGCCCCAGGGATGGTCTTCAGGTGGATATAGCCGTTAAAGCGATGCACCGTGCGCAAATCACGCACGATAGCCACCAGGCGCTCCATGGTATAATCAGGATTACGCACAACCCCACTCGACAAGAAGAGTCCCTCGATGTAGTTACGACGGTAGAACTCCATCGTGATCTCCTCGAGTTCCGAGACGGAGAGCGTAGCCCGCTTGATGTCGTTCGTACGACGGTTAATACAATAGGCACAGTCGTACATGCAATAGTTGGTCAGCATCACCTTCAGCAACGAGATGCAACGCCCGTCGTCAGCAAATGAGTGGCAGATGCCCACACCACCTACCGTCGAGCCCACCATGCCTTTCTTACCAGAGCGCACGGTACCACTCGACGAGCACGACACATCGTACTTCGCAGATTCTGCCAGAATCCGCAGTTTCTCCATCGTTTTCTCAGTCAGCATGGGTACAAAGGTACAAATAAGCTAGTAGAATACAAAATAAAAATGAAGAAAAAAAACAGGTACGGTCCTTTCGGGTCGCACCTGAGTATAAAAAGAAAAAACTGATTCCTGATTATCGTTTCAGGAGGTTCATCTGAACCTGTGGCTTCATCACGTCATTCACCTTGATCTGGAACGACTTGGCATTGGCTGTGAGTGTTGCCTTGATGTCCTGAGAAGAAGCACCGACGAGGAACTGATATTCGCCCTCGGCTACTACCCATGCAGAGGCAGCTTCATCGAACGACGCAAGTTCGGGAGCAGTAACACTCAGTGTGAGCGTCTCACTCTCACCTGGCTTCAGCGACCTGGTCTTGGCAAAAGCTTTCAACTCCTTTGCGGGCTTGTTAGCAGCCTTGTTATCAGGAGCCGAGATATAAAGCTCAACGACCTCCTTGCCCTCGAACTTTCCTGTGTTCTTAACAGTAACTGTCACATCGTAGATATCATTCTTCTGACTGATCTTCGCATCACTGTACTCGAAGGTGGTGTAACTCAGTCCGAAGCCGAACGGATAGCTCACTGGCACGTCGAACGAATCGAAGTAACGATAGCCCACGTAGATGTCCTCTTCGTAGTCAGCGTAGTCCACATTCTTCACGTTACCCTTCTGACCCTGATTCATCATGTCGATCTTCGGATCCTCGTCGATGGGGAAGTTCTTCGAAGAATAGGCATCAGTAAATTTCACAGGCCAGGTCATCGTGAACTTACCAGAGGGTGACTGCTTACCGCTGAGCACATCAACGACACTATTACCACCTTCCTGTCCTGCCTGCCAAGCGCAGAGAATGGCATCAGGCAGCTCTTTCCATGAAGCCGTCTCAATCACGCCACCAATGTTCAGCAGCACTACCACCTGCTTACCTGCCTTGTGATAAACCTCACATACCTGTTGGATAAGTTTCATCTCAGAATCGTTGAGGTTGAAGTCTGCAGCCTTGCGATCTAAGAACTCACCAGAGATACGGCCGATCGTAATCACGGCCACATCAGCAGCCTCAGCCTGCTTAGCGAGTTCTTCAGAAGAGAACTGCTTTTCTGCGGGCAGTGTGCCTGGCATGAAACGAGCCAACATAGCGGCCTGCTTGTCTTTCTTGGCCATCTCTTCTATTTCCTTCTTACGAGCCTCCTTACAATCCGCAATATATTTCTCGTAAGCCGACTTCAACTCGTCAGAAACATTGTAACCACCATTCTTTAGTCCATCGAGCAGTGACACCACATAGGCATGGTTCACATTACCCGACCCCGTTCCACCGGCGATGAAGTCATACGACGTACAACCATAGAGGGCAACGTTCTTCACGTTCTCTTTCAGGGGCAAGACCTCGTTGTTCTTCATGAGCACCATACCCTCTGCAGCTGACTGACGGGTGACCGCAGCATGTGCCTTCAGGTTGGGCTTGTTAGAGTACTGATAACCCTGGAAACGAGGACTCTTCTCCACAAGGTTCAAAATACGCTGAATATTGCGGTCGAGATCGGCCTCATCGAGTTTACCACTCTTCACGCCTGCCACGATCGAGTCGAACTGTTCTGCCTTTCCTGGCTGTAGCATGTCGTTTCCTGCCCACATCTGCTTGGCACCATCTTTACCACCAAACCAGTCAGTCATCACCGTTCCTTCATAGCCCCATTCATCGCGAAGGATGGTCTGTACCAGGTCCTTGCTCTCAGAGGTATAGACTCCGTTGATGTAGTTATAAGAGGTCATCACCGTCCAGGGCTTACTCTCTTTGATAGCAATCTCAAAACCCTTCAGATAGATCTCACGAAGGGCACGCTGAGAGATGTGTGCATCCGTATTCATACGGTTGGTCTCCTGATTATTGGCAGCGAAGTGCTTGATGCTCGTTCCGACATCATTCTTCTGAACACCGGTGATATAAGCCGAAGCAGTCTTACCAGCCACTACAGGATCCTCAGAGTAGTATTCGAAGTTACGACCGCAGAGAGGGTTACGCATAATATTGAGGGCAGGAGCCAATAGCACGTCAGCGCCATATTCCTTCACCTCCTCACCGATAGCCTGGCCAACCTCTTCCACCAGTTTCTGGTTCCAAGTAGAGGCCAGCAATGTACCAATGGGGAAGTGGGTACAATAATAAGTAGCCGAATCACCTTCACGGGTAGCATCGATACGGAGTCCGGCAGGACCGTCAGCCAACACTACGGCAGGGATTCCCAACGAATCGAGTGGATAGGTAGTACCAGCTGCACCAGGCACGAGGTTCTTGGTGGCACCAATCACAGCATCGTCGCCAGAGAAACCGGCCATACCAACACCAATCACGAAATGAGCCTTGTCTTCGAGCGACAACCTGTTCATGACTTCTTCCTGATTGAGTGTGTTCTTAGACACTTTGTCGGCAGAAGTACAACCCATCATGAGAGTTGCCATGCCAAAGGCGAAAAACAGAGTCTTCTTCATACGTAGTTATTTAAAAATTAGTGGAGTGAATTCTGAAAGATAGATACGCCAGTTGCGCCAAATGTGACCACCGTCAGTCTCCAGATAGGTGTACTTATGGTGCTTCGAGTCAAGATAAGCGCGAAGATCGTTGTTGTTCTGTATCAGGAAATCAGTCTTACCAATACCAATCCAAAAGAGCTTGGGGTTTTTGCTAAACAAACGGTCGATTTTGGCATCACGGTCAGCATAGATCTCAGGATGTCCGTTGGGATCAGGTTGCTGCTGATCTACAGCTGCAGAGAAGAGGCCTACATACCCGAAAAGATCAGGATTGTTGATTGAGATAAAAAGACTGTGGAATCCACCCATTGACAATCCGGCAATAGCGCGGTGGGCCTTGTCATTCTTCACACGATAGGTCTTCTCGATGAAATTCACCACATCGGGGAAGGCCGTCTCAAACGAACCCTCCATCGTCTTGGGTAACATCATAGTGGGAGCCACGAAACCCTCAGAAGTCTCACCAGGACAAGCCTCTTGTGAGATGTTACCATTAGTCATTACCACAAGCATGGGCTCTGCCTTACCCTGAGCAATCAGGTTGTCAAGAATCTGGGCAGCACGTCCCAGTTCGCTCCAAGCATTCTCATCGCCACCGATGCCATGCAATAGATAGAGAACGGGGTACTCCTTACCACTGGTCTCATAGCCTGCAGGGGTATAGACTGTCAGACGACGGGTCAATCCTGCCGTAGGACTCTCATACCACACCTTACTCACAGTGCCGTGGGCCACCTTGTTTACCTTGTAGAGATCAGTACGAGCATCTCCGCCAACCAGTAAGACGCTGAACAGATTGTTGATATCGCGGATATTGTAAACATTCAACGGGTCAATAATCTTCACACCATCAACAATCATATTATAGGTATAGAGTTCGGGCATCAGGGGTTCGCATGTGAAACTCCACACGCCCTTATTGTCCTTTACGAGATCCACCACACCAGGAACATCATAGGTATTTCCTTGGAATTCCATCTTCTTTGGAGGCAGGAAATCTCCAGTTATCTGCACTTTCTGTGCCTCGGGGGCAATCAGGTTGAAAGTGACACTCTTGTCGGCATTCACCACAGGTGAAGCCACTTGTGGCCCTTGGCCCCAATTCAGGTTCTGCTGAGCCTGTGCTGCCATACCCATCAGGCAGAGAGCAGCCATTATGAAAAACTTCTTCATGATCATCTGTTTTAGGATGGTGCAAAGATACAGATTATCCCTGATATCTCTGCACCATCTTTAGTTAAAAATTACCAACCGGCATTTTGTTGCATGTTTGGATTCAATTCGAGTTCCTTCAGAGGTATGGGCAACAACATGTTCTTGTCCTGGAAACCGAACTTCGTATTCTGCCAGTTCCACTGCACGCCCTCATTGGCAAATGCAGGCACGTCCTTACCCTGCTCACCCATAGCTGACTTGGCATCGTTCCATCTCACCAAGTCCTGATAGCGTACACTTTCGTTACAAAGTTCCAGTCGCTTCTCCATCTTGATATCGTTCAACGAAACGGCCGTCAGTGGAGTTTCTTGCGCACGTGCACGAATCTGATTCACATAGTCGAGAGCCTTACTGTTGTTGCCGGCCTGCAACTGAGCCTCAGCAGCCATCAGCAGCACCTCTGCATAACGCATAACTCTCAGGTTAATAAACTGCATGCCTTGGAAGAACGACTGGTCAACCACACAGTCCTCCTTCAACGACTGGTTCTTCCAGAAGAAGTAACCCTCGCAGCCATACACGCTACCACCACTTACGATATTTACTCCAAAGTCCTGAAGTTGCGGATAGGTCATGATCGACTTGTTCAGACGATAACCGTCAGCACCCTCCCAAGCAACAAAGGCATCGTAAAGTGACTTACGCGGATTGTTGAATCCATAGGTACCCTGGGCAATGACTTTTGCAGCATCGCCACTATACTTCAGTGAACTAGTACGCCATCCCTGCATCAGGTAGAGCATATCGAACTGGCTCCACATCTGCTCAGAATCATTACGCTTCTGTAGCTCAAAAATCGACTCGCTGTTATTGTTGGCAGCTGCATGGAACAAAGCGTCATACTCGCCTGCATAGAGTGCATATTTACCAGAGTTGATCACATTGTCGAGCATCGCAGCAGCCTCACTGTACTTGCCCTGGAAAAGATATGCCTTGCCTAGAAAAGCCTGCGCTGTCTCCTTGGTTACACGGATGCCTGTTTCCTGATCGTTGGCACTATTCTTCGATGGCAATGTACCTGAGTTGATAGCCTCTGTAAGGTCTTGCTCCACAAAAGCCCATGTCTCAGCTGGGTTACCGTTAGCCTGACGATACTCACCGGAATCCAGCAGATGGTCCACTTTCGGAGCTGTGCCCCAGAGAGTAACCAACTCGAAATGAGCCCATGCACGGAACACCTTGGCCTCGTTGATGGCACGCTTCATCACAGGTGTGTCGCCCTCGGTCTTATCGATAATCAGGTTGGCATTGTAGATCACGCTATACAAGCCCGAATAAAGGCTTTCAATCATACCGTGGTTAGAGTCGAAGTTGTATTCGTTCAGTTTCTCCATCTCACCGTTGTCACCACGTTGTCCACCTCCGCACCATACATCATCAGATAGCAGGTTTTTCACAAAGAACCAGTTGTAATAGAGTGATCTCATCGAGAGATACAGCGATGCGGTAGCCGTGTTTATATTCTCATCGGTGGTGTAATATGTCTCCATACTTCCCATATTGCCGTGCTTCTCGATGTCGAGTTCGCTCTCGCAACTCATGGTTGTCAGCGATGTTACAGCCAGCAATGCGATATATATTAAATTCTTTTTCATAATTATTCCTTCTTACTAATTTACCATTTATCTTTTTTACCTTCTTACTTTTTCCTTAGAACTCAACATTGAAACCAAGTACCACCTTCTTCGAAGTAGGATAGGCACCCTTGTCAACACCCATACCAGTCGTGGCATTAGCTGCTGCCTCTGGGTCGAATCCAGGATAGCTGCTGATGGTAAAGAAGTCGTCGAGCGAACCGTAAACACGTACGTGGCTGATGCCCACCTTGCTCAGCAGACTCTTAGGAAGGGTGTAACCCAACTGAATCTGCTTTACCTTAAAGTACGATCCATTGTAGATCATAGCGCTTGAATCCACATACTTATCAAGATCGTTAGCACCTGCACGAGGTTTCGAACCACTTGTATTAGTGGGAGTCCAACGGTCATCGAACATGACCTCCTTCATCTTGTTCGATGTGGCAAAGTCAGGACGGTTAATACAATTGAATATCTTGTTGCCACCCGATCCAGTGCCGAAAACGGTCAGATCGAATCCCTTATATGCAGCCGTCAGCGTAATACCATAGGTAATGTTAGGAATGGCATTGCCAATATCAGTCATATCGTCATTATTCACCACACCGTCTTCGTTCAGATCCTTAAACATCGGATCACCATTTTCTGGATTGATCTTGTCGAATTCGAATCCGCGGAAGTAGTACACAGGGTAGCCCTTCTCAAAATAGGTAATCGTATAGGTGTGGAAGTTGCTGCCTGCCAGTCGGGTAATTGACGGGTCGATATAGGTGACCTCGTTCTTCAATGTCGAGAGGTTGGCACGAACGCTGTAGTTGAAGTCGCCGATGTGGTCTCTCCATCCCAGTTCAAACTCAAAGCCTTTGTTTTCGACATTACCGGCATTGATAGGCGATGTGCTACCACCGATAATCAGAGAAGGAGTGGTGTTCCAAACCAGCAGGTCCTTGGTTTTCTTGATAAAGTAGTCGATGCCGAAGGTCAGTCGCCCACCGAGTAGGATTCCATCAAAACCGAAGTTCAGCTGCTCTGAGGTTTCCCACTTCAGGTCATCGTTACCCATTGTCGAGGGAGCGGCACCCTGAGTGTACTGGATACCAGGCGTAAAAGCATAGAGGCCGCCAAGGGCGATATCGGTGCTATAGCTGTAGCCACCCAATGCCGAGAGACTACCGTTCTGACCCCAGCTGGCACGGAATTTCAAACTGTCGAACCATTTCTTCAGAGGGTTGAAGAATTTCTCTTCGCTGATGGTCCAACCCACTGATACAGCGGGGAAATAACCCCAGCGTGTCTTTTTCGAGAGTTTCGACAAGTCTGCAGCATCAGCACGCAATGAAGCCTGTAGCAGATAGCGACCCATAAAGTCGTAGCCTACACGTCCGAAGTATGAATATTTTGTTGTGTTGGTAGTCTCACCGCTAACGCCCTTCGTAGCAGAGGCATTTGCAAAGTTCAAGTAGTAGAACAGGGGATCGTTCTTCTTCAAGGCATCCTCGCCATTGGCATCCAACGAACCAGTCACATAGTCAGAGTCGCTATCCTGGAACGAGATACCCACCATAGCACTCACCGTGTGCTTGTCGGCGAAGGTCTTCATATAGTTGGCGAAGTTCTCCCACTGATAATAAATAGAGGTTGTCGAACTGTTGCTCTGACTCACGTAGTCACGGCTCTGCACAGCATTACCATAGAAGGGCAAGGAGGTGTTCGAGGAACGTGAACCAGCAAAACGATAACCGAAACGCGAAGTGATGGTCAGGTTAGGTATCAATGTAAAATCGCCATAGATACTACCTGTCACGTTAAATCCGGAGTTCTTCGACAATCCATTGTCGCGCATGATCATCGGATGATACTGCTCACCATTATAGAACTGGCTCACGCCATAGTAATTGCCACTATCATCCTTCAACAAGGTCTTGCCATTTTCCTGCAGACCCTCAAGATGAGCAGGCAGCGATCCGTTAGCATAGGTATCCGGAGTCAGAGGATCCATCATCAGTACGGCTGTCAGCAGCGATCCATACTCATTATTGGTCGACACTTGGCGTACGTCGTATTTCTCAACCTGGTTGGTCGTTCCCACCTTCAGCCAGTCTTTAATCTTATACTCACCGTTGATGGTTGCCGTCAGTCGCTTATACATGTCAGCATCGCCTTTCACAATACCGTTGTTCTTCAGGTACGAGAGAGCCAGATAGTAGTTACCACGGTCATTACCACCCGTAAACGAAAGGTTGTGCTTCTGCATGTGTCCATGGGTAAATGCCACGTCGGTCCACTTTGTATTGGTCTTACCGTCCCAGTTGGCATTCATATAATCCTCGGTAAAGAGGTTACCCTCCAACATATACTGCTTATACTCCTGTGCGCTCAGCATCTTTGGTATGCGTGCCAGACTCTCGTCGGTCCACATAAAGTCATAGGCAATCTTACCCTGTCCGGCCTTACCCTTCTTAGTTGTAATCAGCACCACACCATTACCAGCCTCAGCACCGTAGATAGCGGCTGAGGCAGCATCTTTTAGAATTTCCATCGAGGCGATAGTCGAGGGGTCGATACCGCTGATGTCACTCAGGCGCACACCATCCACCACATAGAGGGGATTACTGCTCTGATTAGAGGAATATCCGCGTACACGGACTGTAGGTGAAGAGCCAGGAGCTGCCGATGTCGAAATAATCTGTACGCCCGAGGTTTTTCCCTGAAGGGCCTGCTGAGCGTTGGCGATGGTACGATTCTCCATATCCTCAGGCTTCACCTGCGATATTGCTCCTGTTACCGAGCTCTTCTTCTGCACTCCGTAACCAATCACTACCACCTCGTCGAGCACTTTATTGTCTGGCTGCAACTTAATGGTCATTCCGTCCTTAGCGGGTAACTCCTGCGCTTCGTAACCAATATACGAGACTACAATTACCTGACCCGCCTTTACGTTTACCGTGAAGTTACCATCAAAGTCGGTGATGGTAGCGTTCTTGGCGTTACTCTTGTCGCTAACGGTAGCACCGATTACGGCCTCTCCGTTCTCGTCAATCACAGTACCCTTGATTCCTTGGGCATAAGATGTTATCGACATAAGCATTGTCATCAACATCATCAGAAAACTGCTTTTTTTCATTTGATTTTGTTAGAGTTAAATGTTAGAAACTTGTTTTTTTTATGAATTTGGGTGCAAAATTATGCCATCTCCCTGAAATCTGTTTTCTCATATTGTTTTTCGATTTTCGCCTATGTTCAAATCGTTTCCGACGTTTTTCTATTTGTTCAAAACTTATTCTATTTGTTCAAAACATTGCGTATTATACGATATTGATAGATTGACGCGTATTTTTGTGACGAATGGTTTGGCAGTTCAGGAAAAAAACACTAATTTTGTAGCCGTATGACTATAACAAAAACTTTTATCGCTCTCGTAGCAGGACTGATGTGCATCGGTGGAATCACTTCTTGTAATAAGGCGGAGAAGCACGATGCGAGGGATAAGGACGAGGAGCACGGACTGGTAGTGGCACAGGAACTATCAAACAATCGTGTGCAGTGTATCGAGGAAGATGCCTCGGGACAGATGTGGATAGGCACATTTCGAGGACTGAACCGATATGACGGGCACGAGTATCACCAATATTTCTGTGCTGACGACTCGACAGGGCTTCCCGATAACAACGTACAAGGCCTGCTCTGTGACCATAAAGGGCGCTTGTGGGTGGCTACAGTGAACGGTGTGGGTCGATATACCAGACAGGATTGCTTTAAGCGCATTCCGATGCAGACGAGCAATCACAACGCCCGGAAGTTGATGGTGGACTCAAAAGGGCGCGTGTGGACCTATAATGGCACTGAGGTGCTGGAGTATGACGAACTTCATGAGTTATTCCTGCCACGTATTAACCGTCAGATGATTGGTCAGGCATGGGGTGACTGCTTTATCGACGCTGCCGACGACATTCTGTTGGTGGGGCCGGAGGACCTGCAGATATTCGACTGCAACACGTTTCAGAAGCGTTCGCTGATAACCCACCCAAAGGGCGCCGGGTTCTATTTCTTTGCCATGCTGGAGAATGGGCTGTTGGTGTGCTCGGGCAACGGCACACTACTGTTATTCGACACTAAGGCATGCAAACCAGTACCTTTAAGTCAGGAGATGCAGGCCAGACTACTGGCCAACGGCAGTGCGGTGCAGGCGGTTTGTCTGCTCGACAACAACGACATTCTACTGAGCACCTCGCACAACGGTCTTTTCGAGATGAACTTGTTAGCCCACACGTTGGTAGGTGAGGGTGATGCGGGATTTACCATGCCAGTGCCCGATGCTTACGTGACTCAAATATTTCAGGACTCAAGAAAGAATGTCTGGTTGGGCACTTACGACAAAGGACTGTTTGCCGACTATTACTATAAAGAAAAATTCGGAGGTAGCGACAGCTACCTGAACAGAGCCATCGACAACTCGTCGGTACTAGCCGTGGCAACCGACAAGCAGGACAACCTATGGATATCAACACTGTTGAAGGGTTTATATGTGTATCATGTCCGGACGCAGAAGGCAGAGCAAATAGAGATAGAGGGACTTCCTGCCGGTGAGACCAAGAATGCCATCACCCATCTGTTCTGTGACCGCGATGGACTATTATGGTTATCGACCACCAATATCGTGATGAAGTGTCGATACGATGGACAGCGGCTGAACATACTGGGGCAATGGCCCGTGATGATGACAATGGACTTCGAACAGACCGACGACGGGACAGTATGGGCTTCAACCAGCTCCACCTACATTGTCGGATTCCACTCAGACGGCAACGAGCCTGAGACCAAGCAGGCATTCAACGTGGACTATACCTTCATTCCATCGTTATTGAAACTGAACGATGGTCAGATGCTGATATCTGCCTTTTATCAAAACATTGTGAAGATGGACGCACAAACGGGCAAGTTGAGTCAACTGGAGATTCCCGACATGAAGCGCTGCATCAGGCGCAGTGTGTATATACCAACCCACATGCATCAAGACAGGAATGGACACGTATGGATAGGAACGGTGAGTAACGGTCTCTTGCGCTACGAGCCCCAGACGAACACCATGACGAGGATTGCCGGACTCTCATGCTCGGACGTGGCCAGCATCGAAGAAGACCAACAGGGTAATCTCTGGATCAGTTCGATGAAGGGACTGAACCGACTCGATGCCAAGACGGGGCGCATCACCGCCCTTTATAAGGCTGATGGCATAGGGGGGGATGAGTTCTGCGACCGTGCCTCGTGTCAGTTACCCAACGGCAGTCTAGTGTTTGGCAGCACCGAAGGCATCACAATGTTCGACCCAGCCGACATCGACACCTTGAGGCAGTTCCCCCTGCATATCTGCGACTTGAAAATACACAACCAACTGGTGCGTCCTGCTGAAGACGGTCCCATCAAGGTCATGCTCGACAGCTGCGAGGAGATACGACTGAAGCACAGCGAAAATAGTTTCAGCATCTCATATACCGCCCTCGATTTCGGGGAGTATGAACGCTTACATTATTATTATAAGCTTGATGGATTTGACGACGACTGGACCGACGCAGGCAGCAACCACTCAGCCAACTATGCCAACTTACCTACAGGCCACTATACTTTCAGAGTGCGCACCACCGACAATGCCAGCGACGAAGGCTACAGTGACGGACGCTCCATCAAGGTAACGGTGGAGCCTGCACCGATGTTCGCATGGTGGGCTTGGATGATATATCTGATACTAGGGGCTATGCTGGGAGGCTATCTCTACCATAATGCCAAGCGAGTGGTAAGGGCACGCAGAGCAGCCCGACAGGCACAGATGGAAAAGGAGCAGGAACTGCGCACGAACCAGATGAATATGAGTTTCTTTGCCAACATAGCCCACGAATTCCGTACACCACTGACAATGATAGCCGGACCTGTAGGACAACTGGCCAAGAGCGCATCGCTCAAAAACGAGGAGCGCAGTCTGCTAAGCATAGCCCAACGCAGCATACGGAGGATGTTTAAGTTAGTAAATCAGCTGATGGACTTCAACAAACTGGAGAACGACACCCTGAGACTGAGTGTAGAGCAGGCCGACATAGCAAAAGAGATGAATGACATTTGCGACACCTTTGAGTTTAACGCCAAAGAAAAGGGTATTACTATCTACCGTCAGGGCATGAACGAACAACTGATGGCCTGGACCGATGGTGACAAGTTGGAGAAGATCGTGTCGAACCTGCTATCTAACGCCCTAAAGTTTACGCCTCATGGAGGAAGGATCGATGTATCGCTCGATGTCGCCGATGAGCAGGTAAAGGTGAGGGTAGCCGATACAGGTAAGGGCATACCTGAGGAACAGAGGGAGAACATCTTTAAACGATACTACCAGCTCGACAACCAGACGAAGGCCATCGTTAACTGGGGAACAGGTATTGGCTTATACTACTCACGACGATTGGCAGAACTGCACCATGGCAAGTTGATAGCCGACAACCGTTTAGAGGGTAGCGGTGCTGTGTTTACACTAACATACCCCATGAACGAGCAAGCCTATACGGAAGAAGAGCGCCGGCCACTGGAGGGTGATGGCATAGCTGACTTCAGAGTAATCGACACGCCAGCTTTACAACAAACAGAACGCCCGACAGGACAAGAAGAGGATCAGAGACCTACTATCCTGATTGTCGATGACGACACGGAAATCATCAACTACATGCGTCTCCTGTTCTCGCAGGACTATCGGCTGATTACCTGTCTGGATGCCGACACAGCACTCGAGGAGATGCGTGCCGAAGAGCCTAACATCGTACTGAGCGACGTGGCCATGCCCGGCAAGGACGGCTATGAGCTGTGCCAGGAGATCAAGCAGGACATACAGTTGAGCCATATCCCCGTCATTCTGGTGACAGCAAAGATTACAGCCGAGAATCAGGTCGAGGGTCTGAGCGTGGGGGCCGATGCCTACGTGACAAAACCCTTCGAACCTGCTGTGCTCTCGGCTCTCATCCAGTCGCAGTTGAAGAACCGCGAACGGGTACGTAAACTGCTGACCAATGCGACAACGACCGAAGATGAGGGCGTGGAAAACGCACTTTCGGAACAAGACAAGCACCTGATGGAGGAACTCTACAAATTGATGGAGGATGAACTCTCGAACTCGGAACTCGACGTGACACGCATTACAAAGATGCTCTACATCTCGCGTACAAAACTGTATTATAAGATCAAAGGACTGACGGGCGAGACACCCAGCAATTTCTTCCGTACTTACAAGCTTAACCGTGCAGCCGAACTGCTGAAGAGTGGCAAATACACCGTATCAGAGATTGCCGACAAATGCGGATTCAGCACACAGAGCCACTTCTCGGTGGTATTTAAGAAGCAATTCGGAGTGACACCTTCGGAGTATAAAAATTAGCAACTATTATAAACTAAAAACAATATGCGAAAGATTTTATTATTAACGGTCATTCTGATGGCTAATGTATTGACAATGAGTGCAGCAAAGAAAGCGGTGATTACCAAAATCGAACCTACTGACTGGTATGTGGGACTGAAGAACCCACAAGTGCAACTGATGGTGTACGGACCAAGCATCCGAGATGTGGAGAGTGTAACGACAGACTATCCCGGAGTGAGAATAGACAGTCTGGTGCGCCTCGACTCGCCCAACTACCTGTTGATCTACATGAACGTCAAAGAGGCCCAGCCTGGCACGATGACACTCTGCTTCGGCAAGACGAAGGTGCCCTATCAACTGAAACAGCGTGAGATGAGCGGTGACAAGCGCATGGGCTTTACCAATGCCGACGTGCTCTATATGCTGATGCCTGACCGTTTTGCACAGGGAGCCAACCATCCTACGCAGATCAAGGGGATGCGCCACTATGTGGAGGATCGTACAAAACCCTCGTTGCGACATGGTGGAGATTTGAATGGTATCCGTGAACACTTGGACTATTTCAAGGAACTGGGTGTGACGGCACTCTGGTTTACCCCTGTGTTGGAGAACGACTCACCTGACTCTAAGAACGGTTATTCGACCTATCATGGCTATGCCACCACGAACTACTATCAGGTGGATCCCCGTTTTGGTAGCAACGACGACTACAAGCGCCTTTGCGACGAAGCCCACGCCAAGGGACTGAAGGTGGTGATGGACATGATCTTCAACCATAGCGGTTTTGAGCACCCCTGGACTCAGGATATGCCTTCAAAGGATTGGCTCAACACCCCAGAATGGCTCACGGAAGAGAAGTCTGGTCGGGATCCCATGACAGGCTTCACAGCCAACAGCGATGGGTCGGAGCCTGCAAAGAGTGCTTATCTGCAGACATCGTACAAGCTGACACCAGTGGTAGATCCCTATGCCTCTAAGGTGGACCTGAAAGAGACGGTAGAGGGATGGTTCGTACCCTCCATGCCCGACCTGAACCAGAATAATCCTCACCTGATGCGCTACCTCATCCAGAACTCCATCTGGTGGATTGAGACGGTAGGCATCGACGGCATCCGTATGGATACCTATCCCTATGCCTATGCTGGACCGATGGCCCAGTGGATGAAGGAACTCAACGAGGAATATCCCAACTTCAACACCGTGGGTGAGACGTGGGTGACTGAGCCCGCCTATACCGCTACCTGGCAGAAGGACTCGAAACTCGCCAAGAACAATTCGTATCTGAAGACGGTGATGGACTTCTCTTTCTTCGACAAGCTGAATCAGGCCAAGAACGAAGAGACCGATGCCTGGTGGAACGGGTTGAACCGACTCTATGGCTCGTTTGTGTATGACTACCTCTACCCCAACCCCTCGAGTGTGATGGCCTTTATCGAAAACCATGACACAGACCGTTTCCTGGGCAATGGCAAGGACACGCTGGCTCTGAAGCAGGCACTGGCTCTGTTACTGACCATCAACCGCATCCCCCAGTTATATTATGGTACGGAAGTGCTGATGAACGGTACGAAGGAAGTGAC
>CAMKUA010000022.1:0-35798 GCA_946415825.1 uncultured Prevotella sp. | reverse complement strand
GCCTCGGTGAAGTCGCCATTGGGGAAGATGTGGCATGAACGCAAGTGGACGAAATGGGTGCGCGAGGCGAACTTACGGGCCAGATCGACCACATTATTATAGGCGCCTGCTGAGAGAGAGCCGGCACAGAAGGTAAGGCCGTTGTGCTTGTTGGGTACGGCATCGAGGAACCACTGGATATCCTCCTCGGTGCGCACGATGCGCGGCAGACCGAGAATCTCAATGGGAGGATCGTCGGGGTGGACGCACATGTTCATGTCGCACTCATCGCAAACGGGCATGATGGCCTCGAGGAAGTACTTCATGTTGGCACGCAACTGAGCCTTGTCGATGCCCTTATAGAGGTCGAGGAAGTCGCGGAACTTCTGGATGGGCGCCTCGTCGTTCTCGCTGAAGTTGCCGCTGACGAAGCCCTGTGTCTTGATGATGATGGTCTCTACCAGCTGGTGATCCTTCTCGGGCGTCATGGTCTTGGCCAGTGCGTCGCACTCGGCGATGACACTGCGGCCCTGGCCCCAACCCTCGGGGAACTGGAACTTCTCCCACTCCTCGCGAGCACCAGGGCGCTTCAGGATATAGATGTCGAAGTAGGCAAACTCGGCGTAGTTGAAATAGAGGTTAGTGGCGCCGTTGGGATTGTCGTGGAACAGGTCGGTACGGGCCCAGTCGAGTACGGGCATAAAGTTGTAGCAGATGCAGTGGATACCCTCGGCAGCGAGGTTGCGGAGGCTCTGCTTATACACCTCGATCTGGTGGTCACGATCGGGACCGCCGTACTTGATTGTCTCAACAACGGGCAGTGACTCTACGACGCTCCAGCGCATGCCGTAACTCTCGATGTACTCGCGCAGGTCGCGAATCTTCTCACGGGTCCATACTTCACCCAGAGGCACATCGTGGAGGGCGGTAACGATGCCCTCAACACCGATCTGTCGTAATTGTGCAAGAGTGATCTTGTCTTTCTTGCCAAACCATCTCCATGTTCTTTCCATACTACTTGGTTTTTAAATAATCATTTTCTTTTTTTGATCTTCTTATTTGAGCGGCCGATGATTAACTCTCGGAAGTCAATCGGTTTGCGGTCTTTCACGGCGGTATAGGTGCTCAGTTTGGGCGTGCTCTCGTTGCCGTAACGGTCGGTGGCTGTAACGGCGTAGTGGAGGGCACGGCCCTTGTGGGGCACAGTGACCGACGACTCGCGCTGACGGGTGACGAGCAGATTGCGGGCATCCTTGGTGTCAACGGGGTAGGTGTCGGAGGCATAGACATTATATACAAGGTAGCCGGCACCGGAGCGGTCGCGAGCGCCCTGCCACGACAGTACATCGGTCTGGAGACCCCTGCTCACGTGGAGCGAGGTAACCGGACTGGGAGCGGGTTTACCGGTCCACGACATGGGTGGAATAAGGGCCGGATACTGATTAAAGTCTTTCGTGAAGGTATATATGCCTTTTACGTTGTCTGTCAGGAACTTAGAACGGAAGAAAGTAATGCCGAGTCCTTCATTTCTCAGCACGTTCATCTCGCGTTTGATGATGTTGAGATTCCAGTTCTTCTCCTGTGGGTGGAGCATGTAAATGGCCAGTCCGGGAACGAGTTGGCGACCGTAGGCGTGCTGCTTCCAGTCGGCCACAAAGGGGTAGAAATGATTGCCCTGGAAATACATCATCGGGAAGAGCACGTCCATGATACCCTCGCGGAGCCATCCCTGTGCATCCTGACAGACGGCCGAATAGGCATTCCAACCGCCACTGGGGAAACGGGCAAGGTCGTCGAACTTGCCAACAGGCGAGCACGACAGTTTTACCCAGGGTTTCTCGGCTTTGACAGAACGGTGGATCTTGCGAACGATGTCGGTGATATAGCGTCGGCCCTGTTCGCGGCTGACCTTCAGTTTCCACGTCTCGGGATAGCGGATATAGTCGAGGTGGATGCCGTCGATGTCGTAACGGCGTGTGACGTCGCGACAGAACTGGGCGAGGTAGTCGCCCGTCTGAGACATCTCGGGGTTCATATAGCCCTCGTCGCCAATCTTCCGGATGAGGTTAGGGAAGCGGCTGCGCATCTTCTTACAGCCGTCGCTGTTCCATTTGCCTACGGGGATGGTGACAATCCAGGCATGGCACTCCATACCGCGCTTATGGCACTCGTCGATGCAGAACTGCAGGGCGTCGTAGCCAGGCGACTGTCCGCCATAGCCCGTCATGCAGATGTCCCAGGGTTCCATCGTAGAAGGGAAGATGGTGCTGGCCCTGACGCGCGTCTGTATAAGAACGGTGTTGATGTTGGCCTTCTGCAACTGGTCGAGGATGCTGATAAGCTCCTGCTTCTGCCTGTAAGCAGAGTAGGAGTGGGGCCAGTCGAGACCTTTAATCGTGGTGAGCCATACGGCTCTGATTTCGTGAATAGGCGTCTGTGCAACTGCATTCTGTAAGAACAGAAACAGGCATATCGTGCGTATGATTGTCTTCAAAATGTTGCAATATTTAAAAATTTGGTGCAAAGTTAGTTTATTTTTTTTATATCTCAAATTAAATTACTACTTTTGCAAGCAAAATAGTCTAAAAAAAGTTTTAAAAGATGATTTCATTTACCTTGAGTATTATTGCGCTCGTGCTGGGATACCTGTTCTATGGTCGTTTTGTGGAACGAATATTTGGTCCCGACGATCGTGTTACACCTGCCGTGGCCAAGGCCGACGGTCTTGACTACATCGTGCTTCCGAATTGGAAGATTTTCATGATCCAGTTTCTGAATATTGCGGGAACAGGTCCTATCTTCGGTGCCATCATGGGTGCGAAGTTCGGTCCTGCGGCCTATCTGTGGATTGTCTTCGGCTGCATCTTTGCTGGTGCCGTACACGACTATCTGACGGGTATGCTCTCCATGCGCCACGACGGAGCCAGTCTGCCGAATCTGGTTGGCAACTATCTGGGCGACACCACCAAGGGCGTGATGCTCGTGTTCACGGTGCTGCTGTTGATCATGGTGGGAACGGTGTTCGTGTATTCGCCGGCAGAAATCCTGCACACCATTAGTGGTGATACGATGATGTGGGTGACTATTATCTTCTTCTACTATATCATCGCCACGATGCTGCCTATCGATAAGATCATCGGCAAGGTGTATCCGCTGTTTGCCTTCTCGCTGCTGTTCATGGCAGGTGCGCTGATGGTATGGCTCTTCTTGCACTGGCCCACCATCCCTGAGGTCTGGACGGACTTCTACAACATGGGTACGGCTACGCATCCCGATAAGTTCACCGACAGCATATTCCCGGCTCTGTTCATCACCATTGCCTGTGGTGCTATCTCCGGTTTCCACGGTACGCAGAGTCCGCTGATGGCGCGTTGTGTGAAGAGTGAAAAGATGGGCCGCCCCATTTTCTATGGAGCTATGATTACGGAAGGTATCGTGGCACTGATCTGGGCGTCGGTGGCATCCTGGTTCTTCTATGGCAACCCCGCACCAGGCTATGAGCTGATAGAGGGTGCTACGAAGGGCTTTCAGACTTCTGCGCCGGCAGTGGTGAATCTCGTCTGTAACGAATGGCTAGGTGTGGCTGGTGCCATACTGGCCATGCTGGGTGTGGTGGCAGCGCCGATCACGTCGGGTGATACGGCTTTCCGTTCTGCTCGTCTGATTGTGGCCGAGTGGCTGAAGCTCGACCAGCGCCCCATTCCGAAGCGCCTCCTCATCTGCGTGCCGCTCTTTGGTATTTCTATCGGTATGCTCTTCTGGCAGATAGAGAATCCTGACGGTTTCAACACGATCTGGCAGTATTTCGGCTTCTCGAACCAGGCGCTTAGCGTGTTTACGCTTTGGGCTGCCACCGTCTATCTCGTACGCGAGAAGAAGACTTTCTGGATCACGCTGATCCCTGCGCTCTTTATGACAACGGTATGTACCACCTACTTCTTTGTATCGAAGCAGATGCTTAACCTCGGCGATGCAGGCTATCCCTTCGGTATCGTCTGTCTGGTGATCGCCATCGCATGGTTCTGCATATGGTACAGAAAAGAAACAAAGAATAATAACTAAATAGATTGAACATATGAAAAAACTGATGATGGCAGCCATCGGCCTGATGATGGCAGTAAGTGCAAACGCCCAGTATCTGAACGACTCAAATACACCATTTGAGCAGGGTAAGTTTTATGTGAATGCAGCCCTTTCTACGACATCGCTCTCCTACAGCAAGGCTTCCAAATTCAATTTTGGTATCAACGGCAAGGCAGGTTACTTCTTGATGGACAACTTGATGGCTGTGGGTACAGTAGGTCTTAAAACCATCAGTGGTGGTCAGCTGGTAACTTTTGATCTTGGCGCAGGTGCCCGTTGGTATTTCGACACTGTCGGCATCTATGTGGGTGGTATTGCCAAATATGCTTATGAGAGAGAAAAAGTGGAAGTGGGTGATGTGGAACTCCATACAAGCACCAACGATTTCCGTCCTGAGATTAATGCAGGCTATACCTTCTTCCTGAATCGTAACGTGACCGTTGAGCCTGAGGCTTACTACGAGATCAGTTGCGACAACAGCGACAAATCTGGCTTTGGCGTGAGAGTAGGTCTGAGCATCTACTTTAACATGTAAAGGTTAAAAGGTAAAAAAGTAAAAAGGTAAGAATATGCTGAGTGTTGACGAACTGGTTGACAGACTTATCGATCTGTCGTTTGCCGAGGATATCGGTGATGGCGATCATACCACCCTGTGCTGTATTCCTGAGGACGCAATGGGCAAGAGCCATCTGCTGATAAAGGAAGACGGTATCCTGGCTGGTGTAGAGATTGCCAAGGAAGTGTTCCGTCGTTTCGACCCTACCATGCAGGTGGAGGTGCTGATGGGCGATGGTACGAAGGTGAAGAAGGGCGACATCGCCATGATCGTGACGGGTAAGGTGCGCTCGCTGTTGCAGACAGAGCGCCTTATGCTGAACATCATGCAGCGCATGAGTGGCATTGCCACGATGACCAATAAGTATGTGGAGCGTCTGAAGGGTACAAACACCCGTGTGCTCGACACCCGCAAGACCACTCCTGGTATGCGCATGCTCGAGAAGCAGGCAGTGAAGATAGGCGGTGGCGTGAACCATCGTATCGGTCTTTTCGACATGATCCTTCTGAAGGACAATCACGTGGATTTCGCAGGCGGCATCACGAATGCCATCGACCGCTGTCATCAGTACCTGAAGGAGAAGGGGCTCGACCTGAAGATTGAGATCGAGGTGCGTAACTTCGACGAGTTGCAGCAGGTGCTCGATCATGGTGGTGTGAACCGCATCATGCTCGACAACTTCTCTGTGCCCGATACGAAGAAGGCTGTCGATATCATTGACCATCGTTACGAAACGGAGTCATCGGGGGGTATCACCTTCGACACGATTCGCGACTATGCCGAACAGGGTGTCGATTTCGTCTCTGTAGGAGCACTCACTCACTCGGTAAAGGGACTTGATATGTCGTTTAAGGCATGTTAGTAGTTCTGCTGAGTATCGTCCTGAGTATCTATCACCCGCCAGTGAGTTATGACATGTCATTGGCGGGTAATTTTGGCGAGCCCCGTCCCCACCACTTCCATGGCGGTATCGACGTGAAGACCGATGGGGTGGAAGGCAAGGCCATCTATTCCATTGGCGACGGTTACGTCAGTAGGGTGACTATGGGCAAGAACGGCTTTGGTAATGCGGTCTATGTCACTCATCCTGAGGGCTACACCAGTGTATATTGTCATCTGAAGAGTTTTTCGCCACGTATCAAGGCAGCGATGCGCCGTTGGCAGTATGCCCACGAGTCGTGCGATGGCGATGCCCGTCTCTCGCCCTTGGACTGTCCTGTGGCACAGGGACAACTCATAGCCCTGAGTGGTAACACTGGTCACAGCACAGGTCCGCATCTGCATCTGGAGATCCACGATACCGAGACGTGGAATATGCTTGACCCCTTAGACTTTATTGGCGACTTTGTCAACGACACTGTTCCTCCCCGGGCTCATAGTCTGATGGCTTGTCCGCAAGAGGGTGAGGGTGTCTTCAACAAGGACACAGGCCGACAGGTCTTTGGCATCAGCGGGTCGCACCTCAATCAGAAGTTCACGGCCTGGGGCAAGGTGGGCTTTGCCCTTCGTGCCGACGACTATATGCAGGCCTCGAGCAATCATTTTGGTATCCGCGAGACCATCTTGCAGGTCGATGGCCACGAGGTGTTCCATGCTGTGGTCAATGACATCCCCGTTGAGAGCAACCGTCTGGTGAATGCTTGGGGAGACTACGACTATTGGCTGCGCCACAAGGTGTGGTATATGAAATCGTTCGTTGAGCCCGGCAACACACTCTCTATCCTGCGTGCTGAGCAGCGCGGCATCATCGACTTCTGCGAGGAGCGCGACTATCAACTGGAGTATGTTCTGCGCGACTTCAAGGGCAACGAGAGCCGTTGCGCCTTCACCGTGAGGGGTGAGAAGAGTACTCTTCCCTCCAGCACAGAGGCACCCGAAGGTCGCTTGTTTCGCTGGAACCAGACAAATACGTTCTCGGCCCCTGGTGTACAACTCACCGTTCCTTACGGACTGCTGACTACCGATATGCGGCTCCAGCCAGTGGTCTTCGAGCGTTCCGGCGGTTTCTCCCATGGTTATAGTTTTTATCCTTCGTCGTATCCTCTCGTCACCGATGGCGAAGTCTGCCTCTATGCCTATACCGATCGCGTGGGCAGTGACGAGGTGGTGCGCCAGGAGTACGATGCCTCAAAGTTATATGTAGCCGTCGATGGGCGTTATGCTGGTGGCGACTATAACAACGGGTGGGTGAGCGGACGAATACGTGAGTTGGGAGCTGTCTGTTCCCTAGAGTACGACACCGATCCGCCTGAGGTGAGTCCCGTCACGTTAGGCGAGCGCGTCGTGCTGCGACTCTCTGACGCTCAGAGTGGTGTCGCATCCTATACGGCCACCATCGATGGCCAGTTTGTGGTCTTCGATGCTGCCGACAAGCAGCCGCTGGTTATCTGCGAACTCGCCGAGACGCCCATCGTCAAGACTAACCGTACCCATCAACTGCGTTTTACGGCCACTGACAATCGCCAGAACACGCGTGTCTTTGAAACATCAATAATATATTAATAAAGGTATGAAAAGAAATCTGATTCTTTCCGTCGTGCTCATCGCTGCCACTTATGCGATGGCATGTACCAACTTCATCGTCGGCAAGAAAGCAAGTGCCGACGGCAGTGTTTTTGTCACTTACAACGCCGACTCCTTCGGCGCCTTTATGCCCCTCTACCACTATCCCGCTGCCCACCATCAGGCAGGCGACATGCGTCAGGTGCGTGAGTGGGATACCAACAAGTTTCTGGGTGAGATCCCCGAGGCCCTCGAGACCTACAACGTCGTGGGTAACTCCAACGAGTGGCAGGTCACCATCGGTGAGACCACCTTCGGAGGTCGTGAAGAGATGGCCGACTCTACGGGTATCATTGACTACGGCTCGCTCATCTACATCGCCCTCCAACGCTCAAAGACGGCCCGCGAGGCCCTGCAGGTGATGACCTCGCTCGTAGAGCAGTATGGCTATTATTCTGAGGGTGAGACCTTCTCGGTGGCAGATAAGGACGAAGCATGGATGCTCGAGATGATGGGGTGCGGTCCTGACCGTACGAAGTCGAAAGAGCGTACCGTCTGGGTGGCCGTCCGCATCCCCGACAATGCCATTGCAGCCCACGCCAATCAGAGCCGCATCACGAAGTTCCTTGATGGCCGTTATCAGCAGGTCAAGATGAAAGACCTGTTTGGTAAGAAGTATGCAGTCGATGGCAAGAAACCCGTACCGAATCTCGTGGTATGCTCCGATAATGTCGTGAACTATGCCCGTACGATGGGGTGGTACACAGGTAAGGATGCCGATTTCAGTTTCAATGCTGCCTATGCAGCGCCCGACTTCTCAGGTCGCCGCTATTGTGAGGCCCGTGTGTGGAGTTTCTTCAACCGCTTTGTAGACGACTTCTCAGAGTATGTGGCATATGCAGCAGGCATCGAGCCTGATGCTAAGGCGATGCCCCTCTGGATTATTCCTAACAAGCTGCTCACTCTTCAGGATCTTCGCGACGCCATGCGCGACCATTATGAGGGCACACCCTTTGCCCTCGACAGCAAGGGCGACATTGGTGGCGGTATGTTTGAGATGCCCTACCGTCTCTCTCCCCTCTCATATAAGATCGATGGCAAGGAGTACTTCAACGAGCGCCCCATCTCTACCTTCCAGACTGCCTTCTCGTTTATCTCGCAGATGCGCAGTTCGATGCCCCGTGAGGTAGGTGCCTGCTTCTGGTTTGGCAACGACGACGGCAACATGGTGGCCTACACCCCGATGTACTCGTGTATCACGCGCCTCCCCAAGTGCTTCTCGGGTGAGGGTGCCGACGATGTCACGTTCTCTATCGACAATGCCTTCTGGGTGTGCAACTGGGTCTCGAATATGGTCTATCCCCGTTATTCGATGATGTTCCCCAGTCTGAAGGCTGTGCGCGACTCACTCGACGCCTCTTATGATCAACTTCAGCCCGATATCGAGAAAAAGGCCCTCGCCTTGGCTAGCCCAGAAGAACGTGTGAAATTCCTCACCGACTACAGTTGTGGCAAGGGCGATGAGATGATAGAGCGCTGGCAGAAACTTGCCTTCTATCTCATCGTGAAGTATAACGACATCGTGGTGAAGCCTACTGACGATAACGGCACGTTCCAACGTACAGAGAATGGTATCGGCAAGCGCGTGCAGCGTCCTGGCTATCCAGAGGGCTATGCCCGTCAACTCATTGATCTCACAGGTACTAAGTATCTTGTTCCCGGCAAATAGATAACTGACAAGACAATCTCTATCTGTGCCCCAGAGGCACGCATCCATTGCAGGTAATGAAGGTCATCTATAACAAGTATTTCCCATTTGGCAGTTTTCTGGCCACAAATATCTTTGGGCTGATATTCTGCAGGAGCGACAAGGGAAGACTGAGTGAGGTTGACAAGAACCACGAATACATTCATACCTTGCAGCAACGCGAGATGTTTTTCGTGGGGTTTATGCTGTGGTACTCTATAGAGTGGCTGTGGCGATACCTGAAGTGCCGTAATTGGATGAAGGCCTATCGGGAACTGTACTTTGAGCGCGAGGCTTATCAGATGGAGTACGACCTAGAATATCGTCATCACCGCAAGCACTTTAACTGGTGGTACCTGTATGTCGAGAAGGGTTCACTGCTCCACGAGATAGGATCATTTCTGGGTGACCTTGCCGGATTTGTCAGGAAGGATTTCCTGTGGAAGAAATATCTGTTTGCCATAGGACTAGCCACACTGATCGTCATTGGTCAGGTAAGGTTTCATATCTATGACCTTCTCATAGCTCCATCCTACGACAACGGCACCTCGATGCTGCGCATACCGATGGTGTATATCACCATTTATTTCCTGGTACTGATAACGACGTTGTCCATGCACAAGGAACTGTGGCGGTTGCGGCGCTGGCAGGTGTGGCTGTTCCCTGTGGTGCTGCTGACTATCGACGGAGGAGGGCAGGGCTTTTACGGTTATATGGAGTGGGCAGATACTCACGGCACGACATTCAAAGACAAATACTACCTGCAGTTGGTTGGCTCGTTCATGTTCCGCTCGGTGTTTATCGTCACGATGCTGTGTGTGTTCCATAAACTGACAGAGGGGCATTTCGGTCTTTTTGGACTGAAGCGTTCAGGGAAATATCTTCGTGTGTACGGACTTGTTTATCTGCTGTTGATGCCAATATTCCTTATGGTGTCGTTCACGCCCCAGTTCCTCGACTACTATCCGAAGATGAACATCGCCATCTTTGATGGTGCCATGGGGTGGGAGCGCTGGCAGTTGATAGGACTCTTCGAAATGTTTTATGCCAACGACTTCATTGGTGTGGAAGGTATGTTCCGTGGGGCATTGGTAATCGGACTGGCACGATGGTTAGGATGCAGGGCTGTGGTACCGATGGCCTTGACATATATGTGTATCCATCTGGGCAAGCCCGACCTTGAACTGGTATCGTCGGTCATCGGTGGCTATATCCTTGGTATCCTTGCCTGGCGTACACGTCATCTTTGGGGTGGTATCATCATCCATCTGGGCATCGCCATGTTCTTCGAGGTTGTTGGGATTGCAAGATTACTATTATAAATTAAGAGCACCCTTTTGGATGCTCTTAATTATCTGTTTATTTGAGGACCTTCTTCCCGTTGACAATGTATAGGCCGCTGGGGAGATCATCGAGCGATGTGGCTGAGAGACGCATGCCGTGAAGGTTGTAGATGCCCTTCGAGGTGTCGAGTCTCCTGTCTACCAGAATACCGTTGACGGCGCTTGGTTCACCGCCATTCAGTCCACGTACGAAACCGGCATAGACATGCTTGCGATAGAACTGCTGATCCCAGATGCCTACGGGCTCACCACCGCGCCAACCACTACTTGAAGGCGCATCGTTGGTACACCACTGGCAGATGCCCCACTGCTGCTCGGGGGGGATAATCTCGAAGAACTTCCTGAAGATGAACTCGTAGAACTCAGCCATCTTCTGGTGTTCGGCTTCGGTTACCTCGCTGGTCTTGATGGATCCTGCCCATTTGTTAGAACCACGTACATAGCCCATATCCATCTCGGAAATGCGACAGAGTTTTCCGCTCTCGGCAATGATCTTAAACATATTGACGATATGGTCTTCGTTGCTCCTCTGCAGCCCGGCATCTTCGTAACAACTGATGTGCATCTGGGTGCCGATGCCGTCGATATAGGTTACACCGTCAGACTCCCATTTCTTAATCCAGTTGACAAGGCTCTTTACCTTCTTGTTGTTGTCCCAGTCTGACTCGAGGTTGTAGTCGTTGATGAACAGTTTGATGTCTTCAGGTCCATACTTGCGAGCCAAGCGACAGGCCTGGCGCACATATTCCAAGTCGCCCAGATAGTCTTGCCAGTAGAAGGCGCTGCCACCGACATCCCATGAACCACTATTCTTTTGCTTAGAACTCTGCAAGACGTAGTTGCCCTCACCATCGTCCCCTTCGCCATAGAGGGCCTCGTTCACAAGGTCCCAAGCCTTCACTTTTCCGTCGCAGGCTTCCATCATGCCCTTGATCCACTTATCCATCGCATAGACAAGGGTGTCGTGCTTCTCTTCAGCAGTCAGGGGGATGGTCTTGTCGGAGGTATAGCCCTCGAACTTGATTTCCCTGATATAGATGTCGCCTACGAAGTCACCACACTGGAGCATGAAGAAACTACTCTCAACAGCTGCCGTATAACTGATTTCCACCTCCTGCCATTCAGTTGTGAATGGTATATCAGGGTATTCTCCATTACCCCAGTCGCCAAGTTTGCTGTGGAGTTTGCCTGCCTCTGATCCTTTGACTGTCATCGTCATCTTGTAGGTTTTGCCTACTGTGGTAGGAATGTCTGTCATCGCCAGGAACTGCACGTCCCAGGAGTTAGTGTTTATCTTGGTGCAATGGACGTTGAGACCGTCGTTGGCATCATAATTAAATGAATAGCCGAATTCTGTTTCATCAGAATGCCAGCCCACGCTTTTGTCTTTGCGGAAATCCTTGCTGGCAACCACAGTCCATACCTCTCCGGCAGAAGGGTCAGGTTTGTCAGCGAGGAGTTTCTTCAGCCAACCGATTGGCTGCTGTGAGTGCCAGGCGAGGGTGTGGCCATAGACATTCAGACCAGCCTCAGTGGCGGCATTCACGTATTTCTTCACTTTATCGAAGTTCATGTTACCATTAGCATCCACGCAACTGGCCATTTTCATGGCATTGCCTGCAACCGTCTCGGTGAAGTTGGCGTTGGTCATCTTATAGACCGTGGATTTCTTGAGGTAGTCATCGACGGTAGTGCCGGCACCGAGTTTGAAGTTCGGGTATTTGTCGTAGTTGATATATGCCTTGAGTGCCTGGTATTCATCAAGGTATCGGTAGTTATTGTCATTGGGCTTGCCCAACTCGTATTTCTCCTGTGCCATGGCCAGGGTAGAAAGACCAGCAGCAAGCATTAATAAGTATAATTTCTTCATAAACGTATAGTAATTTAAAAAAAGGAAAAGGGAGCACCCGATAAAGGATGCTCTCTTTTCTATAGAATAGAGTAGGGAATTACTCGTTGCTCCAATCCTCGGCAGCCTTACGGATGTAAGACTTGTAGCGGATCTGGGCCATCTTCTGAGCCTCGGCGAAGAGTTCCTCAGCCTCGTTGGGATAAGCCTTCTTGACAGAGAGGTAACGAACCTCACCGAGCAGGAAGTCGTGGAAGTTCTCCCAGTTAGGCTCCTTGGAGTCGAGTGAGAACGGATTCTTGCCTTCCTCAGCCAGGGCTGGGTTGTAACGCCACAGGTGCCAGTAGCCGCACTCCACAGCCTTCTTCTCCTCAGCCTGGCTCTTACCCATACCGCCCTTGGCCTTCAGACCGTGGTTGATACATGGAGCGTAAGCGATGATGATGGAAGGTCCGTGCCAAGCCTCGGCCTCGCGGATAGCCTTCAGGGTCTGAGCGTGGTCAGCACCCATAGCAATCTGAGCGACATATACATAGCCGTAGGTGGTAGCGATCATACCGAGATCCTTCTTGCGGATGCGCTTACCCTGTGCAGCGAACTGGGCGATAGCACCAAGAGGCGTAGCCTTAGAGGCCTGACCACCGGTGTTAGAGTAAACCTCAGTATCGAGCACGAGGATGTTTACGTCCTCACCAGAAGCAATCACGTGGTCGAGACCACCGTAACCGATGTCGTATGAAGCACCGTCACCACCGATGATCCACTGTGAACGCTTCACCAGATAGTGGTCAAGGGTCTGGAGTTCCTTGCAGATAGGACAGCCCTTGGCTGCGCTCTCGGCGATGCAAGCACGAAGTTTCGGAGCAATCTCCTTAGTCTTCTCGGCGTCGTCCTTATTAGCAATCCACTCCTGAGCGAGAGCCTTGTACTCGTCGCTGGCATTGCCGTCGATCATCTCCTGCAACAGCTTAGCAACGCGCTCCTTCATCTTCTTGTTACCCAGAGCCATACCGAGACCGAACTCGCAGAAGTCCTCGAACAGAGAGTTGTTGAAGCATGGGCCCTGACCCTTCTCGTTCTTAGTATAAGGAGTAGAAGGAATAGAAGCAGAGTAGATAGAAGAGCAACCCGTAGCGTTGGCAATCATCTGACGATCACCGAACAGCTGGCTGATCAGCTTCACGTAAGGAGTCTCACCGCAACCAGAGCAAGCGCCAGAGAATTCGAACAGAGGCTGTGCGAACTGTGAGTTCTTCACATTGCTCTTAATGTCAACGAGGTGCTGCTTAGAAGGAACCTTCACCAGCTTGTCCCAGTCGGCAGCCATCTTCTTCATATCGGCTGCATCGGGGTTGAACGGAACCATTGTAAGGGCCTTGCCAGTCTTAGGATTACCTGGGCAGATGTCGGCACAGTTACCGCAACCCAGACAGTCGAGTACTGAAGGCTCGATGATGAAGTGCATACCTTTCATAGCGGCAGGAGCTTTCATCTCGAGGGTATCGATCTGGAAGTCCTTCAGTTCGTCGTCGGTCAGAACGAACGGACGGATGGCAGCGTGAGGACAGATGTAAGCACACTGGTTACACTGGATACAGTTGTCCTTGTTCCAAGCGGGAACGAAGGCCTCTACACCACGCTTCTCGTAGGCAGCAGTACCAACCTCCCAAGAACCATCGGCTGTACCGAACTTGGTGAAGGCACTGACGGGAAGCAGGTCACCAGCTTGAGCGTTGATAGGACGAACAATCTCCTTCACGAATGCAGGAGCGTTGTCAACCTTCTCAGCATCATCGGGCAGGTTAGCCCACTCGGGCTTCACCTCGAACTTCTTGAACTCACCACCGCGGTCGATAGCAGCATAGTTCTTATCAACCACATCCTGACCCTTAGCACCGTAAGACTTCAGGGCAGCAGCCTTCATCTTCTCAACAGCCAGTTCTACGGGGATTACCTCCGTGATGCGGAAGAAAGCACTCTGCAGGATGGTGTTGGTGCGGTTGCCCAGACCGATCTCCTGTGCAATCTTGGTGGCGTTGATGGTATAGACGGTGATATTGTTCTGTGCGAAGTAGCGCTTCACCTTGTTAGGCATGAACTTCTCCAGTTCTGCATCGTCGAAGATGGTGTTCAGCAGGAACGTACCGTTCTTCTGCAGACCGCGAGTCACGTCGTACATGTGGAGGTAAGCCTGAACGTGGCAAGCCACGAAGTTAGGTGTGGTTACCAGATAGGTAGAGCGGATAGGTGTATCACCGAAACGCAGGTGAGAGCAGGTGAAACCTCCCGACTTCTTAGAGTCGTAAGAGAAGTAAGCTTGACAGTACTTGTTGGTGTTGTCACCGATAATCTTCACAGAGTTCTTGTTAGCACCTACGGTACCATCAGCACCCAGACCGTAGAACTTAGCCTGGAACATGCCGGCACCACCAAGTGCAATCTCCTCAACGGCAGGCAGAGAGGTGAAGGTCACGTCATCAACGATACCGATGGTGAAGTGGTTCTTGGGCTCGGGCATAGCGAGGTTGTTGAACACGCTGATGATCTGAGCGGGAGTCGTATCGTGAGAACCAAGACCATAACGGCCACCCACGATGACAGGACGATTCTCCTGATCGTAGAAGGCATCCTTCACATCCATATACAGAGGCTCGCCATTAGCACCGGGCTCCTTCGTACGGTCGAGTACGGCAATCTTCTTCACGCTCTTGGGAACAGCAGCCAGCAGGTGCTTCACTGAGAACGGACGATAGAGGTGAACGCTGATCATACCAACCTTCTGACCGTTAGCGTTCAGATAGTCGATAGCCTCACGGGCTGCATCGGTAGCAGAACCCATCAGGATAATCATGCGGTCAGCATCCTCGGCTCCGTAGTAAGAGAAGAGGTGATACTCACGACCTGTGATCTTAGAGAGTTCGCCTAGATACTTCTCAACCACCTCGGGCACTGCATCGTAGTAAGGATTACAAGCCTCACGGTGTGTGAAGAAGGTCTCGGGGTTCTCAGCGGTACCACGGGTGATAGGACGCTCAGGCGACATAGCACGATCGCGGAAACGCTTGATGTACTCTTCCTTTACGAGGGGTCGAACATCCTCCTGGTCGAGCAACTCAATCTTGTGATACTCATGAGAGGTGCGGAAACCATCGAAGAAGTTGACGAAGGGAACGCAAGTCTCCAGAGAAGCCAGGTGGGCAGCAGCTGTCATATCCATTACCTCCTGTACACTGCCTTCGCAGAGCATGGCGAAACCAGTCTGACGGCAAGCCATCACGTCCTGGTGGTCACCGAAGATACAGAGAGAGTGAGAAGCCAGCGTACGGGCAGAAACGTCGAATACGCAGGGAATCAGCTCACCGGCAATCTTGTACATGTTAGGAATCATCAGGAGCAAGCCCTGAGAAGCGGTGAATGTAGTGGTGAGGGCACCAGCCTGCAGCGAACCGTGAACGGCACCGGCAGCACCAGCCTCTGACTGCATTTCCTGAACTGAGACGGTCTGGCCCCAGAGGTTCTTACGACCACGTGCAGCCCACTCGTCAACATGCTCCGCCATTGGCGAAGACGGGGTGATGGGGTAGATAGCAGCTACCTCCGAGAACATATAGCTCACGTGAGCCGCAGCCTCGTTACCATCACAGGTGATAAATTTCTTTTCTTTAGCCATTTGTTTAGAATAAAATGATTTATTTACTAACTAATATTTGTTTAATTCTTCAATTTTACAATTTTTCAATCCTTCAATTTTTCAATCCTTCAATTCTTCAATTTTAATAAAGAAATCCCAGCAGCCAGAGCGGTATTTGATTGCCTTTTCCGATCTCGGTGTTATAGCGGGCATAGATCACATCAGGCGTCATGCGCAACTTGCCAGGAGACTTGGCATCGACGATGCGGAACTTGAGTTTCTCGTCAACGATGAAGTTGCACTCGCGGGTGCCTGTGTTTACCTTATGGTCTTTCCACAGCGAGTTGACGAAGAAGGTCTCCATCGCCTCCTGCTTATCTACCTTGATGGGATAGATGGCATACATGAGGTTGGAGTTGTGGAGCATGATCTTGGCTGGCTTCTTGGGGAAATCCTGGCCTAAGGGATAGATCAGGTTCAGCAGACGGGCATCAGTGAGATATTTGATGTAATTCATCACTGTGGCGCGACTGGTGGCGATATTCTGAGCCAGTTTACTCACGTTGGGCGCCTTGGCGGGTCCGTCTTCCGCTATCTGGTAGAACAGTTTCTTGATCTTCGTGAGATACTTCAGTTCAATCTGCTTGATGAGCAGGATATCCACCTCAGTCATCATGTTCATCGTCTTCAGCAGGTTTTCCGAGTAATTGCGGTGCTCCTGGAAGAAGGGATAGAATCCGTGATGAATATAGTCCTGGAAATAACGGTTGGGCTGTACCTTAGGCAATATCTGTTTGATGATATGCTCGTGGTCGTGCAGAATCTCGTCGAGTGTGTATGAACGGAAATCGTTGCCTGTCAGCAGGTTGATGAACTCACGGAAGGAGAAGCCACGCAGGTTGTACGATTTCACGATGCCGTTCAGTTCAGGGTTCTCGTCCTTCAGTCGCATCACGCTGCTACCCGTAAACACGATCTTCAGGTTAGGATAGAGGTCATAACACTTGCGGAGTTCACTGCTCCAGTTGGGGTGCTTAAACACTTGGTCTATCAGCAACACGCGACCGCCGTGCTTATAGAAATTGCCGGCAAAGTCGGCAATTCCCTCACCCTGAAAATAGAAATTGTTCATGTTAATATACAGGCATTGACGGTCTTGTATATCAAAATGCTCTTTAGCGTATTGCAGGAGGAACGTGGTTTTCCCGACGCCGCGTGTTCCCTTGATACCAATCATGCGGTCGCTCCAGTCAATCTCGTCCATGAGGTTGCGGCGAACTGGTGCATTGGTATGCTCTACCAGATATCTGTGCGTTCTGAAAAATGCTTCCATCCTGCCTGATTTGTTTTAAAACAGGTGCAAAGATACAAAATAATCCTCAAAATGCAAACTCTAAATAGCAAAATCTTGCTAAAAAGCCCTATTTTTTTGTTTTATGTTTAGAAATGTAAGGATATCGATGCCATCAGGGTGCGTCCGCGCTGGAAAAGGGGGTGCTTTCTGTAATTAGGACCACATACATAGAGGTCGGTATCGAATATGTTCTCACAGTCGAGGGCTATCTCCAGATTCTTGAGATAGCTGTACTTCATGCCGAGGTCGAGACGCATCTTGTCGCTTATAAAATAATCCTCCTCTTCCCGGTCTTCGTAATTCAGGATCCTGTTTCGGTAAGCTGCCGTGCCATATACCTTCAGGGCATGTTTGCTTGCTTTTAGCAGTTGATAGGCTCCATGCAGGTTCACCGTAAAGTGGGGCACGTTATTGGTCATTCCTTCAATTTGGTTGTAATAATACATTTTACTCTCGAGGTCGTGACAGTAATAGAACGTCAGGTTGCCTGTCAGTCGTCTGCCAGTATATCGGGCACTGCCTTCGATACCGATGTTCTTTAGTTGTCCCTCGTTTTTAATCAAAAAAGCATCATTCTCGTCCACTCTCACCTGCCAGCGCATAAGATTGCTGAATTTGTTATAAAACAGGTTGACCTCATAGCTCAGTCTCAAGGGTGATATTTGTCCCATGGCCGTTAGTTGCAATGCCGACATATGCAGAGGCTCTTTTTCATAATAATCATCACCCAAATAACGATAAAAGAAGTTCAGATCGGCAAAAGCCTGGGCATAAGAGAGTTTCAGAGTGAATAGTTTGCCGGGCTTGTACATCAGTGCCAGACGGGGTGAGAATGTCTTTACATTCTTGTCTTTTTGGTGGTATTTGACGTCGTAGCGCAGACCAGCGTTCAGAATCAGTTCCGGCATGAAGTAGTGCTTATCTTGCACAAAGAAGGAAAGACTGTTTTCCTTTCCTGATTCGTCAAGATTTTCATTCGTATAAATACCGCTTTCAATGTGGTCATTGATGAGGTCCAGATACGATGCACTCTGGAAGGAATAGTGTTCGAACTGACCGCCTACCTGAATATTACCATTCATATTGCCCATACGATAGTCGGCACTGGCTTTTAAAAAGCCTCCGCCCGAAACCTCCTTGATTGTTTGACATTCTGCAACATTAAAGGCCCACACCGAATCTGTTTCTACATCCGAATACATATCTGGTTGTCTTCGCTTGTCAGAGGTTACATAATAATTCACAAAGGTCTTATAGTCGCCATAAGCTGTTGCATTGAGTAATATCTTGCCTATCTGTCGGGTATAGCCGAGTTCGGCATGCGTGCCGTCATCAGTGTATCCTGGCTTTTCGCCATTGATCATGTGATACAAGTCGAAGTCATAACCTACCTCTCCACAGTTCTGATAGAGTTTACTGTATTTTTTACGGCTGAACATCAGGTTGAAACCTTTCAATCTGAATGTAAAACCGATGTCGAAAGAGGGCCCCCCCCTGTAACTGTCAACATAAATCCTATCTGGACCGTAGTACACAGTATAGCTAGGTTCCTTTCGTATGTCATCAAGGTAGTAACCCTCACCGTCGCCATAATGACGAATCTGTCCATCCGACCTGTATATAGAAGCCCATGCCGTGATGTCGGCATCCATGAACTGGGTGCCCATTGTTAGATCGGCTCTGTGGGTGTTGAAGGTGCCGTAGCCATAACGGACGTCCACACCGTTGACCGTACTACCTTTCTTGGTGATGATATTGACAACTGCCGACACCGCTACGTTGCCATAGATTGCTGAGGCCGGGCCTCGCAGCACCTCGATGTGGTCAATCTTCTCGGTACTGATGTTATAGCTCAAGGGTCCTGCATTATTGAAGCGGTTGTTCAGCCTGTGGCCATTCTCCATCACCATTATCAGTTCCTGATTATCGGAATAGGCACCATGCATCGCCAGGTTCTCGCCAGGATAGCTGGATGAGATTTCCGCCATACCTGGGACATAGGTGGCAAGTATCTGGTTGAGGTTTTTGTTGTAGCCCAGCTCTTCGATCATCTCGGCAGTGATGATGGTAATGGGCGTTGGAGCCTCATTCATACTCTCACTTTGGTTCGAGGCCGTGGTGATCTTTGTCTCCATACCCTGCTTGATGTCCTTCACCAGGTCGATGAATCGCGGCGGATAATCCACCGTTGGCGTGTAGTAGGGGTTCTCGCTGAGCATCTTGATGGCATATTCCCTGGCCTTTTCGGGTTGTTCGATAGCCAGTGCACAGAGCGACAGAAGGCGATAGGCCCTGAGCTTGAGGGCACTGTTCATACTGCCCACTTTGCCTTGAAGTATTTCCATGACTTCCTCTATCTTACCTATCTGGTAGGCGGTTTCGGCATCGGTGAGTAACTGTCGCGCATCATCGTTCTGTGCATCGGTGGGTACGATATACAGAAAGGAGAGCAGGACGATGAGGAAAAACTTTCTGAGGCTCATTTCTTGATGGGGATAGTGATGGTGAAGGTGGTACCTACACCCTCTGTTGATTCGAAGGTGATGGTGCCTCCGTGTTTGTTCTCTATAATGTCTCGCGTAATACCCATACCGAGACCGGTACCTTGACCTATGGGTTTGGTGGTGAAGAAATTGTCGTACAGTCTCTGCTTCACCTCGTCGTTCATGCCCTCGCCATTGTCGGCGATGCTGACGACGATCTGTCCGTCTCTGCTACTCACGCTGACTCTGATCTCGGGTTTGAAGTCGGTGAGCCTCTGAGCCTTCTTCCAGATGGCGTAAAGGGCATTGGTCATCAGGTTGAGCACCGCCCTGCTGATGTCCTGGGGGATGACTTCCGTCAGGGGCAGGTTGTCTTCATACTGCTCCTGGATACTCACGTTGAAGTCTTTGTTCTTGGCACGCATGGCGTGGTACGACAGCCACACGTATTCCTTCACGATCTTGTTGAGCGAGGAGAGGATGTATTGGTCCTCCTTGCCGCGTGAGATCAGCAGGATGCCCTGAATGGTAGAGATGGCACGCTCTCCGTGCTCCACAATCTTCCCCATGTTCTCCTTCAGGTCGTTCATGATGTCTTCAGCATCCAGACGGTCGTCCTCGTTGAGTTTGGCTTTATTGGCTTCCACAATCTCTGTCAGGTCGTCCAGCAGTTTCCCCGACATCTTGCTGAAGTTGATGACGAAGTTCAGGGGGTTCTGAATCTCGTGGGCGATACCGGCGCTGAGCAGTCCCAGCGAAGCCAGTTTCTCTTGTTCCCTCAGTTGCTCTTTGAGCAGGTCGTTCTGTTGTTCCATAGGCGTTATTCTTTGATGATGGGAATGGTGATAGTAAACTCTGTGAATTCGTCTTTGACCGACTGGACACTGATGTTACCGCCAAGGTTCTGTATGATGTCATGACTGAGATAGAGACCGATACCCGCCCCCTCACCAGTGGTCTTGGTGGTGAAGAAGGGGTCGAACACCTTGTCGATGACCTTATCCTCGATACCGACGCCGTTGTCGTAGATGGTGATGGTCATCTGTTCGCCAGTTGTCGATGCCTGAAGCGAAACGGCGGGATTAAATGATGTGTTCCTGGCCTTTTTTGCCACGGCATAGATGCTGTTGCTCAGCAGACTCATGAACACCTTACTCATCAGTTCGGGGTTAGCCATGATATACACGGGCTCTTCCGGATAGCTGAATGCGATGTCGATGTGGTACTTGCTGATGTCGTCGGCATAGTAGGTACCCGTCATCTCCTCGTCTTGCCGCAGTATCTGGCAGAGGTCGGTCTTCACGATGCCTCCCGTACGGTCTTTCAGCATCTCCTCCATCGCCTTCAGCGTGCGGGTGGTGTTCTGGCCGTGCTCTCCCACCTTTTTCAGGTTGCCTGCCAGCATGCCCAGCACGTCCATCGTGTCCTCGTAGTTCTCAGGGTCCATCTTGTCTTTGTCGTCGTCGATGTTGGCCTCGATGTCTTTCACGAGTCCCTCTGATAGTTTCGAGAAGTTGTTGATATAGTTCAGCGGGTTCAGGATGCGGTCGATGAGTCCCTGCGTCAGTTTACCCACGGTAGCCATCTTCTCCTGTTTCACCAGTTCCTTATGGGCGCTTCTCACCTCGGCGGTCCTCTCATCGACAATCTTCTCCAGAAGTATCTTGTCTCTTTTCAGTTTTCGCATACGCAGTGCAACGACGGCATAGACGAGCAGAAGTGCTACAAGTAGATAGAGTATGTCCATGTACCACCGCAAGTAGAACGGAAATTTGATACGGAAGTTGACGGAGACCACTTCCGACTCCAGTCCGAAGGCGTCGCGCGCCTGCACCATGAAGGTATAGTTACCCGGTGGCAGGTTCAAGTACTCTGCGTCGTGGTCGTCGGCCCATGCGCTCCATCCGCCATTGTTCAGCTGGTGGCGATAGACGGTTTCTCCCAGCATAGCCTCGTGGTCGAGGGAGTACACGAAGCGCAGGTTCCGGCTGCGGCTGCTCAGGTCGGGCAGACTTGTTGGCATCTCCCCATAGCCGCCCCATATCACGCTGTCGGCTCCGAGGGTAATGCTTCTTATCAGCAGCCTTTCGGTAGTCAGCATAGCCGGATCGTTCATGCTGGTGTCGATCACGGTGATGCCATCGCTGCCGCCAAACCACAGCTTGTCGCCGTCCAGGTAGATAGCCCGTATGATGTTATTGCCCAGGGGGAACAGCAGTTGGTCCAGATCGGTCAGTCGCTGTCCGTCTTTCCATCTGTAGATATGCTTGCCCTCATGGTCTGTCAGCCACGTTACTCCCGACTTGTCGGTATATGAGAACAAGGGGTAGGGGAAGGGGTCGGCATCGTCGGCCTCCACGTAGAGCAGTTTGTTCCTGGTCTGTACCAGTGTCACTACCATCTCCTCAGTGGTATCCTGCTTCTTAAATGCCTTGAATTCCGCTTCGTTTGCCCTTTTGTACTGTATCTCGCCATACATGCTCTGCAGCCATATCGTACCCTTGGAGTCCTTGATGATCTTAGTCACCTTCTCCAGGTCGCTCACCCTCTTCCTGACATTGGTTTTGGTATGTGTCAGATAGACGCCGTCGATCTCACCGCTATACACGTAAACCCCGTCGATGAGCAAGGCTGTCGAACTGCCTGTCGACAGTTGTCTGACGCTTCCGTCGGGAAAGACGCCGTAGATGCCGTTCGAGGTGGCTGCCAGGAGTCCATTGATGGATTTTGTCTGTGCCCAACAGGCATGACTGATGTCTCCCACCTGCTGAAAGGTCCTACCTTCCAGGCGGTACAGACCGGTCATCGTGCCTGCGTAGATCTTCCCCTGGTATTCCTCGAGTGAGATGACGTCTCCCTTCAGACCTTCATATTCAGAGAAATGCGTGAAGGCCGACGGGATGCCTATCGAGAAGAGTCCGTTCTCCGAGGCTCCCCAGAGCACGCCATGCCCGTCGTAGGCTACCCACGACACGTTGTTGTTGAGCAGTCCTTCCTTCTCTGTGATAGTATAGAGTTCACGCCCCACGGTGTCGGTTACCACGATACCCTTGTTCTTCTTCACCTTGGCTATCAGTCCGTTGTCGAGCGGCTCTTCCTGGGTGATTTCTGTCAGCACCATGACACTTTGATTGTCGTCGATCTCTTCGGGACTGACGATATCCATGATACCCACATTGAGTATGTCCTTATTGATGGTCTTCACCACCGATACCTTGCCGTTCTTCACCTCGCAGATATTGCCGTTGCTGACAAGGAATCTCAGTGCATCGTCCTTTTCCCATATCTCGTACACCTCGCCCCTCACCTGATCGACGCCTCCTACTCTCTCCAGATATAGTTGTCCGTTGGGGCGGTGGCTCACTTTTCCGAAGTAGTTATAGCCGCCCACCCATACCACGTTGTTCTTGTCGATATAGGTGACGGTGATGCGGCTGATGCCTGTGTAGCCAGAGGTGTAGAGGATGCGCCAGATGGCGTTGTCGTAGTACAGCAGTCCTTCGAAGTTGGCGGCATATACTGTACCGTTTTTATCCACGTTGATGTCGAAGTTGATGTCCTGCGCTTGGTATTCATCCGCAGAATAGTTTTTCAGGAAGGGTGTTCCCTGAGCCATCGCTGCTCCCACTGCAGCTATCATGTATCCGAGGAGTAACAGCCGTCTCATCATTTGTCCTCCTTTCTCTTCGGGGCCTGGAACGACTCGTAGCGCACGTTCTTGCCGATGTAGTAGTTCCACTCTCCTGAGGTCATGTCGCGCTTCAGCCCTTTCCTGATCTTTTCTGCCATCATCGGTATCGAGATCAAGGCTTCAGTCAGTTTACCTTTCAGGTCACCCACCCAAATGTTGTCGCTCTGCTTGTCGAAGATGAAGTGCGTCACCCAACAGTCGCCCTGATAGAGGGTGATGGGCTCAGGCTTCTCGCTTTCCGAGTCCCACAGGTTCACGGTGCCGTCATAGCTGGCAGAGAACACCCTGCGACCTTGCACCCTGAGTCTCGAGATACGCGAGCGGTGACCCACCAGCCGCCTTATATCTCCGTTCTTGTTGATGATGAAGATGGTGCCGTCGCTCATGCCATAGGCCTGATTGGATGACGATTTCGAAGCGTCGAAGTCGGTGACGCGCCCCAGCACTGGCACCTTCCTGGTGACGATGGAGTCGAACTTGTAAACATGGTGCATCTTGCCCTTGTCGTCGAAGATGACGGGGTTCTCGCCCATCTTGCCGCAGCAGGTGACGTGGAAGTTGAATTTGCGCGCTTTCTCTATCTTGTTGTCGGCACCAAACAGCGCCATGCCGTCTTCACCGATAATCAATGACTTGTTGCCGAGTTTGGCGAACTTTATCGGATGCGTCACTCCTGTCACCTCCACAATCTGGATGCCTTTGGCTGTCTTGATCAGCAGGTGGCCAGTACGGCTCAGTGCATAGAAATTATTGTTGTAGCCCACCCATACATCCCTGAAGTCGTATTTTTTGTCTTTAAAGATCGTTGTCGATTTCATCTCCTTGCCGGTCATGTCGTGCACCATGATCTCCCCGTAGTTGCTCACCGATATCAGTTTGGTCTTGTGGTCATATAGGTCCATGTTCGTGATGGCTCCCTCGTGGTTTGCCCAGTTATTTCTGCTCTGGCTGGTCAGCGTGAGGGCCTGGAATACGTTGGGGTTGTACAGGTCGCCGCCATAGCGGTGTGTAAAGAGATAGGCTGCATAGCCCAGCAGTTTGGCCATGTTCATGTCGCCCACATAGTATTGCTTGAGTGCCAGCGATGCCAGCGACTGTCCCAGTGTGATAAATCCCAGCGTGTCGGCCTTTCGCTTGGCGAGTTCAGCCTGTATGCGCTGGTGCTCTGCTATCAGCCGCTGCTCTTCGGCCTGGTCGTAGGCGTCGAGGGCTCTCCGTTCCGAGGCCAGTGCCTGCTGCTGCGCTACGATGGCGTTATGCCGCTCCTCCTCCGAGCGCTCCCGCAGTTCGTTGGCTATCCTCGTCTGCTCCAGGGCCTCTTCGCGCTGTTCGTCCGAGATGGCCTTCTGTTCGACGGCTATCTCCTCCATCTGTCGGCTCACGCTTTTCGCCACGGTGGCAATCCTCATCTGGCGCCGCAGGTTGGCCAGTTCGCTATTCAGATATCTGTTTTTCTTTTCAGCCGAATACCATCCCACAAACCCTGTCAGGGTGGTTCCTGCCAGGATGGCGCCAATCAGCGCACAGGTGATAATCGTTTTTTTCGTCATGCCTTACGTTTCAGTACCAGCATCGTGATGTCGTCGCTCTGCTCAGCCTCTCCCACGAAGGTCTTCATGTCGGCAGCGATGGTGTCGATGATCTGCTGGCAGTTCTTGCCGCCACAGCGCTTCAGGGCGGCTTCTATCCGTTGCTCGCCAAACTCCTCGTAGATGGGGTTCATGGCCTCCGATACGCCGTCGGTGTACATGAACAGCGTGTCGCCGGCTTCCAGTCTGGTCTTTTCCTCGTTGTACGGCATATCCTCCACGGCGCCCACCATCGGGTTTTTCGGCATCGGCAGCATCTCCACCTGCCCGTTGTTCTTCAGCACGTAGGGCGGGTTATGGCCTGCGTTGCAGTAGCTGATCTCACCCGTCTCGAGGTCGTAGATGCCGTAGAACACGGTGACAAACATACAGTCCACCGACTCCTTCGTCAGCAGGTCGTTGGTATAGGCCATGCAGTCTGCCGTGCTGCCGCCTCGTATGCCGGTAGCCCTCAGCAGCGTACGGCTCACCGCCATGAAGATGGCGGCTGGTATGCCCTTGCCGCTCACGTCGGCAATCACGAAACCGATGTGCTGCTCGTCGATGCGGAAGAAGTCGTAGAAGTCGCCTCCCACGTCCTTGGCCGCTACCATCGAGGCAGCCAGGTCCAGCTGCTGCTCGTTCTCGGGGAAGGGTGGGAAGATGCGTGGCAGTATGGCCAGCTGTATCTCGCGCGCTATGGCCAGGTCGCCCTTCAGCGACTCCAGTTCGGTGTGCTCTTCCTGCATCTCGCGGATATATTTGATCTGCTCGATGGCCTTTTTGATGGTCTGACTCAGGTCGTCGAGGTCGATGGGCTTCGTGGCGAAGTCGAAGGCCCCGTTGTTCATGGCCTGCCGTATGTTTCCCATGTCGCCATAGGCCGATACCATGATGCACTTCAGGGCGGGGTTCTGCATCTCGTTGATCTTCGTCAGCAGCGTCAGTCCGTCCATCTCCGGCATGTTGATGTCCGAGAGTATGATGTCGTAGTCCTTGTTTTTCAGGAGCATTGTCAGCGCCTCGAGCCCGTTGTGGGCAAACGAGAACTCGTATTCTCCCTTACGTATTTCCCTTCTGAAATATTGTGTCAGCAACAGTTCGAGATCATTCTCGTCATCGACACTGAGTATTTTTACAGCCATATTTTTCTTGTTTGTTAGTTTTATTGTGCAAAAGTAAGGTAAAAGATTGAGATTACAAAATTTTTTTTGTACTTTTGCGCCCTGAACGATGAAAATACATGTTTTTAACCCCGAGCACGACCTGGCTCTGGCTGCCAACCTGGCCAATTTTACGCCGCCGCATGCAGGTCGCCAGCTGCGCGCCGATCTGGGCTTCATCCCGGCTCTGTGGGCTGGTGCTGGCGATGTGGTCCTCGTACTCGACCCCGACGAGGCCGAGCGCAAGTTCCGCAGGGTGGCCAAGGTGCCCTTTGGGCGTTTTGTCACCAGTACCGCCTTGTCCAGACTCCCCCTCGATGGTGTCGATGTGTGGGGGTGGGACGATGCCGTCCAAGCCTTCCTGCTGCGCTGTGGTGTCTCAGAGCGCCTGTTGCCCACCAGTGATCAGATAGCCGTTATCCGCCATCTGTCCCATCGTCTCACCGCCGCCTCGCTGTTGCCCCGGCTTCAGGGCGATGGCCTTGTGGGCGAGGCGGCGATGGTCACCTCGCTCGACGAGCTCTCCCAGCGTCTGGCCCTTGCCGGGCGCCTGGTGGTGAAGGCCCCCTGGAGCAGCAGTGGGCGAGGGGTGCGCTTCCTCGATGGCGCTATGAATCATTCTGACGAAGGCTGGCTGCGCCATGTGCTCCTCCGCCAGGGCGGCATCATGGTGGAGCCCCATTACCCCAAGGTGAAGGATTTCGGCATGGAGTTCACCATCGACACTGAGGGCTGTGTGTCTTATCTCGGCCTCTCGCTGTTCCATACGTCGGGCAGTGCCTACACGGGCAATATCGTGGCTACTGAGGAGTATAAGATGGAACTCATAAGTCGTTATATCCCAGAGTCTTTACTGCTCGATATTCAACAGAAGCTGATATCCCTTGTAAGCCCTCTTTTTCGGGGTCGGTATCAGGGCCCCTTCGGAGTGGATATGATGGTGGTGGCGCACCCCGGTCGTGAGGGCTTTCTGCTGCATCCCTGTGTCGAAATCAACCTCCGTCGCACCATGGGACATGTGGCCGTCAGCCTCGCCAACCACCTCCCTGTGCTCCCTCGTATCATGACCATCGTTACAGACAATTTCTCTTACAAAATCAAAGTCTGAAGCAGCATTTATCTTGCTCATGGCTTCCTCCTTTCCCAATAGACTTTCCAAAAATAACAGATATGGAAAAGCGGTAACCTTTTAGAAGAGTACCGCTTTCTGTTTAATAAGGAGAGCTTATCCTGTCGTACTGGCAGCTTATCTTGAGCAATACTTTACATTTCGCCTTGTCACCTTTAACCCCTTTCCCCTTTTACACTTTCATTAGATTTGTCTTGTACTCACACTCACAAAACTCACAAAAAGGAAATGAAAAGACACAAAATAATTATAAGAATCATATAAATTATAAATAATATATATATTATTTATAATTTAATTAATATTATTACTATTTATGTTAGTTTCTACAGGAGCTTTTGTGAGTTTTGTGAGTGTGAGTGACATTGGTGAAATGTCTTTTCTTTTTTTGTCACGCAGTTACGCTGCTATCGTCGTGAGAGGCGTTGACGGCACCCCCTTCTCGGTTTGGGGGAAAGTGCGTGTCTTAAAAACACTAATCGGCGATTTTGGTGCCCAAAACACCTTTTGTGGCTATCATACGCTTGTTTTTGGCTAAGTTTGTGTAGAAATTAATTATAATTAACACAAAATAATCACTTATTTTACGGATTATTTGTATATTTGTAGCCGATACAACACAACGCTGTTTATCAACACGACAACTTTATTGGAATACAAACAATTTTTAAATTATTTAAGTTATGAGAAAATATTTGATGACAAGTGTTGCAGCCTTCGCTGTTTTGGTTGCATTCACAGGATGTTCCAGGTCAACCGACATGTTCGATCAGGGTGCCATTGACGAAAGGGACAGACAAGAACAGGAGAGAATTGATGAGCAGAGGGAGACGATTGTCAACCAGAACTATGCTGCTGCTTTCGAGAGGGCCTTCGGTAAGGTCGGTGCTAATGTTGACTGGGGCTTCGGCCGCCAGCCTTCTACTTCGCGTGCATTAACGCGTAGTGTGGGTACTTATAAAGACTACAGAGGCCACATAGAGCCAACTGTTACTTTCCCGGAAGATTGCAACTCCAGCAATTTCTTGACAGTAGCCCAAATTCCTACAACTGCTAGCGCAATGCCAGACCGCCAAGTAGGGCCAGGTTCTTTTGTTATAGACGAGAACACAGCACAAGTTGATGTGTATAATGGCACCAACTGCTTTATTTATGTAAAAGGTTATGTTGACATGTCCAACAAAAAATTTACGTCAGAGGGTCAGAAAATCTATCTGACTGAAGGGTCGACCTTGAAATTAAGCGCAGAAAGTGCCCAAGATTTGAAGGCTAAGATTTATATTGCAGCAAATGCCCTACTTGAAACTACAGGCCACCTCTTGATGGATGTCAGCTCAGAGGTGTACAATCATGGAACCATCAAAGCTGAATCTTTTGAACTAACGGCATCCAGCATCCTCTATAATGTAGGAAAATTGGAAACAACAGGAAAAACAGCAGGGACAGGAAGCGTGATTGTCAATGCCAATGACAGAATCGTCAACGATGGCACCATTGATTGTGCAGAAGTTATTATACGCGCCGCTGCTGTGCAGAACAATGCCGAGTGGACTGTTAAAGGCACTACAACAATTGAATCCAACAACTCAGGCTGGGTAAACAATGGACATTGGACGACTTACGATTATGCTTATATTGCTGGAAGTTGGAACGTGATCAACAATTGCTTCCTTGAAGTGGAAAATGATTTCGAAATGAACATTTCATCAGTTCAAGGAGCATTTAAGATTGATGGCGGCGGCGGTGTATTGACTAAGAATTTCTATGGAGGTAGGGATTCAAGTACAGGTGCCGTATCAGGCCCATTTGTTATCGTGATGGGGAAGAAAGCTGTATTCAAAGTTACGGAAACAGCTCAACTTGAGTCAGGACGTTACGATGAAGCAGGATTTGGAATCTTTGGTCCCACTGAAGGCACAGAAAGCGAATATGCCGTATTCCAGGCTAAGAATATTGTCAGAGACCCAACACTTTCAGCTCAGAACAATCATGGTGCTGTAGCCTATGGTGGCCACTTGTATGTTTCTGCAGAGACACATTTTGCACAGGGATATGACAGTGATGGCACCGGTACTTACACCCCCAGGGAGTTTATTATTGCGAAATCTGGCTTCAGCATAGATAATAATATCTATGGAGCAGGCTTCAAGTCTGGTAAGCCCAATATCACCATACCTCAAACTCCTTGTAACCCAGGGTTCCAGGGTGGTGATCCGCTCTACCGTGTGATTGCTGAGGATCTGTCAGCAGAACAAGATGGCGACTTCGACTTCAACGATGTTGTTTTCGATGTGGTGAAGGCCGAGAGCGGCAAGACCACTCTGAAGCTGATCTGTGCCGGTGGCGTGCTCCCGCTGAGAGTTATGGGCCAAGAGGTTCACGGTTTATTCGGCGATACGACTTCTGAGCTCGAAAAGCACCCGATGTATAATACTGGTGCCGGTCCTGATAAAGATCCTGTTATCTTTGAAGTTGAGGGTACTTACACAACACCTGCGCAGATTAAGAACATCAAAATCGAGGTGTATAAGAATGATCAATGGATGGAGCTTACAGCTACCACAGGTAAGGCTGCATGTAAGATCCTGGTCGATGATACCTTCAAGCCTGCTGAGGAGAGAGAGAACATCGCTGACGAGAATGAGAACTTCTACAAGTATGTACAAGGTACATGGTCAGAGGATGGTTTCTGGTGGAAGAGTAATCAGTAGTTGAGCGAATGCGAAACTTGAATTCGTAATATAACATGAGTAATCCCCGGGATGCCAGGCATTCCGGGGATTATTTTTCGTGATTATCAGTGTGAGGAGATAAAAAATCGTGATTTTATTTTGCAATGTCAACACTTTTTTGTATCTTTGCAGTATGAAACGCATTTATTTCCTTTTGGCGATGCTCTGCATCGGTGTGATGGCGGAAGCTGCAGTGATACCTGACATGAGATTCCGCCGGGTGGATACCCGCGAGGGTTTGTCGAACTCCATGGTGAACAGTATCCTGCGCGACTCGCAGGGGTATGTATGGTTTGGTACGGCCTACGGGCTGAACCGCTATGACGGCTACCGCATACGTACCTACTTCAGTTATGACAAGGACACGACGTCGCTGCGCAACAACCGCATCGACGAGATTCAGGAAGGTCACGGCGGCAGGCTGTGGCTGAAGCAGGGCATGAACTACTCGCTCTACGACCCGGTGACCGAGAAGGTGGACCGCCAGCCTTCGCGCTGGCTGAACCAGCAGGGCATCGTAGGCAGCATAGAGAGCTTACACCTCGACTCTGACAAGAACTACTGGGTGAAGACCTACGAGGACGGATTCTACTACTACAACCCCGTGACGAAGAACCTGAAGCACATCCCCTTCGGCTACGGACCGTTGGAGTTCCCCAAGGAGTTCGGCGTGTCGGCCTATACCGAGACCAAGGAGGGTATGGTGATGGTATCGACCTTCGGCGAACTGATGTGCATCAACGGCGAGCGGGGAAAGGTGCTGTGGAAGGAGGCTCACGTGAAGAACGAGCTGAACACCTACAACGACTACTGGGTGACGGTGGATAAGGACCAGAACCTCTGGGTGATTACGCACTCCACGGGTACCTATATATATGTTAGGAAAGAGAAACGGTGGTACACCTCGCTCACCGAGCTGATGCGCGCACAGGGCTATCAGGACGTGCCCGACGACATCATCGTGTGGGAGGTGTGCTACGACGCCAAGGGGCTGCTATGGGTGGCTACCGACCACAGGGGTGTGCTGGTGCTCGACGAGGAGAACCGCGAGTGGCGACAGTTTACCAACGTGAAGGGCGACGAGACGTCGGTGCCCGACATCACCATCAAGCACCTGTATCTCGACCAGCTGGGCCGTATGTGGATGGCAAGCTATAAGAACGGTGTGGCGATGTGCCTGGAGACGATGACAAACTTCCAGAGCATTCCCGTAGGTGATATCAACACCATCACCGAGGACAAGGAGGGCTACTACTGGCTGGGCAGCAACGACGGCGGTATCCTGAAGATGGACCCGAAGACGCACGAGATAGTGGAGACTTATACGAAGCACTCCCTGGGCGTGCCCAGCGACATCATCGTGGGCAGTTTTACGGCCAAGGACGGCAGTCTGTGGTTTGGTACCTACGAGGGTGGTATCCTGCACTATAAGGACGGCGGGTGGACCAATCTGCGCTCCACCGATCCGGGCAGTGCACTGGTGACCAACAATATCTGGGGCATCACGGAAGACCGATGGCAAAACATCTGGGTGGGTGTGCTCGGAGGCGGTGCCGTGCGCATCGACAAGAAGACCGGCAGGCAGCGCGCCTTTACTGCCGACAACTCGGTGCTGAAGACGGTGTGGACCAACAGTATTTCGACGGGTGCCAACGGCTGGATCGTGCTGGGCAACTCGGAGTACTACGCCCTGATACACCCGGGCAACTTCAAGGTGATCAACGGGCACTTCCCCGTGGATAACGACAGGCATGCACTCACCATATCGACAGCTACCACCCAGGCCGTGATCGACAGCAGGAGGCTGCTGTGGCAGTGCTCGCCGTCGGGAGTGGTGATCTACGACATGAAGACGGGGCAGAAGACACTGCTCGACATGAAGTCGGGACTGCTGGGCTCTAATGCCGTGGCGGTGACGGAGGATACGAGAAACACGATGTGGGTGGCTACCGACCACGGTGTGTCGAACATCACGCCCCTGAAGCAGGAGGACGGGCAGTGGACCTACACCATCCGTAACTTCAACAACCGCGACGGACTGCAGCCCGGACCGTTCAACCAGCGCGCCATGTTCTGCTCGAGCAAGGGTGAGCTGCTGATAGGCGGTCAGGACGGTCTTGACATCATCAGCACGCTGAACCTGGGTAACGGCAATCTGAACGAGCGGCCTGTATTCAGCGGCCTGGTGCTCTTCGACCAGGAGGTGGAGGTAGGACAGGAGTACGACGGGCGCGTTATCCTGGAAGAGGCCCTCGACATGCAGAAAAGCATCCGGCTGAAGTATCATCAGAACCAGTTTACCATCCATATGGCATCCGACAACGGTGGGGTGAACAACGCCACGCGCTTCGTGTATCAGTTGGAGGGCTTCAACGACAAGTGGATCAAGTCGTCGGCCAACAACCCCGACATTACCTATATGTCGTTGCCCTCGGGCGACTATACGCTCTGTGTGAGGATGCTGAAGGACGACGGAACGATGGGCGACGTGGAGAGCAGGCTCGACATCACGATCGATGCCCCGTGGTACCGCTCGTGGTGGGCCATCACCCTCTACGTGCTGCTGATAGCAGGATTCCTGTTGCTGCGCAAGCCCGTGAGCCGATGGCTGGAGGAACGGAAGGCTGAGCGCCTGAGGCGCAGGCAGGAGAAAGCCGCCGAGGAAGTCGCCGAAGAAGCACAGCAGGAGGAGGTGATAGAAGAGGCGGTGATGATGGATGACGACGAAGAATCATAAATTACGAGGAAACCAAAAGAAAATTCTTTTTTCTTTTGGTTTTTTCTTTGAATTATATTATTTTTGCAGCCAAATTAGACACAAACAGAAAAGAGAGTATGTGCGGAATCGTAGGATACATTGGCACAAAGGATGCATTTCCAATATTGATTAAGGGTCTGAGAAGACTGGAGTATCGTGGTTACGACAGTGCCGGAGTGGCGCTTATCAACGACGATGACAGCCTGAACGTCTATAAGACCAAAGGAAAAGTTGACAACCTCGTAGAATATTGCAGTGACAAGAACGTGAGCGGTACCATCGGTATCGCCCATACGCGCTGGGCTACACACGGAGAGCCCTCCTCGCGCAATGCACACCCGCACTATTCGTCGTCGAAGAACCTGGCCATCATCCACAACGGTATCATTGAGAACTACGCCGAACTGAAGCACAAACTGGAGGCTAAGGGGGTGACGTTCTCGTCGGATACCGACACGGAGGTGCTGGTGCAGCTCATAGAATATATCAAGGAACATAAGAACCTGGACTTGCTGACGGCTGTGCAGGTGGCCCTGTACCAGGTGATCGGTGCTTATGCCATCGCCGTGCTCGACAAGCGCAACCCCAACCAGATTATCGCTGCACGCAAGCAGAGTCCGCTGGTGGTGGGTATCGGCGACGACGAGTTCTTCCTGGGCTCCGACGCCAGTCCCATCGTGGAATATACCGACAAGGTGATGTATCTCGAAGACGGTAACATCGCCGTGATAGAACGGGGCAAGGAGTTGCACGTGGTGAACATCCTGGGCGAGGATCAGGAACTGAAGGTGAAGACCGTGGATATCGACCTCGGACAGATAGAGAAGGGCGGATATCCCCACTTTATGCTGAAGGAGATATTCGAGCAGCCCGAGTGCCTGAAGAACTGTATGAGGGGTCGGGTGAATATCGAGGCAGACCACGTAACACTTTCGGCATTAATCGATTACCGCAGACAGATGCTTGAGGCCAAGCGCGTGGTTATCGTGGCTTGCGGTACGTCGTGGCACGCAGGACTCATCGGCAAGCAGATCATAGAGAGCCTCTGCAGGATTCCCGTCGAGGTGGAGTATGCCTCGGAGTTCCGTTACAGGAATCCCGTGGTGGGTAAGGGCGACGTGGTGCTGGCTATCTCGCAGAGTGGTGAGACGGCCGACACGCTGGCTGCCGTACAACTGGCCAAGGAGAAGGGCGCCTTTATCTATGGTATCTGTAACGCCATCGGTTCGTCGATACCCCGTGCCACCGACACGGGTACCTATATCCACGTAGGACCAGAGATCGGTGTGGCTTCGACGAAGGCTTTCACAGGTCAGGTGACGGTGCTGACGATGATAGCCCTGGCCATGGGAGAGGCTAAGGGCACCATTGCCCGAGATGAGTATCTGAAGATTGTGAAAGGACTGAGCGAGATACCGGTGAAGATACGTGAGGTGCTGCAGACCAATGACAAGGTGGCCGACCTTGCGCGTACCTTTACATACGCGCATAACTTCCTCTACCTGGGACGTGGCTATTCATACCCCGTGGCTCTGGAGGGCGCGCTGAAACTGAAGGAGATATCCTATATCCACGCAGAGGGCTATCCCGCTGCCGAGATGAAGCACGGGCCCATCGCCCTCATCGACTCGGATATGCCTGTGGTGGTAATCGCCACGCATAACGCGATGTACGAGAAGGTGCTGTCGAACATACAGGAGATCAAGGCCCGTCAGGGTAGGGTGATAGCCCTGGTATCGAAAGGCGACGATACGATATCGAAGATCGCCGACGAGGTGATTGAGTTACCCGACGTTCAGGAATGTCTGGAACCGCTGGTGGCTACGATCCCCCTGCAGCTCCTGGCTTATCACGTAGCCGTCTGCAAAGGCAAGAACGTTGACCAGCCGAGAAACTTAGCAAAATCAGTAACTGTTGAATAAAGAAAGGGCGATTCGTTTTCTAAACGTTTCGCCTTTTTTTTAAAGGTAAAAAGGTAAAATAGTAAGATATAAAAAATGAGAGATGTAACACTGGTCCTTTCGGACGGGACAAAATTTAAGGGCAAGAGTTTCGGAAGCGAGAAACCCGTTGCCGGTGAAGTGGTATTCAACACGGCAATGATGGGCTATCCCGAGAGTCTGACAGACCCCAGCTATGCCGGACAGCTGATGACGCTGACCTATCCGCTGGTGGGTAACTATGGTGTGCCGCCATTCACTGTTGAGGAGAATGGACTGGCTACTTTTATGGAGAGCGACAAGATCTATGCACAGGCCATCATCGTGAGCGACTACAGTGAGGCTTATTCACACTGGAATGCGAAGGAGAGTCTGGCCGACTGGTTGAAACGCGAGGGGGTGCCTGGTATTACGGGTATCGACACCCGGGAACTCACGAAGGTACTGCGGGAGCATGGTGTGATGATGGGACAGATCATCTTCGACGATGAGCCCGACAATATACCCACAGCCGAATATGAGGGCGTGAACTGGGTGGATAAGGTGTCGTGTAAAGACGTGGTGCGCTATAATGAAGGTGCGGGCAGGAAGGTGGTGCTGGTGGACTGCGGCGTGAAGAACAACATCATACGCTGTCTGATTAAGCGCGGTGTGGAGGTGATCCGCGTGCCCTGGAACTACGACTATACCGATATGGCGTTCGACGGTCTGTTTTTGGCCAATGGTCCTGGTGATCCCGATATGTGTGTGGATGCCGTGGAGGTGCTGAAGAAACAGATGTCGGCTTCGCGCAAGCCCATCTGTGGTATCTGTATGGGTAACCAGTTGCTGGCAAAGGCCGGCGGGGCTACGATCTATAAGTTGAAATACGGTCACCGTTCGCATAATCAGCCCGTGAGGGAGGTGGGTACCAACCGCTGTTACGTCACCTCGCAGAATCACGGTTATGCGGTGGATGCTGCCACGCTGGGTAACGACTGGCGTGAACTCTTTGTCAATATGAACGACGGCTCGAACGAGGGTATCCGACATCTCTCATATCCCTGGTTCTCGAGCCAGTTCCATCCTGAGGCCTGCTCGGGTCCTGTGGATACGGAGTTTATGTTCGACCGTTTTATTGAAACGCTGTAAAATTTAACAAAGAGATACAGAGATTGATGTCAATTGAAGAATTGAAGAATTGAAAAATTGAAGAATTGAAAGACCTCTGTATCTCTGTGCCTCTGTGTTGAAATATTAAAGTTTAATGCTTAATGCTTAAAGCTTAAAGAATAAAAGATGAAAGATAAT
>CAMKUA010000021.1:0-36235 GCA_946415825.1 uncultured Prevotella sp. | reverse complement strand
CTGGAGATTCATGTTCATCTTCCAGTTTCCTGCTACAATTTTCTTTCTCATAATTATTTTCTTTGTTAATTGGGTTATTATTCTCTTTTCTACTTGTACTTTTTCTTCTTGTTCGCGCCTTCTGGCTTTCTTTCCAGAGCGCAGCCAGTGGCTCCATGCCCAAAGGCGGTCGGCAATAGTGAGGAGCATCAGTGGGAGCACAAACCATGTGAGTATCCACAGTATTTTGCTCGTTATAGTTTCAGTAGGCAAGCGCCCAAGCTCAGAATCTTCCAACTTTCCACTCAGTTCGTTCTCTTCGGGCAGGTCGTTATGACTCCACTTGCGGATAATGACACCATCCTTGAGCAACAGCAGCCCTGGGTTACTGCGAATCACTGTTTTCAGCGTGATGTCGTCTGTGTTACAAAAAGGATACTCTGCCCCGGTAATGTCGCGCCAACGACTGATGGCCTTCTCTGTGCTTGCCGTCAGACAATAGAATGGGTAGCCGTTGTCGAGGCTGTACTCGTAGATCTGGTTGAGTTCGTCGAGCTGAGAATCGTCGGCCTGTTCCAGATGGGGCGAAACCAGCAGGAACGTGTATCCCTCGTTGTCGAGCACCTTCTCTGTGATGTCTTCTCCCTCGTCGGTAAGTTCCATGAAGAACTCTGCGTAGGGCGAATCTTCTCCCTCCATCATCTTCTGCCATCCTTCCCTGAGATTGATGCCCACATGGTAGGGACGGAAGTCGAACTGGGGTAGGGTATAGAGACTTCTACCGGCAATGATCAGTAGGATAAACAATCCTGAGTAGTTCAGGACGATCCACTGGTTTGATTCTCCTATGAGGCGAGGCATTTCCAGAGGATGCCGCCACACCACGATAGCAGCAGCCAGCAGAATGACATTCTTCCAAAACGTCTGCCAATTGGTGAGCACCAAGGCGTCGCCAAAACAACCGCAGTCGCTGATGGGATCGGTCAGTGCCAGCCAGAGAGTCAGTGGTGTCATGACCACCATCATCAACAGAACCACCTTTGACACCAGTCTCCGCCTGATGGCGAAGAGCAGGCAGATACCAGCGATGAACTCCAGTGTTGACAACAATACGGAAGCTGAGAGTGTCAGCAAGTCGGGGGCGCTAAGTCCCATTGCTGCCAGGTAGTCGTGAATCTTGTACTGCGTGCCGAGGGGATCTACAGCCTTGACGAATCCAGAAAGGATAAACGTCACTGCGAGTATCAGACGACAGATGTTGACGGCAGTTTTCCTCACTCCGATAACTTAATTACTCCAAAGACCGCGTAGTTGATAATGTCCATATAGTTGGCATCGATGCCCTCTGAGACGAGCGTCTCGCCCCCAAGGTTCTCGATCTCCTTGATGCGCTCAATCTTCGTCAGGATGAGGTCTGTATAAGAACTCACCCGCATCGAGCGCCATGCCTCGTCGTAATCATGGTTCTTCTTCTTCATCAACTCCAGGGCCTCGTGGGCAAACTGGTCGTAGAGGCGCATGGCCTCCTGATTGTCAATATCTACCGTATCGGCAAATCCCTTTGAGAGTTGGATGAGACCAACGATACCATAATTAATAAGGGCAATGAACTCCGGACGGATGCCTTCGCCCACCATCGACTCCTTCTTGATCTCAAGCGAGCGGATGCGCTTTGCCTTGATGAAGAGTTGGTCGGTGAGAGCTGTGGGACGCAAGATGCGCCACGAGGCTTTATAGTCGTGGAGTTTCTTCTCGAACAGGGCTCTGCATTCGGCTAGAGCCTTCTCAAACTGAGCGTTTGTTTTGTCCTGATTGGCCATATCGGGTGCAAAGATAGTGCAAATCGAGCGAAATACCAAATTTTTAATTGAGTTTTGACTAAAACTATTGCTCTTTTTGTTTCTGACGGATGTAACTGATCTTCATCCCGAGGGTTTCAAACTGCGTCCGGATCGAGTCTCTGTGCATTCTCATCCTCGTCAGAGCCGTCAGTTCCTCAGGCGTTGCTTTCAGAGCTGCCTTGTGGGCTTCCACCTTTTTTTGCATCGTTTCTAGTTCTTTGTCGGCTATCTGGAGGAGACTGTCTGTACGGCCCAACTCGTCTTGTGCAACTTTCAATTCGATATTCTGATGAAGTCTTAGAGCGCTTTTTCTTGCCTCGATGTTGTTGGGAAAGGTCTTGCGCAGGGAGTCGATATCGGCTCTGGCTTCGTCGAACTTACCCTCCATGAAGTGCGTATGCGCCTCCTTGATGAGCTGATCAGCTTGTTTCTTCTCGTTGTTCCCACAACCAGCCATGAGTAGCACAGTTGCAAAGAATATCAGTTTTTTGTTCGTCATATCTGCTTTGTAAGTGCCTTTTTTGTTCTCAACGTGGGAATAATTCATTCCCAACGTGGGAGCATTTCATTCCTAACCTGGGAATAATTCACGGTCTTCACTTACTCTCCTAATTTCTTTCCTGACATCAGAAGTTCTACCAAAGGGCGATCCTTGTAGGTGTGGCGCTGCTGATCCCAGAAACCGAAGTCTGCATCGTAGCACCAGGTGGTCCAGGCGATATTGTATTCGTCGAAAACGGTCAGCATATCACGAGTCCAGTTATAGGCCAGCTCACGGTCAACGGGCTCATAGACGCCCCACTCGCCACAAAACAACTGCAAGTCGTATTTCTTGGCGGCCTCGATGGCGTCCTTAAACTGAGCTCGGATGGTGTTGATATCCCACACCTGTTCTGTATAGGGCTTCAACTGGTCCTTAATGTCTGCAGGCGCTGCATCGAAGTCTTCCTTCGAAACCAATACGCCAGGATAGTTCACCTTGCCCTCATATTTGGCCAGTGGTGTCCACCATGCTTTATAGTGGGTCAGCAGCATCGGGTTATAATAGTGGAAGGAGAGGATGATGTTCTTGTCGCCCTCAGGCACCTTCAGATACTTCATCGTTTCATGGCCTTGCCACATGTTCGAGCCCACTACCAGGGTGCGTTGGGGTTCAAGTTCGCGCAGGGCCTTGTGAACTTTGGCCACCAACTGGTTCCACTGCTCATGCTCGGGAGCCACAGGCTCGTTCATAAACTCGTAAGCCACCCAGTCGCAACTGCGATCCTTGAGGAATTCCGAGAGTTGGCGCCACAGATTGATAAGTCCTTGTTGTGATTCCTCCGATGTGAAAAGGGTGTTAGCAGCCTTGTCGTCCTCGTTTACGGCATTAAAATAGTGTGAACGGATAATGTGGAGATCGACGATGGCGCGAAGGTTGTGTTTCTTGGCCCAGTCGAGGGCATTGTTCAGCAAATCCCATGCCTCAGGCAGTTTCAGACCCTTCTCGTCCCAGAACTGTACCTCGTCGATGGGGATACGTACGAAATCGAAGCCAAGTTCTTCGAGACGGGCGAAGTCGTCTTCCTGAATGTGGAGCCTACGAGCCTCACCACGTTGCTCGGACTGTGAGAGCCAGTGGCTGATATTAGTGCCTCGTTTAATGCGAAAATTATTAACTTCGTCTTTCTGATCCTGATTTAGGTTCTGACTCTTGTTCTGACAAGACATGAATGTAAACATGGCCGCAAAAATGACGGCGATTGTGAAAATGCTCTTTCTCATATTTTTAATACTATAGTTGTTAGGTGTTCAGTCTTATTATTTTCTTCTGCAAAGGTATGCTTTTTTCCTGAAAAGTTTGTCGAAAAGCAGAAAAATTTTCAAAGTCAGCCTCATTTTTGCTCTTTTTTGCTCGATTATTCGTAACTTTGCACCCTCAAAGAAGTATGAATCGATGAAATTGTTTTCAGACGAGGAACTGGCTGAGATACTGGACCAGGAGATTTTCCATCAGATCAGTGAGGCTGCAGACCGATTGGGCCTGGAGTGTTATGTGGTGGGTGGATATGTTAGGGATATTTTCCTCGAGCGCCCTTCGAACGATATCGATGTGGTGGTCGTGGGAAGTGGTATTTCTGTGGCTGAAGAACTGAAGCGGATGATAGGGCGCAAGGCGCATCTTTCTGTGTTTAAGAGCTTCGGAACAGCCCAAGTAAAGTTCCGTCAGAAGCATGTGGAGTACGAAGTGGAGTTCGTTGGCGCCCGTAAGGAGAGTTATAGTCATGACTCCCGAAAGCCCATTGTGGAGGACGGTACTCTGGAGGACGATCAGAATCGTCGCGACTTTACCATTAATGCGATGGCTATCTGTCTGAACAAGAACCGTTTCGGTGAGCTTGTCGATCCTTTTAATGGCCTCGCAGATCTGGAAGATGGCATCATTGCCACTCCGTTGGAGCCTGGCATCACTTTCTCCGATGATCCACTGAGGATGATGCGTTGTATCAGGTTTGCAACCCAACTGAATTTCCAGATTGAGGACGAGACTTTTGAGGCTTTGGAAAGGATGGCCGACAGAATTAAAATTGTCAGTGGTGAACGTGTGAAGGACGAACTGAACAAGATTATACTTTCTCCTCATCCCAGTCGTGGCTTTGTCGATCTGCAACGTTGCGGTCTGTTGAATGTCATTCTGCCTGAGTTGGCTGCTCTCGACATTGTGGAGCAGAAAAACGGACGGGCTCACAAGAATAATTTCTATCATACACTTGAAGTATTGGATAATGTGGCAAAAAAATCAGACAATATATGGTTGCGATGGGCCGCGTTGATGCACGATATTGGTAAGACGAAGTCGAAACGTTGGGATCCGTTAGTTGGCTGGACCTTCCATAATCATAATCTGACGGGAGCAAAGTTGGTTCCTGTAATCTTCCGTCGCCTGATGCTCCCGATGGATGCGAAGATGAAGTATGTGCAAAAGTTGGTCGAACTGCATATGCGTCCTATCGCCATTGCCGACGAGGAGGTGACTGATAGTGCCGTACGCCGTCTACTCAACGATGCCGGCGAGGATATTGATGACCTGATGACGCTCTGTGAGGCTGACATCACATCGAAAAACGAGATCCGCAAGAAACTCTTTCTGGAGAATTTCCGTATGGTCCGTGAAAAGTTGGCCGACCTCAAGGAGAAGGATTATGTGCGCCTACTTCAGCCTGTTATCGATGGAAACGAGATTATGGAGATGTTTAACTTGAAACCTAGTCGTGAGGTAGGAACGCTGAAACAATACCTGAAGGATGCCGTCCTTGATAATAAAGTTGAAAACGAGCGTGAACCGTTGATGGCCTTGCTGATGGATAAAGCCAGGCAGATGGGCCTTGTGAAAGAAAAAAAAAACATATAGCCAATAAACTTTGTTAAAAACATGGTGCGTCGATATATCTAAAAGATATATTTTTGTACCTTTGCAACTCGAAAACAAAAACGACAGGTATGTAGTTTTCGAAATGTTGAGTATTCTTGAATTTTAATTAGTAATTAGTCAATATCAAGTATGAAAAAGAACAAGATTTTATTGTTTGCAGCTGCTACGATGCTGTTTGCATCGTGTGGTGGTGGCGGTGGTCGCCCCAGTTTTGGCGACAATGAGTACCCTGTGGTTACGGTGGGAACATCAAGTACTACGATGCAGAGCACATATCCTGCAACAATCAAAGGCGTGCAGGATGTGGAGATCCATCCGAAGGTGCAGGGTTTCATTACCAAGATTAATGTAAAGGAAGGTCAGACTGTAGGTGTAGGACAGGTTCTCTTTGTCCTCGACAATGTGACCTATCAGGCTCAGGTTCGTCAGGCTCAGGCTTCTGTCAATACTGCTCAGGCCGCTTGTAATACTGCTAAGTTGAGTTTTGAGAATTCTCAGAAACTGCATCAGAATGGTGTGATCGGAGATTTTGAACTTCAGTCCTCCACCAACCAGTATGAGCAGGCAAAGGCTGGTCTGGCTCAGGCTGAGGCTGCCCTCGCATCTGCCAAGGAGATGTTGAGTTACTGCTTTGTGAAGAGCCCTGCTGCTGGTGTCGTAGGTTCTCTTCCTTTTAAGGTAGGTACTCTAGTAAGTGCAGGCAACACACTGACCACGGTGTCAAATATTAGTTCGATGGAAGTCTATTTTTCCATGACAGAGAAAGATGTGCTTGAGATGGGCAAGAACGCCGGAGGTCTGAATGGTGCTATCCAGGATATGCCTACTGTTAAGTTGAAACTTGCTGATGGAACAGTCTATGGTCTGGAGGGTAAGGTGACGAAGATGAGTGGCGTCATCGATCCCGCTACTGGTTCCGTACAGATGATTGCCGTATTCCAGAATCCTGAGAAACTGTTGAAGAGCGGTGGTTCTGGTACGATTATCATTCCTCGCAGCAATACTAATGCTATTATCATTCCTCAGAGTTGCGTTTCTGAGGTGCAGGATAAGCACTTCGTCTATATTCTTGACAAGGATAACAAAGTGAAATACATCGAGATTAAGGTTGATCCCCAGAATGATGGTAACAACTACATTGTGACTGAGGGTCTAAAGACGGGGGACAAGTTTGTCACTAACGGTATTACCAAACTTACCGACGGTATGGAGATTGTGCCCATTACGCCTGAGAAATATCAGCAGAAGATTCAGGAACAGGCTAAGGCCATGAGCGCTGGAGATATTGTAGGCGCAATGAAGAAATAAGAACAAATAGTAAAAATAAGGAAAAAGAAGCTATGACATTTACAGCTTTTATAAAACGCCCAGTGCTCTCGACGGTGATTTCCATCGTCATTGTGTTGCTGGGATTTATCGGTTTGGTGTCGCTGCCTATTGAGCAGTACCCCAACATTGCGCCTCCTACTGTGGTGGTTCACACCCAGTATCCTGGTGCCGATGCTGAGACCGTGAAGAATTCTGTGATCACGCCGCTTGAGGAGAGTATCAACGGTGTGGAAGGTATGGATTATATGACCTCTACGGCTTCATCCAGTTCGGCGCAGATTACGATCATGTTCCGTCAGGGTATGAATGCCGATATGTGTGCCGTGAACGTACAGAACCGTGTCTCTCAGGCTCAGGCACTTCTGCCTGCTGAGGTAACGCGCGTCGGTGTGACGGTTATGAAGCGTCAGTCTTCTCAGGTGATTATGTACACCTTGACTTCCGATGGACGTTACGACGACCAGTTCCTCACCAACTATGCAAACATCAATATCATTCCTGCCTTGAAGCGTATCCAGGGCGTAGGCGACGTACAGAGCCCTGGTATGAAGACCTATTCTATGCGTATCTGGCTGAAGCCTGACGTCATGAAACAGCATGGTCTGATGCCGAGTGATATTTCGGCACTGATGGCTGAGCAGAATGTTGAGGCTGCTCCTGGTACTTTCGGTGAGCAGTCGGATGTGGCCTATGAGTATTCCCTCCGCTATACGGGTCGTCTGAAGACGGCTGAGGAGTTCGGCAATATCATCGTACAGAGCAAGGCCGATGGTTCGACCCTGAAACTGAAGGATGTGGCCAAGATTGAGTTGGGAGGATTGATGTACAGTGTCTCGATGAGAAACAACAACGTTCCCTCTGTGTTGGGTATGGTTCAGCAGATTCCTGGTTCTAATGCCAACGATATTGCCAAGCACTGTAAGGAAGAACTTGAGGAACAGGCCAAACTCTTCCCTCCGGGTATGATTTACAAGATTAACTACGATGTGACTGAGTTCCTCTATGCATCTATTGAGGAGGTGGTGTTCACGCTCTTTATGACTTTGGCACTTGTGTTCCTCGTGGTTTACGTCTTCTTGCAGGATATGCGTTCTACGCTGATTCCTCTGATTGCCGTACCTGTATCCCTGATCGGTACGTTCTTCTTCCTCAACATCATGGGATTCTCCATCAACTTGTTGGTACTCTCAGCCTTGCTTTTGGCAATTGCCATTGTGGTGGATGATGCTATTGTGGTGGTGGAGGCCGTGCATGCGAAACTGGATCAGGGTTATAAGTCGTCCATGACTGCATCTATCGATGCGATGAACGAAATCTCTGGTGCTATTATATCCATTACGCTGGTGATGGCTGCAGTGTTCGTTCCTGTGTCATTCATCGGAGGCACGAGTGGCTCGTTCTATCGTGAGTTTGGTGTCACAATGGCTGTCTCTATTATCATCTCGGCTCTGAACGCTTTGACCTTGTCACCTGCCCTTTGTGCTGTATTCCTGAAGCCTCACGATGCTGAGGGCCATGAGAAGAAGATGTCGCGTGTCGACCGTTTCCATCAATCGTTTAATACAGCATTTGAAACAACAACGGGCAAGTATAAGACCCTCTTGGAGAAGTTGGTGCGCAAGCCTTTGGCTATTATTTTGACGGTAGTGATTGGTATTGTTGTGCTCATTGTGACGATGTTTACTACGAAGAGCGGTTTGGTGCCTGATGAGGATACAGGTACGATGTTCTGTACTATCACGATGCCGCCTGCTACTTCTGTGGCTCGCACGCGTCAGATTATCAACGAGGTCGATTCTATCCTGGCTGCTGATCCTGCTATCCAGAGCCGTGAGCAGATTCAGGGTTATAACTTTATTGCAGGTTCTGGTTCCGACCAGGCTACGTTTGTTATCAAGTTGAAACCGTTTGAAGAGCGTCAGAAGGGTCTTTGGTGGAAGATCAGTGGACTCTGGCAGGGCGATGGTATCTATCGTTTCTTCCTCAATCCGTATGATGCTACTGGTGTTACAGCCCAGATTTTCATCAAGACTGCCCATATTAAGGATGCTTCAATCCTGGCTTTCTCACCGCCTATGATTCCTGGCTTCTCTGCCAACTCGGGTATTTCTCTCGTCATGCAGGACCGTACGGGTGGTGATCTCACGAAGTTCTACAATATTGTGAAGGACTTCATCGGAGAACTTAACAAGCGTCCTGAGTTCCAGATGGCCCAGACTTCTTATAACCCGAATTATCCGCAGTATATGGTTCATGTCGATGTGGCTAAGTGTAAGCAGAGTGGCATCTCACCTTCGACAGTGCTTTCTACGCTGCAGGGTTACTATGGTGGACTCTATGCCTCTAACTTTAACGCATATGGTAAACTCTATCGTGTGATGATTCAGGGATTGCCTGAAACACGTCAGACAAAGGAATCGCTCAACAGTATTTATGTTCGTACACCGTCAGGTATGGCACCTATCAATGAGTTCTGTAACATCGAGCGTGTCTATGGTCCATCAAACATCAATCGTTTCAACTTGTTTACCTCTATTAATGTAACGGGTACGGTGGCTAACGGATTCTCTACTGGTGAGGCTATCCAGGCTATTCGCGACATTGCTGCCGAAACGTTGCCTACAGGTTACACCTACGAGTTCTCTGGTCTGACACGTGAGGAGGCTAAGGCTTCTAATACGACGGCGGTGATCTTCCTGCTCTGTTTTATCTTCATCTATCTGATTCTGTCGGCACAGTACGAGTCGTACATCCTGCCGCTCTCGGTAGTACTCTCTGTTCCGTTTGGATTGGCAGGTTGTTTCTTGTTTACCAACATCTTTGGTCATGCCAACGACATCTATATGCAGATCTCACTGATCATGCTGATTGGTCTGTTGGCTAAGAACGCCATTCTGATTGTACAGTTCGCACTTGAGCGTCGTCAGACGGGTATGGCCATCTCTTGGTCAGCTGTCTTAGGTGCTGCTGCTCGTCTGCGTCCTATTCTGATGACCTCTCTGGCTATGGTTGTCGGTTTATTGCCGATGATGTTTGCCTCGGGTGTAGGTAAGAATGGTAACCAGACACTGGGTGCAGCAGCCGTAGGTGGTATGTTGATTGGTACAATCCTCCAGCTCTTCGTTGTTCCCACGTTGTTTGTGATCTTCCAGTCTATTCAGGAGAAGATCAGCCCGCTGAAGTTCGACGATGAGGAGAACGAGGCTGTTGCCGCTGAGTTGGCACAGTATGCACATTCCAAGCCTGTAGATTATGAATTGGAGAAGTGAGAAATATTTAAAAATTTAAGAATTAAAAATATATAAATTATGAAGCAAAGGAATTTTCTGATTTTTAAATATTTGAATTTTGTCATTGCCGCAACGCTGCTTGCAGGTTGCGGACTCTATAACAAATACGACCGTCCTGATGTGAAGGCCGATGGAATTGTTCGTGATCCTGTCTCACTGACGGATACGCTTGTTGTGACAGATACTGCATCGTTTGGCAATATGCCTTGGCGCAGTGTTTTCACCGATCCTCAGTTGCAGGCGCTTATCCAGCAAGGTCTCGACAATAATCCTGACCTGCTGAATGCTGCACTGAATGTGAAGATGGTAGAGACTGCACTGACAGTAGCCCGTCTGGCTTTCCTGCCCTCACTGGTGTTGAGTCCGCAGGGAACCATAGCCTCTTTCGATGGTGCAAAAGCCTCTCAGACCTATCAGTTGCCTATTAGTGCCAGTTGGAATGTGGATCTCTTTGGCAATCTGCTGAGTGTGAAGCGCTCAACACAGATGCAACTCATCGGCACGAGGGATTACCAGACGGTAGTAAAGTGCAACATCATCTCTGGCATTGCAAATCTTTATTATACCTTGCTGATGCTCGACCGTCAGGTGGAGATTGTCTCTGACATGGAACAGTTGACGAAAGATACCTGGGATAAGATGAAGTTTATGCACGAAAACCGTGTGGGCTATCGCTCTACTGCCGTACAGAGTGCAGAGGCTGCTTACTATAGTGTACAGGCTCAGAAGGTGGATTTGCTCCGTCAGATCCGTGAGTGCGAGAATTCTCTGTCACTGCTCGTAGGTCAGCAAGGGCAGACCATCCAGCGCGGGTCGTTTGCCAACCAGAGTCTGCCTACGGAGTTGGCCACAGGTGTTGGCATTCAGTTGCTGAACAATCGTGCTGATGTCCACTATGCTGAGATGTCGTTGGCTCAGTGCTTCTACAATGTAGAGACGGCACGCAGCCGTTTCTATCCCAACATTACGGTTACTGGTACAGCAACCTTTACCAATAGTGGTGGCGGTATGGTCATCAATCCGGGTAAGTGGCTCCTCTCTGCCGTTGGTTCTCTCGTACAGCCCATCTTCCAACATGGTCAAATCGTTGCAGGCTTGAAGGTGGCAAAGGCTCAGTATGAGCAGGCTTACAACACCTGGCAGAACGCAGTGCTGAAGGCTGGTAACGAGGTGTCGAATGCTCTTGTCAGTTATAATGCCTCTGCAGAAAAAGCTGAACTTGATGGCAAGCGCGTCGAGGTGATGAAGCAGAATGTGGAGGACACCAAGAAACTGATGGAATCGTCGAGCAACACCACCTATCTTGAGGTTATTTCTGCCCAAAGCAACCTGCTCAATGCGGAGATTGCCGAGGTGACCGACCAGTTTAACAAGATGCAAGCAGTGGTTAACTTATACCAGGCCCTTGGTGGTGGCGCGAAGTAAATTGATAATTGTAAATTGATAATTGAAAGTTATGGCAAGCGAAATATCCCCCAAGGCCGAGATCTCTCCAAAGGCGAAGATCGGCGATAACTGTAAGATATTCCCTTTCGTGTATATCGAAGACGATGTGGAGATTGGTGATAATTGTATCATCTTCCCCTTCGTTAGCATCTGCGACGGGTCGCGTATTGGTAATGGCAACAAGATCCACCAGGGCAGTGTGATTGCTGCTCTGCCTCAGGACTTCAGTTTCCGTGGTGCTAAGTCGTACGTGAAGATCGGCAACAACAACGTGATTCGTGAAAACGTCGTCATTAACCGCGGTACCCAGCGTGATGGTTGTACCGTGATTGGTGATCACAACTTCCTGCTTGAAGGTACCCATATCAGCCATGATACGGTGGTGGGTGCAAACTGCGTGTTTGGCTATGGTACGAAGATTGCTGGCGACTGCGAGATTGGCAATGGTGTCATTTTCTCCTCAGGAGCCATCCAGAATGCAAACACACGTGCAGGTGACCTTTCGATGATTCAGGCAGGTACCGCATTCTCACATGATGTACCTCCTTACGTCATCGCTGGTGGAAATCCCATGGAGTATGGTGGTCCTAATACTACGATGATGAAGTATGCAGGCATCGATGAGAAAGTACAGAAACACATTGCCAACGCTTATCGTCTGCTCTTCCACGGAAAGACGAGCGTCTATGATGTGATCAACCAGATCAAGGATCAGGTGCCCGATGGTCCTGAGATCCAAAACATCATCCGTTTCCTTGAAAACACCAAACGAGGAATCATGTGTAAATAAAGAATTAATCCCTGCCAGACGGCAGGGATTAATTCTTAATAACTGGCTGAGCAAGGAATACCTGCTGCAATCACTCTGTCTCGAATCTGATCCAGTTGCTCATGCGTAGCCTTCAGCAAGCCCTGTGTAGGAGTCTCGCGATCAATAGTGTAGATCATTACCTGTTGGGGCTTGATGTCCTTCACGGCTTCTAACCAGGGTCCCACGTATTCCTCGCCAGTATTGTCCACGCTTTCACCTTTACATACGCCCCTCATAAACATCGTTTGGATGATCACATGTCCGTTAAAGGCCTTCAGACGCTCTATGATTAAGTTTACGTCGTAGGTGCCGTTAGGGTGATCCACCTTATTAATATATAGAGGGTCGATAGTGTCGAGTTTCAGAATGTTGTTGTCCACCTTCATCAGGGCGTCGTGCACCTGTTGACGGTGAATCATCGTTGAATTGCTCAGTACCGAGACCTTAGCCTCCTGACAATATTCATTGCGCAGACGGATTGTGTCGTCGATAATCTCTGCAAAGTGTGGATGACAGGTGGGCTCCCCGTTGCCGGCAAATGTCAGCACATCGGGCAATTGTCCTTCAGCCTTCATCTGTCGCAGTTTCTCCTCCAGTTTCTTGGCCACTTCCTCTCGAGTGGGTAGGGGCAGGGTAGGCCGGTGGTCCTCGTTGAAGCCGCACTCACAATAGATACAGTCAAACGAACAAACCTTGCCGTCGGCTGGCAGCAAGTTGATGCCAAGCGAGATGCCGAGTCTGCGACTGTGAACAGGCCCGAAGATGGGCGATGGATAGATAATCGTACTCATACGGGGTGCAAAATTACATATTTAAATGAAAAAATTGAAAATTAGAAAACAAAAATTTGGAAATCACTTTAAAATATTGTACCTTTGCCGCTAATTTCTAGAAATTACGTGCTTTAACAAATGAAAAGACGCAGAAAGAATGCTGGCAGCCGTCGTGGTATGCAGATGATAACATTGTGCATCAGTACGTCGATGGTGCTTGTGTTGTTGGGCTTGGTTGTATTCTCTGTGCTGACTTCACGAAACCTTTCTCAGTGGGTCAAGGAGAATCTGACGGTGACGGTTATGCTTAACGATGAAGTCTCTGTGAATGAGGCGAAGTTGCTTTGTCGCGACCTTTACCACCGTCCTTATTCCCGTAACATCGATTACATCAGCCGCGAGCAGGCGCTGAAGGAGCAGACACAGGCCATGGGCTCCGATCCCTCTGAGTTTCTGGGCATGAATCCCTTCTCTGCCACACTCGAGTTGCAGCTGAAGTCAGATTACGCCAACCACGACTCCCTCAAATGGATATCTGCTGAACTGAAGAAGAATCCTAAGATCAGCGACGTGGCCTATCAGGTGGATCTGATGGACAGGGTGAACCGTAACCTTACAAAGATCAACATTCTGTTGCTCGTAATTGCCGCTCTGCTGACGTTTATCTCGTTCTCGCTCATCAACAATACGGTGCGCCTGAGCGTCTATTCCCGTCGTTTCCTCATCCACACCATGAAACTGGTGGGCGCCTCATGGGGCTTTATCCGTCGTCCGTTCATGCGTAGAGGATTGGCTGTAGGTATTGTGGCTGCCATCATTGCCATTGGGGTATTGGGAGGTTGTGTCTATGGCCTTTATTATTATGAGCCCAACATGATCAACATCATCACGTGGGTAGAGCTGGCCATTACAGCCGGAGCCGTTCTGCTGTTCGGTATCATTATCACTACCGTCAGTTCCTACATCTCTGTCAACAAGTTCCTGCGTATGTCGGCAGGAGAGCTTTATAAAATTTAAAAATGTAATCATTTAAAAATTATATAACTGAAACATCTAGAATTGAAATACAATGGATAAAAGAGATTTTGCATTCGATAAGACCAATTTCATATTACTGGCCATAGGTATGGTCATCGTGGTTATTGGTTTCCTGCTCATGATAGGACCTAATACCACTGATACTACTTTCGAGCCTGACATTTTCAGCGCTCGTCGTATCAAGGTGGCACCCCTTGTTTGTCTCTTTGGCTTCGTGTCGATAATCTATGCCGTTGTGCGCAAGCCTAAAGAAAAGTAAAACATATTAACTATCAATCATAAATCGTAAGAAATTCATATGGATTGGATTCAGACTGTTATTATAGCCATCGTTGAGGGCCTGACGGAATTCCTGCCGGTATCCTCTACTGGTCACATGATTATCGCTCAGAATCTGTTAGGTGTACCCCAGGGTGATCCTTTTGTTCATGCCTTTACGTTTATCATCCAGTTTGGTGCTATTTTGTCAGTGGTGTGCCTTTACTGGAATCGTTTCTTCCAGTTTGATAACACGCCCGCTCCTGCAGGTAGTTCTTTCTGGCAAAAACTCAAGCAGAAGTATTATTTCTACTGGCTGCTTATCGTGGGTGTCATCCCTGCTATGGTAATCGGTCTGCTCGCCAAGAAATCGGGCCTTCTCGACTGGTTGCTCGATAGTGTCGAGGTGGTGGCTATCATGCTTGTTGTAGGAGGTGTGTTCATGCTCTACTGCGACAAGTTGTTTAATAAGGGGAGCGAAAAGAATAATGTCAACGAGCGTCGTGCTTTCATGATAGGTCTTTATCAGTGTATCTCTGTCATTCCTGGTGTGTCGCGCTCAATGGCCACCATTGTTGGAGGTATGGCTCAGGGCCTCTCTCGCAGACGTGCTGCAAAGTTCTCGTTCTTCCTTGCTGTTCCCACGATGGCAGGAGCCACGTTGCTCGACTTGCTCGACTTGATGAAGGAAGATACGGCTTGGGCCACCACTCACAACATCACGATGTTGATTCTAGGTTGTGTCATCGCTTTTGTCGTGGCTCTACTGGCCATGAAGTGGTTTGTCGAATTCCTCACGAAATACGGCTTCAAAGCCTTTGGCATCTATCGTATTGTGGTAGGTGGTATTATCATCATCCTGCTACTCACGGGTCATTCACTTGCAATGGTTGACTGATGAATTTCCAAGAGGGCGCTTACATCTATATCAACAAGCCATACCGGATGTCGAGTTTCGGGGCTTTGGCGCATATCCGCTATGTGGTCTCCAAGCGCATCGGGGTAAAGCGCGTTAAGATGGGCCATGCCGGCACCCTCGATCCTCTGGCCACCGGTGTGCTTATCCTCTGTACGGGTAAGGCCACCAAACAGATAGAGCGCCTGCAACTCCATACCAAGGAGTACACGGCCACCCTCCAACTCGGGGCCACCACCCCCAGTTACGATATGGAGCACGAGGTCGATCACACCTATCCCGTTGCCCATATCACCGAGGAATTGGTTCGCCAGAAGTTGCCTCGCTTCGTGGGCGATATCCAGCAAGTGCCGCCCCTCTTTTCAGCCTGTATGGTTGCAGGCGACAGGGCCTACGAACTGGCCCGCAAGGGGGCTAATGTAGAACTTGCAGCCAAACCCGTCCGCATCGACGAGATCGAACTTGTGTCGTTCGATGCAGAGAAGATGCAGATTGGCATCCGTGTGGTCTGTGGTAAGGGCACTTACATCCGTTCGTTGGCGCGTGATATCGGTGAGGCGCTTGGCAGTGGGGCTTATCTCACGTCGCTCTGTCGCACCCGGGTGGGCGACGTTCGAATCGAGGATTGCCTCACGTTCGACGACTTTCCTCAGTGGTTGGAGAAAAATGTGGAAGATTGAAAATTGAGAATTGAAGATTGAAAATTAAGATATATGAAGTTATCACAGTTTAAGTTTAGGCTCCCTGAAGAGCTGGTTGCACTCGAGCCTACCTACCATCGTGACGAGTGCCGCCTGATGGTGGTACATCGCAAGAGTGGTAAGATCGAGATGACTAAGAAAGATGAGAATGGCGAAGATCTCCTCGATGCAGAGGGCAATCCCGTCTATCTCGACTTCCGTAATATCATCGACTACTTCGACGAGCACGATACCTTTATCTTCAACGACACGCAGGTGTTTCCTGCCCGTCTTTATGGTACCAAGGAGAAGACCGACGCCAAGATCGAAGTGTTCCTGCTTCGTGAACTCAACCCTGACCTCCGTTTGTGGGATGTGCTGGTAGAGCCGGCCCGTAAGATCCGTATCGGCAACAAGCTGTTCTTCCAGGAAGTAGGTCCGATGGTGGCCGAGGTCATCGACAATACCACCAGTCGTGGTCGTACGCTTCGCTTCCTCTACGATTGTCCCCACGATGAGTTCAAGCGCGAACTCTTCGCCCTGGGCGAGGCTCCTCTGCCCCGTTATATCGTTGACCGCCGCCCTGCAACCCCCGAGGACATGGAGCGTTTCCAGACCATCTATGCCTCGAAGGAGGGTGCTGTTACGGCTCCTGCCACAGGTCTGCACTTCAGTCGTGAACTTATGAAGCGCATGGAGATCCATGGCATCAATTTCGCCTTTATCACCCTGCATTGCGGTCTTGGCAGTTTCGATCCTATCGAGGTTGAAGACCTGACGAAGCACAAGATGTCGTCAGAGCAGATGTTTGTCACGAAAGAGGCTTGCGATATTGTCAACGAAACCAAGTTGGCAGGTCGTCGTGTCTGTGTGGTAGGTACCAGTGTGGCTCGCGCCACCGAGACAGCTGTCGGTACCGATGGTCTGCTCAAGGAGTACGAAGGCTGGACTAATAAATTCATTTTCCCGCCTTACGAGTATAGTATGGCCAATGCCATGATAGCCAACTTCTACCATCCAGAATCCACCATGATGATGAGCGAGTGCTCGTTCGGCGGTTACGACTTGGTCTATGAGGCCTATAAGAAAGCAGTGAAACACGGCTATAAGTTCGGTTGTTACGGCGATGCCTTGTTGATTCTCGATGACTAAGAAACTCCATCAAGCCTATCTCGGCCTCGGTAGTAATCTGGGCGACAGAGAGGCCACCATCTCCCGTGCCATCCAACTCATCGGTGAGCGGGTGGGGAAGGTGGTCCGCCGGTCTTCACTCATCGAGACCAGTCCGTGGGGCTTTACCTCTGGCAATAAGTTCCTTAACGGAGCCATTCTCTGCGAGACAGAGCTCAGGCCCCGTGAGATGCTTGAGATCACCAAGCAGATTGAGCGCGAACTGGGCCGTCGCCATAAGGGCGGAGCCTATCGTGACCGTTCCATCGACATTGATATCCTGCTCTACGACGATTACCATATCGACACGCCCGATCTTCAGATTCCCCATCCCCACATGAACGAGCGCGATTTTGTGATGATTCCCTTAAACGAAATAAAGCCCCGCTGAATCCAGCGAGGCTTATTTTTCAGTGTCGAAGTAAATACTTACTTACGCAGACCCAGAGCCTTGATGATAGCACGATAACGATTGATGTCGTTCGTGTAGAGGTACTTCAGCAACTTACGACGCTTACCAACGAGCATAGTCAGCGAGCGGGCTGTGTTGTGGTCCTTGTGGTTCTTCTTCAGGTGCTCTGTCAGGTGAGAGATGCGATAAGAGAAGAGGGCGATCTGAGCCTCTGCCGAACCGGTATCGGTTGTGCCCTTACCATACTTACCGAAGATCTCTTCCTTCTTAGCTTTGTCTAAATACATAATTTTTAAGTGTGACTAATGTTGTGTGCAAAAACATCGTTCAGACGCGTTTCCGCCTTAATCACAGAGCGTTTTACGTCGTCGGATGCTTCGGATTTTCCGAAATGCGGGTGCAAAATTACAACTTTTCTGTCAATCCACCAAATTTTTCCTATCTTTTTTTATCTATCAGATAGATTTCCAGTTCTTTAGGCAGTTCGTCAAAGTCGCCATACATGCCCCGTTCGTGGGGTTGCGCCTTCAGTTCGTCATAGCGTTTCAGTCCCTCGGGCTTGTGCTGCTCGGCAAATGTCACTATCAGTTCAATCACCTGCTCATAGTCGCCCGAGAGTTTGAAATGGTCGTTGAATTGCAGGTAGCGCCCCTTCTCGTCATAGAATCCGCACCCCCATCCGCTACCGCCCGCACTGGGGTCGTTCTTGTCTTTGGCCGAGAACTTGATGGTAGAGAGTGCCGTCACTAGCGCCTCGAAGTCCTTACCGTCAACCAGGGCCACATCCCTCAGGTGGCGGCTATATCTGGGCTCTGTAAAGTCCCAAATCAGTGAGTCGGCCGTAAGTTCGTACCTCGTCTGCGAGGCGATGCCCGAGTTGGCATGCTCTGCATACACAATCTTCGTTGTTGCCGTCGAAATGGGGTAGGGCTTCAGACTTACGCACGAGGCAATCCCCGTCAGCGACAACATGCTCAACGCCATTTTCAATAGTTTCATATCTCTTTTTTGCTGCAAAGATACAAAATTATTGCATTTTATTTGGCGATTTGCTAAAAATTTCTTAATTTTGCATCGTGTAATTCATTTTAATTAACTAAAATTTAAGTGTATGAAAAAGATTTTATTAACCATCGTGGCTGTTATGGCAGCAATCAACATGAGTGCTCAGGTTTATGTCGGAGGTTCTATTGGCTTCGGAAGTGTGAAACCCGTTGGAGGCGGTGACAGCGAGGCTACTTACAAGTTTATTCCAGAAGTGGGTTACAACCTTAACGATGAGTGGGCATTTGGTGCTGCTCTGGGTTATCAGAAGGGTGCTTGCTCGATTGGTAATGGTAATTTTGCCCAGGATGTTACCACTGAGATATTCGCTATTGACGCCTATGCTCGTTACACCCCATGGGATTTCGACCTTGTCAAAGTGTTCTTCGACGGAGGCTTCGGCTTTGGAAGTATTAAAGACGGTGGAACATTGTTCAATTTCGGAGTTAAGCCAGGTGTTGCCCTCTGCGTCACCGACGAAATCAGTTTTGTGGCTCATATCGGCTTCTTCGGCTTCGAGAACTACAGTCCCAAGGGTGATGGTAAGAGCGGCAATGCCTTCGGTCTCGACTTGGGCAACAGCGTCAGCTTCGGCGTCTATTACAACTTCTGATAGAAAAAACTTTTATATAAGAGAGCCATCCTCATTCTCGAGGATGGTTTTTTTTGTCACATTTTTCTCTAAATGTTTGCAAGATTGTAAGTTTTTTATTATCTTTGCAAAACGAATACTTATCAATAACTATTGTGCAATATGAAACAGCTAAAACATCTTCTTTTGACGTTAATGCTATGCATTGCTGTGCCATGTTTCTCTCAAACCGTTGAGCATGTGGTTGCTGTCGGAGAGACCTTCGAGTCAATCGCCAGGAAATACGGCATGACAGAACAACAGCTGAAAGAAGCTAATCCCAAGTATCGTGGAGTGTTTTTTGTGGGCATGAAATTGAACATACCCCAGAAATATGCTAACCCCCAAAAGGGTACTCCACAGAGTCCTGTTACAGAAGAACCCCAGAAACCGGTTGTTCCTCAGCAGAAGCCAAAGTCCGAGCAGACTGAACAGCCTCAACCTGCTGTTCAACCTCAACAGCCTGCAATTTACTCAGAGCGTGAGAGACCATCATATTCTTACCATAATCATCCTAGAAACGTAGAGGTGTCTTCTTATGATGATTATGAAGAAGTAGATAAAGGCCTGATGAACTTTGGAAGAAGTAATATCACCATTTCAGGCCGATATGAGGAATTTCTCAATGACGTATTTTACCATTATTCCAATCGGAAAGACATCAAGAGTCAGATAGGAATTGAGGGAACGTATTCTATTGTCGTCTTTAGTCCCTTTGCGTTAGAAGTGACGGGCTTTTATGCGCAGTATAATGTAGAGCCTTTGGCAAGAAGTGGAGAGAAGACAAAAGTCACCCATGCCGGTGTCGAGGGCTATGCCACTGCATATTTCTTGCCTTATGTCGGAAAGTTCTCTGATTATTTCGCCCCTTATGCAGGTATCGGCTATCAGACCTCATCTCTCAAATGGGGTGATGATGTATCTGCAGGAACAGGAGGCGCCATTGTTAAGGGTGGCGCAAAGATATATCTGGGTTACGGTATTCACCTCCGCCTTGAATATAAGCAAACCTTGCCAAAAGACAGTAACAAACTATTCTATGCCTGCTCTGTAGGACTGGGTATAAGAATGTAAAATATAGGAGCCATGAGAAAAGTATTCAGTCATATCATATTAGGGTTGGTGATAGCCGTTTTGGCTTCGTCATGTGTAACATTGCAACCAACAGCGTCACGTATTAGTAGCCCTGATTACAACCAACGTGTTGAAATCAGTAATCCTCAATTTAAGAAGAAGCATAGCATACTCGGTATAACTTTCGATGTCTCTATGCCAATAGCCGGTGCCGTTGGAGGCTATTTCCTCGATCCATTTGTATGGCAGACCAGTAGTGGTCAGAAAAGCATGCCTGCTGGAGGTGCCGTTTTAGGTGCTATCGTAGGAACAGGTCTGACCTATGCCAATCATGCCATTTCAAAATATGGTAGTTCCTCCACTGCCAGAAACAGACAGGCTTGGGTAGATAAGGCCTACGGCTATGATTATACGATTCTGGAATCATCAGGCGATTTCCTGAGAATCATCAATGATGATGCTGAGAGTGCTTTTACAGTTAAGACTCTTTCCGACGCTAGAGACTTTGCCTATGCATTCCCTAACAGTCTTTATTCAGAGCAAGTCGTCTCGCAGTCTATTTCTAAATTGGGACGTGACGATCTTCCTGAAGTGTTGCAGCTCTTCCCACAAACCATCCATGCTCAGGAACTGAAAGATCGATATATCAACGAGAGTCGTACTTACAAGGATCTGGTATCTGCATTGAAGATGTATCCCAAACCAGATTCGGAAGTAGAGAACTTGTTTGTCAACCTGGTTCGCACCCCGTTGGATGGTGTGGATTTTCATCAGAGATATCCCAGTTCGTCGAATGCCAAGCAAGTGGTCATTAATGCTTTCAGAACAAGTTCCAAGCCAGAAGATGTGAGGGCCCTTGCAAACGCTTATGGACCAGTGTTCAATCTCAGTCAGTCAGACTTGTCGAAGGCCAGTGATGGTATTAAAAAGAACTATTATATTGGTTTGCGCGATATGACCAACTATGCCAATATGAAGCAACTGGATAGCTTTAACGAGAAGTATTCTTGGTTGACCTTCAAGAACAAGAGGCGTGAGATAATCTCTAAAGCATGGGCATTAGCCGACCGGCTCTATCCCAAGGGCAAAGATGTTATTGCCCAGGCAGGATCGATAGTAGGTAAGGCTTATGCCAAGAAAGTTGGGCTCGACGGTGGATACTTCAATGGTTTTGTCAACGATGTGCTGAAGCAACAGTTCACCAATGTGAAAGTGCTCTCCACTAAGACATTATCTTCCACCAGTGAGGATTTTGAGAGATGGAAAAAAGCTACCTATACAGCTGGCGTTGTCAAGACCTCCGGAAATCTCCAATTCCTAGTATATGGCGAGGTGAAGAATGAGAGTAAGTTCGACTTCCCCGTATCGATGCGAGTCCATTCCAATGTTGTTCAGGTACAAAAGATTGAAAGTGAGAATATCGGCGGCATGGTATTGAATGTTTTAGGTGCTTTAACTGGTGCGCCAACTCAGCATACAGAGTTGCTCGGAAGTTTGTCATCTAAAGAGTTTATTATACCATGTGCCATCTCAGGCCAGACTATGCCGTACGCCATTTTGATAGAATTTGAGGATAAAGTCTTTAATGGCTATTCTGCTGGAATGAATGTGCTGGATTTGGTGAAAGTGTCCTCACAGATTAAACTTCAAGATGTGAATGTAAAAGTGGAAATGAACGATAAGAACGCCACCGATCAGCAACTCAAGGAGCAAAATGAGTGGCTAAAAATGGCCATCAACGGTCTTCCTGATGCCAAAATCATCGATTGGTGGCGCAATAAGGAGTATAAACAAGAAACCTGGGATGCAGAATGGTCTCGAATACTTCGCGAATCCAAGAATCGCACCTACTCTTCGAACAGCACCAGCAGAGATCGGGATGAAGATAATGACGATGATGATGAGGAAGATGATTCTGATGATGACAGAGAACAACAAAAAGAAGCACCTATTGACATTGAGAGCATTGGAATGCCAGAGTACGAGTGGACTAGTGATTGGAAATCGTCTAGTATTACTCCTCATTTAGACGAGACCATAGGTATCAAGGAGAGTGATAATTGGTTCAGTCGAGATATTCGTTTTGCCGACTCTGAAGTTGGTAAGGCATGGATTGGCCGTAGTCCTGATCATAAGGTATATACTATCACTTCTGGAACTGAATACAATTCACTGGATAATGCTATTATAGCTCAATATGTATTTTTTAAGTACGGAAAGAAGCGAGAAACAGGTCGAGTTTGGTAAAAAGTTTAATGATTTAATGATTGATTATGAGAAAACTGATAATACTATTTGCAGCTGCTTGTTTACTGACTGCATGTGATAAAGATAAGGAGGCTGATTACATCGCCCAATACTTCTTTGGCGCAGATAAAGGAGGCCAAACAGATAATCCAGACGATCCAGACATACCTATGCCTGGTAATAAAGAGATTGCGCTTGAGAGAGCCTGTGAAACATTAGAGAAAGTGAGTGATATTTACATGGAATGTCATTCTATAGAAGATCTGAAGAAACATGCTGACGACATCTCTAAATTAGACAATGTTGAGGATGTGTATTTTTCAGATATTACTATGTTTGTAAAGGTGAAGGACTTTATGAAAGTTTCTTTTTGCTTTTATCCAGAAATAAACAAACCAAATCTTAATGGAGTGTCTTTCCCGAAAACTCGTCAAGTAAGAACACGAGCAAATACTGATTATCCATTTCACCCTTTGGGCTTTAAAAATGCAGTAATTGTTGATAATCAGACACAAGAACGGGATTGGGGACTATATAAAGATGCTTTGAAAGAAGTCTTAGAGAAAGTTGGTATAAAGACTGAAATCAAAGATTCCCCGACATTAGAGTACATAAAAGATGGGCTTTTCGACAATGACATTGTGTTGTTTATTAGTCACGGTTGTTATGATCCAAAGAGTAATTTACATTGGCTTTCCTTAGAAAAATTTGAAGACCCCAATTGGGATATGTATTATTCTACTTCTCTTTGGCAATATCTACGGAATGAATTATTATTAGGTAGTCTTCAAAATGTTAGAGTCGAAGATGACAAACTAATTATGATGATTACTCAAGAATGGGAATCTTACAGGTTTGTTATGAAAGCTCATTTCGCTGTATCAGAAAATTATATAACTTCCATTGAAAAAGATTTTAAGAATCCAGGAAAAGCGTTAGTATTTCTTACGGCTTGCCAGTCGCTGATGAAAGGGGATAATTCTGAGAAAGATAATAATGATCATGACTTTGCTCTGGCTCAAGCATTTGTTGATAAAGGCGCTGCTGTTTGTTTTGGATATGATGAAACTAATAGTTATGGTAAGTATGCAGCCATGTTGCTTTTGGGCGGTATTGCTTCTGGACAATCAGTTAAGGGCTCTTTCGATGCACTTCCAGATTGGTGTGTTCACAATATGAGTGATCCAGACGACCACCATAAAACCTCTTATGTAGCAGATTTATTTCACTATCCTGAGGGTAGTTTCAAAATAGATAATAGTTGTCAAGTCTTACCCATCCTTGAAGAGAAAGAAGAATCTGATGATAATATTATATTAAAAATGGCAGAACCCTATAATCTTGTGTCTTATGATGGTGAGAAGAATATTGATGGAAAAGAGTTTGTTGTTACTTTAGTTGATTGGTTTATAGTTGCTCCACAGTGTGATGAGTATAGAAGTTATGATTTTACTTATGGCTTTGAGGTAAGTACGACGAGGGATTTTTCTCCATCTCTTACAAAAGAATTTGGGGTTACTTTGTCTTCTTATTGGCAATCTGGCCAAACCTATTTCACATTTACAGGAGATGGCTATTATCATGACCTCCATTTCTCGTACCCCGTTCCCAAGAGCGATTTGGAGCCTGATACTAAATATTTCTATCGAGCCTATATGAAAGATGCTAACAATACGTATTATAGCGATTACAGGGATTTCACTTTCCAAGGTCGTATTGAACAAGTGGTGCCTGATAGTATTCGTGATAAAATGGAGCCTTTCATTCCTATATATGAAGGTAATAATCCTCCATCTATTGAGGGCGTGTTCGTCATTGATCCCAAAGAGATTATTTATGACACAACAAATAACTACCAGCCAGGCGATAGATTCGCAACCAATTTTTTGAGGTTCTCAAATCAGAACACTGCGAAGAATACGCTTGATTTTGAAGGACGAGAAGTTAATACTAATGGTAAGATTATCAGTGAATCCAAAGGCCCTGGAGCTTTTATTAGTGGCGAAGGTAATAACTTCACGGTGTTTTTCAAAACATCTGGAGTAACTTATCGAGAAACGCATGATGTAACTACAAAAACATCGTTGGTTATTTCTGGCACTAAGACTAGTTCTGGCATTAAAGACATACGCTATGCCTTTGTGATGGTTGAAAAACAGAATGACCTAGATCACGAACTGATGGATGTTGGTGAATTCCGTGTATTCAAGGATACTGATGGCCTCGCCAAGACTGCTTCCTGGCCAAGTGGTGCCCGCAGTTGGGGTTGGGGCTACGGTGTACGAAATGGGAATATCACTACTCCGTGGTCTATGTTCTCGAAGAAGAAGTAGCGCCGAGGCTCTTCTTTGAGCCCCCATCAGAAAGTTTTGAGGCTGAGCCGCGATTTGCGATTCAGCCTCAATTTTTATGTTGATTGTACGGGGGACTCACAAATGTGAGTTCTCCTTTTAATCATAGAGATCGTCTTGTCTGAAGATGTCAGAATCATCTAAGATGGTATTGAAATAGATTGTACTGAGTTTGCCTTCAGGAATTGTATATGAGCGTTCTCTGGTCTGTTTGTCGTTGATATACCCCCTGATGGTTATCTCTAAAGGATCGTCACCAACACTTCTGGCAATATACATCGTCACACCAAATGAGATGCAGTCGTCTTTTGTATAGTACACACACGGCTCTGTCTTGCTGACTTCAATGCCTTGCGCTCTTCTTGTCGGCATAAGATTTCCATTATAATCGAAAATGTCGGTTTCGTCGGTCAATGTTTTAAAGGCAAAAAAATACATCCCGCGATCCTTTTTGGGGGTGTAGTCACGAGAGAAATCGATTTCAAGCCGGTGGACACCCTTTTTTGAGGAACGATTACCGGGAGTGCCTCCGCCGTCCAGAACATCATCATCACTATCGCCACCTCCACAGGCCGACATAGAAAAACACATAGCGACTGCAGCCAAAGCAGTCATCACTCTACACAAAAAATACTTTGTACGTTTCATAACTTAATTAAATTGATTATTATAAAGGTTATTGTTTGTTACTCTTCTTCATGCCCCTGTTCATTGTCGCTAAAGATAACATTATAGGGGAAGACGTTGTCACTCGTTTTGTGATACATGGTTACCATAGGAAAACTGGTATTAGCGTTTGCATATGTTTCAATCGTATCCCCATCAGGATTTTCATCTTCGTCAACTTTCTCGTAAAGCAAGCCTTCCAAAGAGTTCCTGACTTCGTTAAACACCTTTTCTTCAAATAGAACGAGGGCTACGTCCTTATCGGTTCTCGACAACATGACCAGACTACTTGTTGGCTTTGCTCCCTCTAGTGTACCTTCTTCTGCATCGTACGAGCAACCTCTGGTCCAGTAGTCGATGTCATCGTCTGATCCACTTTCTTCATACTGTAATGCCTGAAAGAAGGCATTCTTCATCTCCCTGTCCTTATACAAGTTGATGCACATGGAGATATGAGATGATACGACGAGATTGGAAACCGATTTGCCGGATCTGGCAACCGACTCCTTGGCAGGTTCCATCCTGAGTTCTTCAACAGATGGTCTTGGAATATAATGCCATAGGAGCACTCCCGCTATCAGGATAATCAGACCGCATCCGCCTACCAACAGTAGCCTTTTCGTTCCAGGAGCCATCGGCTTGCGCTCCTTTTCTACCACTTCCTCCGTAGGCTTAGAATAGGCTGACGGACTCACTTGGCCTTGACAATACGGACAATATTCCATATCTGCAGGAATAAGGTGATTGCATTCCCTGCACCGCTTAACTGGTTTAAAATCTAATATTGTCATACCGTATCATTACTTTTCATGGTTGCGGCCCTATGGATATCACCAAGATCCCTCACGTCGTTTGCTATTTGGGCACTTAACTTGATACCTTCGCTGATGAAATGCGAGATCAGTACGATCACGAAACCGATAAATATGTTTGCCAAGATGAATGCCGCCAGTGCCAACAAAGAAATGAATATCGTTTGCATGATATTGTTACCAAACAGATCCAGATATTCAAACCCCGTAAGTAGTCCCCATATATATAAGAGGATGCCTCCTATTGACGGAACGATGCCGATATATACGCCCAGCGACTCGCCCAGGCTCTGATTCAAGTGGGCCCATAAAGGCAGGGCTACAATCTGGTCGCCCACTCTTACAGCCTGGTTAATCTTCTTGCAACGATTCTTCCAGAAAAAGTACATGATGATAGCCGCAATCACAACGACGGTAAGGAAGATGAGGCAGAACAGGTAAGCCGTGAACTTTGACCACCCCGACATGTACTTGAATAAACCCTCGTCAGACAATTCAAAAATGAAATACACTAAGATAAATGGAGGGATAAACGAAAGGTAAGCGAATACCATGTAAATCCACTTCATCGGAGAAATGAAGAAACTTCCATTGTCAATCCAAGACAAAAGCCTTTCTAAGTTAATACGAATTGTTTTCATTATTTAATTGAATTAGTAAGATGATGCAAAGGTACGAAATAATTTCTGATTGGCGACAGGATTTACGGATTATTTTCGATGAAATATTTGGTACTTTCAAAAAAAAACACTATCTTTGCAAATCAACTGATAACTCGAAATAAAACTATTTATAAACAAACAATCTATGGTAACATTCTTGGTTCTTTTCCAATTGTTTATTGTATTGGCTCTGATCTTTATTGGTGCCAGAGTTGGAGGCATCGGACTTGGTATCTACGGCATGGTAGGTGTCTTCATCCTTGTCTTCATCTTCGGCATGCATCCAGGCAAATTGCCCATCGATGTGATGCTGATTATTGCCTCGGTGATTACGGCAACGGCTGCGCTGCAGGCTGCTGGTGGTTTGGACTACCTGGTAGGCTTGGCAGCGAAGTTCCTGCGTAAGCACCCCACTCACATTACTTACTATGGTCCGCTCACCACCTGGCTCTTCTGTCTCGTGGCAGGTACGGCCCATACCTCTTATTCCTTGTTGCCCATTATCTCTGAGATTGCCAAGAACTCCAAGATCCGCCCTGAGCGCCCCATGACGGTGGCCACGATTTCCGCCTCGTTGGGTATCACCGGCTCGCCCATGTCGGCTGCTACGGCTGCAGTGATCTCTACCGACCTGCTGGGTGGAAGAGGTATCGAGCTGAAGGACATCCTCCTCGTTTGTATCCCTGCTTCGCTGATTGCCATCCTCGTGTCTGCATTCGTTCAGAACCATGTAGGCAAGGAATTGGAAGACGATCCTGAGTACCAGCGTCGTGTGCGCGAGGGACTGATCGATCCTGAAGCCGAGGCTAAGGCCATGTCAGAGATGGAGCAGAGTCCGAATCCCCATGCTAAGTGGAGTGTGCTGGCGTTCCTTCTGGGTGTGGTCCTAGTGGTCATCTTCGGCAGTGTGCCATCCCTGCGTCCTTCGTTCGAGGCCGACGGTGTGGTCACCCAGCTCTCGATGCCTGAGACGATCGAGATCCTGATGATGTCGATTGCAGCCCTCATCCTGATTGTGGGTAAGGCGAGCGTGAAGAAAGCCGTCAGCGGCAACATCTTTGGTGCCGGTATGAATGCCATGATCTCTATCTTTGGTATCGCATGGATGGGCGACACCTTCTTCAATGGCAATATCGAGTTCTTCAAGAGTCATATCGCAGACATCGTGACTCAGTATCCGTTCCTCTTCTCCGTGGCCTTGTTTATCATGAGTATCATGCTCTTCTCACAGGCTGCTACTGTGCGCACCCTCTTCCCGTTGGGTATCGGCCTGGGCATCTCGCCATTGGCACTCGTGGCTATGTTCCCTGCCGTGAATGGCTATTTCTTCATTCCCAACTATCCGACGGAGGTGGCTGCTATCAACTTCGACACTACCGGAACGACGCGTATCGGCAAGTACGTGCTCAACCACTCGTTCCAACTCTCTGGTTTTATCACGACCTTTGTCAGCATTGGCATTGGTTATCTGATTATCACGTTTCTTTACTAACAACAAACTATTACTCACATTCTAAAAACCCCAACAATTATGAAAACAATGCGTAATGTATTAATGCTTTTGGCACTGTTGGTATCAGTTAACATCGTTGCTAAACCAAAGATCCGCATCATCGCTACTGGCGGTACTATCGCCGGTGTCAGTGCATCGTCAACCTCTTCTAGTTACAGTGCAGGACAAGTAGGTATCCAGACACTGATCGACGCCGTTCCCCAGATGCTGTTTCTGGCCGACGTGAGCGGTGAACAGCTCGTGAACATCGGTTCTCAGGACATGAACGACCAGGTATGGCTGAAGCTGTCCAAGCGTGTCAACCAGTTGCTGAACGAGGAGGGCTACGACGGCGTGGTCATCACCCACGGCACAGATACGATGGAAGAGACAGCCTACTTCCTGAATCTCACCGTGAAGAGCGACAAGCCTGTAGTGTTGGCAGGTTCCATGCGCCCTTCAACAGCCATCAGCGCCGACGGTCCTGCTAACCTCTACAATGCCGTGGCTGCAGCCGTTTCGCCTGCTGTTAAGGGTATGGGCGTACTCTGCTGCATGAATAACCAGCTGCTCGATGCCAAGACAGTCATCAAGACCCACACCATCGACTGCGACACCTTCGAGGGCGGTCCTTCGGGCATCATCGGTTACATCTACAATGGCGAGGCCCATATGCTTCAGACTCCCAATAATATTCACACCACGAAGTCGGAGTTCGACGTAACCAATCTTGACAGACTTCCTAACGTAGGTATCGTTTACGGCTATGCCAATGCCTCTCCGCTGCCCATGCAGGCCTTCGTCGATGCCAAGTTCGACGGTATCGTGCTGGCCGGTGTAGGCGACGGTAATTTCTACAAGGACGTGTTCGATGTGGCCGTCAAGGCTCAGGAGAGCGGTATCCAGATTGTACGCTCTTCACGTTGCCCGACCGGTCCTACCTGTCTGAATAGTGAGGTCGATGATGCCAAGTATCATTTTGTGGCTTCCCTCGACCTTAATCCCCAGAAAGCCCGCGTGCTGCTGATGCTGGCTCTTACCAAGACCCACGACTGGAATCAGATTCAGGAGTACTTTAAGAAATACTAATGTGAGGTTATTATGATGAAGAAGTCACTATTATTCGGAATGATGCTGTGCATGGCGCTGACGGCGAATGCCCAGCAAGACAAGATGGCCGCAGCAGGAGAGGAGTCACTGTTCGAGAAGGTCACGAAGATACAGAAGAAGCAGGATAACTTCCATTTCCTGCTGAACCTCAACAACAGTTTCGACGTCAATCAGGGCGACGGTGAATTCCAGAGTGCCAAGTTCAATATGCGTCAGATCCGCATCGAGGCCAAGGGAAACATCAACGACACCTTCTCCTTCCGCTGGCGTCAGCGTTTGAACCGCAACAACTCACCCGCTCCCGACGGCATCGACAACATGCCCACATCGTCTATCGACGTAGCTGGTATCGGCATTAAGACGAGCGATGTGTTCTCCATGTTCCTCGGTAAGCAGTGTGCTGCATACGGAGGTATCGAGTTCGACCTCAACCCCATTGAGATCTACGAATACTCCGACATGGTCGATTATATGAGCAACTTCCTCACAGGTGCCAACTTCCAGTTCCAGCTGAATCCCGACCACCAGTTGCAGTTGCAGGTACTCGACAGCCGTAGTGCCAGTATGGACGACATGTATGGCGTGGGCTATGAACAGTCGAAGGTGCCCCTGCTTTACACCGTCAACTGGAACGGCAGTTTCGGTGGCGTGTTCAATACGCGCTGGAGCTACTCTGTCATGAGTCAGGCCAAGGGCTATCAGAGCCATTACATTGCCCTGGGCAACGAGCTCAATCTCGACCGGTTCAATGCCTTCTTCGACGTGATGTATATGCGTGAGGGTATCGACCGCGAGGGTATCGTCACCGGTATCGTCGGTCCCAAGTCCGATCAAGGTCATCAGAACGATGCAGAGTATCTCTCGTTTGTCCTGAAGGCACAGTACCGCTTCACCCCCCAGTGGAACGTCTTTGTCAAGGGCATGCTTGAGAACGAAGGACTCTCCAAGGGAACCTCCGACCTCGAGAAAGGCAAGTATCGCACCGCCTACGGCTATCTCGCAGGCTTCGAGTACTATCCCCTGAAGAACAGCAACCTGCACTTCTTCCTTACCTACGTTGGTCGCCACTACACTTACACCGACCGAGCCAAGCGCTTCGGCTGCGATGATTACAGCACCAACCGCATCTCACTGGGATACATCTGGCAGCTGCCGATGTTCTAATAATCTTAAACAGTTAAATTTAATTTTAAAAAAATATGTCAGATCAGAAATTCAGAGTAGAGTCCGACCTCTTAGGCGAACTCAAAGTTCCAGCCGACGCATTATACGGCGTACAGACACAGCGTGGTATCAACAACTATCACATCTCTCGCAAGACGATGTCGATGTATCCCGACTTCATCATTGCCATTGCTTACGTCAAGCTGGCAGCAGTTGAGACCAACCACACCCTCGGTGTGATCAGCGACGAGATTGCAGGTGCCATCTCCCAGGCCTGCCGCGAAATCATCGACGGCAAGTGGCACGACAACTTCCCCATCGACATGATGCAGGGTGGTGCAGGAACATCAGTCAACATGAATGCCAACGAGGTGATAGCCAACCGAGCCCTCGAGATTATGGGCCACGAGAAGGGCGACTACCAGTATTGCTACCCCAACGACCACTGTAACTGCGGACAGTCCACCAACGACGTCTATCCCACCACCATCCGTCTGGCCCTGATTCGTATGAACAAGAGTCTGGTGGCGGCACTTACAGGCCTGATTAGCGCCTTCCGCTATAAGGGCGACGAGTTTAAGGACTGCATCAAGATGGGTCGCACCCAGCTGCAGGATGCCGTTCCCATGACCTCTGGTCAGGAGTTCAACGCCTATGCCAACAACCTCGAGGAGGAAATCCTGAACCTCGAGCGCAACGTGAAGCTGCTCCACGAGATCAATATGGGAGGTACGGCCATCGGTACAGGTCTGAACGCCGTTCCCGGCTTCGCAAAGCTCTGTGCCGCCAACCTGTCGAAGCTCACAGGCGAGGCCTTCGTCAGTGCCAGCGACCTGATTGAGGCTACCCCCGATACAGGAGCCTACGTCAGCTACTCTTCAGCCTTGAAGCGCCTGGCCGTGAAACTTTCCAAGATCTGCAACGACCTCCGTCTGATGGCTTCAGGACCCCGTTGCGGTCTCCACGAGATCAACCTGCCTGCAAAGGCCCCTGGCTCATCTATCATGCCGGGCAAGGTGAACCCCGTTATCCCCGAGGTCGTCAATCAGGTATGCTTCAAGGTGATTGGTAACGATACAGCCGTCAGCTTTGCTGCCGAAGCCGGTCAGCTGCAGCTCAACGTGATGGAGCCCGTCATCACCGAGTGCCTCATCGAGAGTCTGGTATGGCTGAAGAACGGCATCGAGACCCTCACCGAGGAGTGCGTACTGGGCATCACCGTCAACAAGGAGCACTGTCTGGAGATGGTCAAGAACTCCATCGGTATCGTTACGGCCCTCAATCCCTACATTGGCTACAAGACCTCTTCAAAGGTAGCCAAGGAGGCCTTCGAGACGAACCGCAGCGTTTACGACATCGTGCTCGAAAAGGGTCTGATGACACAGGAGAAGCTCGACGAGGCCCTCGACCCCGCCAAGATGCTTACTTCTCACAAGTTCATCAAGTAACCGTTGTAACCCTACTACATGCAAAGCCCCGATGACCGCAATGATCATCGGGGCTTTGATCCTCTCTGCGGTACTCACCGCCCTCGGCACTATATTGCTCATCATTTCAATTCGACACACCCTTTTTCATTTTCAATATCCGTCGGACGCTCTGGTTGATGCGCTCCTCGCTGATGGTGCCCTTGTCGATGGCTTCGATGACGGCATCGAAGGCCTCCACGAGATTCTTCGGACCCAGCACAATGTCAACGCCCGCCAGGATGCTGCCCAAGGCTGCCTCTGCACTGGTGTACTGCTGGGTGATGGCTCCCATCTCCATGCCGTCGGTGATGATGATGTTCTGGTAGCCCAGCTCGCCGCGCAGCTTGTCTTGCAGGATGACTGACGACATGGTGCTGGGGACATCGGTACCCGTGACATTTGGTGCACCGATATGGGCGGTCATGATGAGCTGACAACCCCATTGGATGCCTGCCTTGAAGGTCACCATCTCACAATCCATCATCTCTGCCCACGTCTTCTGAGTGGATGCGTAGCCGAAGTGGGTGTCGGTCTGCGTGTCGCCGTGACCGGGGAAGTGCTTGATACAGCCTGTGATACCCGCATCCTTCAGGCCTTGCAGATAGCTGGTTACCATCGGTGCAGCCACCTGAGGGTCATCGCTGAAGGCACGGGGGCCGATGATGATGTTCTCAGGATTGGTATTCACATCGGCTACCGGCGCAAAATCGATATCAAAACCGTAGTGCTTCAGATAGGTGCCGATGGTGTTGCCACACTCGTAGGCATTGCTTGGGTCGCCTGTAGCCCCGATGGCTGCCATCGACTCATACTTCTTGACGTTGAAATTAGGATTGTTGGCCAGGCGCGCTATACGCCCACCTTCCTCGTCGATGCAGAGCAGAGGGTTGCCGTTCAGGGCCCGTATCTGGGGGATTAACTGCGACAGCTGTGCCTCGTCGTCGATATTCCAGGCATAGAGGATAAGTCCGCCGATGGGGTAGTTGGCGTTCACATCGCGCATGGTCTTGTTCACCTCAAGGATAGGGTTTTCCTGAAGGTCGGAATAGGCATTCCAGTGAATGGTGGTGTCGAGTGTTTCCATGCGTACGAAGAACATCTGTCCCACTTTCTCGCGCAGCGTCATCTTGGCGAGTTGCGCTTCCACCTCATCCTGCGGCACGACGGGATTGTCGTCGTTAGAGCACGAGGTGGTCATCAGACCGCAAATGAAGACGGCGGTCAGCTTCCATAAAGCAAATTTTTTCATAACTATAGTTTTAAAATGATGGTGCAAAGGTACACATATTCGGCAACATGGCAAAGTTTTTCCCCCCTTTTTAATTTCGTGTTCCGCCATGAAGACCGCCTACTTTCCAAAATCAGCGATAATAGTTTTAAAAATTGATAAATAGGATGCGTTGGGCGCTCTGTCATTGTTGTTTTTTGAGGTTTTGCTTATCTTTACAATGTGCTGAACGCCGTGTACATCAAGACTGCGGCACTGCGGCACTGCGGCTTTTAGTTATTTGTATAGGGCATAATTCTTATGATATATTTTATATTATATATTATATTATAATTTAATATATAATATAAAGGAATGTAAGGTATTTTTCAGTAATTCTCAGATTTCAAATGCCGCAGTGCCGCAGTGCCGCAGTCCTATATATTAGTTGGCGTTTGCACCCTCAATAATGCTCTCTTTCGACGGGAATACTGCAATCTCCCAAAGAGAACTATCCAATCTCATGGATTGAACTATTCTCGCTACCAGTGAGCAAGGCCAGGGGAATATGGGCGAAATCAGGGGCAAAATGGCATAATGGCGTTCATAAGGAGGATCGACGGATTCGCAACCGTCTGAGTGTCAATGATTTTCAAAATCGGAATCGAAATAAATTCTCAATATCTTGAAAAAAGCCATTTTTGCGCCCTAATTTTTAGTACCTTTGCACCGTCAATCATGAGAGACACTGCAAAGCGGGATTCGGCCACCCGGTGTAGCTGGCCGAGCAACTAATACTATTAAAAAAACATTATTTATTATGGCGAAGATTATCTATGAAGTGTACCAGAACAAGAACGAGCATTCTGCAGCTCACGGCAAGTACTATGCCCGCGTGAAGTATCTGGAGAGTCTGAACACCCGCAAGCTTTCGAACCACATCAGCGAGCACGGGTCTATTTACACGCCCGACGTGGTGTACGGCGTGATGGAGAAGTTCCGCAGTTGTCTGCTGGAGATGCTGCTCAACTCGAAAAAGGTGAAGATCGAGGGTCTGGGTACCTTCTACACCACCATCGAGTGTCAGAAGGGCGGCGCTGTGTCGAAGGACAAGTTCAGCGTGAACAAGGACATCAAGGGTCTGCACATCCGTTTCCTGCCTGAGCAGGAGCAGGAGACCAACATCTCCAGCCGCGAGTTCCTGAAGCAGGCCGAGTTCATCAACGTGGAGAGCCTCGTGAAGACCGACGAGACCGAGGAGAACGGCGGCTCTACCGGCGGCGGATCGAATGGTGGCTCGACCACGGGCGGTGACAGTGGCAACCAAGGCGGTCAGACTGGCGGTGGCGGTGACAACACCGGCGGCAACGACGACGATGACGGTAAAAATTAGCCGCTAAGAGAGAGTGTGTGAAGCGCCCCCTCTCCTGCCCCAGCGCTATGGGGAGGGGGCTTAGTTACTAACCTTAAAAGATGTATGCCATGAGTAAGAAGGAAACACTGAAATGGACGCTGCAGATACTGGCTTCGATCATCTCTGCGGTACTCACCGCCCTCGGCACCACGAGTTGCGTAGGGGCGTAGGCAAAGAAGAAGGGGGCCTCGGAATGAACCGGGGCTCCCTTTGAATGTGATGTTTATTTCTATCCTAAAATCCGCAGATAATTTTTCGATTGTCTGATTTAGTCCTTGCTTATGACGATTCTGTCTGACTCTGGGCTTAGAATCGCTTGACATGACTTGTATGCAGACACCTTCCCCTTACCCCGTAAGGTCGAGAGGCTTTGACCTAAGCATCAACGAAGAGTGTTAATCTATCCGTGCTCCCAAATTATGTTGTATGGTTTGTTGGAGTAGATGTTGAGTTTGTATTGTCGTGCCGTTCTGATCCACTTGGCAGGGACGGCGATGAATCTGAACAGAAAACTCTTGACTCTGTCTGTGGCCTTGATTCCAAAGAGGACGGCCATGAGCGGCAATGCCACGATGTATCGGTAGAAGTTTGCAGCCATGGCGGTGATAAGCAGGAATACGGTGTTCTGGTTCATGAATGACTTCGGCAGATGCGCCCATCCGAAGTCGTTGTTCTGGCGGTCGAAGACCTGCTCGGCAGTTCCTCGCTTTAATAGTTAGCCATGGGGAAGTTAGCCATGGGGACAGGTACCTGGGGCATGCGGGATAAATTCAAATTCTACCAGAAAAATTTGGAAGTATGAATAAAAAGGCTTATCTTTGCGCCTGATATTGATAATGTTGAACTTAAACGCTATTTACTATGCCACGCACAGCAAGAGACCAAAGTGCCACAGGAATCTACCACGTTATGATACGCGGCATCAATCGTCAGGACATCTTTGACGCCCCGGAGGACTACAGGAAGTTTATCGAGACGCTTGCTTCACTCAGAGAGGTTGTCTCAGATGACATGCAAACAAAAATCTGCACCTGCCACATCTACGCATATTGCATCATGCCGAACCACGTGCACATTTTGATTCATGAGAAAGATTGGACAATAAGCCAGTGTGTGAAATACATCGCAGATATCTATGTGCGCTATTACAACAAAAAGTATGGACGCATTGGACATCTGTTACAAGACCGATTCAAGAGTGAACCGTGCAACGACTCCGGCTACTTTATCGTCCTGATGCGCTATATCCACCAAAACCCCGTCAAGGCTGGCCTAGCAAAAACGGCCAAGGAATACTGCTATAGCTCTTGGGGGAATGACTACCTGGGCTTGGCTGACTTTCATGTATGCATGACAGAGTCCGTCATACGCAGGTACACGCTCACAGAACTCACAGCATGGGTTGACATGCCGATGCCAGAAAAGTATGGATGCATCGACATTGACGAAAGACGCGTGATACCCGATATTGAGATAAGATACGCTGTCATCAAAGCATGTGGTCTGCGCAGCATCTCTGATTTCCAACTTCTGACAT
>CAMKUA010000020.1:0-36696 GCA_946415825.1 uncultured Prevotella sp. | reverse complement strand
GATCACGGCATGACCTTCACCGACGTTCCCGGTGGCATCATGGACGAGTCGTCTCACGGCCACAACGCCGGCTACACCCTCCTGGGTCGTATGTTCGCCCTCGGTCAGGTACAGGGCATCCTCGCCACCGTCGACCGCGAACTCGGCCTCGAATACAAACAACCCGGATTCTTTGACTAATCATTTGTAAAAACAATCAATATGAAGTTAAATGACATACTGAGCGGACAGTTAAATACCGCAGAGTGGGAAGCCAAGGGATACCAACTTCCTAAGTTCGACATTAAGGCCGTTCGCGAGAAGACCGCCAAAGAACCCACCTGGGTACACTTCGGTGGCGGCAACATCTTCCGCGCCTTCCCCGCAGCCATCCTCAACGACGCCCTCAACACCGGCAAGTACGACCGCGGCGTCATCGTAGCCGAGACCTTCGACTTCGAGGTCATCGACAAGGCCTATGCACCTTACAACAACCTCTCGCTGCTCGTCTCGCTCCAGAGCACGGGCACCATCGAGAAGAAGGTCATCGCCAGCGTTACCGAAGCTTTAAAGGCCGACCCACAATTCCCTGATTGGCAGCGACTTGTAGAGATCTTCAAGAAACCCAGTCTGCAGATGATCTCGTTCACTATCACCGAGAAGGGCTACACCTACAACGAGGCCGACCTCGCCCGCGGGCTGAGTCCTGTTTTCGCTATGGGTAAGGTGTGCGCCCTGCTGCTCGAGCGCTTCAATGCCGGACAGCTGCCACTCACCATCCAGTCGATGGACAACTGCTCACACAATGGCGATAAGGTGAAGGCCGGTGTCATGGCCTATGCCGAGCGATGGGTGAACGACGGACTCGTTCCCGCCGCCTTCCTCGTTTACCTGAACGACGAAAACCTGATTACCTTCCCCTGGTCGATGATCGACAAGATCACGCCGCGCCCCCACGAGAAAGTGAAGGAGATGCTCGCTGCCGACGGCTTCGAGGATAACGACTATATCGAGACCGAGCGCCACACGTTTACCGCTCCCTTCGTCAATGCCGAAGAGGTGCAGTATCTGGTCATCGAGGACCACTACACCAACGGTCGCCCCCCACTCGACCTCGGCGGTGCTCTCTACACCACCCGCGAGACGGTCGATAAGGTAGAGACCATGAAGGTAACCACCTGTCTGAACCCGCTCCACACGGCCATGAGCATCTACGGCTGCATGCTGGGCTACACGCTCATCTCTGCCGAGATGGCCGACGACGACCTGCGCCCGTTCATCCAGAAGATCGGCTACATCGAGGCCATGCCCGTGGTTGTCGATCCCGGCGTGCTCAATCCCTACGAGTTTATCGGTGCCGTCATCAACCGCCGCTTGCCCAACCCCTTCATGCCCGACGCCCCGCAGCGCATCGCCTGCGACACCTCGCAGAAGTTGCCCATCCGTTTCGGTGAGACGCTCAAGAAGTATGTGGCCCGTGGCCTCGACAAGTCTAACCTCGTGCTCATCCCGCTCACCCTGGCAGGCTATGCCCGCTATCTGAAGGGCATCAAGGACGACGGCACGCCGTTCGACTGCTCGCCCGACCCCATGCTCGAAGAGCTGCAGGCCATCGTCGCCCCGCTCCAGATTGGTCAGGCCGACCAGGACTGGAGTCCGCTGAAGGCCCTCTACAGCCGCAAGGATGTCTTCGGTCTCGATCTCTACGAGGCCGGTCTCGGTGAGCAGATCGAAGGCATGGTGAAGGAACTCTTCGCTGGCCCCGGAGCCGTCCGCAAGACACTCCACAAATACGTCAGCGCCCGCTAATCCAACCCATCTCTTATCCCCGCTGATGGCGGGGATAATTGTTGTTATAGAACAATATAAACATTCGTTATGAGAAGCCATGAATTTCGAGACTTTCGAGGTATGTGACTCATAGCATAGGTACGATATACAGGCTAAATAATACCTATGATATCAACACTAATATTTTTTCTGGGGATTATTTGGTTTTTCTCAGAAAATAATCGTACCTTTGTAGGCTGATACAGAAGTTTAACAACAATAAAAACAGAATTAAGAACGTGAAACCACTTAACAAACAATTTGCTCCGAAGAGCGTGATGCCTGAAAAGGTGATACAGTTCGGCGAGGGTAACTTCCTGCGCGCATTTGTGGATTGGATTATCTGGAACATGGACCAGAAGACAGACTTCAACGGCTCGGTGGTGGTGGTGCAGCCCATCGAGAAGGGTATGGTGGACATGCTGAACGGGCAGGACTGCCTGTACCACGTCAACCTGCAGGGCCGCGAGAACGGTGAGCCCGTGAACACGATAGAGCGCATAGACGTGATAAGCCGCGCACTGAACCCCTACACGCAGAACGCGGCCTTCATGGCGCTGGCCGACCAGCCGGAGATGCGCTTCGTGATATCGAACACCACCGAGGCGGGCATCGCCTTCGACCCCAGTTGCAAACTGGAGGATGCGCCTGCCAGCAGCTATCCCGGCAAACTGGTGCAGCTGCTGTACCGACGCTACCAGACGTTTAACGGCGACATGACGAAGGGGCTCATCATCTTCCCCTGCGAGCTGATATTCCTGAACGGCCACGTGCTGAAGAAGTGCATCTACCAGTATATCGACCTGTGGAACCTGGGCAACGACTTCAAGAAATGGTTTGAGGAGGCTTGCGGCGTGTATGCCACGCTCGTAGATCGCATCGTGCCGGGATTCCCGCGCAAGGAGATAGCCGACATTCAGGAGAGGATATCCTACAGAGACAACCTCGTGGTGCAGGCCGAGAACTTCCACCTGTGGGTGATCGAGGCGCCGAGAGAGGTGGCCCGCGAGTTTCCTGCCGACAAGGCCGGACTGCACGTGCTGTTCGTGCCATCGGAGGAGCCTTACCACAAGCGGAAGGTGACACTGCTGAACGGTCCGCACACGGTACTGAGTCCGGTGGCCTTCCTGAGTGGCGTGGACATCGTGCGCGACGCCTGTCAGCACCCCATCATCTCGGAATATATACATAAGGTGCAGTTCGACGAGCTGATGCAGACACTCGACCTGCCCATAGAGCAGCTGGAGAAGTTTGGTCGCGACGTGCTGGAGCGGTTCGACAACCCCTACGTGGACCACCAGGTGACGAGCATCATGCTCAACTCGTTCCCGAAGTATCAGACGCGCGACCTGCCGGGCGTGAAGACCTATCTGGAGCGCAAGGGCGAACTGCCCAAGGGACTGGTGTTCGGACTGGCTGCCATCATCACCTACTACAAGGGCGGCAAGCGCGAGGACGGCATCGAGATCAAGCCTAACGACGACCCGAAGATTATGGAACTGCTGAAGGAGCTGTGGGCTACCGACGACACGCAGCGCGTGACCGACGGCGTGCTGGGGGCTACTGCCATCTGGCAGGAGGACCTGAACAGGATTCCGGGGCTGAACACGATGGTGAAGCAGTTCCTCGACCTGATTAAGAGCGTGGGCATGCTCGAAGCGGTGAAGAGTATTCTGTAATGATTCAACAAAGAGACTGAAGACAATTGAAAATTGAAAAAACTCTGTGTCTCTGTATCTCTGTGTTAAAAAATAAAAACTAATTTGAACGACGCAATTGAAATTAAAGGGGCGAGGGTGAACAACCTGAAGAATATCGACATCAAGATTCCCCGAAACCAGATGGTAGTGATTGCCGGAGTCAGTGGCTCCGGTAAATCATCGTTGGCCTTCGACACGCTGTATGCGGAAGGACAGAGGCGCTACGTGGAGAGTCTGTCGAGCTATGCGCGCCAGTTCCTGGGCAGGATGAACAAGCCCGAGTGCGACTACATCAGGGGCATACCGCCCGCCATTGCCATCGAACAGAAGGTGATAGCGCGAAACCCGCGCTCGACGGTGGGCACCTCGACCGAGATATACGAATACCTGAGGCTGCTCTACGCCCGTATCGGCAAGACCTACTCGCCCATCAGCGGACAGGAGGTGAAGAAGCACTCGACGGAGGACGTGGTGCAGAAGGTGCTGGAATACTCGAAGGGCACCCGCTTCGTGGTGATGGCACCCATAGAGCTGCGCGAGGGCCGGACGATGGAGCAGCAGCTGAAGATGTACATGCAGCAAGGCTATGTGAGGATGAGCCTCCCCCCTGCCCCCTCCAAAGGGAGGGGGGGAAGTGAGGGCACAGACACTTCCTTCATTAGAATTGACGACTATCTGGAGCAGCTCGAAAAACAAACGCGCCCTCCTTTTGAAGAGGAACAGGGGGAGGCTTTCCTTGTCATCGACCGTCTGTCGGTAGATGATGCGAAGGACGCGATAGCCCGACTGGTGGACTCGGCCGAGACGGCCTTCTACGAGGGGCACGGCCAGATGAGACTGCTGTTCCCACCGTCGATATGCTACGACTTCTCGATGAAGTTCGAGGCCGACGGCATGACCTTCGAGGAACCGTCGGACCAGATGTTCTCGTTTAACTCGCCCGCAGGGGCCTGTCCGGAGTGCCAGGGCTTCGGCCGCATCATCGGCATCGACGAGAAACTGGTGATACCCAACTCGACGCTGTCGGTATATGACGGCTGCGTGGTGTGCTGGCACGGCGACAAGATGAAGGAGTGGCAGCAGTGGTTTATACGTCATGCCGCGCAGGACGACTTCCCCATCTTTGAGCCCTACATGAACCTCACCCAGCAGCAGAAGGACTGGCTGTGGCACGGACTGCCCTCGGACAAGGGGAAGAAGGAACGGCCCTGCATCGACGCCTTCTTCGACATGGTGAAAGAGAACCAATATAAGATACAATACCGCGTGATGCTGGCCCGCTACAGGGGTAAGACGAACTGTCCGACGTGCCACGGCACGAGGCTGAAGCCCGAGGCCGACTACGTGAAGATAGGCGGAAGGAGCATCACCGACCTGGTGCAGATGCCCGTGGTGAGGCTGCAGGAGTGGTTCCAACGGCTGGAACTGAGCCAGCAGGACGCCGAGATAGGCAAGCGCCTGCTGACAGAGATTACCAGCAGACTGCAGTTTCTGCTCGACGTAGGTCTGGGCTATCTGACGCTGAACCGGCTCTCGAACTCGCTCTCGGGCGGAGAGAGTCAGCGCATCAACCTCTGCACCAGTCTGGGCAGCTCGCTCATCGGATCGCTCTACATTCTCGACGAGCCGAGCATCGGACTGCACGCCCGCGACACCGACCGACTGATACACGTGCTGAAGGAACTGCAGGCACTGGGCAACACTGTGGTGGTGGTGGAGCACGACGAGGAGATTATGCGGGCGGCCGACCACCTGATAGACATAGGGCCCGACGCCGGACGACTGGGCGGCGAAATCGTGTTCGACGGGGATGCGAAAGAGATTTTAGGGAGACAAGGAGTTCATGGAGTTCAAGGAGTTCAAGACAATAGTTTACCTGCATCCCAGAAATGGCCCCGGAGCTACACGGTGAAGTATCTGCTGCACGAGGAGCAGATACCAGTGCCGACAAGTCGCCGGCCGTGGAACCGACATATCGACATCAAGGGGGCCAGGATGAACAACCTGAGGGGCATCGACGTGCAGATACCGCTGAACGCGATGACGGTGGTGACGGGCGTGTCGGGGTCGGGCAAGTCGAGTCTGATAAAAGGTATCCTCTACCCTGCCCTGAAACGACATATCGGCGACGTGTGCGACGCGCCAGGCGAATACCTCGGACTGGGCGGCGACGTGGATGCCGTGAGGCGCGTGGAGTTCGTGGACCAGAACCCCATCGGCAAGAGCACCCGCTCGAACCCGGCCACCTATGTGAGGGCCTACGACGCCATACGCGACCTCTATGCCAAACAGCCGCTGAGCGAGCAGATGGGATTTACATCGCAGTACTTCTCGTTTAATGCCGACGGCGGGCGATGTGAGGCATGTAAGGGTGCGGGCGTGATTACCGTAGAGATGCAGTTCATGGCCGACATCGTGCTGGAGTGCGAGGCCTGTCACGGACACCGCTTCAAGCGCGAGATTCTCGACGTGAACTACTGCGGCAAGAACATAGACGACGTGCTGAACATGACGATATCGGAGGCCGTGAAGTTCTTCGAGGAGTCAGGCGAACAGGGAGACAAGGAGACAAGGCAGCTGACCGACATCATAGCGAAGCGACTGAGGACACTCGAGAATGTGGGACTGGGATACATCAAACTCGGGCAGAACTCATCGACGCTCTCGGGCGGTGAGAACCAGCGCGTAAAGCTGGCCTACTTCATCGGTCAAGAAAGGCAGGACCCCACGCTCTTCATCTTCGACGAGCCCACAACAGGACTGCACTTCCACGACATACAGAAACTGCTCGAGGCCTTTAACGCCCTCATAGAGCGCGGGCATAGCATCCTGATTATCGAGCACAACATGGAGATCATCAAGTGTGCCGACTACGTGATTGACTTGGGGCCCGACGGCGGCGACAAGGGCGGCAGTTTGGTAGCGGCCGGAACACCCGAGGAGGTGGCGGCCTGCAAGGAGAGCCTGACCGGGAAGTATCTTGTTGAAAAATTGAAAATTGAAAATTGAAGATTGAAAAACTCTGTGTCTCTGTATCTCTGTGTTGAAATCATAAAGCTTAATGCTTAAAGAACTAAAAAGTTGGGAATTAGGTTTATATACTTCAGGCTGGTGTTGGGGGGCGTGCTGTTGAGCATGGCCTGTACGACGCATGCCAAGGAGAAAACCGACATTCTCGAACGCATCTACAGCTATCAGGAGACGTTCAGACCGGAGATAAGCGGCATAGAGGACCATGTGTATGCCAAGTTCAGATTCAACGTCGAGAAGCGCAACGCCATACTCTGGCTCATCCCCACAATGTACGTGCTGGCAAAGGACCCCAGGGAGTATATACGCGAGTCGTACAGCAAGGTGAAGTTCACCGACGTGCACGACTACGACATCAACAGTCAGGTGCTGGCCGGAACGGTGCCCAGAAACCGTAAGGCGATGCCCACCCTGCTGGACTATATGACGCCCAACATCTACGACATCGACCTCTACGAAGGGCATATACTGTCGCCCTTCAACAGGGTCAACCGCCGCTATTATCACTACACCGAGAAGCAGCTCAACGACAGTACGACACGACTGGACTTCCGTCCGAAGCGCTACAACACCCAACTGCTGAACGGCTACGCCATCATAGAGACGAAGACGGGTCGCATCATACGCACCACACTGAACGGCGAGTTCGACATGATCACCTTCCGTACGGAGATACAGCAGGGCGAAGAAAGGGCACTGTCGCTGATGCCCAAGAAATGCACCACCGCAGCCACGTTCCGCTTTATGGGCAACCGCATATCGGCCCTCTTCGACGCCAACTATCACTGCAACACGGCGCTGCCCGACAGCATCGACAGGGTGTCGAGCCGTGAGATGATGGACTCGATACGACCGATACCGCTCACTGAGACCGACAAGCGCATCTACCAGACTTACGACCTGGCGCACCAGCCCGACACGGTGGCGCCCGACACCACAGAGAAAGAGGAGAAGAACCGTTTTCCGCGACTGCTGAAGAAAGTGTTCTGGGACACCATCGGCGACCAACTGGTAACCCCCATCGCCTCAGAATCGGATGTGGCAGAGTTCTACCTGTCGCCCATCATCAACCCGCTCTACCTGAGATACGACGGCAGAAGGGGACTGTCGTACAAGATGAAGCTGCACACGCGATACACCTTCTCGGCGCACCGCTATCTGACGCTGAAGCCTACCTTCGGCTATAACTTCAAGCAGCGACAGTTCTACTTCACAGCACCGCTACGCATGACCTACAACCCGAAACGTAATGGTTACGCAGAAATCGTATGGGGCAACGGCAACCGCATCAGCAACTCGACGGTGGCAGACCAGATAAGACACGAATACGGCGACACCATTGACTTCAGCGGACTGGACATAGACAAGTTTAAAGACAACCATCTGGAGATATTCAACAACATCATGCTGTTCGACTGGATCGATATCGAGACGGGTATCGTGTATCACCAGCGCACAGCCCTGAACAAGGAGGTGATGAACTACTACAACGTACCGACCATATATAGGAGTTTTGCACCGGCAATCGGCATCAAACTGTCGCCCTGGCTGAACAGAGGTCCGGTGATTGCCATCGACTACGAAAGGAGCTTCAAGAACATCTTCAAGTCGAACATCGCCTATGAGCGGTGGGAGTTTGACACGCAGTGGAAGGTGAAACTGCCGGGACTCAGACTGCTCAACCTGCGTTCGGGCTACGGATTCTACACAAGCAGACACGAGAACTACTTCCTGGACTATGCCAACTTCCGCGACAACAACCTGCCAGAAGACTGGGACGACGACTGGAGCGGCGATTTCCAGTTGCTCGACAGCAGAATCTATAATGAGTCGGACTTCTACCTGCGTAACAACATCTCGTACGAGTCGCCCCTGCTGTTTGCCACATGGACACCCTATCTGGGCAAGTATATCGAGAAGGAGAGAATCTACATCAGTTCGGTGCTCGTAGATCACACCCGCCCCTACATAGAGTTGGGCTACGGCTTTACCAACAGATATATCTCCGTAGGAATCTTTGCCAACTTCATGAACACTCAGTTCCAGAAGTTCGGCATCAGTTTTGACTTTGAACTCTTCAGACGATGGTAAGCACAATGAACAGGAAACCACTGACCGTCTATAAGGCATCGGCAGGAAGCGGCAAGACCTTCACGCTGGCCACAGAATACATCAGGCTGCTGGTGGAGAACCCGCAGAGTTACCGGTCGATACTGGCCGTGACCTTCACGAACAAGGCTACGGAGGAGATGAAGATGCGCATACTGAGCCAGCTCTACGGCATCTGGAAGGGACTGCCCGAGTCGGACGGTTACCTGCAAGCCATCGAGGAGAAGACGGGACTGCCGCCCAAGACCATCAGTGAACGGGCCGGAATGGGACTGACCAATCTGCTGCACAACTACAACTACTTCAGGGTAGAGACGATAGACACCTTCTTCCAGAGCGTGCTGCGCAACATGGCCCGCGAACTGGACCTGACGACAAACCTGCGGATAGGCCTCAACGACGTACAGGTGGAGGAGCTGGCCGTCGATCAGATGATAGAAGACCTGAGCACGACCGACATCGTGCTGCAGTGGATCCTGAAATACATCATGGAGAACATCTCCGACGACAAGTCGTGGAACGTGATCTCGCAGATCAAGAAGTTCGGCCGCACTATCTTCCGCGATGAATACAAGAAGGTGAGCAGGGCTCTGGAACAGAAGATGGCGGAGCCGGGATTCTTTGAAGACTACACCGCCCGACTGCGCGAGATCCGCAATAAGGCCACGGAGCGCATGAAGGATATTGCCGAGAGCTTCTTCGACACGATCGAAGGCGAAGGGCTGACGGTTGACGACTTCCCCTTCGGCAGTAAGGGACTCTGCGGTTTCTTCATCAAACTGCGTCAGGGCACTTTCGATGAAAGCATTGTGGGCAAGCGCGTGGGCGACTGTGTGGGCGACCCCACGAAATGGTACCGGAAAACCCATCCGCAGCGCGAACTGATTCACGCACTGGCCGACGGCGTGCTGGGCGATATACTGCGCTATGCTATCGACGAGCGCACTCGTCAGTGGAAACGCTATAACAGCGCCGACCTGACACTGCGACACCTGAACCAGTTAAGGCTGTTGAGCAGCATCGAACGGAAGGTGAGGGAACTGAACGAGACGAGTAACCGATTCCTGCTGAGCGACACCCAGCAGTTGCTGCACTCGCTGATCGGTGAGAGCGACTCGCCATTTATCTTTGAGAAGATAGGCACCCAACTGGAACATGTGATGATCGACGAGTTTCAGGACACCTCGACCGTGCAGTGGCAGAACTTCAGGGTGTTGCTTGACGAGACGATGAGTCACGAACAGGGCAGCAGTCTTATTGTAGGCGACGTGAAACAAAGCATCTACCGCTGGCGATCGGGCGACTGGAGACTGCTTAACGACATTGAACAACAATTTAATTCCCAGCAGATTATAACACTTCCATTAAAGACCAACTACAGGTCGGACAGAAACATCATCACATTCAATAACACCTTCTTCAGACAGGCTGCAAATCTGGAGTATCTGGCCCAGGCGGAACTGAACAAGACGGAGGCAGAACAACTGAAGAGAGCCTATGCCGACGTGGAACAGGAGGTGCCCGGGAAACGCCCCGTAGAGGGGGAGGTCAGCATCAGACTGCTGACGGCGGAAGACTATCAGGAAAAGACACTCCAACAACTGGCCGAGACAATCGGCATGTTGAGGGCACGTGGCATCGCCCAAAAGAGCATCGCCATTCTGGTACGTATGAATGCCAACATCCCCGTCATCGCCCAGTACTTCATGGAACAGATGCCGGAGGTGACGATTGTGTCGGACGAGGCCTTCAGACTCGACGCATCGCCAGCCGTGAATCTGCTGGTACAGGCACTCAGGCTGCTCTCCCACCCCGACGACCTGTTGACGAAAGCCTCGATCGTGAAACTGTGGCATATCGACGTGCTGCAGGAATCGGCCAGCGACAACGACCTGCTGCTCAGCACGTGCGACCTCGACGCCCTGTTGCCTGAAGCCTACAGGGGGCATGAGAACGACCTGATGGCCATGCCGCTCTATGAGTTGGTGGAGTACCTGCATGCCGTGTTTAACCTGGAACGGTTGAACGGACAGAGTGCCTACGTGTGTGCCTTCTACGATCAGTTGGCCAGCTATGTGAGCGACAATACTGCGAGCATCGACGGCTTCCTGAAGGAATGGGACGAGAGTCTGCACGGCAAGACCATTCAGAGCGACGAGACCGAAGGTGTCAGGATTATATCCATCCATAAGTCGAAGGGACTGGAGTTCGACTACGTCATCTGTCCCTTCTGCGACTGGCAGTTGGAGAAACAGAGCGGCAACATCATCTGGTGCCGTCCTGAAGAAGAACCCTTCAGCGAACTGCCTATCGCCCCCATCGACTACAGTCAGAAGCAGATGATGGGAACGATCTACGAGCACGACTATCTGCACGAACACCTGCAGAACACCGTCGATAACCTGAATCTGCTCTACGTAGCCTTTACACGTGCCTGTAAGGGACTGTATGTGCTGGGGCGTCGCAAAGCCTCGAGCGGGCGCTCTGCCCTCATCGAACAGTGTTTGCCGCTCGTGGCCAAAGAACTGCCCGAAGCGAGTCTGACAGGTATTGAGGACGAGCAGAGCACCATAGAATTTGCCTATGGAAACAGCGGGGAACCGGCAAAGCCCAAGAAGACGGCGCAAAGTGAGAACCCCTTCCTGCAGCCCTCGGAACCGCTGACTGTGGACTTCCGCCATCAGGAAAGTAAGGTCAGTTTCAGACAGAGTAACCGCAGCCGCGACTTTGTTTCAGCAAAAGACGAAGACGACGAGCAGCAGCGCAACTATATACAGACGGGCAGCGTGCTGCACCAGTTGTTCTCGACAATCCGCACGACCGACGATATCGAGGATGCCCTACAGCGGTTGCAGTTTGAGGGCGTGATCTACGACGAGCACATCACGGCAGAATGCATCGCCGGCATGCTGCGCAAACGACTGAGCAACCCGAAGGTAGCCGACTGGTTCTCCTCGCGATGGACGCTCTTCAACGAGTGTACGATTCTCTCGGTAGAGAACGGCGAGGTGAAGGAGCAACGGCCCGACCGTGTGATGACCGATGGGAAGGAATGGATCGTCGTGGATTTCAAGTTTGGCAGTCCGAAGGCTGAATACCACGACCAGGTAAGGACGTATATGAACCTGCTGGCCTCGATGGGGCACAGTCATATCACAGGTTATCTGTGGTACGTCTATAGTAACCAGATTGAAGAAGTGAAAACATCATAAACAAGTGTACTGACATGAAGAGTTTCCTTGAATACGTAGCAGAAGACCTGCTCTCCAAATACGGAACCGACTTGGCACACGTGGCCGTGGTGTTCCCCAACAAACGTGCCTCGCTGTTTCTGAACGAGCACCTGGCACGCATGGCAGGGAGGCCGCTGTGGAGTCCGGCCTACATCACCATCAGTGAACTCTTCAGAAGTCACTCGGAACGGAAAGTGGCCGATCCCATCAAACTGGTATGCGACCTCTATCAATGTTTCACCCAGTGTACAGGCATCGACGAGACACTCGACCACTTCTACGGTTGGGGACAGTTGCTGCTGGCCGACTTCGACGATCTCGACAAGAACATGGCTTCGGCCGACAAGGTGTTCAGCAACCTCAGGGACATCCATGAACTCGACGACATCTCGTATCTTACAGAGGAGCAGAAGGTGATGCTGCGCCGGTTCTTCAGCAACTTCTCGGAAGAGCACAACAGCGAACTGAAACAGAGGTTCCTCAGACTGTGGAGTCACATCGGCGACATCTATCACGCCTTTAACGAACGACTGGCCAGTCAGAAACTGGCCTACGAGGGGGCACTCTATCGGCAGGTGGTGACCGATGAACATATCCAATTCCGCTATGACACTTATATCTTTGTTGGCTTCAACTTGCTTCAGCAGGTGGAGCAGACGCTGTTCCAAAGGCTGAAGGCAGAAGGAAGGGCGCATTTCTACTGGGATTTCGACGACTATTACATGGGCAAGAACGACAGCGGACATTACATTGCCCAGCATCTGAGCGACTTCCCCAACGAGTTGGACAGCAAGGACCCCAGCATCTACTCGAACTTCAGACTGAAGAAGCAGCTGACCTACATCTCTGCCCCTACCGAGGATATACAGGCCCGATACATCAGTCAGTGGCTGGACGACAAGCGCATCGCCGGCGGCCGACGTACGGCCATCGTACTCTGCGACGAGGCGCTCCTGCCAACCGCCATCCACTGCCTGCCCGAAGCCGTGGAGAAGGTGAACGTCACGACAGGTTACCCGCTTAACCTGACACCTATTGCTACCCTGGTGAGTCAGTTGCTGAATCTCCGCATCTTCGGGCGCAGTAAGATCACGGGGCGCTATCAGCCCCGTCTGCTCAGGAACCTGAGTCAGCATCCGTTTGCCAAGTATCTGACAATCGACACCCTGCCTGAGGATATACTGCCGTGGCTTCGTGATGCCGTGCGCCAGGTGGCTGTAAGCATGAAGGATCCCGACGCCCTGACACAGGAGTCGCTCTTCCGCATCTATACATTGCTGAACCGAGTGTGTGAACTGAAGGAGAGCGGCGACCTGGATGTAGATCCCGTTACCCTGCAACGGCTTATCATGCAGATTATCCAATCGACGACGATTCCCTTCCATGGAGAGCCCGCTGAGGGTATTCAGGTGATGGGAGTGCTGGAGACCCGTAATCTCGACTTCGATCACGTGTTGCTACTCTCTTGCAACGAGGGTAACATGCCGAAGGGAGTCAACGACACGTCGTATATACCCTACAGCATCAGAAAGGCATACGGTCTGACAACGATAGACCATAAGGTGGCCATCTATGCCTATTACTTCCACCGGCTGATTCAGCGCGCCTCGGATGTCACGTTTGTCTATAACAATGCCACTAGCGACGGACAGACCGGAGAGATGTCGCGATTTATGCTGCAGCTCATGGTGGAGAGCGGACAGCAGATCAGTTTCAAGGCACTGAAATCGGGACAGAGCCTTAATCCACGTTTCCCACATGCGTTGGAGAAGACGGAGGCCGTCAGGGAGATACTGCTGCAGCGTTTCAGCAAAGAACGAGGCGGCATCAGTCCTACAGCCATCAGTGCCTATCTGCGCTGCCAACTGAGGTTCTACTACCATTATATCTGCAACCTCGTCGAACCCGATGACAACGAGGATGACGTAATCGACAACCGTATCTTCGGCAACATCTTCCACCTATCGGCACAACTCATCTACGAAAGACTGAAGGCATTGACAGGCAACCATATCACGACACTCGCCATCGACGATCAGTTGAAGCGCGGTGTGGAGATAGAACAGACTGTAGATGCAGCCATCAAGGAACAGCTTTTCCAGATAAAGGATCCGCAACGTCCGATGCCTCCTCTCGACGGTCTGCAACTCATCAACCGTGAGGTGATTATCAAGTATATCAAACAACTTCTGGAGACTGACCGGCGCCTCACCCCTTTCTCTATTCTCGGCTTAGAGAAGAAAGTAAGCATGCCATTCGACATCGACGGAGAGATGGCGTTACAAACAACCATCGGCGGCTATATAGACCGATTGGATCAGGTAACAGATCCGACAGGAGAGACGCGCATACGTGTGGTGGATTACAAGACCGGCGGACGACAGCAGAAGAATCTACCTGACATCGATGCCATCTTCGATCCACAGAACATCAAAGACCATAGTGACTATTACCTGCAGGCCTTCCTATACAGTCACATCGTCAGGCGCGACACCAGTCTGCCCGTCTCCCCTGCCCTGCTCTTTATCCAACATGCCGCGGCGGAAGATTACGATCCGACGCTCAACATAGGAAAAGAGCCTGTGCGCGACATTGCCAACGTGACGGAGCGCTTCATGCAACTGCTGCAAGAAAAAATAAGCGAGGTCTTTAATCCCGACCTCGCCTTTACACCAACCAGCGATCTTGACCGCTGCCGTAATTGTCCTTACGCCGCCCTCTGCGGACGCTCATAATCACCTGATTCTATCCATCGAGCGGACCAGTTTCTCGTCGGCATTGATGGCACGGCGGGCCATCAGGTAAAGCACGAACGCGATAGCGGGAAACACTGCCGGCCATGTAGGACGGAAATCAACCGTTCCCCACGACTTATCGCCTACCACCTGCGAAATAACGAAAAAGCACACATACCATCCGATAATCAGCAAGGCATTAAACAGGCAGAAAAGTGCCTGTATCTTCCTGTTGTGATAAAGGAAGATGGTATAGGTGCCAATCACGGCTGTAGGCAACAGGATAGCCAACAGAGGCCACGTATCGAAATGGTGCTTGCCCAGAGGATCGGTGAACCATAGGTTATACACGCGGGCCACCTCAAGGCCTGCACCCTTGAAAGAGCCTATCTGCATACAAAGACAAATGACGGTCATCACGATGGCCGCCAAGAGATAAAGAGTCTGTTTACGCTGAATCATTCCACAAAAGGGTTATCAGTTTTCATCCTGCTCTGCATCACGGGTAGGATCGCGCCAATACACTTTATCCTCAATGAATTCCTGTGTAGCAAGAAGGGTTGCCTTTGGCAACTTCTCATAATAGCGGGAAATCTCAATCTGCTCTCTGTTCTCAAACACCTCCTCGAGGGAATCGTTATAAGAAGCAAACTCTGCCAGTTTCTTAGACAGGTCCTCCTTGATCTGGAGACTGATCTGATTGGCACGCTTAGAGATGATAGCCACACTCTCGTAGATGTTGTTGGTATCACGGCAAAGATCCATGATATTACGAGTTACAGTATTAACGGGGGCTTTTGATTTCTTGTAATCCATATTGATATTTTAATGTTTAATCCTTAATTACCTTCTTACACTTAGCGATATATCTCTCTGCTGTCGAGACATGCTTCGACTCGGGGAACTCGTTGATGAAGCCATAACACTCGTCCTCGGCGTCACGGTAGCGCTCCAGGCGCTTCTCCTCGGTACTGTTCTCTGCCAACTGGAACTTGCTCTTCATGATGAGCAGCATGAAATCCTCACGCAGACTACAGTAGGGGTAGTTCTTCAGGGCATTCTGAGCCGTGATGATACTGGCGTTATAGTTACTCTCTTCGTTAGAATTGATGTTACCAAAGTAACCACCGAGATTATAGTAGAGTTCGGCTGAGTAATACTCCTTCTGAACCAGTTTGTCGTAAAGTTCATACAAACGGGCCTGAGCACGGGGACGCAGCTTGGAATCGGGGAAAAGATCCATAAACTGCTGATAAGCATTGATGGAACCGTTGGTAGGCGACTGGTCGAGACGGGGCTCTGGCGAACTCTCATAGAGCGATTCACCCACATAGAAAGCGGCAGGCTCGGCATAGAGACCGCGGGGATAACTGGAGCCGTACTTCTTAAAGGTCTCTGAAGCGGCCTCATAATCCCTGTTGCAATACTGCGACATAGCCAGCATGTAAAGACACTCCTGAGCCTCATCTGAGCCTTTCTTAATCGTGACAATCTCTTCGAGCAGGGTTGACGCCTGCTGGAACTTGCCACGGGCAAAGAACTCCTTGGCTGCCTCGTATTTGGCTTCGGTATCACCGTACTTATAGACACTGTTAAACTCTGACGAGCAACCACTCATCAGAAGTACTATGCAAGAGAGTATAATGACGCACTTCTTCATTTCGGGGTGCAAAATTAGATATTTTCGCGCAAATTACAAAGGTTTTTGCAGAAAATTATGACTGAAAGATAACTTATTATGAATTTTTTATTATCTTTGCACACTCATGGGCAAATATATATTAACATCAGATTACAAACCGACGGGTGACCAACCAGAGGCCATCCGGGAGTTGACAGAGGGACTAAACCGTGGCGACAGGGCTCAAGTGCTGTTAGGTGTCACGGGTTCTGGAAAGACCTTCACAATGGCTAATGTCATCGCCAATCATAATCGTCCGACACTCATCCTCAGCCATAACAAGACACTGGCTCATCAACTGTATGCGGAGATGAAAGAGTTCTTTCCCCAGAATGCCGTAGAGTATTATGTGAGTTATTACGACTATTATCAGCCTGAGGCTTATCTGCCTGCAACCGATATTTACATCGAGAAAGATCTGGCCATTAACGACGAGATTGACAGGTTGAGACTTTCCGCCGTATCAAACTTATTATCAGGCAGAAACGATGTTATCGTTGTATCTTCCGTTTCATGCATTTATGGCATGGGGAGTCCAGTGGCTCTCCAAGAGAATGTCATCGAATTGCACGTCGGACAGAAGCTGGATCGCAATGCCCTACTCCGAAAACTGGTGCAGTCACTCTATATCCGAAATGACTTGGATTTGCAACGCGGCAATTTCCGTGTGAAAGGTGACACGGTGGATGTAGCGATGGCCTATAGTGAGGTGGTGCTTCGCATCACGTTCTGGGACGATGAGATTGACGCCATAGAAGAGGTGGATGCAATCACTTTCGACCGTCTGGCCCGGCTTGACGAGTATAAGTTATACCCAGCCAACCTGTTTATGACCTCTCAGGAGCAGACCAACATCGCTATCCACGATATTCAGGACGACCTGACCAAGCAGGTGGCCTTCTTCGAGGAGATGGGCGATCCCGACAAGGCCCAACGCATTAAGGAACGTGTGGAATACGACATAGAGATGATCAAGGAACTGGGTCACTGCTCAGGCATTGAGAACTATAGCCGATACTTTGATGGCAGAAAGGCTGGAGAAAGACCTTACTGCCTACTCGACTTCTTCCCCAAGGACTATCTGCTGTTCATCGACGAGAGCCATGTTTCTGTGCCTCAGATCAGTGCCATGTATGGTGGAGACCGCAGTCGAAAGTCGAACCTCGTTGAGTATGGTTTCCGTCTTCCCGCTGCTTTCGACAATCGTCCTTTGCGCTTTGAGGAGTTTCTGGAAGAGATCAATCAGGTTATCTATGTGAGTGCTACCCCTGCCGATTTCGAACTGGCAGAGGCTGAGGGTGTGGTTGTAGAACAGGTGATCCGTCCTACGGGGTTGCTGGATCCAGAGATTGAAGTGCGCCCCAGTAAGAACCAGATTGACGACCTGTTGGACGAGATCCTGACACGTAGTCATCGGGGGGAGCGCGTGCTGGTTACGACCCTGACAAAACGCATGGCTGAAGAGATGGCAGAATATCTGTTGGGACATGGAGTCAAAACGAGTTATATCCATAGTGACGTAAAGACCCTTGACCGCGTACAGATTCTCAACGATTTGCGCCAGGGTGTCTATGATGTGTTAGTCGGTGTAAACCTGTTACGAGAGGGCCTTGACTTACCAGAAGTATCGCTGGTTGCAATCCTCGATGCAGATAAGGAGGGTTTCCTGCGCAGTCACAGGAGTCTGACCCAGACAGCGGGTCGTGCTGCCAGAAACGTAAACGGAAAGGTCATTATGTATGCAGACACCATCACGGCTTCCATGCAACTGACTATTGACGAAACCCAGAGAAGACGAGAAAAGCAGATCCGTTACAACGAGGAGCATCACATCACCCCGAAGCAGATTGTCAAGAACATCAGTACTGGTTCACTGCAGAAAGAGAACCGTCCTGACGTGAAGGAACTGAGAAGGGCGATGCTGGTACCTGACACTGGTGTAGGTATGGCTGCCGACCCAATCTTAGTGCGTATGACAAGACCACAGTTGGAGAAGAGCATCGCAGAGACAACCCGTTTGATGAAAGAGGCAGCGAAAGCCCTGGACTTCCTGCAGGCTGCCCAGTACCGTGATGAGATTGACAGACTTCGGAAAGAACTGGAACTGAAGTAATTCAAAAGTGAAAAAACAAAAAAATACGTGTTAATCCGTGTAATCCGTGCAAAGAAAAGGAAAAATCTTTGTACTTTTGCACTGAATTTAAAAGCAAGAACGCAGTAATGTTCTTTTGTTGATTAGGAAGTTTTATGACAGAACCATCCATCATAATAGAGGCCGTCAAACTTTTAAAGGAAGGACAGAAAGTAACGCTCAGGGCAAATGGCCACAGCATGTTGCCATTTATCATTGGAGGTCAGGAGGATGTCCTTTTGGTTCCACCTACAGTCCCTCACAAGAGAGACGTCGTTCTGGCCTGGGTTAATGATAGCCGATACGTCATACATCGCATCATCGATATCCATGGTAACAATATCACACTGATGGGAGACGGGAATCTCTCTGGACAGGAGCATTGCTACACCGAAGACATTGCTGCACGTGTAGATTACGTCATCGATCCAAAGGGGAAACATCACTATCTATACACGCCTATTAGATTAATAATGGCTCGCATATGGTTCTTGCTCTTACCTTTTAGAAGATATCTTTTAGCAATATACAGAAGGATATGAACAAAAAATATTATAAGGTAGCAGACAATTGCTTTTGTGTAGAAGCAGACCAACAGATACTGGACAAAATGAAAGACTACGAGCCATTTCTGGCAGACGAGTCTTTCGCTTCATCTTGCTTGTTTACTGTAACTATCAGACAAGCAAGTTTTTTTGACGAAACATACACAAAGGACACATTCTCACAAATAGTTAATTTGGATGTGACAAATGGTCATACGTCTGATGGAAAAGACATATTTGAATATAAATGGGAAGGGAAAGATCTGTTTTGGTTAGTCTGTGAAAACGATTATCATAAAGGAACACTAACTGTGACAGGCATCCAACTAAAGATGGCGCTTGATATGGCAATAACCATTATCTACCGTTATTCTGCTCTCAAAACGATGACAAGCGTCATACATGCTTCTGCTGTTAGTTATCAAGGAAAAGCATATTTGTTCTTAGGTAATAGCGGAACAGGCAAGAGCACCCATTCAAGATTATGGCTCCAGCATTTTGAGGGAACAGAACTCATCAATGACGACAAACCTATTATTCGGATTTTAGATAATGGCAATGTTAGGGTCTATGGTTCACCTTGGAGTGGCAAAACTCCATGCTATCGCAATGTTGACTATCCCTTAGGTGGTCTGGTCAAATTAAGCCAGGCTCCATACAACAAGATCAGACGCCTTAGCAAAGTTGAAGCTTATTTCATCCTCCTTCAAAGTATCTTCGGGAAGCGTTGGAATAAGGATATCAGCGATGGCTTACACTTGTTTAAAGAAAGACTTATCAGTTTAGTCCCTGTTTGGCATCTGGAATGCCTGCCTGATGAAGATGCAGCAAGATTATGCAGGGACACGATTACAAAGAATCAATAAATCTTCAACAAATGAAACAGAAAAAAGGTTTTATATTACGTGATGTTTGCGGTGACAAGGTAATTGTTGCTGAAGGTATTGAAGTGCTCGATTTCGGACAACTCCTTAGCTTAAACGAGACAGCAGCCTGGTTATGGCAGGAAGCTTCAAGACAAGGCGAATTCACTATCGACACATTGACCTCTGCTCTTTGCGAAGAATACGAGGTTGATAAAGAGCTTGCAAATAAAGATGTAACTACCATTCTTAAGAAGTGGCAGGATTTGGGCCTGACGGAAGATTAATGTGAGGTATTTAGCTTGGATCTGGCGCAACACAAGAGGCATCCGGGGCAACTCGGCTGTACGTATTGTGGCAGGAATGGTACGAGTACTGCTTGGCCTGCTGATGGTATGGCTTTGCAAGTTTTTCATTGATGTCACAATCCGTACAGGTACATCCAAAGACATTATCGTCATGATTGTTCTTCTGGTGTTGACTGTCATGGGAGGAATTTTACTCAGACAGGCCTATTATTACATGACCATTTCTGCCAATACCATACAATCCAACACCATTAGACTCCGTCTGTTCAGTCTGTTATTTAACAGAGAGTTATATCAAGAGCAGAACCTTCATTCTGGTGATGTAGCCTCTCGAATGACAAAGGATATAGAGGTTGTGAGCAATGCCACGACATCTACCATACCTGATTTAATAATTACCGGTTTCCAACTGATTGGAGCTTTTCTGCTGTTGTATTCCATGGATAAGAATCTGGCGTGGGTCATCTTACTTCTTACCCCCATTGCCATATCCTTTGGCAAGCTAATATCCAATCAGTTACGGAAAATGACATTGGATATTCGTCAAGATGAAAGTCGCATTCAGATGCAAATACAGGAAGGTATGGAGTTGAACGCCATCCTACGAGCTCTGAACAGTGAAGATTGGATCACTGACCGACTCGACTCTTTGCAACAGAAGTTGAAAGGTAATATGATGCGGAGAGCTCGTTTTACCGTTCTTATGCGCATTACATTCGGGACTGCATTCGGACTTGGATATATGCTTGCTTTTATTTGGGGAGGTCTCCAGTTGAGAAGTGGTGCCATTACCTTTGGCGTAATGACGTCATTTCTACAGCTTGTTGGTCAGATACAGCAGCCTATCTTATCACTTCTGAATACTATAACGTCCCTTATACACACTACTGCAAGTATCGACAGACTGGAAGAGCTTGAATCAGAAACCACATCCCCCAAAGATGCAACATCTCCTTCTGATGATAAAGATACCACCCTTTCACCTGTTGGAGTTGAAGCCAAGGATGTTTGCTTTCATTATGCAACCGGTGACCGCATGGTGATTAATCATTTCACCCATTCTTTTCTGCCAGGCAGTAAAACAGCACTAATGGGACCGACTGGCATTGGTAAGACAACACTTTTTCGTATGATGCTTGCTCTTATAAGGCCTGATAGCGGCAGCATATCCCTATATATAAATAAGGTGGAAGAGCCCGTCAGTGAAAAAACGCGCAGGCATTTCGTCTATGTCCCTCAAGGCAATACCTTGATGAGTGGTTCCATCCGTTTCAATCTACTATTGGCTAATCCCGATGCTACCGACGAGCAGTTAAAGGAGGTGCTCCAGACCGCTGTTGCAGAATTCGTATTCGACCTACCCGAAGGACTGGATACCGACCTAGGCGAACGTGGTGGTGGCTTGAGTGAAGGTCAGGCTCAGCGCATAGCGATAGCACGCGGTCTGCTACGTCCGGGTAATATCCTTTTGCTTGATGAGATAAGCGCCTCCCTCGATGAACAGACAGAACAATTACTCTATACCCGTCTTTTTGAAAAATACCCTCAGAAGACCATGATCTTCATTACGCATCGGTCTTCCGTCAGCGAACTCTGCGATCATGTCATTCATATAAAATAAAAGAACCTGCATGATTATGCAGGTTCTTCAGTTTTGTCCTAAAGTTCTCAAAGAAACTATGCAAGTTCTCTTTAGAGAGCTTCTTCACCACCATCATCGTGGGTTCCAGCCTCAGCACCACTTGCTTCTTCTGTCTCGAACAAAGTAGGAATCTCATACTTGAACTCCTCCATTTCAGGAGTAAAATACTGCTTTTTCATTTCTTACCAAATTTTTAAATTAAACGTTTAATTGAATTCGAGTGCAAATATACGAATTTTTTAAATAATAAAAAACAAATTCACTAAAAAATTACAATAATGGCTCATTTTTTTGCCAAATCGTCAGTTATCACACATAAAACTTCTCATGATTATATAAACTTGCAATACTCAGAGAGTATCTTATCTCTCGCGTAGGTTGTCAGAGCCAACTCCCTCGCCTTTCGGCCCATCTCAGCAAAACGGTTCCTATCCTGCAGAGAAAGAGATTGGAGGAATTTTAATATTCCTTGTTTATCCGTTGGAACAAAACAATAACCAATTTCATTTTCCTTTACCAGGCGCCAAATCTCGCTGTCTCGAGAACCAATAAATAAGATTGGTTTTCCCGCTGCCATGATATTATAGGCTTTCGAAGGAACCCCAAGACCGTACATACCATCTACCAATGTAACAAGACTTAGATCACAATCCTGAATAATCTGTTCATACTGGTTTCTTGTATAAAACCCATGCTGATAGATATTATCCAATTTCCATTCTTGAATGGTGTTCATGATAGTCGAGCACATGGCTCCACCACCCCAGATGGAAAGCAAAACAGATTTGTTTTCTGCCTCTTTAAAGACCTCCAGGAAATCCATCAATCCCTGAACACGCCCAATATTACCTGCATACTGGATTTCTATCTTGTCAAGACAAGGTCTGGCTGGACTGACATTAATCCATGGATCCGCCCAATTGGTGATGACCTTTACAACTGCCTTACTATTATATTGACTGATTTTATTCCGGATCAACTCTTCCATATCCCGACCTATCGCAATGATTTTATCGGCTTTTGCATAGGAACGGTTAAATTTCCACAATAACAATCTGTACAGCAGCGACTGTTCACTACGTATAACTCCTGCGGGGATCACATTTTCCGGAAATAAGTCGTGGGTTAAGATGGTCAACTCAAACCGTTTGATTTTCTTAATAAAACTGGCTATCACAAGGAATGGAGCCGGATTTGTTACGACAAGGACTTTGTCCTTCCGTTTACTTTTAAATAACAAGATCCCTGCAAAAGAAATGGTGATTAACAATAAACGTATCGAGCGAGTAAAAAGTTTATCCTTGCTTAGATTAAACGACCTGACCCGATGAATCTTTATCGACTCCTTAAGATGACTGACAGATGCTATACGCGAAGATTTTGGTCCACAGATGACGTGGACCTCATATTTTTCCGACAAGGCATTGGCGATGTTCGTCAGAATATAGGCTGTTGCCGTTTCGTCCGGATAAAAGAACTCCGAAACAATCCAAAGTCTTTTATTCATGTCCATCTTTTCTCCACACCATTTTATTGACAACACCTGTATAACTCTGTATCAGCTTCACCACCTTTGTCGAAACATTCTCTTCTATATAGTCTGGTACTGGAATGCCGTGGTCGCCCTGGTTTGACAATGAAACCGCAGTATCAACGGCTTGCAATAGTGATGCTTCCTCAATACCTGCGATAACGAAACAGCCTTTGTCTAAGGCCTCAGGCCGCTCTGTAGAGGTACGAATACATACCGCAGGGAAAGGTCGGTTAACACTGAGGAAGAAAGAAGCCTCTTCTGGAAGCGTTCCACTATCAGAAACCACAACGAAAGCATTCATCTGCAAGCAGTTATAGTCATGAAAGCCAAGAGGCTCATGCTGAATAACACGATGATCTAACTGAAAACCGCTTTCCTTGATGCGCTTCTGACTTCTTGGATGACATGAATAGAGAATTGGCATATCATACTTTTCTGCCATTTTGTTGATGGCAGAGAATAGAGACACAAAGTTCTTTTCTGTATCGATATTCTCCTCACGATGGGCAGACAGAAGGATATACCTTCCTTTCTCCAACCCTAATCGTTCGTGAATATCCGATGCTTCTATCTGTCCAAGATTCTGGTGCAACACCTCTGCCATCGGACTGCCGGTAACGAAAGTGCGTTCCTTAGGAAGGCCACACTCTGCCAGATAGCGACGGGCATGCTCGGAATAAGCCATATTCACATCACTGATGATATCCACAATACGGCGGTTGGTCTCCTCTGGCAGGCATTCGTCCTTACAACGGTTACCTGCTTCCATATGGAAAATAGGTATATGCAACCGTTTGGCACCTATCACACTGAGACAAGAGTTTGTATCGCCTAACACCAAAACGGCATTAGGCTTCGTTTCAACCATTAGTTTATATGATTGAGCAATGATATTGCCAATTGTTTCACCCAAATCTGCACCAACAGCCTCCATATAGACATCAGGATCTGCCAGTTTCAAATCCTTGAAGAACACACCGTTCAGATTATAGTCATAATTCTGGCCTGTATGGGCTAATAAGGTATCGAAATACTGTCTGCACTTATTGATAACTGCCGAAAGCCGGATAATCTCCGGTCGCGTACCAACAATAATCAGTAACTTTAGTTTGCCATTATTCTTAAAACTCGCCATTATCTTTTTTCATTTACTATTTCATAGAAAGTGTCGGGATGCTCTGGGTCAAAGCTCTCATTGGCCCACACAATCGTAACCAAGTCCTCTGTCTCCGACAAATTAATCAGGTTGTGGGTATAGCCCGGAAGCATCTGGTAGGCCTCCATTTTCTCGCCCGATACCTCATACTCGATCACCTCGTCAGTACCAATCTTGCGTTCCTGAATGAGGGCATGTCCAGCCACAACGATAAACATCTCCCATTTGCTGTGATGCCAGTGTTGTCCTTTGGTAATGCCAGGCTTAGAGATATTGATGCTGAACTGACCGGAATTTTGTGTCTTCATCAACTCCGTAAACGAGCCTCGTTGGTCAACAATCATCTTCAAAGGGATGGGAATCTTCTCCTTAGGAAGATAACTCTGATAGGTGGAGTATAATTTCTTTGCAAACGAGCCTTCTGGTATTTCCGGCAAGATGAGTGTAGAAGGTTGGGCGTGGTACTTGCCAAGGAGATCGACGATTTCACCCAGAGTCACATCATGGACGACAGGAACCTCGTAATAATCGCCAATGGCATGACCTTTTCCCTCAAGGGCATCCAGTAATTCTCTGATAACATCATCGATATACACTAAATGCAATAGAGTTGAGGGATCGTTCACCTGGATGGGCAGATCATGAGCAATGTTATGGCAGAACGTGGCCACCGCTGAATTATAATTCGGACGACACCATTTGCCAAAGATATTTGGGAAACGATATACTAAAACTGGGGCGCCAGACTCCTTCGAATAGTCGAACAGCAATTGTTCTTCTGCCCGTTTTGATTCTCCGTACGGATTGTTCAGACCAGCTTGGATCGACGAGGATATCATCACCGGGCATCTATTATGGCAACGTCTTAAGCCATCCAGAACTTTTGACGCGAAGTCGAAATTACCCTTCATAAACTCAGAAGGATCTTTCGGGCGATTCACGCCTGCCAGATGGAACACGAAATCTGCTTGCCGACAGTAATCCGCCAGTGCCTCTTCCGGTGTCTCTATATCATATTCAAATATCTCTTCGATTTTCAAGGCAGGACGTGTCCTGTCTTTTCCATCTCTCAGATTCTTCAGGGACTCACACAGGTTTTTACCGACAAACCCCTTTGCTCCTGTAACCAATACCTTCATAAACAACAAAACTTATTCTGATCTGATTTCTTTTGTCCTTGTTCTGCTTATCAAACCAAGGTCTTCCCTGATAAAGCGGAGTTTTAACAGCATCTCTTTCATCTCCTCTTTATTTAGAAGTCGTGTATTATGAGAATGATAGTCTTCAAATTTCGACACATCCTCATTACCTACCGTAAAGTAGTCATCATAATTAAGCCCACGTGAGTCACAAGGAATACGATAATAATCTCCCATGTCTATGGCACGTACCATCTCTTCGCGGGTTACCAGTGTTTCATAGAGTTTCTCACCATGACGCGTTCCAATGACCTTTATTTCCGGGGTGTAACCGATAAAAGGTTTACCTGTACCTTTGACGGGCATCTTGGAATAAACATCTATCAGAGCTTGGGCCAACACCTCCAGAGAGGCCGCCGGAGCTTTCTGAACAAAGAGGTCTCCATTATGACCATGCAAGAAAGCATAAACCACAAGATCTACAGCATCCTCAAGTGTCATCATAAAACGGGTCATATTAGGATCTGTGATGGTAATAGGTTTCCCTTCTTCCATCTGCTCCACCCATAATGGTATAACACTGCCACGACTCCCCATGACATTACCATAGCGTGTACAACAGATTGTGGTAACTGCATTATCTCCCAATTCACGACCTTTTGATACGGCCACCTTCTCCATCAAGGCTTTCGACATACCCATCGCATTGATGGGATAGGCAGCCTTGTCGGTAGAAAGCACAACGACCTTCTTCACACCATGTTCTATCGCAGAGTCCAGCACATTCTCCGTACCGAGGATGTTGGTACGCACTGCTTCCGATGGAAAGAACTCACAACTGGGCACTTGTTTCAGGGCAGCTGCAGAAAACACGTAATCAACGCCTTTCATGGCCACATCTACAGATGATTTCTGCCTGACATTACCTATATAAAACTTGACTTTCGGATTATGCAATGCATGTCGCATATCATCCTGTTTCTTCTCATCACGACTGAATATTCTTATCTCACGGATGTCAGAATCTATAAAACGTCTCAAAACAGCGTGACCGAAGGATCCTGTGCCACCTGTTATCAAAAGGACTTTATCTTTAAAATCAGACATATAAACTTATTATCTTAACTATTTTGTATTCTTGCAGAATGTTTCCCTATTCGAAGAGGCAGGGTCTTTGCAATGTATTGCCACCACTTCATATCCATTACTAATGTTTCACTGAGGGCAAACCGGATCATCTTCAGTCGTCTCTTCTCTTCTTTCACAAGCTGTTTCAGAGCAGAGACCTTTGTGTCAGTATCTTTTTTTATAGTAACGGCGTCATCCAGCATCCATTGCCCCCTGTGCTCGTCCATTTCGGTCAATATCAGTTGCTCATCAAGCAGCATGACATGTACAAGTATCCACATCACAGCCCCACCCACTCTTCTTAATCCCAGTCGTTGAAGCTGAGTAGAGACTTCGTTGCGTTCCTCATCAGTTGATGACTGAAGGAGAAAGAAATAATCGACCAATTGCCTCATAGAGACATCTCCACCAAGAAAATGCCGTTGGATATGGGCCAACTGCATCACCAGATCGAATTTCTTCGAGGGAACATAGAATCCATTATATAATTGACTCTGAGTTTTCAACTCATTTTCCAAATATGCCTGAATTCTATGGTTGGTTATCGGATTATAATTACCTGATGACGGACGGAAATGCACTTCTACGATCACCCCTTTATCATTTCTTTTTAGCTGCACATGATGATAGTCTAGATGACTCCATGTTTTTATTCCTTTGTTACGGAGATAACTGATGACAGCATCCTTACCGCCTTCTACCCAAATATCTATATCACCCGTATTACGACGCATCGGATCTGGATATAAGCGTGCATTTGCCGGACCTTTCATGATAACTGTCCTCAACCCATCATTCTCAAACAGCTGTGTCAGTCTGACGGCCTCACTATTGAGCAGTTGATTTCTCTTTTTAATCAATTCTGTATGCAGATACCACTCCATCATCAGTTTTCGGGGAGGTAATGATGCTTTCGGTAAAGATTCTACGGCCGAAAAAAGAACGCCCCCCAACCTCAAGTGCTTAGACAGTTTATATACTGACTGCCATTCCTCATCTGAGATAGGTTCAGGCAATTCCTTGCTCGTACCTAATGACAATCGCAATAATTTGCATGCTGTGCTATTTAAGAACATCCTTTACCGAACTATTAAATTTCCTATAATAAAAAGTATTCAGAAAACGGTTTCTGCAAGAATCAGAAAAAGACGCATGGTTATTCTTGATTTTGAGCAACGCGTCCGCAATCTCATGATAGTCTGTATTGTTATTAATCGCGACAACCTCCTTACCGTCTTCCACAAACTCCGACAAGTTCTTCTTCAAGACAATGGCAGGTGTTCCAAACATGAATGACTTTGCCAAGACTCCACTCTGAGTGGTTCGTGTATAGGCATTCCAAATGGCAATGGATTCCGAGAAGAAATTATTGATCTGAGCGTCTGTCAATGGCACTCCGTCGAAGATGGTCAACCTTCTTGTGTTGATGAGAATGATGGTGTCTGTAGTACGATTCACCTTATTTCTTGTCGCAATCAGGAAGTTAAAGTCAGGCAGTTGGTTGTTCAGGATAGCCCATTTTACAAAAGCCATGTATTCTTCAAAAGAATGATCGGGCGCAACAGTTCCAATATAAGAAAAGAACTTTCGCTCTATCTTCCCCGTCTTTTTGGCCTGCTCATCATCGTACAACAATGGCAAATAATAATAATTAGGATTCTTATATAAAGGGTTGGATTCATAATAGCAAATGGCCTTCTTAGATGGAATAAAGATTAAATCCGACCATCTTACAGTCAAGGTATTAACCATATTGACAACCCGTAATTTCATCATCTTCAACCAAGAGAAACCAGCAGCCCTATAGGTAGAGTATTTATCCAAGGGTTCATGGAACAGATAGACAATCTTACATCCCTTCTGCCGTTTCAGTGACCTGATCTCCAACAGATTCTTATAACTGGGGAACATGAAAACAGCCAAAGAACATGCTTCTGGCTTATTCATGCCATACACGATATAACGACAATCAGCAGGGATAAACTCAATAAAACCTTTATCAATATACAACCAGCTCTCATAACCTAATTCCTCATACTGCCGATAGTAGGCCACCATATGGGAAACATGCCCTGGATTGAAGTTTAGTGAAATTATATAAGCACGCATCCTACACACAACATAACAGAAAGCAAAGCCAATAAGGCTATATTCCTGTTCATTAACTCTATTTTACAACATTTTAAGCTTACAGTCACCAACAGCAGAGTAACCACACACTCGCTGATCAGAGATGCAACTGCAGCTCCCTGATGCATATAAAGTGGTATCAACATCCTGTTCATCGTAAAATTCAAGACTGCTCCCGTGACGGCTGCAACAAGAATCACTTTCTCTTTTCCATAAATAATCAATCCGATATGGCCAAACACCGAAGCTAACGTGAATACGATAATCAAGCACGATAGCATCCGAAGCGTCAAAATACCAGGTGTAAACGAATCGCCAAACATGAGTGTCATTACTAGGGGTGCTAACATGAATAAAGCAGCAGCCACAGGAATGGCGATGTACATACCTACATTATAAAACCTCTGGAACGTCTTTTTATAAGCCTCCTGGCTATCAGAATGATAGAGATAGTTCAACCTGGGATTAAAGACAGCAATAGCCGCAAATACCAATCCAAAGGAAGCTCTCACCACACGTGATGCATTTGAATAATAGCCCAGATATTCTGGCGGACACATCACGCCAAGCATTGTGGAGTCAAGTAAAGTATATACCTCAGTGGCAAAAGCTGCTGCAAACAGAGTGAATACCGGTCCTAAGTGCTGACGGATATCCAACTCCTCTGACACATAATGAGCATATCGTCTAAAGGATGCCAGATTCCAAAGATTATTAGCGACGGTGATGCCGGCAAATATGTAGCAATAGATAAGGATGTCATCACGTGTCTTCACGGTCAGGAACATCAGCACTAAAGCAACGACCTTTATCGTAATGGAACGATATGCCAGATATCTGAAATCTTCTACCGATTCGAACAGCCAATCATAGTAGAATATGTTTGATACCACCATCATTCCTAGGGCTATCGCCATATTGAGTTTCAATTCATCGCCACGAAACACCAGCATGACAGTTCCTGCATACAACAGGGCAGCAAGCACCGACGATGCCAGGATAAAAGCCGCCAGTTCGGAAAAACGCCTGTTGAGCAATCCAGAATTGTTCCTGACTCGCGCCAGTACTTTAACAGCATAGTTCGGAATTCCCAACGAAGCTGCCAGTGTGAAATAGGTGACTATATTGATGGCAAATGCTATCTGCCCTACCCCCTCAGCCAGAAATATATGAGATATATAGGCTGTGGTAATCAGAGGGTAAAGCGCATTGAAACCCCTGTATGAAAGATTAAATGCCGAGTTTTCTATTAAACTACTGCTCATTCCTAATAATCATACATGCCATCCTAAATAGCGGAGGACCATCACTGACTCAATTAACATATAACCTGCGAGCACAGACTGTCTTTTCCACAAATCCCATTTCTGATCTCGAAGAAAATAATAGAGAACAAACACAATCATAGACAGATACAGCCACTGGATACGCATCACGATGATAGATGTACTGAACAAAGTTCCTAGAGTCAAGCCGATATAATAGATCATCACTGCACGATTGTATTTCTTGTCATTCAGGTCTCCCAGCAACATCAACAAACCAAACAAATGATATGTGACATATTGTGTACTGAAATAAGAGCCTGCATCTTCATTATTGTAGTTATCATAATGCGACAGCATCTCTATCTCTCCCATCAGGTTAAACAGGTCTGACACTATCGGGATTTGGAACGTAAGAACAGTAGCCATTATGATATCCAGTACAATCAGTAAGACAAACCAATAGATATAAACATCCCGATTGAACTGTTTGATTATCCACAATGCCAAAATACCAGGCAGGAAAAGGATGACCGAATAGTGAAAGAGCAAAGCCGACAGACATATCAGCGTAGCAAAACCCTCACGCTCATTGATGGCCAACGAAGAAGCGCAGAACAGCAGGGATATGGCCAGACCGTTCCGCAAACCCTCACAGGCAAAGCTACATCCCCAATAAAGAATGACCGCCAAGATAAGAGTCGATGGGTAAAAGCTTACCTCTTCCTGATCATCCCATCCATATTGTCGGGTACAAACCAAGTCTGACAACATAGCGGCAGCAACTACCCAAAGCGCTATAAAACCTATCAAAACCAAAGGTTCATCTCCAAAGACGAACTTGATAGAATCCGTCAAGAACACATAACCAGGTTCAAAATAGACATCATTGTCGTCCAAGAAATAATGGACATATTCCGTCAAGTCACTATAGGCATAGCTATAACCCAGTCTTGAACACGCTGTCAATACGAACAAGATGACTGTCGCCCCTAACAACCACTTGCTGGAGCGGTTAAGCATCTGTTCATAAAGTGCGCCCAGATAGCCAGCAACAACCATCGACAAATAAAGTACCAGATTCATGAGACTATCTGTTTTTTCATGCCATCACGGATGCCACGCATCGTCGAACGTACCGTTCCCCATCGTCCCGGTTCAAACAGGAATCTGACCGTCTGGGAATAGATGAAGGTGCCTATCTGATGGCAGATGTCTATGTCATGATGATACTTCCGGAAATAATAGACCGAATTTCGACAAATATAGTAATTTCGCACTTCACTGTAACAAGGCAACAAGATATTACCTATAAGAGGAAGTGTGGCATATCTCATCTCCCCTGCCCGCTGATAGAGAAGAGCCTTGTTAACGCGAAGAATCACATACCCGCCTGTCTGCAGATGTGTACAGAACTCATTGTCGACCCTGTCAATGAAAAACCACTCATCAAATCCCCCGACTTTCTCCCAGGCCTCAATCCTGGTCAGACTGCCACTGGTTATACATGCCGATATCTCTACGGTGTCTTTATCACCATCCTTGGTTGACAAAATGAGTGTATCACCATCTCGAAATTCCACCCTCGGGGCAATGATACCATAGACAGAGCTATCTGTATATGTCGAAAGCCACTTCACCATATCTGATGCAGGAAGAGAATCCTGATCCATTGTAAGAATCCATGCATAGCCATCCTGCTTCGCCGCAGTGCACAATTGGTTCAGGGCCTTTGCTATTCCTACATTCTCTGAATTACAGATCAGTCTTAATTCAGGTTTCCCTTCCACATAGGAACGAACGTCTGCTACATTCTCTGACCCATTGTCAACCACATAAACCATTGATACCTGAGGGATCAGGGCTTCCAGATTAGCCTCTAAAAGCCTGATGTCCGGATGATAGGTGACCACACCTGCACAGATATCCTTACGTTCCTCCATTTCAATAGTGTTTGCGGACTTTTACCAGCATTTTCTTTGGCAGAGCAAACAAAGCCTTACTCAGTTTGGCTCCAAGTATTCCGACACAAAGGAAATATAAATAACCTACTGCCGACAACTTGACATCTGAGGATTTGAGTCGTTTCCAATACTCCAAATAAACTTTCAGTCCATGTTCCCTGGCTCTACAGAAGCCACCGAACGACCTGATGGAATACTCTTTGCAGAACGGAGTAAACACATCAGTCCCATAGTCCTCATCAAACATCTGGATAACCTTAAACAAGCCTTTGTTGAATTCTAAGTTTGAGAAAACAGACTCGCGGTCAGCAAGCAGATTATTGCCTGTTCCTGATGACTTCACCTGACCATAAGCATTCTCACCATCTGATACGCTATCGATCAATAGTGTATCCTGATAATAGCCTCCATAAGAAAACACCAGCTTCAGAAACAGATACACCTGAAAATAATTCAGGTTCTTAAACCTCTCTCCATCAATGCTGTCGGCCAGTTCTTTCCTGAATGTTAAGCCCGAGAAGAGTATCGCATCATAGACACGCCCAGCTGCTGACGCTTCTCCTGATGGTATCTCGTGTGAGGATGCATATTTGCGTCGGGCCGTTTTTTTCTCCTTATAGCCATACCAGAACGAACCGTATGCTATTGCCGGTTTTCTCTCCAAGCATTGTAAGAACTCATCAAGTTTCCCTGGAAACAGACAGTCGTCGTCACTCAGATACATGACATATTCTCCTGATGCCAGTGAGATGAGCTTTCTCAAGTTGCGGTCGTAACCAAGGTTATGTTCATTCAAGTTAAGCGCCACATGGTATGGAGACTTCTCGGCATAGCTGTTCACCACCCTAATGATCGCTTCGCGCTCAGGCGAACAGTCTTCACTGACGATGACCTCTATCTTCTCTGCCTGGCTGGAGTCAATGGATTTGAGACACCTCTCCAACTCCCTCACCCTCATATAGGAGGTGATACAGACTGACAAAAGATATGTTTTCTCCATCGTTCTTATTTCTTACTTCTGTTCAGAATCAGGCAAGGTACTGGCAGACGGCCTGCAGAAAGAACATCAACAGACTGTCTGGGTGTCTTGCCTGCCCGACAGATGAAACAAGTCATATCTGCCAATCCCGCAAGTTCGTAAGCATCCTGATAGGTTCCTATGGCTGGTGCATCCAAAATGACCACATCGTATTGATCTTTCAATGAAGCAATGGTCTGTGCCATATCTTGGTGTCCCAGAATATCTGCAGGATGTAAAGAACGGTCATTCTTTGCTGGTAGAACATCGTATTTGGCAGAAATGCCTGATCCACCAACTGACGGATGACGGAAATCCATGTCACATACTATCACCTTCTTGCCGATATTGGCCAATGCCTCAGCAAGATGATCTGAGATGTAGGTTTTGCCATCACCATCGCTATGAGAGGTCAGCAGAATAACCTTCCAATCATCTCCTTTCTGATATAATAGATTGGTACGAAGCGAGCGGAAAGCCTCATCCGTCTGGTCCGTGCTTTCTGGAACAATTCCCAGAATAGGCAAGGACGACAACCATGCCAACTCATCATAACTCCCGATGGTGCTCCTCATACCTCTGCGAAGGAAGAAATACAGATAAGGAAGAACTAATCCGAGCACAAGAGCCAGCAACAACACCATCAAAGTCTTGGGCTTTACTTTCTTGTTATACTGTACCATATCGATAAACCGGCCCTTATCCACCGTGTTTATCAGATCCATCGCATTCTCCTCACGCTTCTGTAACAACGACAGATAGACGCCTTCCTTAACCTTACGCTGACGTCCGATCTCGGTCAGAGTACGCTCCTGTTCTGGTGCATCCGACACACGGGCTATATATTTGTTATACTCCCGTTCCAGAGTGTTGTTCCGTAACCGCAGAGAAGTGATATCCCTGTGAAGTGCATTCTGGATGGCAGGATGCAGATCCTCAATCATAGTAGTCAGTTTCTTCACCTGCGGTGACATCTCCGTAGCACTCTTCAGCAACAGGTTACGCTCTGTCACCATCGCGTTATGTCGGCTGATCAGATTGATGGCATCACCGGTACTCAGACTCGACGGCGAAGCATCAACAGTATTATTTGTAGGTGAAACGGAGGTTCTGCTAAACACGCCCATATTGACAGGGATAATCTCATAGGCATTGGCAGGATCATCCACATATTGCTTCAGATAGTCAAGCAGCTGCAACTGAATACCCAGTCCCACAATCTGCGTCTCATAGGCACTCTTCTTGGTGATAATCTCCTCAGCATCCGCCTTCAGGTCGGTTACCTGATTACGCTTCTTAAACGACTCCCAGGTCTCATCCTTAAGTCCTAAGTCCTCATCCACCTTTTCCAGGCGTTCCTTCACAAACTGGTCATACTTGCTTACCTCCTTGTGCTTCTCGTCAGTAGAGAACTCATTGTATTTATCAACAAGACAGTTGATATAGTCCATCCCCCTCAGAATACTTTCGTCATTCATAGACAGGTTGACAGTATTGGTGGCTTTCTTGGAAGCAGAACTAACATTCAGTCTCTTGCTGAATTGTCTGGCAGCCGTACTTGGGGGTATTACCGTCACCCTCAACTCATAGCCTTCGGCATAGAGCTCAACTTGTTTTGCCGTCAGTTCCTTATTCTCCGAGAGTGTCAAGGTTCCGATTCTTGTCTTGATGGTCGCAGGCAGACTCTTGAAATGCTGTTCAGCAATCTCCGTCTTGTTCTTACCAGAAATAACCGTTCCGTCCACCTGATAACCATCTCCATCTGCAGAATACTGGATAGAGAGCTTTACCACATGACGTTTCAAAGGCAGTTCGTCGTCCATAAACTGCAGGAGTTGAGGACTTGCCGTAACAATGACGGGCTGGGACTTATAGACCAGACTCTTCTTGATGAACTTCTTGAGCCGATATTCCGTATGCAGCCCAAGATGATTCACCACATTTCTGGCCAACAACTTAGAACCGATGATTTCTTTCTCATTCTCAATGCCAATGGCACCACCCAGACTGCTTCCAAGGCCCAAGGGCAACTGATTGGCCAACATGACTGCCGCACTGCTTGCCGAACTCGAGCTGGCCTTCTTCTCAGTCACCAATATCTTTCCCGACACATTATAAGAAGGATGGACTAAATAGATGTAAAGCAAACCGCAGCACAGACAGAAAACGACTGACAATGCAAACCATTTCTTATTCTCAATAAGCAATTGTCGGAGATAACGTATGTCGAAGATTGTATATCTCTTTTCTGCTCGGATTTCTGAAGGATTCTTTTTCATTATTCTCAATTCTGCTTTATTTCAAAAGACTAATCACCAGTGTAGCAATCGACACCAAGATACTTGTAGCCGAGAACCAAAGTGTCGTCATAGAACCTATTTCCGAGTTCTGTGCCTTAGCCTTGTTGGGCTCTACATAGACGATATCGTTCTGTTGCAAATAGTAATAAGGCGAATTCACGATATTGGCATCGTTCAGATTCAGTATATAGATAGTCTTCTTACCGTTTCCGTCCTCCCGAATCAGCTTCACACGGTCACGAACACCATAAATAGTCATATCACCAGCACTGGCAAGAGCCTCAAAAATGTTCACCTTCTCATTGGTGATATCAAATCTTCCAGGCTGTAACACCTCGCCAAGAACCGAAAACGAGAACCCCGACAGGCGCACTGTTACCATCGGATTCTCTGTAGCTTCCAGATAGGGACTTATCTTCTCTAACAACAGATGCTCCAACTCTGTCTTGGTTAGTCCACCCACCTTGACAGTACCAACGATGGGGAAATTGATGTTTCCTTCATCGTCAACCAGATAGGTTTGCAGACTCTGCTGAGTGGTGAGATTAGTGTTGCTCGATGATATGGTTGTAGGAATCGTCTTGTTAAATGGAGCAGCAGCTGAAGGCGTAAGGGTATTAACCACAATTGTCAACTCGTCATGAGGCTTTATTCGTGCCACATATATCTGCCCTATCTCTGATAAAGTCACCGAAGAGGAGTTTTCCAGATAAGCCACTTTTTTTGTAGAACTACATGAAGTCAACAAAGCTATCGCCATAAAAATGAATAGTTGAGCTTTCATTTGTTTCATTATTCCCATAATCATTATCGTTTAGAAGAAAACATAAGATAGGGACACCCCTTCATTGAAAGGATGAACCAAGAATCGAATTATCGTTATACACAATCATAATGCACTGATATTCAGCGACATGATACAATTGTTGGTACATCAATGCTTATTTACCGATGCAAAAGTACGAATAAAAAACGAGAAATAAGAAAATTTTCTTATTTATTGTGATAAAAAGAGTCATCCCGAAGCATTTTGAACACTTCGGGATGACAAGCTTTTTTGGGGGGGCCTCGGTGAAGGCTCTGGGGGCCCCACATACTACATTCTCTCTCGTAGAGAGAATTACGTATGGGGTCAGACACTTCACCTCGGCAGCTCACTTAATCACGACCTTGAGCTTCGCTCGAGCTCGTTCACGTTCGGAAATGAGAACAAGCTCTCATTTCGCTCACTTAATCACGACCTTTTTACCATTACGGATGTAAAGGCCCTTGCCTG
>CAMKUA010000019.1:0-37191 GCA_946415825.1 uncultured Prevotella sp. | reverse complement strand
TTATGTCTGTGATTGGAGTAGTAGCGCAAAGAGTGTGCACTTTATCTTTTTTTTAGGGAACGATATACCTGTTGGCAGTAAACACCAATAATGTATAGATATACAAAAATGAGCAGCCAATCACGGTTGCTCATTTAGTTTAATATCAAATTCTGTCTTAGGTATTGATTAATAACTTCAGATATAATTTGATTTATATTTCTGTTTTCGTTCATATTTGGAGGAACTTTTAAACCGAATTCTCTTGGCTTTAGACTTGCCATAAAAACATAAACAAGTGGTTGACCAGTTGCATTATCGTTTATTATAGTGTAGCCAACATTATACCCAAAATCCCCAATAAATCTACCACCATTGCGGAGTCGTGGGTATCTATTCATATTATCCCACGCTATTACAGATTTAGATAGATAACTCTTCATTCCATCAAGATATTCACTCCACTGAGTGAGTGCAGCACTATTCTGACGATTATAGACACCGATTGCATTTATCTTCTTTGTGATTTTTGAAGAAAAGTTCACAAGAAGATTTGATGGTAATTTATCTTCCCTCAACCAACATTGTTTCATTATTGCTGTTTACACATATTTCTTAGATTATTTATAACTTCATCTGCATTCATACCCATATCAAATGAAGAATCAACGTTTATAGCCCTCATAGGCTCATTTGATTCATTAATTGGTAGTTTAGATATATATTCCTTTACTTGCTCTTGCGTTAAATCGCCCATTGCATTCATATATTCTTCAAGTGGCAATTTGTCAATACGTTCAACATCCAAACTTCCGTTTTCTTTCAATAATACCATAATCTCAATTCTATTATTATTCAACAATAAATATCATTTACTGTGCAAATATATAGATATTTATCGAATAAAACAAATCTTGATGATATTTATTATTAAAATAACGAAATAATACGTATTATAATATGAATAAGAAATTAATTAGATTAACAGAAGGAGACCTTCACAGAATTGTGAAAGAATCGGTGAATAAAGTTCTCACTGAACTTGATTGGAGAACATATGCAAATGCGGCTAAGAAAGCAAGAGAGCAAGGAAGAGACTCAAGGTGGGATTTTGATAGAGCAACAGAACGAGCACTTGATAAGCAATATGGTGGACATCATCTTGTTGGAACAGATAATGAAACATATCAAGATTTCCATACATATAATAATGACCCATTCTCAACAAACTATGACCGTGCTTGGAGACCATTGGAAGGACACGAAGATTTTGGTTCATATGCGGATGTTCACGACAGTAAAAAGCCATATGGAAATGAAGACATTTCAGATTTTGTTCACGGTAAATCAAAATACATTAAGGGCAAAGGTTGGCAATAAAAGTTCAAGAGCAATCAGCAGTGGTTGCTCTTTCTTTATGCCACGTCATTACGTGTATACCAAGCATAGTACACTCTGTTGTGGAATGTACGATACTCAGTATCTACCACTGAAGACAGTGACAGTACATCGTTGTAGTCAAAGTGCTTGACAGCCTTCACAAACATATCGTGAAATCTGAAGGAACTCTTCTCTTCCCTTGTGTTCCAACGATATGACTGTTCATCGATATAACGCTGAACATAGTCCTTGCTTACACAGTGGTAAGTACTGAAGATAACACGCTTAAAGTGTCCCCAAAAGCCCTCAATTGAGTTGGTGTGAATATCGTTACTCCTAACGAATTCACGCTTGCCGTGATTGACGATAAGGTGGTCATAACCTTCCTTGGTAAGACTATTATATGCTGACAGTTCATCAGTATAGGCAATGCTACCTTCCTTCACGAACTGACCAACGATGGGCAACAATGTTGCGCCTTGGGTGTTCTCCACCTTCATCGCAACAACCTTACCATCACGCTGAATCATACCAAAGATGGGAGTCTTCGTCTTGGTTGAACGACCTTGGGTACCAGCGACCTTCTTGGATTCGTGTTTGTTGGTCTCCCTACCGCCAAGATACATTTCGTCCATCTCCACCTCACCATCAAGTTCGATTTCATCAGTGATGCCAAAGAGACCACGAATCTTGTGCAGCATAAACCACGCAGTCTTCTGAGTCACCTCAATGTCACGTGCAAGCTGATGTGAACTGACACCCTTCTTGGTTGATGCTACCTTGTACATAGCCAAGAACCACTTGCGGAGTGACACCTTGGTATTCTCGAAGATAGTGCCAACAGTGACAGAGAAACGCTTTGAACACTCCTTGCAGATGAAACGACCTTCCTTGGTCATATAGGTATGGGTGCAACCACAATAAGGACATACGACAGCACCATCACCCCAACGCTCTTGGGCAATTGCAGCCTTGCATTTGTCCTCAGTGTCGAAGTAGTTCATAAGAGAAATCTCTGACTTGAAATGTGTAAAGTTGATGTGCATCTGTTCCATAACGTCTTTTTTGCTTAAAATCTAATACAAATATACGCTTTTTCAAGTGGCACACCCTCATTCTTATACATATAAGTTGACAAAAATTGAAGAATTTGAAAATTCATTTTCACAATGTGAAAATGCTTACAGAACTGTATGGTAAAAAATGGATACAAAAGATCTGCAAGATTTCAATTTGTCTTGCAGATTGTGTATAATTATACAAAATGGGACGCTACTGCCAACAGGTATATCGTTCCCTTTTTTTATGGTCGTTTTTTTAATATTTTCGGAATTTTCTTTGCTAATTAATTTTTTTTTTGTAATTTTGTAGCCATACTTTCATAACCATACTGAATATTGGACGCTGATATATGACTCTGATTATCGTGATACTGCTGCTGCTGGGCTACGTGGTGATTGCCACGGGGCACCTGACGGGCGTGAACAAAGCCGCCATCGCCATGTTTATCGGAACCGTGGGGTGGGTGGTGTATATCTGCTATGGCTCCGACTTCGTGATGGAGCATCATGCGCCTGAATACCTGACTTTCCTGGCTGGGGCAGAGCCGTCGAGCGACGCTGTGAAGTATTATATCTACGACGACCTGTTTCTGTACTACGTAGGGCGGGCGGCCAGCATTGTGATGTTCCTGCTGGCTACGATGAGCATTATCGAGATTCTGAACAACAACGGCTGCTTCGACTTTATCACGAAGTGGATACGTACGCGTAACTCCAAGCGGCTGTTGTGGACGCTCTCGCTGGTGACGTTTATCGTATCGGCTAATCTTGACAATCTGACGACGGCTACGATGATGCTGGTCATCATGCGTAACATCGTGCAGAGTCGGCGTCAGCGGATGCTGATAGGCTCGGCTGTTGTGATAGCGGCCAACTGCGGTGGCTGTTTTACGGTAATCGGTGATCCTACGGGGCTGTTGCTCTGGGGCGACGGGGCTGTCTCGGCTACGTATTTCTCGTCGTATATGGCCCTGCCTGCCATCCTGGCGTGGGTGATACCTACGGTATTCATCGGTCGTATGCTGCCTGAACGTCTCGACACGCAGTGGTCGCCGATGCCCTATCGGGGCGACGACACGAACCTGAGTCCCTGGCAGCGCGTGGTGATGCTGTTTGTGGGTATAGGTGGACTGTGGTTCATACCTACGTTCCATAATATCACTAAGCTGTCGCCGTTCCTCGGGGCGCTGTGCGTGCTCTCGGTGCTCTGGGTGGTGAACGAGCTGATGAACCGTAAGCTGATGGCAGCCGACCAGATGTCGTCGCAGAAGATGACTCCGCGCGCCATCCAGTATGGCTCCATCCAGCAGATACTGTTTGTGATGGGCATCATGCTGGCGATGGGTGTGGTGATCGAGACGGGTGTCTTCGCTGATGTGTCGGCCTGGTTCGACGAGAACATTCACAGTGTGTGGGTCGTCGGTGTGGTGTCGGGTCTGCTCAGTGCGATTGTCGATACGTTTACCATTGCCGTCAGCGACATCTCGCTCTATCCGGTACTCGACGCCTCGCAGCTGGAACTGGTGCCCGATATGGAGTATATGAGTCAGTTTGCCAAGAACGGTGCCTACTGGATGATCATCGCCTTCAGCACGGCTGCTGGCGGTTGTCTGTTGTCGGTGGGTAACGTGAGCGGACTGGCCCTGATGAAGATGGAACACATGAGGCTTGGCTGGTATGTGAAGAACGTGACGCTGAAGGTGCTGGCGGGTTGGCTCGTCGGACTGGTGGTGCTCTGGTTTGAGATCAATATGTATAACTAAAATATTTTTGTTATGACAAAGGTTAAAACTATCGGAATCTTGACTTCCGGAGGCGATGCTCCTGGAATGAATGCGGCTATTCGTGCCGTCACGCGTGCTGGTATCTATAACGGGTTCAATATTAAGGGTATCTATCGTGGTTATGAAGGATTGATTAATGACGAGGTGAAGCCTTTCACGACTGAGAACGTGAGTGGTATCATCACTCGTGGCGGTACGATCCTGAAGACCGCCCGCTCTAAGGAGTTCATGACGCCCGAGGGTATGGCGAAGGCTTATGAGACGGTGAAGAAGGAGGAGATCGACGCCCTCGTGGTGATCGGTGGTAACGGTTCGCTGACGGGTGCGCGTAACTTCGGTATGGAGTTCGATTTCCCCTGTATCGGTCTGCCCGGTACCATCGATAACGACCTTTATGGTACCGACAATACCATCGGTTACGACACGACGATGAACACCATCATGGAGTGTGTGGACAGAATCCGCGATACGGCCAACTCTCACGAGCGCATCTTCTTCGTGGAGGTGATGGGGCGTGACGCTGGATTCCTGGCACAGAACTGCGCCATCGCCTGTGGTGCCGAGGCTGCCATCGTGCCCGAGGAGGCAACTGATGTTGACCAGTTGGCTCAGTTCATGGGGCGCGGTATCCGTAAGTCGAAGAAGTCGTGCATCGTCATCGTGTCGGAGAGTCCGAAGTGCGGTGCGCTCTTCTATGCCGACCGTGTGAAGCATGAGTTCCCCGAGTTCGACGTGCGTGTGTCGATTCTCGGACACTTGCAGCGTGGCGGTACGCCATCGGCCCGCGACCGTATCCTGGCTTCGATCACGGGTGTGGGAGCCATCGAGGCCATCAAGCAGGGACAGCGCAACATCATGGTGGGCGTGCGCAACAACGAGGTGGTGTACGTGCCATTCTCAGAGTGTATCCGTACCGACAAGCGCTTCGACAAGCGACTTATTAAGGTCCTCGACGAACTTTCGATTTGATTGAAAATAAATAATAAACACAGAGATACAGAGACACACAGAAAAAGAAGGTAAAAGGGTAAAAAACTCTGTATCTTTGTGTCTCTGTAAAATAATAAAGCTTAATGCTTAAAGTTTAAAGATTAATGCCGGAGATAAAGAAGATTGTTCTGACGGGCGGACCATGTGCGGGAAAGACAACGGCACTGGTAAGGATTATCGAGTATTTCTCGGGGATGGGCTACAAGGTGTTTACCATCCCTGAAGTACCCACTATCTACAGTACGGCAGGCTGGAACTACCTGACGCCTAACCGTCAGCTTTACTACCAGGGTGAGCGCGCCATCCTCGAGACGCAGCTGGCACTCGAGGACCAGTTTACCCGACTGGCTGAGGTGTGCACTAAACCCGTGCTCATCGTGTGTGACAGAGGTGCTATGGACATCTCGGCCTATATCCAACCAGAGGAGTGGGAGGAGATAACAAAGATGGCGGGTACCGATCCCGACGCGCTGCGTGGGCGATACGACGCCGTGCTCCACCTGGTGAGTGCGGCTGATGGTGCGGAGCAGTATTACACGACTGCCACCAACGCCACCCGCTATGAGAAGGCCGACGAGGAAGGTCTGCGACTGGCCCGTGAACTCGACAAGAAGGTGATCAACGCATGGTCTGGGCATTCGCATCTCCGTGTGATTAATAACCACGACGACTTTAATGCTAAGTTGAACCGTGTGATCAAGGAGATCAGCAACGTGCTCGGACTGCCGCAGCCCGTTGAGCAGGAGCGGCTTTACAAGGTGGAGATCATCGGCGAGATTCCCGGAGCCATCGAGAGCGACATCACCCAGACCTATCTGGTGGCCGAGCCAGGCTGCGAGATCCGTCTGCGTCGCAGGGAGTGGAGCAGGGGTAAGGTGGTGATTGTACACCGCTCAAAGAAGCGCATCTCGGACAAAGAGGTGATAGAGACGGAGCGACAGGTGGACAACAACCTTTACGAGCAGATGCTGCAGCAGGCCGACCCATATCGCTCGACCATCAAGAAGCGCCGCAGGAGTTTTATCTGGAAAGGACAGCACTTCGAGATCGACACCTTCCTGGAGCCCGTGAACGATCTGGTAATCCTGCAGTCAAAAGGCGTAGCCGAAGAGGAGAGCGTGAAATTCCCACCGTTTATAAGGGTGATTGAAGACGTAACGGGCAATAGTCATTATTACAATTATAATATTGCATTACGCAAATAATTGCGGAAAATAAGTAAAATTTTCTAAAAATATTCTTTATTTGGGGGAAAATGACTATCTTTGCATTCGGCTCTAACTGATATTTAGAACTTAAAACGAATAAATAACTTAAATACTAACAGCTTATGTCACAAATTACTGGACACATTTCCCAGATTATCGGCCCTGTAATCGACGTGTATTTCGATACCGAGGGTCAGGATGCGGAGAAAGTGCTGCCAAAGATTCACGATGCATTGAAGATTGACCGTGGTGACGGGCGCGATCTGATTGTCGAGGTGCAGCAGCACATCGGCGAGGATACGGTGCGCTGCGTGGCTATGGACAATACCGACGGACTGCACCGTGGACTGGAGGCGATCCCGATGGGCTCACCAATCGTGATGCCTGCCGGCGATCAGATTAAAGGTCGTATGCTGAACGTGATCGGTCAGCCTATCGACGGTATGAAACAGCTCGACATGGAGGGTGCCTATCCCATCCATCGCACGGCTCCTACCTTCGAGGAACTCTCTACGAAGAAAGAGATCCTCGCTACGGGTATCAAGGTGATCGACCTGCTGGAGCCTTATATGAAGGGTGGTAAGATCGGACTCTTCGGTGGTGCTGGTGTAGGTAAGACCGTGCTCATCATGGAGCTTATCAACAACATTGCCAAGGGTCACAACGGATTCTCTGTATTCGCTGGAGTAGGAGAGCGTACCCGTGAGGGTAATGACCTGATTCGCGAGATGATTGAGTCGGGCGTTATCCGCTATGGTGAGAAGTTCCGCCAGGCCATGGACGAAGGCAAGTGGGACTTGTCGCTGGTTGACCCCGAGGAGTTGAAGAAGAGTCAGGCCACACTGGTGTATGGACAGATGAACGAACCTCCCGGAGCACGTGCCTCGGTGGCCCTCTCGGGACTGACCGTTGCCGAAGGCTTCCGCGATGGTGGTGGTAAGGACGGCGCTGCTGCCGATATCCTGTTCTTCATCGATAACATCTTCCGTTTCACTCAGGCTGGCTCTGAGGTGTCGGCTCTGTTGGGACGTATGCCTTCAGCTGTAGGTTATCAGCCAACACTGGCCTCTGAGATGGGTACGATGCAGGAGAGAATTACCTCTACCAAAAAGGGTTCAATCACCTCAGTACAAGCAGTTTATGTGCCTGCCGACGACTTGACGGACCCTGCACCTGCCACGACGTTCACCCACCTCGATGCAACGACGGTGCTCGATCGAAAGATTGCTGAGTTGGGTATCTACCCGGCTGTAGATCCGCTGGGTTCTACCTCTCGTATCCTCGACCCGCTGATTGTGGGTAAGGCTCACTACGATTGCGCCCAGCGCGTGAAGCAGATTCTGCAGCGCTATAAGGAGCTTCAGGATATCATCGCCATTCTTGGTATGGACGAGTTGTCTGATGAGGACAAGTTGACGGTGAACCGCGCACGTCGTGTGCAGCGCTTCCTCTCTCAGCCGTTCTCTGTGGCTTCTCAGTTCACCGGTCTGCCCGGTGTGATGGTGCCCATCGAAGATACTATCAAGGGCTTCAATGCCATCCTCGACGGTGAGGTGGACGATCTGCCAGAGCAGGCATTCCTCAACGTGGGAACCATCGAAGACGCCAAGGAGAAGGCCAAGAAACTGCTCGAGGCTGCAAAAGGGTAATCTTCATTGAAAATTGAAAATTGAAAGTTGAAGATTGAAAATTATGTTGCAGCTAAAAATAGTTTCGCCCGAGAAGGTTGAATACGAAGGAGCGGTTGAGAGCGTCGTAGTACCTGGTACTATGGGACAGTTCGAGATCCTCAACGACCATGCGCCCATCATCTCTACACTCCAGAAGGGAGAAGTGGAGTATGCAACGAAGGAAGGGAAGGTTAGCCTGAGCATCCTCGGCGGGTTTGTGGAAGTGCAGAAGAATGTGGTGAGTCTTTGTGTAGAAATGGGTTAATATAATGAATATCAATCAGTTGAGTATCAGTTATCTGCGCCAGCAACTGTTCCTGTCGGTAGGACTGTTCCTCATCGCGCTCCTGGTGATGAGGGTATGGTTTCTCGACAGCCTGCTTACACCAGCCATCGTGGCTGCGGTGTTCACGCTGATCGTGAGCGCTGCCATCGGGTGGGTATGGCGGCATGTTGCGAAACACTCTCCTGAGAATCTGCCTACGTTTTTTACGGCTGTATCGGGTTTCCGGATGCTGTTGGCTTTGGCAGTGATGTTCGTGTATTATCTGGTCTTTGGACGGAGTGCAATGCTCCTGTTCTTCGTGGTGTTCATGGTGTTTTACTTCGCATCGTTGACCCACCATTCCATATTCTTCGCCAGAGTGTCTAACCGCACTTGACGCGCTTGGCTATGCCGCTTGGCTTGTCCAGGATAGTAAAAGATTGCTTACACATATTTTATAATAATGAAACAACTAAAGTCGATAATTCTTCTGATGATGGTAGCACTGCTGCCGATGCCCGCTCTGGCTGAAGAGGGTGGTGAAGGCGAGAAGATCAACATTCCGGAGATCGTTCTCGAGCACCTGGCCGACTCTTACGAGTGGCACATCGCCTCGTATGAGGGCAAGCATCTGAGCATACCCCTGCCCATCATCATCCGTAGCGGAAATACAGGAGAGTGGCACGTCTGTACGGCTCACAGTCTGCCCGAGGGCTTTTTCTTCAGCGAAGAGCATCACGGGAAGATCTATGAGCGTATGGCCGACGGCAGTGAGGAGCGACCCCTCGACCTGAGTATCACGAAGAGTGTGCTCCAGATTTGGATCGTGGTGGCAGTCCTCATCATCGTCTTCCTCTCTTGCGCCCGCTGGTACAAGAAGCACGATACGAAGGACGCTGCGCCCGGTGGTTTCGTTGGATTCATGGAAATGATAGTGATGACCATCCACGACGACCTCATCAAGTCGTCGATCGGTGAGAAGCACTACAAGCCGTACGCACCTTATCTGCTCACGGTGTTCTTCTTTATACTGACGTGTAACCTCATCGGACTGATCCCGATCTTCCCGGGCGGAGCCAACGTGACGGGTAACATCAACATCACCTTCTTCCTGGCGCTGTGCACGATGCTCGCCATCAACATCTTTGCCAACAAGGAGTACTGGAAGGAAATCTTCTGGCCCGATGTGCCCCTGTTCCTGAAGGCTTACCCGGCACCTATCATGCCGGTCATCGAGCTCTTCGGAGTATTCACGAAGCCCTTCGCTCTGATGATCCGTCTCTTTGCCAACATGATGGCTGGCCACGCTGTGATGCTCAGTTTCACCTGCGTGATCTTCCTCGGTTGGTCAATGGGTGTAGGATTCGGTCTTGGCCTGAATGCTTTCAGTATCCTCATGTTGCTCTTCATGAACTTGCTTGAGTTGCTGGTGGCTTTCGTTCAGGCTTACGTCTTCACCATGCTGAGTGCGGTGTTTATCGGGCTTGCCCATCAGGATCACCACGCAGAGTAATGGGAAAAGGTAAAAAAGTAAAACAGTAAAAATTTCAATTATTAATAACTTAAAATTTTAAAATTATGATTTCAGCTTTATTATTGGCCGCAGAGGGTCTGGCTCAGCTGGGCTGCGGTATCGGTGCAGGTATTGCAACAATTGGTGCAGGTTTGGGTATTGGTAAGATTGGTGGCAGCGCTATGGACGCTATCGCCCGTCAGCCCGAGGCTACTGGTAAGATCCAGACGAACATGATTCTGACGTCTGCATTCGTTGAGGGTTGCGCCCTCTTCGCTATCGCAGCTTGTGCATTCCTTATCTAAGGGAGATAGTCCGTCAAAGTAATCAATTAAACATTACAGCGAATGGATTTCAGTAAACTGCCAGCAATCCTCACGCCCGATCTGGGACTCTTGTTCTGGATGCTCTTAGCGTTTGCGGTGGTGTTCTTCGTGCTCGCCAAGTACGGCTTCCCTGCTATCACCAATATGGTAGAGGAACGTAAGAAGTATATCGACGAGAGCCTGAAGAAGGCACACGAGGCCTCCGAGCGCCTTGAGAACATCAAGCAGGAGGGAGAGGCTATTCTACAGGAGGCTCGCGACCGTCAGGCACAGATCCTTAAGGAGGCTGCCGAGACGCGTGACGCCATTGTGGAGCAGGCTCAGCAGAAGGCACGTGAGGAAGGGGCCCGACTGCTCGGCGACGCCAAGACCGCCATCGAGCAGGAGAAGAGGGCTGCCATTGCCGACATCCGTCAGCAGGTCGCTACGCTCAGCGTGGAGATTGCAGAGAAGGTTCTGCGTCAGAACCTCAAGGACGATAAGTCGCAGATGGCTTTGATCGAACGTATGCTGGATGAGGTTTCTACTGAACAATAAGGTGTAGCGTATGGATATAGGAGTCATATCGGTAAGATACGCTCGGGCACTTCTGAAAAGTGCTACCGATGCTAAAATCGAGGATGCGGTATATACGGAGATGCAGCAACTCGCTAAGAGTTATGCTGACGTGCCGCAGCTGCGGTTTACGATTGACAACCCGATGCTCTCGAAGGACAAGAAGGAGGCACTGTTGCTGACTGCCGTCGGCAAGGATGCTTCCGCACTGACCAAGACCTTTATCCAGCTGGTGCTGAAAGAGGACCGCGAGAGTGTGATGCAGTTCATCGCTAATTCGTACGTCACGCTATACCGCCAACAGAAGAATGTCATCCGAGGACGCCTCATCACTGCTGCCGCCGTGTCGCCTGCTACCGAGCAGAAGATGCGCCAGATGGTGGAGAGTAAGACTAATGGAACAGTGGAGTTTGAGACTGAGGTGAATCCCGATATCATCGGAGGCTTCATCCTCGAATACGACACCTACCGCATGGATGCCAGTGTCAAAGCAAAGCTCAACTCAATTCTATCAACCTTGAAAAAGTAGAAAGGTAAAAAAGTAAAAAGGTAAAAAACAATGTCAGATAAGATTAAACCAAGCGAAGTATCCCAGGTACTGCTCGACCAGCTCAAGGGTATCTCAAACGCCGAGAAGTTCGACGAGGTGGGTACCGTGCTAACCGTCAGCGACGGTGTGGCCCGCATCTACGGACTGCGCAACGCTGAGGCCAACGAACTGCTGGAGTTCGAGAACGGCACGATGGCTATCGTGATGAACCTCGAGGAAGACAACGTAGGTTGTGTGCTTCTCGGAGATACTTCGGGCATCAAGGAGGGCATGGTGGTGAAGCGCACCAAACGTATCGCCTCTATCCGTGTCAACGATAATATGCTCGGACGTGTCATCAATCCGCTGGGACAAGCTATCGACGGTAAGGGCGATATCGATCTGAGCGACGCCTTCGAGATGCCGCTCGACCGTAAGGCACCTGGTGTGATCTACCGTCAGCCCGTGAAGGAGCCGCTGCAGACTGGTCTGAAGGCCATCGACTCGATGATCCCCATCGGTCGTGGACAGCGTGAGCTCATCATCGGTGACCGTCAGACTGGTAAGACCGCCATCGCCGTTGATACCATCATCAACCAGAAGAGTTTCTATGAGGCAGGCAAGCCTGTCTATTGTATCTATGTAGCCATCGGTCAGAAGGCTTCTACCGTTGCAGCCCTCGTGAGCACGCTGCAGGAGCACGGCGCTATGCCTTACACCATTGTGGTGGCTGCTACTGCAGCCGATCCTGCCGCTATGCAGTATTATGCACCGTTTGCAGGAGCCGCCATCGGTGAGTATTTCCGCGATCGTGGTCTGCCTGCCCTCGTTGTTTACGACGACCTCTCCAAGCAGGCTGTGGCCTATCGTGAGGTGTCACTGATCCTTCGTCGTCCTTCTGGACGTGAGGCTTATCCCGGTGACGTGTTCTATCTGCACTCCCGTTTGTTGGAGCGTGCAGCCAAGATGAACGAGCAGCAGGAGGTGGCCGAGCAGATGAACGACCTGCCTGAGTGCATGAAGGGGCATGTGAAGGGTGGTGGCTCACTGACTGCTCTGCCTATCATCGAGACACAGGCTGGCGACGTATCGGCTTACATTCCTACAAATGTGATCTCTATCACCGACGGTCAGATCTTCTTGGAATCAGACCTTTTCAACCAGGGCTTCCGTCCTGCCATCAACGTAGGTATCTCTGTATCCCGTGTGGGTGGTTCGGCACAGATCAAGTCGATGAAGAAGGTGGCTGGTACACTGAAGATCGACCAGGCTCAGTATCGTGAACTCGAGGCCTTCTCGAAGTTCTCAAGTGATATGGATGCCGTAACGGCGATGACACTTGATCGTGGACGTAAGAACAATCAGCTGCTTATTCAGCCGCAGTACAGCCCGATGCCCGTAGGCGAGCAGATTGCCATCCTCTATTGCGGTGTGCACGGACTGATGCGCGAAGTGCCCATCGACAAGGTGCGTGATTGCCAGACACAGTTCCTCGACAAGTTGCGCAGTGCTAATCCTGAAGTCATCCAGACGCTTGCAAGCGGTAAGATCGACGACGAGACCACCAGCAAGATCGAGGCAGTGATGGCTGATATTGCCGGAACGTATAAAGCTTGATAGCCTATGCCCAGCCTGAAAGAAATTAAAGGCCGCATAGCCTCAGTCAATTCCACGCGAAAGATCACGTCGGCTATGAAGATGGTGGCCTCCAGCAAACTGCATCACGCTCAGGTGGCTATTCAGAATATGCTGCCTTACGAGACGATGCTGGAGCATATCCTCAAGTCGTTTCTTGCAGCTGAAGCTGAGTCGCAGACCATCTATGACCAGCCTCGTCCTGTCAAGCGTGCAGCCCTCGTTGTGTTCTCGTCTAACTCTTCACTCTGTGGTGGTTTCAATGCCAACATCATTAAGATGATGACCCACGCCGTTGAAGACTATGCTCAGGAAATCGGGCGCGATAATGTGGAGATCTATCCCGTTGGCCGCAAGGTCTATGAGAAGGCCAAGAAGATGGGACTCAATGTACAGGGCGAATATGCTGCTTTGGCTGATAAACCCAACGTGCAGCAGTGCATTGAGATTGCGATGGAACTGGGTAAGAAGTTTGCTGATGGGGACATCGATAAGGTGGAACTCATCTATCACCACTTCAAGAGTGCAGGCTCTCAGATTCTCACACGCAAGACCTTCCTGCCCATCGATATCGAGTCGGAACTGCAGGCTGATCACGAGCGCGACCTTACCAGTGTGATTGCCACAAAGGAGTCGCAGGAGTATCTGAAGAAGCGTGGCGAACGCCAACAGGAGCAGAAGCAGGAGGATGTGAAACCTCTCAACGATAACTTCATCGTAGAGCCGGATATGAACACAGTCCTCTCGCAACTCTTGCCAAAGATGGCCCATCTGATGCTCTATACGGCTCTGCTGGATAGCAACGCTTCGGAACATGCCGCACGAATGGTGGCTATGCAGACGGCTACGGATAATGCCGACGAACTGCTGCGCCTCCTCAATCTGCAGTACAACAAGGGTCGCCAACAGGCGATTACCAGCGAATTGCTCGATATTGTCGGAGGTTCAGTAAACAACTAAGAAGAAAGGCTTGCGATTCCGCAAGCCTCTTTTCTTTTTTATCAGTATTGTTTGTTTAAATCAGAGAGAACGCTACGTCCATCATGTGGGTGAAATTATTCTGTCGCTCCTCTGCTGAGGTTGCTTCACCCGTCAGTATGTGGTCAGAGATAGTACACATGGCCAGGGCACGGTTACCCGAACGCGCAGCATTCATGTAGAGTGCAGCAATCTCCATCTCCACTGCCAGCACACCCATATTGATCCATTTCTCGTTGTGAGGGTTCTCGGTGTAAAAAGTGTCCGACGTCAGCACGTTGCCCACCTTGTAACGGTATCCGAACTTCTCGCAAGCCTCTGCTGCAGCTCTCACTAGCTGGAAGTCGGCTATCGGAGCATACGTGCCAGGTAGTTCGTACTGTGAGGCATAGTTGCTGTTGGTGCAGGCCCCCATCGCAATAGCCAGATCACCGATGTGCAGATCCATGTTGATCGAGCCTGCAGACCCCACACGGATAATCGTCTTTACCCCGTAAAAGTTGTAGAGTTCGTAGGTATAGATACCTATTGAAGGTATGCCCATACCGTGCCCCATTACGCTTACACGTTTCCCCTTGTAGCTGCCAGTATAGCCCAGCATGCCACGTATGTTGTTAAACTGCACAGCATCATCGAGATATTTCTCTGCCATCAGTTTCGCTCTCAGCGGGTCGCCCGCCATAATCACAGTCTCGGCTATCTCACCGTACTGGGCCCCGATGTGGGGAGTAGGAGTCTTGCTCATAATTCTTAATATTTATAGTGAAAAAAATACTTTAAACAAAAACGGGGAGCCGCTGCTCCCCAAAACACTTTGTTAACCTTAAATCTAATACTATGAAAAACACGTTGCAAAGATAAATATTTTTTCTGAACAAAGCAAGTTTTTTCCCATTTTTTTTAATTTTTTTTCTTTTTTCTCATATGAAAAGAGTAAAGTCACCTCGTTAATAATATTTAACAAAAAGATTATGTGATGGTTTTTTGCTAACTCATTACTATTTTGTATTTTTGCACCAAATAGTATTATTAACCTATTAATATTAGAACAATGAAACCAGATATCAGGCTCTTGATAATGCTTGCAGTTATCTTTACCGTATTCAATAGCAAGGCCCAGACACAAGACGAGACAATTGTGTTTACGCCCCAATGGACGGCGCAAGCACAGTTTGCTGGCTATTATGTAGCTGAGGCAAAGGGCTTTTATCGTGAGGCGGGTGTGAAAGTGAAGATTGAACACCCCACAACCACACAGCCTGCCATGAGTAGGCTCCGCTCAAATGCGTGCCAAGCCACAACACTTCAGCTCTGTCAGGCGCTGGAGATTATAAACGACGGCATTCCTTTGGTAAACATTCTGCAGACATCGATGAACAATGCTATGGTTATTGTCTCAGCCCGGGGTAAGGACCCACTGACACAGAAGGGCGCTAAAGTCGGCATTTGGAGTGTAGGATTTGGACAGTTGGCTATGTGCATGAGTTATATGGATCACCTGAACTACGAGTGGGTGCGGTTTGCCCAGAACATCAATCTGTTCCTGTCTGGTGCTCTTGATGCTACACTCGCTATGAGTTACAACGAGTATAACCAGCTGGTACAGGCAGGTATTGAGATGACTGACAAGAATGTGTACCGTTTCTGCGATCACGGATACAATGTCCAGGAAGATGGCGTTTATATGAGCCGTGACTATTACGAGAAACATCGCGAGCAGGCTAAGAAGTTTGCCAAAGCCAGCCGTAAGGGGTGGGAGTGGGCAGCTCAGCATCCTGAGGAGACACTCGATATCGTGATGCAGTACGTTGATAAGGAACATATTGCCACCAACCGCGTTATGCAGCGGCTGATGCTTAAAGAAATCTTGCGCCTGCAGGTGGACCGTGAATCAAAACAACGCGAGTTCCGGCTGCGCCCCGATATGGTTAGGCTGGCTAGTCGTCTGATGGTGGATAACCATATGCTAGGACGTGAAGTGAAGTATGAGGAACTTATTGATAGGTAGTCTTAATAGTTGACAGTTATGAATAAGATCTTGCAATATATCCGTCGCAAACTCTCCATCAGGGTCAGCCTGTGGGTGGTGTTTTTTGCTGCAATCATTTTCAATGTGGCCTTGGCTTTCCTGTTCTATCAGTCGCGTGATACTGTGCGCCAGGAGGCAGTCAACCGTGCCACACAGATACTCGACAAGATTTCATTGCGTGTCGAGGGTATTCTGAACCGAGTGGAGGTAGCCTCAAACATGACTAAGTGGCTTGTACAGCGTCATCCCAACATGGCCGACTCGATGTTTGTTTACAGTCGTGGTACGTTGCTCAACAATCCTGACTTCTACAACTGCTCCATCGCCTTCGAGCCTGACTACTTTAAGGATAAGGGCCGTTACTTCTCTGCATATACGAAACATATAGGTGACAGCTTACGTACCATTCAGGGTGGCAGCGACAACTACCAGTATTTCTTCATGGACTGGTACCTCATGCCCTCGCTGCTAGATAAACCATGCTGGACGGAGCCTTATATGGACTACGATGTGGCCTCAAACACGAGTGAGATGGTGACCAGTTACTGCCAAACTATCTTGGACAAACAGGGGCGGAAAGTTGGTGTCATCAACATTAGTCTCTCTATCAACTGGCTTTCGCAGACCATCTCAGACACTAAGCCCTATCCCAATTCTTACAGCATTATGATAGGGCGGGGTGGTACTTACTTTGTGCACCCTGATTCTACGAAGATCACTCGTCAGACCATCTTTACCCAGACTCTCGAACAGCCTGATACTGCTCTGACGGCTTTAGGTCATGCCATGCAGCGTGGAGAGGAAGGTATGAAGCACATGATTCTCAATGGTAATGACTGTTATGTGTTCTATAAACCACTTGGTAAGACAGGCTGCTCGATGGCTATTGTCTGCCCTGAGAAAGATATCTTCGGCGGCTACGACCGCTTGCGTCGCACGGTTATGTCTATCGTAACTATCGGACTGCTGCTGATGTTCTATTTCTTCATTCGCATCATCACCCGTGAGTTGACGCCTCTGCAACGACTGGCCAGGGAGGCAGAGACCATAGCCTCGGGACAGTTTGATGCCCAGTTGCCTGAATTACAGCGCATTGATGAGATAGGTCAGTTGAGTCAATCCTTTGAAAATATGCAGCAATCGCTTGTGAAATATATCGACGAACTGAAGGTCACCACTGCCCAGAAGGCATCGATGGACAGGGACATCCGTATTGCCAGCGACATACAGATGGGTATGTTGCCAGAGAAATTTCCCACTAAAGCCGATCGCGACGATGTGCAGATCTATGCTTCACTAACTCCAGCCAAGGATGTCGGTGGCGACCTTTTCGACTTCTATTTCCGCGATGAGAAACTCTTCTTCTGCATCGGTGATGTTTCCGGCAAAGGTGTGCCTGCCTCCCTTTTTATGGCTGTTACCAGAGCCGTGTTCCGCACTGTCTCAGCCCATGAGTCCATGCCCGACCACATCGTTACCGCTATGAATAAGACGATGGCTGGTATGAACAAGACTCACATGTTTGTTACACTCTTTGTCGGTGTGCTCGACCTGCCAACAGGACGTCTGCACTACTGTAATGCAGGACACGATGCACCGCTGTTGGTTGGCGCAGGTGTTGGCGAATTACCATGTGATAACAATATTCCCGTCGGTTTTATGCCCAGGTGGAAGTACACGTTACAGGAGGCGCAGATCTTCACAGGCACTACCATCTTCCTCTTCACCGATGGTCTGACAGAAGCTATGGATGTTAATAAAGCTCAGTTCCAGATGGATCGTGTCAACGATGTGGCAATCAAGGCTCTCTCCCAACAACAACAAGAACCGAAGCAACTTATCAGCCAGATGACTGAGGCCGTTCACCAGTTTGTGGGAGATGCCGAGCAGAGCGACGACCTGACGATGATGGCTATTCAATACATCAGAGAGCAGACTGACGTAAGGATGCGAAAGAGTATTGTGTTAGCCAATGATAAGAGTGAAGTTCCAAAGTTGAACGCCTTTGTCGATGAGGTATGTATGGCTGTGGGATTCGATGACAGGACATCCAAGAAGATAAAAGTCGCTATCGAAGAAGCCGTTGTTAATGTGATGAACTACGCCTACCCACCAGGTACCAAAAGTGATGTCACTATAGAGGCAGCTTCGAATGACATGCACCTGAAGTTCACCATCATAGACAAAGGCATACCATTCGATCCCACCGTTCAGGCTGTTGCCGATACAACGCTTCCTGCAAAAGAGCGTCGCATAGGTGGTCTGGGCATCCACATCATGCGCCAAAACATGGACTCCATCAACTATGAGCGCATAGATAACCTCAATGTGTTGACACTTAGGAAGAAAATTGTAAAATTGAAGAATTGAAAAATTATAAATTAATACATTATTAAAATGAAAACAACTATTCAAGAACAAGACGGCAACATGGTTGCTATTTTAGAAGGCAGTCTCGACACTGCAGCAGCTCCCGAAACCGAAAAGGCTATGAGTCCGCTTAACGATGTTGAGGGAAAAGACATCATTATCGACTGCACAAGTCTCGAATACATCTCATCTGCAGGTTTGCGCATCTTCCTTGGTATTCTGCAAAATGCCGAAGAAAAAGGTGAGCACGTCTATATCAAGGGCATCAACGATGATGTACGTGCCATCTTCACCATCACAGGATTCAGCAATATCTTCGAGTTCATTTGAGTCATCATGAAGTGTAGTTGAGATGAATAACGTGAAATTAGACCCGCATAGCGAGAGTCTGTTAAAGCAGTATCGCAATCTCCGCCCTATGCTGGAACAACTGTCACAGGATGCCTTTGACCAGTTGCGTCATGCGCTGCGCGAACAAGGCATCTATGTCACAGCTATCGAACATCGTGTGAAGACCGAGAAGTCGCTGGCAGGAAAACTGGAACTGAAGGGGTCGAAGTATAAGACTATCTACGATATTACCGATCTCGTGGGTATCCGTGTTATCACCTTCTATACCGATGAAGTCGATAAGGTGGCAGCCATTGCCAAGCGCGTCTTTGATATCGACTGGAACGAGAGTGTCGATAAACGCAAACTGCACGAACTGGATTCTTTCGGTTACAACTCACTACACTACATCTGCCGGCTAAAGACCACTGAACCTGATGCTAAAACGAGTGGATTGCGCTTTGAACTACAGATGCGTACTGCGTTACAGCATGTGTGGTCCACCATCGAGCACGACACTGGCTATAAGGGCGATGTGAAGATTCCTCGTGAGTACATGCGTCAGTTCAACCGTCTTGCGGGAATGATGGAGCTGATGGACGACGAATTCAGCCGTCTCCGTGTCGTACTTACCGACTACCGTCGCCAGACATTAGCACTGGTCAAGAGCGGAAAGCTCGACGATGTGCCGCTCTCACGTGACACATTCCGCAACTATCTCGACCTGAAGCCCTTCGACCGCTTAAATCGTCGTATTGCCGCCGTTAATCAGGCTGAGATCTATCCCGTTTCGGTGATGTCCTATCTGCCGGTACTCGAATCCTTTGGTATGGAGACACTTGGCGATGTACAGAGTTTCATCGACGAGAATAGCGATGAAGCCTACCAGTTGGCACTCTCGCAACTGGCCATCACAGACCTCGATCTTCTCTCATCCAACACAGCCTTGCAGTATCTCTGTCTGGTTTATGTGCTGAAGCACGATGGAGGGCGCGAGGGCCTTGTATCACTCTACAATATCATCAATGGCGAAGAGAAAGTCAATGAAAAGCTGGCCGATCTGATGCTGGAGCAAGCCAAGACGTTGCCTTTTATGCAGAAGAAGTAATAGAGTAACAGGAATTAAAAAGAAATAAATATTAGAGTTGGGAAATGGATTCCATCATGTTTTTAGGCTTTGGCATTGATGCCTGGATTACTATCGTCACGGTGCTGGGCATGTTCAGTGTCCTGCTGTTTACCAAGTTGCGTTCCGACCTGGTGTTCCTCATAGCTATAGGCATCTTGTTTGTTACAGGTGTGCTTGATGCTAAGGAGGCATTTTCTGGCTTTAGTGCGCCGTCAGTCGTCACCATTGGTGTGTTGTTTGTCGTTGTTGCAGGATTGACACATACAGGCGTTTTGCACTGGATTGTGAAGAACCTTCTCGGACAGCCCGGCAGCTACTCCAAGGCAGTCACCCGTCTGATGTTGCCCGTAGCCGTACTCAGTTCGTTTCTCAGCAACACCACCGTTGTGGCACTTTTCGTGAACATAGTCAAGATGTGGTCTAAGAAACTCAACATCTCACCCTCCAAACTCCTTATTCCTTTGAGTTATGCTTCGGGCATGGGTGGTGTCTGTACCCTTATTGGCACCCCGCCGAACATGATTATCAGTGGTCTCTATGCCGATAAGACAGGTGTTTCTATGAATGTGCTTGCGACAGCGATTCCCGGTCTGTTCTGTCTTGCGATAGGTGTTCTGTCGGTTATCGCCATGCGTCGTCTGCTACCCAATCGTCAGGCACCGGAGTCGGATTTTGAGGATACTGTCGATTATACTGTCGAGATGTTGGTGCCTTCCAACAACCCCAACATCGCCAAGCGTATAGGCAAAGTGGGACTCCTGAATGTCGAGGGTGGCAAATTGATCAGATGGCATCATTTCGACGATGCGCCAGTACCTATTAATGAAAATGAGTTCATCATGGGTGGCGACCGTCTGGTCTTTGCAGGTAAAATCAAGGATATCCTGGAATTGACGAAAACTCACGGACTGGTAGTAGGAGCCGAAGTGCTTAACATCGGTCCCAAGACCATGGTCTCTACCGTTATCATGACAGCGATGGTAGTTGTGGCAGCTCTCGGCATTATGCCGTTGTTGCAGTGTGCCTTCATTGCAGCTGCCGCCATGCTGCTGTTCCGCTGTTGCAGTCCCAATCAGGCCATGCGTTCCATCAACTGGGACATCCTGATGGTTTTTGCCGCCAGTGTCGTGCTGGGTATAGCCATCCAGAAGACAGGTATTGCCGAACAGCTCGCATTAGGCATTCTCGATGTCTGCGGCACCAATCCCCTTGTGGTTATGACGGCCATCTGCCTTGTGGGCACCTTTGCCACCGAGTTCATCTCGAATACGGCGGCAGGTGCTATGTTCTTCCCCATCATGTACGAGGCAGCCGAGAAGCTGGGCTACGAGCCTTATCCCTTCCTCATTGCCCTGATGGTCAGTGTCAGCAGCAGTTTTGCCACGCCTATCGGATCGCCTACTCACATGTTGGTCTATGGTCCGGGTGGATACCGTTTCAGCGACTTCATGCGCATCGGTCTGCTGATGAATATCATCATTCTTGCTGCCAACATTTTCATTGTAAACATTGTCTATCCATTAACTCCATTGCAATAATAATTAATTCGATATCATTATGAATAAGAACGAGAAATTTGTGATTACCATCAACCGCGAAGCCGGTAGTGGTGGACGTACCGTAGGCCGCAAACTGGCCGAGAAGTTAGGTGTTAAGTATTGCGATAAGGCCATCGTTGAAGGGCTAACCAAGAAATTCGGACTCTCCATCGAGCGCATCGAGCAGATCAAGGCACAGAAGAAGTCGTGGTGGAACGACATCAACAACTATTATAACACATTGGTGAATAGTACCACTAAGCCTATGGAAGCCGAGGTGAAACTCGATGATGCCACAATATTTGAGACCGAAAAAAGCATCCTGCAGGATCTGGCAGCCCAGTCATCCTGCGTGGTGGCAGGTCGTACGGCTTTCATGGTGTTCCGTAATTGGCCCAACCACCTGAATATTTTTATCCAGGCATCTTTGGAGTACCGCGTCCAGCGCGTCATGCGGCGTCAGAATGTCAGTGAGCAGGAGGCCCGTGACATCATCGCAAAGTTGGATGCCAGTCGTGAAACCTATATTCAGAAGTACGAGAACACCTCACGCTACGACACTCGCAACTACCAGCTCGTTATCTCGATGGATGATCTGAGTGAAGATGATGCCGTAGAGGTTATCCTCGACTATATCAATCGCTCAAGTAAGTGATAAGTTGATAAGCTCCGTCAACTACGAGCGCATCGACGGTAAGAACATTCTCACCCTGAATAAACTCATCGGATAGTCACTCGTCATGAACTCCTTGAACTCCTTGTCTCCTTGTCTCCTAAGAGCAAGCGGAGCTTGCGATAGTAAATAACTAAAATTTAAGCAATAATGAAAAAGATTATGAATTGGGTGCTCGCCGCCACCCTCGTTTGCGGCCCAAGTGTGTTCACATCGTGTAAGAAGTCAGCTCCTGCCAATGCCCCCGTGGCCGAACAGACTGTCGAACAAGAGGAAGTAAAAGAAGTGGTATCTACCGAACTGATCCGTACCAGTCAGAGCTGGGATGGCGTAGAGCTGCCCGACTATTTCCAGGGTCGCCCCGAACTGGTGGCGGTAAAGTATATTTTCCCTGCCGGTAAGAAACTGGGCTGGCACCACCACCCCGTGATGAACTACGGTATTCTGGTACAGGGCGAACTCACCATCATCGGTCAGGACGGCAAGGAGAAGGTGGTCCATGAAGGCGAGCCCGTGGTTGAGATGGTGAACACCATCCATCACGGCGAGAACCGCGGTTCAAAGCCCGTTATCCTCTACATGTTCTACCTCTCGCAGAAAGATCTGCCCCTGGCAGTGCAGCATCCCGAGATCCCGCTGGAATAATCCGCCTGATTCAGGACAGTTAAAGGGAGCCCCGGTTTAATTTCCGAGACTCCCTTCTTCTTTGCCTACGCCCCTACGCAACTCGTAGCGCCCAGGGCGGTGAGTACCGCAGAGATGATCGAAGCCAGTATCTGCAGCGTCCATTTCAGTGTTTCCTTCTTACTCATAGCTTACCTCCTTTCAATTCTTCAATTTTTCAATTTTTCAATTTTTCCCTTGGTCGTCTTCCTCGGGGTCGGAGCCTCCGCCGTTGTCGGTGCCGCCGTTGTCGGTGCCGCCCTGGCTCTGGTTACCGCCCTGGCTCTGGCCGTTGTCGCCGTCGCCACCTTCGGGATCCTCGATGTCACCACCGTCGCCCGAGGTCACTCGCTTCAGCACGGTGCCGTCCTCGTCGAGACAGGTAATCTGGATTGAGGTGTTCTTCAGCTCGTCCTTCACCTCCACCGAGGGCGTGAACACGATGCGGCGGGTGGTAATCAGACCGGTCTTCACATCCTCCAGGTCCTCAACGGCCTTCGAACGAACCCCGAATCGCATCGTTCCCAGTCCGGGGATGGGGATGGAGTGACCTTCCGTAGCCCACGTTCTGATCACTTCGCCAGCAGCGTCCCAAGCCGCCTTGATCACACCTGCAGAGATGCCTGAGTGGGTAGAGGCCTCTGCGAACACCTTCTTCTCTTGGATGGGGATGTAGAGGTCAGGTCGCATCACGAACTTCTTCACACCCGGATTCTTGCCGATTTTCAGCACTCGGCGCTGTGCAATTACTCTAATAGCCATAGTCTAAACTGGTTTTGTTAATAATTATGATAATACTCTCGTTGTCGCCTGACGGAGTGGTCCTGGAGGGCGATTAAGCGAAACAGTTGCTACTATTAATGCGCGCAATTTCTAGAATTAATTCTCGCAATTTTTCTCCCTAATACCCGCGGTCGCCACCACTTTCAATTGACACTGCAAAAGTACGAAATTTTCAAAGCGATTCCAAATTTTACCCTCTCTGGTCTGTGAAAATCTGTTAAACGGCTGCGTTTTTCGCAAGACAGGAAAATAGGAAATTGGGAATTTGTGACAATAAGCACATTCCCAATCTCCCTGGCTATTAGTTCTAAATTATATAATATTATTATATTATATAATTATAAGATTACTACCGCTCTACTACCTATAAACATCGCAAAACCTTAATGTCACAAATTCCAAAAGTCACAAATTCCTCAAATTATTTGGAATTCTCAGATAATCTCTTTATATTATATTTGCACTCGAATATGAACTGTAACTATTCTGTTGGCTCAGTCTGAAAAGCACGATTGAATACCTTGGTGAATGGGAAATGCTTTACAATCCAAATTTTAATTGTACCGAATTCGGTACATTTAGACATAGTCACCGGGACAGGCACCTGGGGTGAACTCAGGGTTCATTGATCTGTTCCCCAAAGATGAGAATAGGAAACGGAAGTCTGCGCGGCTTCCGTTTCTTTGCGTCTTGGCTTTTGAAATAAATCGCCTAATCATGTAGTCGCTGGCTACCTTTGACGGCAATTATTATCCAATGTCATTTTACTTTTCATTCAAATCTGATCATTTGAGCGAGTTGCAGGAAATAGTCATTTGACCAGATGCCCATTTCCTTGGGATTGCGGATAAATGGCAGGACGTCTGCCTTTACCTGATTGATATCTGCCGTGGCAAGACGTTCGTTCAGCTTTTCAAGGAATGAATCCTTGGTGATATCCTCATTATTGAATTCTATCGCTCGCTCATGAAGATGTGTGAAGTCAAGTGGGATGTTATGGCGGACGTACCACTCGAAGTCATACCAGTCACGACCCTTTACACGTTTCTTCCATGCTCGATAGACCAGAGCGTGCATCTTACCTGCAAAGAGGTCCGGCAGGGTGAAACAACGCGTCATGAACGACTCTGGCAGCAGGAGCAACTTCTGCTCAGTATTGAACTTCATAGGCGGTTGGGTGTCAACCTCTATTTTGATCTTGATAGATTTCTCGGTCTGGAAGGTAACATCAAACACATCAGTATTGTCCTTTAAGAAAGCGGATTCCACCTTTCCAAAGCTTTTCTTGTCCTTCTTTTTGATTTCAACATCACGACCGACAAGGGCAAACTGGTCAATGATGGGTTGGAAGTACTGAGTGAAGTCAAATCTCTCGTTAGGTGTCAGGAGAGAGAAATCCATATCCTCGGAAAATCGTTGCAATCCATGGAATATGCGTAAGCAGGTGCCGCCATAAAAGGCTGCCTCGTTAAAGAATCCGCCATTATAGAGTCCTGCCAGGATTATCTGCTGGTTGACCTCGAATGTTGCATTGCGTTTCTTCTGTTCTGTCGTCAAATCATAGGCAGACAGCATCTGGTTGAATATTTCGTTTGTACTCATTTCCTAAGATATTTTATAAGGGTAGTAACCGACTTGGCCTTTTTGCCAGCCTGAGCGTAGTGCTCGAAGATTGTAACATCCATGTTTCTGAAGTCTTCAATATCCATGCGGATGTCCTCTTCGAGATAGATCTCTACATCTTTCAGATAACGAAGATTCACCTTGGGCGAGTTGGCTATCATGTCGCAAAGAGCCTTCTCAGGTGTTGCAATCAGAAAAGAATAGCTTTGTTTGTTGATGTATGTGATGCCAATAGAGAAAGCCTCACGTGCTATGCTCTGATATTCGAAGCGTCCGACGGGTGTTTCGAAGTTGCGGGAATGCTTTACGGTCATTGACTGTGTAGTAAATACAGCTTCGGGAATTAGTCCGTAATAACGCAGGGCCGTCTGCTTAGATACATACGAGGGGGCATAGAGATGGTTCGCTATCAACTCGGTTGACAGAGCCACTCGCGACACCTTCGGGCTGACTACATAAAGCCCTTTTTTAAGACGGATGATTTGACCAGCTGCTTCAAGATTACGCACCTTCTGATTTCCAGCTTTTATTTCAGGAAACAAGGATGCTACAGCCGATGTGCTGACAGGAATATTACCAATATGTTCTAAATCCGTAATCATGATGCAAAGATAGCTATTTTTAGAATAACAAACTAATTATTCCTTGTTTTTTTATTCCAGTTTTAGCTTTTTTAATACGGTTGACCTGATTTGTAATGTATGTTAGTCATATTATTGCTCCTCATTTAGGCAATTATTCTCTTTTGTCGTCAGTTCAACACTTTGCTTCTGAATAATTTGTTATGTTGTCTTTGGAATAGTCGCTGGGACAGATTCTGTCTTAATCTCCAAATCATTTGACCCATTGGGTGAATTTTCTCACGACTCAGCTCTCTCAGCACACGAAGTGTCTGACACATTGTGATTTAAATCTGGCATAAAAAAAACTTCCCGTTCTTTGCTGAAAAGAGCGGGATTTTTTGTAACTTTGCAACCATATTCCGCCATGGTGGCGAGAAGGTAAAAAGATTAATTTTAGAATAAATAAAAATATGAATTTCAACGATCAGGAATTTGACTGCTTGACAAGCAAGTTGGAGAACTACGCCTCGCAGGTGAGTGCTCTTCAGACGCGAATTGAGATGCAGGAAAAACAAAACGAGATGCAGGCTGAGATAGACAGTCTGAAAGAGCATAATGCGGCCTTAAACGAGGAACTGGACAAGACGCGGGCAGAACTGCTGGATGCGCAGAATCAGTTGGCGGCTGCCATGGCTGAGCGCGATGTGTATCGGCAGGAAGTGCAGAGTATGCATAACACCATCAACTCGAAATTGGTGGAGAGTGCCTTCCTGATGAACTGCATCATGCTGTCGCTATCCAATGTGAAGGATTTTATGCAGATGGTGAAACGCTTCGACGTGAAGGCGCTATTCTATACATTCATGTGCAAGACGATAGCGCCACAGATGGGATCGCGCGGACTGGAGGCGGTGAACAGCGTGGTGGAGCTCAATGACACCACCGGGCTGGAGAAACTGGCCGATCAGCTGATATTAGACAACAGGGGAAACGTAAACCATGAATAACCAGCAAACGAGTAAACAGCCATGACAGCAGAAGAGAGGATAAGACTAATGGAGGTGCTGATGAAAGGCGGGCCCAGCATCGGTCAGCTGATCATAGAGAACAATTGTACTATTAACTATAACGACCACAGAGGGGAGCCCGGCGAACAGAAACGGAAGGTGGACACAGAGGTGCTGGCGAAGGGCGTTGACGGCGTAGGCGAGTATTTATGGAAAGACAGTGCGATGGCGGTCATCTTCTGTGTGTGCCGCGACTGCTACGGTTATACCGACAACATGAGTCAGTTTGAGCGCGATTTTCATTGTGCGGAGGGCTTGCTCTCAAACACGTTCAGAAACAATCCCTACATGCGGCTCAACATCAGCAAGTGGGAGGAGAACGGTGCGAAGGAGCGCGTGCTACGACTGGTGGATGCCTATAAAAAAGCCATCGACGAGCAGCAGGAAGAATAAAACCTACAGAAAAACCTACAGAACCTACAGAAAAACCTACAGAGGTGCATGTAATTGTTTCATGCACCTCTTTTTTGTGCCTACCTTTGCACTGTCAACGAACGACAAACGCGACTTGACGGTGCTCTTTGACATGCTGACACACACATTGGGGACTCGGACGGCTTTGCCTTGATAGTCTGAGACCATGAAAACACATTCTTGAAATTCACATTATTAATAACTTAACTTTCGCAAGCTCCGCTTGTCTCCTTCAAACATGCGAAGCTTGAATTAATTATTTAAAAGTAAAATTGCCATGAAAGAAATTAGTATTACAAATCAGATTAACGTGAACAACGTGATTAACACCAACAGCGAGGAACTTCAGCCGCAGCGCATGACCTCGCTGGAGATAGCCGAACTTACCGGCAAGCAGCACAAACATGTGATGGAGGCCATTCGCAAGATGGAGCCTGGATGGGCAAAAGTATGTGGGTCGAATTTTCGGCTGACATCGAGAACCATCATTCAGCCTAATGGCGGAACGCGCGAGGTGCCTTGTTACTCGCTCACTCAGAGGGAGTGCCTGTTTATCGCCGCTAAGTTCAACGACGAGACGCGAGCCAAACTCGTAATCCGCTGGGAGGAGTTGGAGAAAGAACGGACGAAACTTCAGTCGTCCAAGTTGCTGCCCGAACCGAAGAAGATTCTGGCACTTGCCGACCATATCATCGGATCGGCACTGAGCGAGATGAATGCTGCCGCCGAGGACACACTGACAGCCACTCAGGTGGCCAAGACGTTCAACATGACGGTATGGGATTTCAACGCGGTGCTGCGCGACTTAGGCATACAGTACCGCCGCCACGGACAGTGGAACCTGAGCGACGACTTGCAGGGGCGGGGACTCACGGAAGTGCGCACACACGTGAGTTACTCGCTGAAGGGCGAACGCAAGGTGAAGCATTACATGACGTGGACGCTACAGGGGCTGAGGTTCCTGAACTCGAAACTGGGATATCCTAACTTCTAAACTGAGAACATTTGCCATGGAGAACAACTATTTTACATGTATCGGCAGGGGGCATGGAGCCCCTGCCATCCCCGCCACTCGAAAGGAATGGGAGGCGCTTCGCCGGGAACCCTGGCTGGCGCAGATGTGCGTACGTATAGAGAAAGATGACGACGAGCTGAAACACCGTCTGCCCGTGTGGACTCCGAGTTGTGCTGAGTTTAAGGACAACCACCGGGCTGCGGCTGATGCCCTGAAACCACTGAACCGACTGATGATGGACTTCGACGAGAAGGGGCATACTGACGAGATTATGAGAAGCCTTACCCCCAGCCCCTCTACAAAGGGCGAGGGGAGCGAGATGACCATAGATGGCATGACGGTGCTGCTTGTTGAGGAGTCGGTGCGGCGAGGTACGCATGTGCTGGTGGAGTTGCCCGAGGGGATGGATGCCGAGACGGCTCAGGCGCTGATGAAGGAGGCTATGGGATTTGAACCCGACAAACAGGTAAAGGGTGTTGACCGATGCATCTATATGGTGCCCGAAGGTCACACCAGGTTTGTGAGCGACAGGCTGTTCGAGCCCCTTGTTGTAAGGGGCGATGCTTCCCCTGCCAATTCGAGCGCAGACGGGAAAGCTCATGAGGTCTCTCCGTGCGGAGATGACGTCCCCTCCAAGTTCCCACAGGAGTTCAAGGGGGTGGATTATCGTTCGATTATTGCAGAGTATTGGCGCAGGTCGGGTGGGGAACCCAGCGAGGGCGAACGGAATAAACGACTGCACCAGCTGGCGGCTAACCTCCGTGCCATCTGCGACAACAACGAGGAGTGGCTGCTGGAGGTGATGCCGCGATTCGGGCTGGCGGCTCAGGAGATGAAGAGCATCATCCACTCGGCTTGCAAGGAGCCGACGAAGGGTTCACGAATGATGGATCAGATTGTTGGCGCGCTCGAGTTGGGCATATCCTCCGAGGAGATGGAGGATGCCGAAGCGGCTGCGGCCGAGACAGGGGCAAAGGTGAACGTGAGGGCTCTGCCCATCGGACTGAAGGAGTCGCTTGTCGGTGTGCCCGTTTCGATGCACATGCCAGTGCTTTGCGGTTTGATGCCGATAGCGGGTGCATACGCTGATGGCGTAGAGGTGGAGTATTGTGACGGCAACATCCACCACATGGGACTGATGACCATTGTCCGTGGTGAGCAGGCCAGCAACAAATCGGTGGTGAAGAATGCCATCGACGTGTGGAAGCGCCAGTTCGACGAGGAGGATGCCCTGGCTCGAAAGCGTGAGGAGGAGTGGAAGGAGCGCAAGAAAGGCCGTAAGGCTAATGAGAAGGCTCCCGAAGACCCGCATGTGCTGATCAGGGTGGTGCCTGTGACGGTCAGCTGTTCAACGCTGCTGAAGCGATTCAAGAACTCAAACGGACATACGCTCTACTCGTTCGGAGAGGAACTTGACACGCTGCGCAAGACCAACGGCGCCGGCTCGTGGTCGTCGAAGTACGACATCTACCGCCTCTCGTTTGATAAAGGTGAGTGGGGGCAGGACTATAACTCGGATGCGGCAGAGAGTGGTGTGGTGAAAACGGCCTATAACTGGACGTTGCTCGGCACTAACGGAGCCGTGAGGAAGTGCTTCAAGACGGACAACATCGAGAATGGCCTGTCGAGTAGAGTGCTCGTGGCTGAGATGCCAGACGCCTCGTTCCAGAAGATGCCGAAGTTCGGCAGGCGTTCAGCGGATGATGAGGCAAGGATTCAGCAGGCCGTCACCCGTCTGCGCAGCGTTACTGGTCTTGTTGACGTGCCCCGTCTGCGTAAGGCCATCGAGGCTTGGGTGGAAGAGAAGCGAGTGGAGGCTGCCAAGGACATCGACCACGTGAAGGACACGTATCGCAAGCGTGCAGCCGTGATCGGATTCCGTTGTGGCGTGATCTTCCACATCTTGACGGGCAAGGAAAAGGAGTCGAAGGCTTGTCTGGAATTTGCCCTGATGATGGCCGAGTACTGTCTGAACCAGCAGATCAAGACCTTCGGCGAGGCGCTGAGGAATCAGTACGTTGATGCCAGCGAAGAGTGCCAGCGCTATGGTTCCAACCACTCCATCTTCGACCAGTTGCCACCTGCCTTCACGATGGGCGACATACGTGCCTTGAAGCGCAACTTCTGTGGCGACTCGGCTCTCAGGAAGATTATCTCGCGTTGGTATCGTGACCGATGGATCGACCGTGTTGACAAGACGCACTGGCAGAAGGTTGCGATTAAGCGAGAACAATGCTAAGCTCGCTTATCTCATCATTGGAATTTGTGACATTTGGAATTTGTGACATTTAGAGCCCCTTGATAAGGGGCGGCTATAATGCAGGGATTAATAAAAAAGAAATCATTATGGAACTGGTATTGACACGCATAGCTAAGCGCAAGAACTACACGATAGGCAGGCTTGCGATTGTAGAGAGAGTTGACGATGAGTATCTGGCTGGGGAGAGAGAGGTGTATTTCTGCGATACCCTCGAACCTCCTGCGCTGGAGATGAAGACCGATCTGCCCAAGGCAACGGTGCTGCGTTCGCCTGCTAAAACGCAGAGTCTGAAGCCGTTCGCCATCCCAGAAGGCCGTTACGCGGTGGTGATTACGTGGAGCCCGAAGATGAAGAAATTTCTGCCATTGCTGCTCGGAGTGCCGATGTTCAGCGGTATCCGCATCCATCCTGGCAACACGGCAGACGACACGAAAGGGTGCATCCTTCTGGGGAGGAATCAGATAGTAGGCCACGTGCTGGAATCGCGCAAGTGGGTGTACGAACTGAAACAGAAGATCATAGAGGCCAAAAACAAAGACGAACCCGTATGGCTGACCATTAAGTAGTACAAAAGAAAAATCCCAACCAAAGCGGTTGGGATTATTCTTATTTGCGGCTTTGAGCGGAAGGTGAGGGATTCAAACCCCCGATACCCGAAAGGGGTATACCGGATTTCGAGTCCAGCGCGATCGATCACTCTGCCAACCTTCCAATGTGTCAAAAAAATGCTTGTAAACCCTCATTGGGGTTAAGCGGGTGCAAAGTTAATGCAAAATTCTGAAACCACCAAAAGATTTGCAAGGAAACTTCCCGTCAGTCGAAAGAAAGTTTGGCCAGACGGCTCTTTAACTGTTCTGCCTCGCTCTTGCGGATGCTCAACTGAATCTCGCAGGTGTTGTCGTAGGTCTGCGAAACGATGCGGGGATTCATCTCCTTGACGATGCGCATCACGTCGTTCATCAGGGGGTAAGCAAAGGAGTAGGTGATGACTTCCTCTACCTGGCGCGTCTCTACTTCGGAGTGGGCGATGGCATCGGCTGCGGCTTCGCGGTAGGCCACGATAAGTCCGCTGGTGCCGAGGTTGACGCCACCATAGTAGCGCACCACGACGATGAGCACGTCGGTGAGCTCGTGGCTGTTGATCTGACCGAGGATGGGCTTGCCGGCTGTGCTGGAGGGCTCGCCGTCGTCGTTGGCACGGAACTCCAGGCGCTCGGGGCCCAGCATGTAGGCATAGCACACGTGGCGGGCATCGTAATACTTCTTGCGGTAGCCGGCCAGCAGTTCCTTGATCTCATCGACAGACGATACATGATGAGCGAAGGCGAGGAACTTGCTACGCTTGTCGGTGTAGTAGCCCTCGCCTCCGGTCTTTATCGTACGATATTCGTCGCAACCCACTCTTAACTATTAACTATTATACTCCTGCCAAGACTTGATCTTCACATCGTCGAGCGACATGGCGGTGAAGGCCTCGATGAAGGCCTTAGCCAGACGGACATTGGTCATGAGAGGGATATTGTGGTCGATGGCACCACGGCGGATGCGGTAGCCGTTGGTGAGCTCGCGCGAGGTGTGGTTCTTTGGCACGTTGATCACCAGACCCACCTTGTGCTGCGAGATGAGGTCCATCACGTTGTTGTCGCCATCCTCGTCGGGCCAAGCCACTGCCACGGCCTTTACGCCGTTGTCGTTGAAAAACTTGGCTGTGCCACCGGTGGCGTAGATGGTGTAGCCCTTCTTGGCCAGCTGCTGGGCTGGCTCGAGCAGCGACACCTTACCCTTGGCGCCACCCGAGCTGATGAGGACGGCATCCTTAGGAATCGAGTAGCCTGTGGCAATCAGTGAGTTGAGCAGGGCTTCGTTGAGGTCGTCGCCCAGACAGCCCACCTCGCCGGTGGAACTCATATCGACACCCAGAACGGGATCGGCATTCTGAAGACGGGCAAACGAGAACTGGGAGGCCTTCACACCGATGCGGTCGATGTCGAACTCGCTCTTGTCGGGGCGCTGATAGGGGGCATCGAGCATGATCTTCGTGGCGGTCTCGATGAAGTTGCGCTTCAGGATCTTCGACACGAAGGGGAACGAACGCGAGGCGCGCAGATTGCACTCGATGACCTTCACCTCGCGGTTCTTGGCCAGGAACTGGATGTTGAACGGACCCGAGATGTTGAGCTCGGCGGCTATCTTGCGGGCTATCTTCTTAATCTGGCGAACGGTGGAGAAGTAGATGTTCTGGGCGGGGAACACCATCGTGGCGTCGCCCGAGTGGACACCTGCATACTCGACGTGCTCGGAGATGGCATACTCTACCACCTCGCCCTTGTCGGCTACGGCATCGAACTCGATTTCCTTGGTCTCGGTCATGAACTTCGACACCACCACGGGGAACTCCTTGGAGACCTCGGTGGCCATGTTGAGGAAACGATGCAGCTCTTCTTCATCGTAGCACACGTTCATGGCGGCGCCTGAGAGCACGTAAGAGGGGCGTACCAGCACGGGATAGCCTACCTTTGCCACGAAGGCCTTCACATCGTCGAACGAGGTGAGGGCCTGCCATGCGGGCTGGTCGATGCCCAACTTGTCGAGCATGGCCGAGAACTTGTCGCGGTTCTCTGCACGGTCGATATCGACAGGCGAGGTGCCGAGTACGGGCACTCCCTGGCGATGGAGCTTCATGGCGAGGTTGTTGGGTATCTGGCCACCAACGCTGACGATGACGCCACGGGGCTGTTCGAGGTCGATGACATCGAGCACGCGCTCCATCGACAGCTCATCGAAGTAGAGGCGGTCGCACATGTCGTAGTCGGTTGATACGGTCTCGGGGTTGTAGTTGATCATGATCGACTTGTAACCCAGCTTGCGGGCCGTGTTGATGGCATTCACAGAGCACCAGTCGAACTCTACGCTCGAACCGATGCGGTAGGCACCGGAGCCGAGTACGACAACCGATTTCTCGTGTGCGTAATAATTAATATCGTGCGCGGGTACATATTTCTCTCCTGTAGGATCACCGAAGGCGGGCACATGGGTATAGGTGAAGTAGAGGTAGTTGGTGAGCTCGGGATGCTCGGAGGCTACCGTGGGGATGCGCTTTACAGAGGGCACGATGCCTTTCTGCTTGCGGTACTTGCGCACCTCGAGATTCTCCTTCTCCATATTGGTGGACTTAGACTTCAGCACGAAGCGGGCAATCTGGAAGTCGCTGAATCCGCAGCGCTTCACCTCGAGCAGCAGCTCGTCGGGCAGTTCCTCAAGCTTGTTGTACTTCTGCAGCTCGTGCTTCAGATCGACGATATGCTTCAGGCGCTCCAGGAACCAGACGTCGATCTTGGTGAGCTCCTCGATGCGCTCGATGGTGTAGCCCTCTTCAAGAGCCTGGGCGATGGCGAAGATGCGCAGGTCGGTGGGGTTGGCCAGCTCTTCGTCGAGGTTGTCGAACTTGGTGTGGTCGTTGCCCACGAATCCGTGCATGCCCTGACCGATCATGCGCAGGCCTTTCTGCATCATCTCCTCGAACGAGCGGCCTATCGACATAATCTCGCCTACGGATTTCATCGAAGAGCCAATCTGACGGCTGACACCGGCAAACTTGGTGAGGTCCCAACGGGGAATCTTACAGATCATATAGTCGAGCTGCGGAGCGACGTAAGCCGACGAGGTGGTACCCATCTCACCAATCTGGTCGAGGGTGTAGCCCAGGGCAATCTTGGCTGCCACGAAGGCGAGGGGATAGCCGGTGGCTTTCGAGGCGAGTGCCGAAGAGCGCGAGAGGCGGGCGTTGATCTCGATGATGCGGTAGTCGTTGGTCTCGGCGTTGAAAGCGAACTGAATGTTGCACTCACCCACGATACCCAGGTGCTTCACGCAGCGGATGGTGATATCCTGAAGCATCTTCACCTGATCGTCCTTGAGTGAGCAGGTGGGGGCTACCACGATAGATTCGCCCGTGTGGATGCCGAGGGGGTCGAAGTTCTCCATCGAGGCTACGGTGAAGCAGCGGTCGTTGGCATCGCGGATGCACTCGAACTCAATCTCCTTCCATCCCTTCAGCGACTCCTCGACGAGGATCTGCGGGGCGAAGGTGAAGGCCGACTCGGCCAGTTCGATGAAGCGCTTCTCGTCGGGGCATATTCCGGAGCCCAGACCGCCAAGGGCGTAGGCAGAGCGGATCATGATGGGGAAGCCGATCTCGTGGGCTGCCTTCAGGGCATCTTCCATCGATTCGACAGCATGGCTGACGGGCACTTTCAGATCGACCTCTCCCAACTTCTTCACAAAGAGGTCGCGGTCCTCGGTGTTCATGATGGCCTCGACGCTGGTACCCAGCACCTCGACGCCATACTCCTTCAGGGTGCCGTTCAGATAGAGTTCGGTACCACAGTTAAGTGCTGTCTGACCACCGAAAGCCAGCAGGATGCCATCGGGGCGCTCCTTCTTGATGATTTCGGTGACGAAGTGGGTGTTGACAGGCTGGAAATACACCTTGTCTGCAATACCCTCACTGGTCTGGATGGTTGCGATGTTGGGGTTTACGAGCACACTCTTGATGCCTTCCTCGCGCAGGGCCTTCAGAGCCTGCGATCCGGAGTAGTCAAATTCACCGGCCTGTCCAATCTTCAAGGCGCCAGAGCCGAGAACCAGCACCTTCTTCAGTTCTTTCTTCATAATTCTTTTATGGTTATTTTTATTGATTTCTCAAAGCTGCAATGGATTCTTTCAGTGAGGCAATCTTCTCTTCAGAGTCGCTCTGCTTCTTGCGCTCCAGGGCGACAACGGCCTCGGGGGCATTCTGCACGAAACGCTCGTTGGAGAGCTTCTTCTTGACACCGGCAAGGAAACCCTCAAGATGCTGGAGCTGTGCCTCCATCTTGGCGATTTCGGCCTCTACGTCGATCATATTGCCCAGGGGCACTGCAAACTCGTAGGTGCCTACCATGAAGGCGGAGGCTGTCGGATCTTTCTCAACCACAATGTTGATAAAGCTGAGGTTAGCCATCTTGATGATCACTGGATAGAAATCGGCGAAGTCGTTCTGGTCGATCACCTGCAACTCAACCTGCTCCTTCGGGGCAATGTTCTTGGAAGAGCGTACCGTACGGACACCCGACACGATCTGCTTCACGTTCTCGATCTGATCGACAAGCTTAGCGTCGGCTTCGGTGGGTGCGGCAATCTCGAGTTTGTCGCGCATGATGCTCTCGCCATCCTTGCGGTCGTAGAGGTGCTGCCACAGCTCCTCGGTGATAAACGGCATGAAGGGGTGGAGCATCTTCAGCAGGATCTCGAAGAACTCGAGGGTCTTGTCGTAGGTCAACTGGTCGATGGGCTGTGCCTCACCATTGATATAGGCGGGCTTCACCATCTCCAGGTACCATGAGGAGAACTCGTCCCAGAAGAGCTTATAGACTGCCATCAGGGCCTCTGAGATGCGGTACTTCTTGAAGAGGTCGTCAACCTCGGCATTGGTCTGGCGCAGTTTGGCTTCGAACCACGAGGTTGCAATCTTACCAGCCTCCGACTGCTCGATATCGGCCACTTTCCAACCCTTCACGAGGCGGAAGGCGTTCCAGATCTTATTGTTGAAGTTACGTCCCTGCTCACAGAGGGTCTCATCGAAGAGGATATCGTTGCCTGCGGGGGCGGAGAGCATCATGCCCATACGCACACCGTCGGCACCAAACTTCTCGATGAGTTCGATGGGGTCGGGGCTGTTGCCGAGTGATTTTGACATCTTACGACCCAGCTTGTCGCGAACGATACCCGTGAAGTACACGTTCTTGAAAGGCATCTTGCCTACAAACTCGTAGCCGGCCATAATCATGCGCGACACCCAGAAGAAGATGATATCCGGACCCGTCACCAGGTCGTTGGTGGGGTAGTAGTAATTCAGTTCCTCGTTGCCGGGATTGTTGATGCCGTCGAACAGGGAGATAGGCCAGAGCCATGAAGAGAACCAGGTGTCGAGGGCATCCTCTTCCTGGCGCAAGGTAAAGCCCCTGCCTGTGTCACCCAAGGGGGGAAGGTTCTTCAGTTGTGGGAATTTCTCGACAGCAAGTTTGTATGCCTCCTCTTCTGTCACAGCCACAACGAATGCGTTTTCGGGAATAGCCTCACCCTTTTGGGGGAGGTTGGAGGGGACTTCAATATAGTAGGCAGGAATACGGTGGCCCCACCAGAGCTGGCGAGAGATACACCAATCCTGGATATTCTCCAGCCAGTTCTTATAGGTGTTGACGTATTTCTGCGGATAGAACTTCAGTTCGCCGTTCAATACAGGAGGCAGGGCGATGTCGGCAAAGTGCTGCATCTTGAGGAACCACTGCAGTGAGAGGCGCGGCTCGATGGCTGTGTCGGGGTTACGCTCAGAGTAGCCCACCTTGTTCACATAGTCTTCAATCTTCTCCATCAGACCGGCTTCCTGAAGGTCCTTGGCAATCTGCTTGCGGCAGTCCATGCGGTCCATACCCACATAGATGGGCGACTGCTCGGAGATGGTGCCGTCGGGGTTGAAGATGTCGATGGTTTCCAGATTGTGCGTCTTACCCAGCATATAGTCGTTGGTGTCGTGAGCTGGTGTCACCTTCAGACAGCCCGTACCGAACTCGATATCCACGTAGCGGTCTTCAATCACGGGGATCACACGGTTCACCAGCGGAACGATGACCTTGCGACCTTTCAGCCACTGGTTCTTCGGGTCCTTGGGGTTGATACACATAGCGGTATCGCCCATGATAGTCTCCGGGCGCGTGGTGGCTACTACGGCGTAATAGCCTTTGGCATCCTTATGGATGACGTTGCCTGATTCTTCAGGATTCTCGGGAATAACCAGATTCTCGGGATCTGCCACATAATATT
>CAMKUA010000018.1:0-37863 GCA_946415825.1 uncultured Prevotella sp. | reverse complement strand
CAGTTCAACCTTACCGGCATCGCTCCTGCCCGTCGTGGTATTCCTCAGATCGAGGTAACCTTCGACATCGATGCCAACGGTATCCTGAAGGTATCTGCCAAGGATAAGGCCACTGGTAAGGAACAGGCCATCCGCATCGAGGCATCATCTGGTCTGTCGCAGGACGAGATCAACCGCATGAAGGCCGAGGCTGAGCAGAACGCAGAGAACGATAAGAAGGAGCGCGAGCGTGTTGACAAGTTGAACCAGGCTGACTCGATGATCTTCCAGACAGAGAACCAGCTGAATGAGATTGGCGACAAGATTCCTGCAGACAAGAAGCCCGCCATCGAACAGGCTCTCCAGCAGTTGAAGGATGCCCATAAGGCAGGCGACGTCAACGCCATCGACACAGCCATCGCAGCCCTCAACAACGCTTGGCAGACCGCTTCTGCCTCGATGTATCAGCAGGGTGCCGCAGGCCAGCCCGGTGGTGACACCTATCAAGGTGGTCAGCAGCAGGCCCAGCAGGAAGGCCCGAAGGCTGAGGATATCCAAGACGCCGACTTCGAGGAGGTGAAGTAAGAATTATAAAATCTAAATTTAAATCCGTGTAATCGAAAGACTACACGGATTTTTTAGTCCGTCGGGTACGGACTCGCAGTCCGTAGGGACGTACTATATACTGTTACAAAACATTCAGGAAGAGGGTGATGATGCCTGTATTGACCAGATCGGCGAACATGGCGCCAATGATGGGGACGATGAGGAAAGGCTTGACTGTATAGCGGTATTTATAGCAGACGGCACTCATGTTGGCCATCGCATTGGGGGTGGCGCCAAGGCCGAAGCCGCACAAGCCTGCACATAGGACGGCTGCATCGTAATCGCGACCTAACATGGGGAAGGCCACCATGTATGCAAAGAGTGCCATCAGCAGTACCTGAGATATCAGGATGACTATCAACGGAAGGGCCAGGCTCTGAAGTTCCCAAAGCTTAAGGGAGATCATGGCCATTCCGAGGAAAAGAGACAGGCAGATGTTGCCCACACTGATTATCCGCTCCATATCAAGCAGTTTTTCTGCTTTATCCCATTTACCTTCATCCTTGTAACTGACGAATCCTATGGTATTACGAACGATGGCAGCCAAGATCAAGGCGCCAAAATAGGTGGGGAAAGTGATGCCCGTCTTTGCGAACAACCAGCTCAACAAGGTGCCACCACCCATGACCAGGATAATGCAATAAGAAGCCTTCGCATACTGCTGGAACTCCTGTTCGTTCGTACTGATGCGCTTTGTACGACCTGTTGGTGAAGCCTCATCGCTCTCGATACCGGCCATTGCTGGGTCAATATCTTCGTCTGGCGCCTGCATCTGTTCATGCGTCAGTTTCGTGCGGATAATCTTCTCTGCCAATGGACCGCCTATCATAGAGCCGGAAATCAGACCGAAGGTTGCTGCTGCCATTCCTATTGTTCCTGCACCATGCAGTCCCATACCTTCGAGAACGCTTGCAAAGCCGCCTGAAGTACCGTGTCCACCCGTCATGGATATGCTACCAGCAGCCATACCTATCAGAGGATCAACATCCATAAGTCGGGTAATACCCATTGGCATTAAGTTCTGCAGGGCAATAATGACGACCAACAGGGTGAGCATGATTATCAGGAGTCTGCCACCCTGCTTTAACACCTTCAGGTCGCTCTGGAAACCAACGCTGGTAAAGAATGCCAGCATAAAGACATCCTTCAAAGTGCCATCGAACGATACCTCTACATGGAAACAACCATATAGCAGGAGGGTGATCAATGAAAAGATGATACCACCGCTTACTGGCGACGGCACACAGAATTTCTGGAGGAAAGCAACCTTTCGTGTTAATATCATACCGACGAGCAGTGCCAAGGCACCAATGCCAGCCGTCTGTATCATGTCTAGTTCAATACTTGTCATACTCACTTCCTATTTTATTCGTTAGAATCTATACTGCAACCTCACATTGGCAGCATGTCTGTTAACTTCTGCCTCACTACAGACCGCATCAAACATGTCATGCCAATCAACGCCCAGATACCATTTCCTGCCAAATTGCTTGTTCACGGACAGACATCCATAGACGGGCGTACCATATACCTCACGTATTGGTGATTTCTTGGTATAATATACTACCTGTATCCCAATCTGCCAGTCGTCAGGAAGATAGGCTGTCGGAGCAAATCTAAGCGAAGCAAAGCCACCACTCTTGGCTATATAGAAATCAGATCCGCCTGTCAGAGTCAACCTTCTCGTTTTCCAATAAGCCGATACACCCAGTTCTGTATAATTCTCTTCATCTTCAACAGCATAAAAACTCGCCTCCGTCTGCACAGTCAACTTCTGCTTACTATAGGCATAAGCCAGCTTTACTTGATTGATGGTCCATTCTTCCAGCAATCCCTTAGTCCTCAGCCATTCCTCATCATAAAGCGAATTGGCATCCATAAAGAGACCCAAGTAGGAAGGATTATAGTATTTGCGATAATAGCCCAGCAGAATCTGATTCTGGTTATCTGGCACATAGATGACACAGGCATTCGCATTGTCACGGGTGTCGGAATGCTTCTGAGTGGTTCCAGCATCCTCCAATTTGTAGTTGTAGAACATGACACGATTACCAACCGTCAGCTTCCACTGAGGCAAGGCATAGGTGAACTGCAAATAGACATCATTATTGAAGACGTCCCAACTCCTGTCTGTATTCTTTTGTGTGGTCATCAGGAAATCACCCTCAGCACCCAGCATCATCGATAGCCGCTCAGAGAACAAAGGTGTGTTCAACTCAACGATATACAATGGCAGCTTATTGGAGAAACCCTGATCACTGGCATACTGATAGCCACCCACGACGAGCAGTTCTGTACCCTGGTCATTGAAGGTGTGGAAGTATCTGGCCCTGCCCATGACCTTACGCGACGTGCCAGAAGGATGGTCAAGGTACTGCTGAGTGAAATAGGTCAGCAGTCTGTTCCTGTCATCAAAGCGGTTTGTCATGTGAAGCGTCAGATACTCCTCGTTTCCATCGTGATGACGATAAGAAGCATTGGCATAGAGGTCGGTATTTGTACTACCATATAACGCATTCACGGATCCGATACCTTCGACATCCTTCCCAAAGCCTCCTTGTCCTTCCACGAAACCTTTCAGTTTTTCAGGCATCTTCATGTTGATATCCAGAACCCGGCCCATTCCAATAGTTCCCTTCGCTACACCGGTATTGTCACAAACCTGAATCTTAGCGATGTCCTTGGCTTTCATCTGACTAAGAATCAACCTCGTGTCACCATTCATCGGACAGTTATCGATGCGGAGGTTATAGTTGGCAATGAGATCCTCATAACCAGCAATCATCAGGTCGGGCATCATCTGGAGGATATCCATCAACGACTCTTCCCCTGTCAATCCCATTCGCTGGGGATAAATCATCGTTCTGTCTGCCTTCATCTCTATGACGGGCATGCCACCTTCTGCGAACATGGTGACAGATAAGAGCAGAAGATTTATCAATATGAGAAGATGTCGATGCATTTCTGGAAATATACGTATCCTGGGTAATACAACAAGTTTTTAATCTATGCTGTCAATGCGGAGTTTCAGCAAACCTGCAGGTACCCGTACTTCGACGACATCGCCCACCTTTTTGTTCAGAAGAGCCTGGGCGATAGGCGATTTAATGGAAATCTTACCCTCACGGAGATTGGCCTCGTGAGGACTCGCAATGGTGTAAACCATCGTTGCCTGATTCCCCAAGTTCGTCATTTTAACCTTGCTCAGGAGTTGGATGCCCTCTTTTTTGAGCAGCGAAGTGTCGATGACACGTGCATTCTCCAACACACGCTGCTTGAAACGGATCCGGCTCAGGAGTCGGGCCTGTTCTCGTTTGGCAGCATGATACTCGAAGTTCTCACTCAGGTCACCCTTGTCACGAGCCTCAGCAATGGCATCTCGCACCTGAGGCAATTCCACACTCTCTAACTGACGGAGTTCGGCCACGAGCTTGTCATAGCCCTCCTGCGACATATACTCTACACTCATTTTACTATCTTTTTGCCTGCAAAGATAACGAATTTGTTGGTAATAATCCATATTTTTGAGAAAATTGTATAACTTTGTAGCCTGAAACCAGAATGAAAAAGGTGAAGAACAGCGAGATACTGCTTTCCTATATCAGGGAGGGACGGACGATGACACAGCGAGAGAAGCTCTGGCTCATCGTCAGTCTGAGTATTCCCTCGATTCTGGCGCAGATATCGGCTACGGTGATGTTCTTCATCGATGCCTCGATGGTGGGGCATCTGGGTGCGAAGGCCTCTGCAGCCATCGGACTGGTGGAGACCACCGGATGGCTGATGGGAGGTTTGGCGATGGCTGCAAACATGGGATTCTCCGTGCAGGTGGCCCACTTTATCGGTGCCAACGACTTCGAGGCGGCCCGTAGGGTTTTGCGGCAATCGCTCGTCTGCTGTTTCATCTGGGCGCTGATGGTCTCTATCATTGCCCTGTGTATCTCGCCCCACCTGCCCTACTGGCTTGGGGGAAGTGACGACATCGCCCACGACGCCTCGGTCTATTTCGCCATCTTCGGAGTGGCTGGTCTGTTCTTCCAGATGGAAGGTCTGGCTGGTTCGATGCTGAAGTGCTCGGGCAACATGAAGATCCCCTCGATTCTGAACATCAGCATGTGTCTGATGGACGTGGTATTCAACTACATCTTTATATATGTGCTCGACCTGGGGGTGATGGGAGCCGCTATGGGAACGGGAATGGCCGAGTTGATTACTGCCGGGCTGATGCTTTATTTCCTCCTGGTGAAGTCGAAGATGCTCTCGTTGAAAGGGCGCCCAGGCTCGTTCAAGCCCAAGGAAGACACCATCAGGACAGCCATCAAGATTGGGGCACCTATGGGACTCCAACACTTGCTGATGGGTGGTGCACAAGTGGTGAGCACACTGATCGTTGCCCCTTTGGGAACCATCGCCATTGCCGCTCACTCGCTGTCCATTACGGTTGAGAGCCTGTGCTACATGCCTGGCTATGGTATCGCTGAGGCTGCAACCACCCTGGTGGGTCAGGGCATCGGAGCCGGACAGAAGATCCTGACGCGCTCGTTTGCCTATATGTCAGTAGGTCTGGGCATTGCCGTGATGACCTTTATGGGCATTCTGATGTGGATATTCGCCCCAGAGCTGATGGGCATCATGTCGCCAGTGGAAGAGGTGATTGCCCAAGGCACACAGGTGCTTCGCATCGAGGCTTGGGCAGAACCGATGTTTGCAGCTGCCATTGTGACCAATGGTGTGTTTATCGGAGCTGGCGACACGATGATTCCCGCTGCGATGAGTCTTTGTTCGATGTGGTTCGTTCGTCTGACACTTGCTGCAACGCTCGCCCCGAGATATGGATTGAAGGGTGTATGGGCGGCTATGGCTGTAGAGCTCTTCTTCCGAGGTGTCATGTTCCTTACCCGACTCTTCAAGGGTGGATGGAGCGAGAAGCTGAAAGTGAAAGTTGACTAGTTTTGTTGATAGTTTATAATTGATAGATGATAGTTATGATTACCAAAGCAGAGCGTTTTCTTTGGGGAGTAGTCCTCATGGTGATGCTGGTACCTTCATGGGTATTGGCGCAGACGAAGAACACGGAGGTCTTGTTTGAGACTACGGCAGGTGATATCCGTATCGCCCTTTACGACGAGACCCCGCAGACACGCGACAATTTCCTGAAAATCACTAAGATGGGCATCTACGACTCACTGCTCATCCACCGTGTCATCAAGGACTTTATGATTCAGAGTGGCGACACGAACAGCAAGCACGCCAAACCAGGACAGTTGTTGGGTACAGGCGACTTCGACTATACCACCGAGGCTGAGTTTCGTCTGCCTCAGATCTTCCACCGTCGTGGCGTGGTGGCGATGGCCAGAGAGAGCGACAAGGTAAACCCTGAGCGACGGTCATCAGCCTGCCAGTTTTATATCGTGTGGGGAAAGGTGCTCAACGACCTGCAGATTGCCAAGGTTCAGGAGAAACTCGACTCAGCCACTCAGGGACAGGTGAAGTTGACACCAGAGATGATCGAGGTGTATAAGAGCATCGGAGGAACGCCTCATCTCGATGGACAATACACCGTTTTCGGAGAAGTCGTCGAAGGAATGGACGTGGTGGAGAAGATCCAGGGGGTAAAGACAGACAAGAACGACCGCCCGCTGGAAGATATCCGTATCCTAAAGGCTACTGTGACCAAGGACCTGCCCCAGCCTAAGGCTGAGAAGAAAACCCCTGTGAAGAAAGCGGTGAGAAAACCCGTCAGGAAAAGATAGACACAAAAAAGCCGCTCAAGGGTCATCAACGACTCGAGGGCGGCTACCAACAATCTATGAATAACTAAAAACCTTTTTCTTTATAAAAACGGAGTGTCACCACTGCGTCTGTTATCCTTACTAGCAAACCTTTCTAACACCTTAGAAGGACCTATTGCCAATCTTTAACTAACTAATAAAACCTAAAAACCTAACTAAATATTAACTCTAACTAAAAACCTTTTCAATCTTTACCTTGACTAATACCTCTGTATTGTGTCTGTATCTTCTATTGAAGAACTGTCATTGTTTCCTTTTGACAATGCAAAGGTACAACGATTTTTGCAATGGACGAATGCTTTTTTCTCGTTTTTGAAGAAAAAAAGCCTTTCTTTTGATGTAAATCAAGGCGTTTGTGTGCGAACACACCGAAATTGTGTCCGATAACAGCAAAAAGGATGTAAAACTTACAACTGAGCAGCCACCTTGTTGGTCAGTTCAACGAATTCAGGGATAGACAATTGCTCTGGACGACGTGTCATCATCTCGTCGTCGAAGAACTCAGGAGAGGCAGGATGGTCGATGGTAAAGAGTGGGCGAAGGGAAACGCGCAGCATCTTCCGGCGCTGGTTGAACACCGTCTTGACCACCCGACGGAAAAGGCGTTCGTCACAACCAAGGTCGGTCACCTCGTTGCGTGTCATCCTGATGACGGCACTCTGCACCTTGGGAGGCGGATTGAACACCCCAGGCTCGACGGTAAAGAGATATTCGACATGATACCAGGCCTGGATCAGTACAGAAAGGATGCCATACTGCTTGTTGCCCGGCTGCGAGGCCATGCGAAGGGCCACTTCGTGCTGAATCATACCCGTACAGCAAGGAATAAGGTCCTTATTGTCGAGCATCTTGAAGAATATCTGAGAGGAAATATCGTAGGGATAGTTGCCCGTCAGCACAAACTGCTGACCATCGAACACCTCGTTTAAGTCCATCCTCAAGAAATCTCCACCTATTATATTATTATGAAGGCGAGGGAAATGCTCATGGAGATAAGCCACAGACTCACGATCGATCTCGACCACCTTGAAAGGACGAGGTTTCTCCACGAGATACTGTGTCATGACACCCATACCGGGCCCCACCTCCAACACCGGAAGATCAGGACAGGCATCAACCGTATCGGCAATGGCCTTGGCGATAGTCAGGTCAGTCAGGAAATGCTGACCCAGATTCTTCTTGGGACGAACTTGTTTCATAGGTGCAAAGATAATGCAAATCGAGCGAAATACAAAGAAAAAAGACAAAAAAAGGCGGTCTGGATTCACATCCTACCTGCCTTTTCCTATGCTTTCTAAAAACTAAAATCCTTATTTAACTTTCAGATTCATGTCGTTATTTACCTTTACGGCCTCTGATACACAGATTGCAACGACGAATGTTACCATAAATAATAAAGTCATAATCGATTCCTTTCTTTTAATATGTTACCCTGTTATGTCTTTTAGACGATGCAAAAGTACGATTGTTTACGCACACAAACAAGAATTACTGGTCTAAAAGCTAGAAAAACAGGCATTTAGTTGATTTCTGTCAATTTTTCTTCGTACCAAAGCACTGACAGGCCGCATCGGAAAATTCCAAATAAATTTGGTATTTCGCCCGATTTGCATTATCTTTGCACCCATGGAAACGAAAACCATCGCTACGAATACGGCCAAAATCATCTTCCCGATTCTGTTGGGAGGTGCCATTCTGTTTTGGATGTACCGTGGTGAGGATTTCGGGCGATTCATGCATGTGATGACCGACGAGATGAACTGGACATGGATGCTCCTCTCCTTTCCCTTCGGCATTCTGGCGCAGATGTTCAGAGGCTGGCGATGGAAGCAGACGTTGGAGCCCATCGACGAGCATCCGAGGACCTCAACCAGTCTGAACGCCATCTTCCTGTCGTATGCAGTCAGTCTGATCGTTCCCCGACTGGGAGAGTTTACCCGTTGTGGCATACTGAAGCGCTACGATGGTGTATCGTTCTCAAAGGCCCTGGGCACTGTAGTTACCGAGCGCGCCATCGACACGCTGCTGATGGGAGGTGTGGCAGGACTGACATTATTATTCGAACTCAGCAAATTCGGCACCTTCTTCAAACAGACAGGCACCAGTCTCGACACCATCCTTCAGAGTTTTTCGCTGACGGGCTATATTGTGGTGGCCATCTGTTTTGTGGCCATTCTGGTTCTGTTGCATATCCTGTTCAGCAGTCTTAATATATATAGTAAGGTGAAAGCCACGATCCACGACATCTGGCAAGGCATTACCTCTTTGAAGGATGTCAGGAATCTGCCCTTGTTTGTCGTCTTCACCTTCGCCATCTGGGTGAGTTACTTCCTACATTACTATCTCACCTTCTTCTGCTTTGACTTCACGGAGCATCTGGGTCTGTCGTGTGCCATGGTCACCTTCGTGGTAGGTTCCATCGCAGTCATCGTACCTACACCCAATGGTGCCGGTCCCTGGCATTTTGCCGTAAAGACCATGCTGATACTCTACGGTGTGATCGATGAGCATGCCCTGTTCTTCGTACTCATCGTACATACCGTCCAGACCATGCTCGTCGTCGCCCTCGGCATCTATGCCTGGGCAGCCTTGTCGTTTACGAAACGTATCAATCCTAAAACAACAATAGTATGAGTGAAATTAAGAACTTACAGCCGGAGTGCATCTGGCGCAATTTTTACAAACTAACACAGGTACCTCGTCCCAGCGGACATTTGGAGAAGATTCAGCAGTTCCTGCTCGACTTCGGCAAAGAGGCTGGTGTAGAAGTGTTTAAAGATCCAGGTAACAACATCGTGATGCGCAAGCCCGCTTCGCCAGGTATGGAGAACAAGAAGGGCGTGATTCTGCAGGCCCACATGGACATGGTGCCCCAGAAGACGCCAGAGAGCACGCATAACTTTGAGACCGACCCCATCGAACCTTGGATCGATGGCGAATGGGTGAAGGCCAAGGGTACAACCCTCGGAGCCGACAATGGTCTGGGCGTTGCTGCCATCATGGCCATCATGGAGGATAAAAGTCTGAAGCACGGTCCCATCGATGCCCTGATTACAGCCGACGAGGAAACTGGCATGTATGGTGCCAACGACCTGCCCGAGAACGAGTTGAAGGGAGACATCCTGATGAATCTTGACTCTGAGCACTGGGGCAAGTTTGTGATTGGTTCTGCAGGTGGTATCGACGTAACCGCCACCCTTGATTATAAGGAGGTGGAGACAGATGCTGACGATGCCGCAGTAAAGGTAACCGTGAAAGGACTGCGAGGCGGACACTCTGGTCTTGAGATCCATGAAGGCCGCGCCAATGCCAACAAACTGTTGGTTCGTCTGGTACGCGAAGCTATTGAGGAACTGGATGCCCGTCTGGCCTGCTGGCAGGGTGGGAACATGCGTAACGCCATCCCCTTCAAGGCCGAGGCCGTACTGACACTGCCAAAGGAGAATATAGCCGCCATGAAGGAACTCGCCCAAGACTGGCTCGAGGACTTTACCGATGAATATAAAGGTATTGAGAATGGTATCGAGGTAATCTGTGAAGACGTGGAAACTCCTAAGATGGAGGTCCCTGTTGAGATTCAGGACAATATCATCGATGCCATCTATGCCTGTCACGACGGTGTGGTCCGCATGATTCCCTCCTATCCCAGTGTCGTAGAGACCTCCTCAAACCTCGCTATTATTAATATAGGTGGAGGCAAGGCCTCGTTGCAGATTCTGGCTCGTTCCAGTCGTGAGGACATGAAGGACTATATCGTGAAGACTTTGGAGAGCTGCTTCAACATGGCCGGAATGAAGGTGGATACCGCCGGTTCGTATGGTGGATGGGATCCCAACCCCGATTCAGAGATTCTGAACCTGTTGCTCAAGGAGTACAAGGAGTTGTTTGGCGAAGACGGTATCGTACAGGTAGATCACGCTGGTCTGGAGTGCTCCGTCATCCTCGGCAAGTACCCCTGGCTCGATGTCGTCAGCCTCGGTCCTACGATGAAGTCGCCCCACACCACTACTGAGCGCGCCCTCATCAAAACCGTCGAGCCCTTCTGGACGCTACTGAAGAAGACGCTCGAGGACATCCCCGAGAAGTAAACCTCTAAGAAAAATCCGCAGAAAGTTTGTATCTGCGGATTTTTTTGTTTACCTTTGAAGAGCGTTCGAAATTACTCACGAAAAAACTCAAATAAAATTTGGTTATTTGCTCACTTATTCGTAACTTTGCACCGCAATTCATCAAAGTATTAACAAAATTATGGACGATTACCCGGCGGATTATTACAATTTGTAAAGGCGGGGGATAGCGAGCAAGGCTGCTAATCCCTTTGCCGCTAAAACCATTTCACAAACGAAAAAAGGATTAGCACAATGAAGACTTACTGGAACACCCAAGGCGGACTGAGCCAACTCACAGAGTGGCAGCCCAATTGCTGGATACAGGTGACATGCCCCACCGAGGAAGACCAGCGTGAACTCGAAGAGAAGTTCAACATTCCCGATTATTTCATGTCGGACATCAGCGATACCGACGAGCGTGCCCGTTACGAGTACGACGACGGATGGATGCTTATCATCCTCCGTATCCCCTACGTCAAGGAGGTACGGTCGAGGACTCCTTATACCACCGTGCCTTTGGGTATCATCCACAAGCGCGACGTCACCATTACTGTCTGCTACTATGAGACGAACATGATGATCGATTTCGTGAGTTATCAGCAGAAGCGCAATGAGGGGTTTACCGACTATGTCGATATGATCTTCCGCATCTTCCTGTCAAGTGCAGTCTGGTATCTGAAGCGTCTGAAGCAGATCTCCATGCTCATCGACAAGGCTAAGCGTAACCTCGACCGTGAGGTGAACAACGAGAGTCTGATAGGTCTGAGCCGTCTGCAAGACTCACTCACCTACTTCCAGACCTCCATCCGAGGCAACGAGAACCTATTGTCGAAACTGAAGTTCAAACTCCAGATTGACGAACTTGATGCCGACCTCATCGAGGACGTGAACATCGAAATGTCGCAGGCTCGTGAAACCACCTCGATCTACTCCGACATTCTAGAATCGACGATGGACACCTATCAGAGTATTATCAACAACAATATGAACACCGTGATGCGTACCCTGACATCCGTCACCATCATCATGATGATTCCCACACTCATCACCTCGATGTTCGGTATGAACCTCATCAACGGAATGGAGTCAAAGCCCTGGGGATTTGTCATTGCAATCATCCTTTCTATCGCTGTTTCGGGCTGTTGTTGGTGGTTTTTCCGTCACAAAAGGCTTGTTTAGCATCTTTTAACTTTATATAAGGCATTATTTTTGACTTTTTTCGTAATTTTGACCCCAAATAGGCCGTACTCAGCCCGCTGTACGGCTAGAGATATGATGATACATCGCATCATAAACATCAATAGTCAATAACTAAATTAAGTTAAGTGATGAGCTCTGAAGAAAATGCCCTTGTAAACGAACAGGGTCTGAACGAAGAAAAAGTGGAAGAAGTAACTCCCCAGTCTGTAGAAGAGACCGTTGAGGAGAGCATTCCCCAAGTAGAAACCGAAGAAGCAGAATCCCCAGCAGAGGCCGAGGAAGAACAGCCCAAGAAAGTCTATGAGACTAAGGCTGAGATCCTGGAGCGCGTCAGGGAGATTGCCCATGGTGATGAGTCGCCTAAGAAAGAGGAAATCGATTTTCTGAAGACCGCTTTCTATAAGCTGCACATCGCTGAGCGTGAAGCGAAGCTGAAGGCTTACATCGACGGTGGTGGTGACCCGGAACAGTATCAGATCACACCTGATGAGACCGAAGAGGCTTTCAAGGCCGAGATGGGTATCATCAAGGAGAAGCGTGCCAAGATTTTCAAGGAGCAGGAAGCAGAGAAACAGGAGAATCTGACGAAGAAGCTGGCTATCATCGACAAGATCAAGGCCATGATTACTACGCCAGAGGAAGCCAATAAGAGTTATAGGGAATTCCAAGCTCTTCAGCAGCAGTGGCGTGAGATTAAGAATGTACCTGCAGAAAAGGCCAACGAACTGTGGCGCAACTATCAGTTATACGTTGAGCAGTTCTACGACATGCTCCGTCTGAACAGTGAGGCTCGTGAACTCGACTTCAAGAAGAACCTTGAGGCTAAGACCCGTCTTTGTGAGATTGCTGAGAAACTCGCTGACGAGGAAGATGTGATCAGTGCCTTCCATCAGTTACAGAAACTGCATCAGGAGTACCGTGAGATTGGCCCCGTGGCCAAGGAGCAGCGCGAGGAGATCTGGAACCGTTTCAAGGCAGCATCTACCGCCATCAATAAGCGCCACCAGCAGCATTTCGAGGGCATCCGCGCCAAGGAGGAAGACAATCTGACACGCAAGACTGCTCTTTGCGAGCAGGTGGAGGCCATCGCAGCTGCAGAGAACAAAGGCAGTGGCGACTGGGAGAAGCACACCAAGCAGATCATCGACCTGCAGGCAGAATGGAAGACTATCGGTTTCGCGCCCCAGAAGATGAATGTGAAGATCTTTGAGCGTTTCCGTGCTGCCTGTGACGACTTCTTCGGACGCAAAGCAGAGTATTTCCGCACGTTGAAAGACACCTTCAAGGAGAATGCCGACAAGAAGCGTGCCCTCATCGAGAAGGCCAAAGCCCTACAGGATTCCACTGAATGGAAGTCAACAGGCGACAAATTCATCGCCCTCCAGAAGGAGTGGAAGACCATTGGTATGGTACCCAAGAAACTGGGTGACCAGTTGTGGGAGGAATTCCTGGGAGCCTGCAACAAGTTCTTCGAGGCCCGTAAGGCCGCCGGAGCCGGTCAGCATAGCGACGAATATGCCAACCTGAGCAAGAAGCGTGAGGTCATTGAGAAACTGAAGGCCGTCGCTGAGGAGGTCGGAGAGAATGCACAGGAGAAAGTTCAACAACTCGTTGAAGAGTATCAGGCCATCGGTCATGTGCCCTTCAAGGAGAAGGACAAGGTATATGAAGAGTACCATGCCGTACTCGACAAACTCTACAAGGATCTGAACATATCAGTAGCCAAGCGCCGTCTGAACAACTTCAAGCAGAACCTCAAACAGGTGGCTGAGCGTGGGGAGAATGCTCTCGACAATGAGCGCGCCCGCTTGTTCCGCCAATACGAGGCTATCAAGCAGGAAGTACAGACCTACGAGAACAACCTCGGATTCTTGAATGTCAGTTCCAAGAAGGGCAATAGCCTCATCGACGAGATGAACCGAAAGGTTCAGAAACTCAAGGACGACATGAACCTCGTACGAGAGAAGATCAAGGCTATCGATGCTGAAAACAAAGAGAAAGAGGCATAACAGAAAAAGAGATTTCCTTGCGGAAATCTCTTTTTTCACTGTTGGGGTACTCGGACTCGAACCAAGAATGACAGGACCAGAATCTGTAGTGTTACCATTACACCATACCCCAAAGTCAATCGCATTTCAGAACACCCTTGTTCTCATTTGCGGGTGCAAAGGTACTACTTTTTCTCGAACTGCCAAAACTTTTGGGGGAAATTTTATAAAAAAGCGCAAAAAATCCGCATTTCTTTTGCAATTAGCCCGATTTGCAGTAACTTTGCAACTTGAATACCTTATTTATATATGGAGCTTGTAGAAATTATCACAGAAGCAATACAGGAAAAAAAGGGAAGCAACATCGTGATTGCCGACCTGACTAAAATAGAAGGCACTATCTGCCGATATTTTATTATCTGCACAGGCAACTCACCTACTCAAGTGGGAGCCATTGCAGAATCCATCGGAGATATGTCCCGTGAACGGCTTAAAGAGAAGCCTGCCCATGTGGTAGGACTAGAGAACGCTCAGTGGGTGGCTATGGACTATAGCGACGTGCTGGTACATATCTTTCTGCCAGATGTAAGAGAGTATTACGATCTGGAGCATCTATGGGAAGATGCCCCACTAACGAGAATTCCAGACTTGGACTAATATAAAAAACAATAATCGATCATTCAGAATGGACAACAAACAGATACAGAACAATAACAACGGGAACGGTCCGAAGATGAACATGCCACGATTCAACATGAATTGGATCTATATCGTGGCTATCGTTGCCTTGGGCCTGCTCTACTTCTCAAGTGGAGGTCCCACGAACAGCAGTATAGCCAAAAACGCATCCTACTCCGACTTCAAGGACATGGTGAATCACGGCTATGCCTCGAAGATTATCGTGAACAAGGGCCAGGGCATGCTGAAAATGTTCGTAAAGCCAGAACATATTCGCGATGTGTTTCACCAGAGTGCCCAACAGACGGGATCTGAGCCCTACGTCGAAGTGGAATTCGGAAGCACCGACCAGGTTGAGGAATTTATCAACAAGGCCCGTGAAGACAAGGTGTTTACAGGCGATTACACCTACGAGAACCGCAAGGAGAACGAGATGTTCAACATGCTGTTCTACAATCTCTTACCGATCTTCCTCATTATCGGTCTCTGGCTATTCTTCATGCGCCGGATGGGCGGTGGAGGCATGGGTGCCGGAGGTGGCGTGTTCAGCGTCGGCAAGTCGAAAGCCAAGATGTATGAGAAGGGTGGCGACCTGGGCATCACGTTTAAGGACGTTGCCGGTCAGGCTGGTGCCAAACAGGAGATTCAGGAAATTGTGGACTTCCTGAAGAATCCACAGAAATATACCGATCTGGGTGGTAAGATTCCCAAGGGAGCATTGCTCGTTGGTCCTCCAGGAACGGGTAAGACGTTGTTGGCTAAAGCCGTAGCAGGTGAGGCTGGCGTTCCCTTCTTCTCCATGTCGGGTTCCGACTTCGTCGAGATGTTCGTCGGTGTGGGAGCCAGTCGTGTTCGCGATCTGTTCCAACAGGCCAAACAAAAGAGTCCTTGTATCATCTTCATCGATGAGATCGATGCAGTGGGTCGTGCCCGTTCCAAGAACCCCGCAATGGGAGGCAACGATGAACGTGAGAATACGCTGAATGCCCTATTGACAGAGATGGACGGCTTCGGCACCAACTCAGGTGTCATTATCCTTGCCGCCACCAACCGTGCCGATATGCTCGACTCTGCACTGCTCCGCGCTGGTCGCTTCGATCGCCAGATCCATGTCGATCTGCCAGACCTCAACGAGCGTAAGGAGGTATTTCAGGTACATCTGAAACCCGTGAAGACTGACGATAGCGTGGACATCGACTTCCTAGCCCGTCAGACCCCAGGTTTCTCTGGTGCTGATATTGCCAACGTGTGCAACGAAGCTGCCCTGATAGCTGCCCGTCATAATAGTCAGACGGTCAAGAAGCAGGACTTCCTCGATGCCGTTGACCGTATCATCGGTGGTCTTGAGAAGAAGACCAAGGTGATGACACAGTCCGAGAAGCGCTCCATCGCCCTCCACGAGGCTGGTCATGCCACTATCTCGTGGTTTACCGAGTATGCCAATCCGTTGGTGAAAGTGTCGATTGTTCCTCGTGGCCAGGCCCTTGGCGCCGCCTGGTATCTGCCTGAGGAGCGCGTTCTCCAGACCAAGGAGGCCATGCTCGACGAGATGTGTTCACTCCTCGGAGGCCGTGCGGCTGAGGAACTCTTCATCGGCCAGATATCCACTGGGGCGATGAACGACCTTGAGCGTGTCACCAAACAGGCATACGGTATGATTGCCTTTGCCGGTATGAGCGACAAGTTGCCCAACGTATGTTATTATAATAATGTTGAGTATCAGTTCCAGAAACCTTATTCCGAGACGACGGCGAAGATTATGGACGACGAAGTACTACGCATGATCAATGAACAATACGAACGAGCCAAGCAGATCCTGACAGAGCACAAGGAGGGTCATGCCCAGTTGGCTCAACTGCTCATCGATCGCGAGGTGATCTTCGCTGAGGATGTGGAGAAGATCTTCGGTAAGCGTCCTTGGACCAGTCGTGCCGAGGAACTACTCGAGGCCCAGATGAAGGCCGATGCAGAGCGAATGGCCGAGGAGCGCGCCAAGGAACTGGAGGCAGAGGCCAAGGCTAAAGCCGAGGCTGAGGCCGACACCCAAACAAAGGAAGACAAGCAAGAAGAAACATCATTATGAAGAATTTTATCGTCAGAACTATCACGGCGGTATTTTTCGTGGCCGCCATCATTACCTGTTTCCTGCGAGCAGAGGCAATGATCTTGCTCTTTGCACTCGTCACAGGACTAACCGTCTGGGAGTTTACCGGACTGGTGAACGACAGGGGAGGCATCACTGTTAACAGGATGATATCAACCGTGGCAGGCGTGTATTTCTTCTTTGCCATGGCGGGGTATAACAGTGGCATCACCTCTGCAGGTGTGTTTATCCCCTACCTCATCACCCTCATCTACCTGATGGTGGCAGAGCTCTACTTGAAACAGGAGGATCCCATCCACGACTGGGCCTATACGATGATGAGTCAGCTCTACATCGCCCTGCCTTTCTCGCTGCTCAACGTACTGGCCTTCCGTTCTGTTGGCAGTGACATCGTTTACACTTGGCATGTGGCCCTCTCTGTGTTTGTGTTCCTATGGATCAACGACACGGGTGCTTACCTCTGCGGCTCTCTGCTCGGCAAGCACAAGCTCTTCCCTCGCATCTCCCCAGGTAAAAGTTGGGAAGGCAGCGTTGGCGGAGGCATTCTCGTCGTCGCCATTGCCATACTGGTGTGGTATCTCACCGACCTGTACCATATGAACGACCTGCAACTCTCAGCCATCGAATGGGCTGGTCTGGGTCTGACGGTAGTCATTTTCGGTACATGGGGCGACCTCATCGAATCGCTCTTCAAGCGCACCCTTGGCATCAAGGACTCTGGCAATATCCTTCCTGGCCACGGAGGTATGCTCGACCGCTTCGACTCCTCCCTATTGGCGATACCCGCAGCCGTGGTCTATCTCTACACCATCCAGATGATATAACGCTTACCGCTTCACCTCGTAGAGCACCTGGAGCGTTGGAGTATAGGTGTTCTCCAGGGTAAGGGTGATGAAGCCACCTTCGTTCTCGAACTTGGCAATCTTATGGTCGTCGCCATGCTTTGGCATATTAGGCCAGGTGCCCAGTTCCTTCTCGAAGTCATCACGAAGCTGTTGCCAAAGGTTGCGGGTGCTGTCGTTGGTGGAGATCTTGTAATTCTCCTGGAGCGCCAGCAACGTCCCGTCTTTCTGGGCGAGCATCAGTCTGAACTTCTCACCAGGCTTGGCCATCACCACACGCGTCCAGGCAGAATCGGTTTTGGCAGAATCCACAGCAAACCCCCGAGCCTGCAAAGAGTCACAGAACGTCTTGAACGGCAATGCCATCGACAAGCCACGATACTTCAAATCCTTCTCTCCACTGCTGCATGCATACAATGCCATCACAGCTACAAAAACCACGAAAAACTTCTTCATATTGGTGTTATTTTAATGATTATGCGGCAAAATTACAAATTATTTTTGATTTCTGCCCTATCTTAGTGATTAATTCTTATTTATTTCGTACCTTTGCACTGATGATAGCACTTAACGTCATACTTTCTGCACTTTTACCGATGCTTTCTCTGGAGGGCGAGGACTCCATCCGCACTGAGCGGCTGGAAGAGGTCGTGGTGACCTCCAACTCCGCCCGTCAGCGCATCCAGAATGTTCAGACGGGTGCCGAAATCATCATGATAGACAACCTGACCTCGACGCCCCAGCTGTTTGGTGAGAACGACATCATGCGCTCCATCCAGCTCCTGCCAGGCGTGAAGTCTGAGAGCGACGCGTCGAGCGGTTTCCAAGTGCGAGGCGGTACCTCTGCCCAGAACCAGGTGCTCTTCGACAATGCCCCTGTCTATAATGTCGGGCACATGGCCGGACTCTTTTCTGCCTTCAACGACGATGCCCTTGCCTCGGCCACTCTCTACAAGGGACTCCTGCCTGCCCAGTATGGCGGAGCCTCTTCTGCCGTCCTTGATGTGACGGGCAGGACAGGCGACAAGACGGGTTGGCATGGTGGTGCCACCATCGGGCTGCTCTCCGCCAAAGGCACCTTCGAAGGACCTATCGTGAAAGACAAGGCATCGTTCCTGATTACGGCCCGTCGTACCTACATGGATATGTTCCTGAAACTATCTGACGACTTCAAGAACAACTCCCTCTATTTCTATGATGTCAATGTCAAACTAGACTGGATGCTCAATGCGCGCAACCAGTTGTTCCTGACATTCTTCACTGGCTACGACAAGACAGCCGTTGAAGACATGGCAGACATCCGTTGGGGTAACCTGACGACGAGTCTGAAATGGCTCCACCACTTCAACGGTGGTTCCAACTCCCAGACGACGCTCTATTACAGTGGCTACCAGACGAATAACGGGGTGGACTTCGCCGGTTTCCACCTTTGGTACAAGGGCCATATCCGTCAGGGCAGTCTTAGACAGGACTTCCACATCGAACTGGGCAAGCACCTGTTAAAGGCCGGTTTTCAGTCGTCGCTGCTCAATGTCAAATCGGCAGAATGGCAGATTGTCAACAAATACGACAAGGAAGAGCGCCGGGCCTGGGAGAATGCAGTATGGCTCAATGGCACTTTCAACTTCACCGAGGCTCTGTCAGCCTCTCTTGGACTCAGACTCAGCACCTTCTCCCCTCTGGGCGGTTCGCTGTATTACGACATCGAGCCTGACGGCTCTATCGGGTGGTACTACAACTATAGGGACAACGAGATCGTGAAGACCTACGCCAACCTGGAGCCTCGTGCCAGCATCAGTTACCAGGTATCTGAGCAGGCAAGCATCAAACTGGGCTATGCCCGCACCTCGCAGAACATCCATGCCCTGCGCAACCAGAGCACCTCGACCCCCTTCGACCGCTATGCCATCAGCAGTAACATCATCAAGCCTGAGGTGGCCGATCAGGTAAGTGCAGGTTTCTATATGATGACCCCCGACCAACACTATGACTTCTCGCTGGAGACCTACTACCGGAAGACCGATAATGTCATCGACTATCGCGACGGCAAGTCATTTGGCAGCGAGATAGAGATAGAGAGACTGGTGCTTCCCGGTGAAGGGAAGAGCTACGGAGTGGAGTTCTGCGCTCGCAAGAACTCAGGCAAACTCACAGGTTGGCTTGCCTACACGCTCGCCTGGTCGAAGACACGCATCCCCGGTGTGAATGGTGGCAACTGGTATAATGCCAACAACGACCGTCGCCATGACATCAACATCGTGACCATGTATAAGCTCAACAACCGTTGGACCTTCAATGCGGCCTGGGTCTTCAACAGCGGACAGGCCTTTACCGCTCCCAGTGGGAAATACCAGTTGATCGACAACTGGATCTACTACTACGCTGAGCGCAATGGCTACCGGGCCCCCGACTACCACCATCTTGACATCAGTGCCATTTGGACCAAGAAGCGTTCATGGTGTACCCAGCAATGGGTGTTTGGCCTCTATAATATATATAATAGGTATAATCCCTATCTCATTAATTTCGAGGACAGCGAGAATGGGGCCCGCACCCGTGCCGTACAGTATTCGCTCTTCGGCATTGTACCCTCCGTCGCCTTCAACATTAAGTTCTGAAACCGTTATGAATAGATATAGACTCTCACTCTTCTGTCTGACCATGATTCTTCTGAGTTCCTGCAAGAAGGATATTGAGGTCGATTACCACCAAGTAGAGCCTCTCTACGTGGTAGAGGCATCTGTATCCGATAGTGAGATGAAGGCACGTATCAGTCAGACGAATGACATGGACGACAACTCCACGGATAGTAATATCAGCAATGCCGTCGTGGTCATCACTGGCAGCGACGGAAGCAGCGTCACCCTACCCTATGTGAATAACGGCACCTATAGGTCTTCCACTGCAGGCACTCCCGGTGTGGAATACAGAATAGACATCGACCTCGACGGCCACCACTTCTCGTCTTCCTCGGTGATGCAGGAGATGCCCGAGCTGAACGACTTCCACTTCATGTGGAAAGACATTATCCAGCAGAAGTTACTCATGGCAGAGGCACTAATCCAGGATATTCCCAACCAGGATAACTGGTACTTTATCCACCTCTATCGGAACGGAAGCGGATTGCGGTGGGCCATGAAGCGCGACGACGTGAATCCTGATGGGGAGTTGCAACAGCTGTTCTCTTTCGGCACAGAAGACAGCGACGACGAAGACATGCTTCACGAGGGAGATCGGATGCATCTGGAACTCCGCTCTATTGACAAGCGCACCTACGACTATTTCTACTCCATGCAGATCATGGGCAATACAGGCACCAACCCCATCCAGAACTTTACGGGCGGGTGCTTAGGCTACTTCTCTGCCTACAGTGAGGTTACCTACGACTGCGTCTTTCATACAGCCGATGTAGATATATTCCAGGAAGACTAGGTTAATTGATTTTTTGGAGCGTCAACGTGATGGTCACATGATAATTCCCGTTGACATAACGCAGTTGTATGGTCTTCTCAGAGAAAGCAATCACCTGTGCGACGATCACCTGATTATCGCTTTCCAGTTTCAGCGTATTGTTATCACACTGATAACTGCCCTCCAAGACGGTATTGCCATCAGCATCCGTCACGTGGAAGGTACCCTTCCTGACCATACCATTATAATCGCCATCGCCATAGAACACAAAACTGTCCATATCGAAATCCTCAGGGTGCAGTTCTGTATTCCCGTCTATGGAAACTTCACTACGCTGCCAGGTGCCGATAATCATCTCACCCAACCGGCGGCCGTCGTCGTCACCGCCACCGCAGGCACTTAATAAAAATAGAGCAGCCATGACGGCTGCTCTATAGAATATGTTTGTCTTACTTAACATTGCCAACCTTTACCAGATACTCAGCAATCTGCACAGCATTCAGGGCTGCACCTTTACGAATCTGGTCACCAGAGAGCCAGAACGTCAGTCCGTTCTCATCGCTGATATCCTTACGGATACGCCCCACATAGACATCATCCTTTCCTGCTGTCTCAAGGGGCATGGGATAGGTCAGTGTCGAGGGATCATCCTTCAGCGTACAACCCGGTGCAGCGGCGATGGCCTTCTGAGCCTCCTCAACGCTGATTGGTCGCTCGGTCTCGATCCACACAGACTCGGAGTGAGAGCGCAGCGAACTGACGCGGACACACATGGCCGAGCACTTGGCGTCGGTATGCATAATCTTACGTGTCTCGTTGTACATCTTCATCTCCTCCTTTGTATAGCCATTGGGCTGGAAGACGTCGATCTGGGGAATCACATTGTAAGCCAGCTGGTGGGCAAACTTCTTCACGGTCTTCACCTCACCCTCTTCTACCATCTCCTTATACTGCTGTTGCAGTTCTGCCATGGCGGCAGCACCTGCACCAGAGGCACTTTGGTATGAAGCCACATGGATGCGCTTGATATGTGAGAGGTTCTCTAACGGCTGAAGCACGACGACCATCATGATAGTCGTACAGTTAGGATTGGCAATGATGCCACGAGGACGGTTCAAGGCATCCTCAGCATTGCACTCGGGCACCACCAAGGGTACATCGTCGTCCATACGGAAAGCAGACGAGTTGTCGATCATCACGGCACCATACTTCGTGATGGTCTCAGCGAACTCCTTCGATGTGCCTGCACCTGCAGAGGTAAAGGCGATGTCGATATCCTTAAAGTCATCATTATGCTGAAGTAACTTCACCTCTATCTCCTTTCCCTTGAAAGTGTACTTACGACCAGCACTACGCTCTGATCCGAACAACACCAGTTCATCCATCGGGAAATTCCTCTCATCGAGAATCCGCAGAAACTCCTGTCCTACGGCTCCACTCGCACCTACGATTGCTACTTTCATATTGTCTTATCCTTAAATTGGTTCTAAATTGGCTGCAAAGGTACGATTAAGTGAGCAAAAAACCAAATATTTTTGGCATTTTTCGAACGTGAACACCTTCGAAAGAGTTCAAAGGTACGACTTTTTTTGTTTCTCTCCAAAAAAAGTCGTACCTTTGCACGCAGAATGACAGCATTGGCATCATATTTCCCGATTACCGACCCCACATTGATCTTCTTTGTGGTACTTCTGATCATCCTACTTGCACCCATCGTGATGAGTAAGCTTCGCATCCCCCATATTATCGGAATGGTGCTGGCTGGTATCGTCATCGGACAATACGGACTTAACATTCTGGAGCGCGACAACTCCTTCGAACTGTTCGGGCGGGTAGGTCTCTATTACATCATGTTCCTCGCCGGACTGGAGATGGACACGGAAGGGGTGAAGAAGCATTCACGTCGGTTTATCATTTTCGGACTGCTTACCTGTTTTGTTCCACTGATTCTGACCTATATCATGGCGATGACGGTATTAGGCTATTCCTCTGCCGCCTCGTTCCTGTTAGGTTGTATCATGGCCTCCAACACACTGATCGCCTACCCTATCATAGGGCGATATGGTCTGCAGCGGCATCTAAGTGTCGGCCTCAGCGTAGGCTCTTCCATGATATCCCTGTTCATGGCCCTTGTCATGCTGGCAGCAATCTCAGGCACCTTCAACGGGGGTAACAGCTGGTGGTTCTGGCCGCTCTTCATCCTGAAGTTTGCTGCTTTCTGTGCAGGCAGCCTTCTCTTTATTCCTAAGCTGACACGTTATTTCCTGCGGCGTTACAGCGACGCGGTGATGCAGTATATCTTCGTGCTGGGCATCATGTTTCTCAGTGCTGCCCTGACCTCACTGATTGGCATCGAAGGCATCTTCGGAGCCTTCTTCTCCGGTCTGATCCTGAACCGATACATCCCACGAGTGTCGCCCCTGATGAATCGTATCGAGTTCATCGGCAACGCCTTGTTCATCCCCTATTTCCTGATTGGTGTGGGTATGCTGATCAATGTGCGTACCATATTCTCGGGTCTCGACATGGTATGGATCGTATTCCTCATCGTATTCTTTGGCACGTTTGGAAAGGCGGTGGCTGCCTACGCATCCAGTCTGCTGTTCCGCCTGCCGAAAGCCGACGGCAACATGATGTTCGGTCTGACGTCTGCCCATGCAGCCGGTGCCATCGCCATGGTAATGGTGGGCATGCGCCTAGAGGTGGCCCCTGGTGAATACCTCATCAACGACATCATGCTCAACGGTGTGGTGATGATGATTCTGTTCACTTGTATCATCAGTACGCTGATGACCGAACATGCCGCCCAGCAGATTATCATTCAGGAGAAAGCCTATCTGGAAACCGACATTCCCAGAGATGACGACGAGAAGATACTGCTTTGTGTGAAATATCCTGAGATTGCCCCCCATCTGCTCTATCTGGCCATGCTGCTGCGCAACCATCGGCTCAACCGTGAGTTGGTGGCACTCAACGTGGTCTATGACGGTCAGAACAGTATGGCTGCCCGCGAACAAGGACTGCGCCTGCTGGAACAATTACAGCAGAAGGCCAGTGCCTCGGAGGTCAAAGTACAGACGCAGGTGCGCCTCTCGACGAACATCGCCAACGGCATTAAGCATGCCTTCCGTGAGTTCGCCTGCTCCGAGATCATCATGGGCATGCACGTCCATACCGACAACAACCCCCGCTTCTGGGGCGATTTCATCCAGAGCCTATACAACGGTCTGAACCGCCAGATATTCCTTGTCCGCTTCGTTCAGCCCATGTCCACCTTACGGCGCATCCGGGTGGTGGTTCCCTCACGGGCAGAGTTTGAGCCCGGTTTCCACCGGTGGCTGGAACGGTTAAGTCGTCTGGCCGGACAGTTAGACTGTCGCATCCAGTTCCACGGGCGCAACGAGTCACTGGTACTGATCAGTGAATACATCAACAACCACCATCCCAGCGTGAGATCGGAATTTACACCGATGGCCCATTGGAACGAACTGCCACAGTTGGCCTCCCAGGTAGCCGAAGACCATCTGTTCGTTGTCGTCACCGCCCGTAAAGGTACCATCTCTTACAAGAATGCCTTAGAACGACTGCCCGATGAACTGCAGAAGCATTTTTCCGGTAAGAACCTGATGATCATCTTCCCGGATCAGTTCGGTGACCAGAAGGAGGACCGCATGAGCTTCACCGAGGCTCAGCACCACGAGGAGAAGAGTATCTATGACTCTATATCCCGCTGGCTCCACAAACAGAATAATCAAGATGATTGAGAATACGACAAACCAAGCATTATGATAGACATCCGTAATATCACCAAGAGTTTCGGCTCATTGCAGGTACTGAAAGGCATCGACCTCCACATCGACAAAGGTGAGGTGGTGAGCATTGTCGGTCCCAGTGGTGCAGGAAAGACCACCCTGCTGCAGATTATCGGCACGCTCGACCGTCCCGACAGCGGATCGGTATGCGTGGACGGCATCGACACCAGTCTGTTGTCCACCAAGAAACTCTCCGACTTCCGCAACCAGCATCTGGGCTTCGTGTTTCAGTTCCACCAGCTACTCCCGGAGTTTACAGCCATCGAGAATATCATGATTCCCGCCTATATAGCCGGTGTATCGCGTAAACAGGCCCGTAAACGTGCTGAGGAACTGTTGGACTTCATGAAGCTAGGCGACCGTGCATCGCATAAGCCCAACGAACTCTCCGGTGGAGAAAAGCAAAGAGTAGCCGTGGCCCGTGCCCTTGTCAACAACCCGGCCGTCATCCTGGCCGACGAGCCCTCCGGATCCCTTGACACCAAGAACAAGGAGGAGCTGCATCAACTCTTCTTTGACCTCCGCGACCGTTTCGGACAGACCTTTGTCATCGTCACCCACGACGAGACACTCGCCGGCATCACCGACCGCACCATCCACCTGCGTGACGGTCTTATCGAAGTACCGGAAACCCAGGGCGCCACTGAAGCCCAAGAAATTATCACAGAACCATGCTTAAACTCGGAGACTACACAACACTCAGAATAGTCAAGCAAGTCGATTTCGGCCTGTATCTTGATGGCGGAGAGGAAGGTGAGATACTCCTCCCCCAGCGCTATGTGACCGACAACATGCACATTGGCGACGACATCGAAGTATTCATATATCTTGACCAGGACGAGCGTCCTGTGGCCACCACCGAACATCCGATTGCCAAGGTGGGCGAGTTCGCCTGTCTTGAGGTGGCATGGGTCAACCAGTACGGGGCTTTCTTGAAATGGGGACTGATGAAAGACCTGTTCTGTCCGTTCCGTGAACAGAAAAAGCACATGGAACAGGGTCAGCGACATATCGTCTATATTAAAGTGGATGAAGACAGCTACCGTCTGATGGCGACAGCCAAGATAGAGAAATACCTCTCCACACCCGACGACAGTCTTACCCACGGCTCTGCCGCTGATATCCTGATCTGGCAGAAGACCGACCTCGGCTTTAAGTGTATCGTCGATAACCGCTATCAGGGGCAGATCTACGACAATCAGGTTTTCCAGCCTCTCCATAGTGGCGACCGTCTGACGGGCTATATCGACCATGTGCGCCAAGACGGTAAGATCGACATCACGCTCCAACCCACGGGGCGGCAGCACACGCTCGACTTCGCTGAAGTGCTGCTGCGCTATCTCTACGAGAACGACGGCCACTGCAACCTCGGCGACAAATCGCCCGCCGAACTGATCTACGACCGTTTTCAGGTATCGAAGAAAGCCTACAAGAAAGCCATCGGCGATCTGTATAGGCGCCGCCTCATCGTCATCGAAGACGAAGGCATCCGCCTAGCATAAGAAAATCCCGCCGGTTGGCGGGATTTTCTTATGCTTAGAACTCTGCACTCTTCGGCGTTCTTGGGAACGGAATCACGTCGCGGATGTTCTGCATGCCTGTGACGAACAGGATGAGACGCTCGAAACCGAGACCGAATCCGGCATGGGGGCATGAACCCCACTTGCGGGTGTCGATATACCACCACAGATGGGTCTGGTCCATCTCACGGCGATTAATCTCTGCCATCAGCTTATCATAACTCTCCTCACGCACACTGCCACCGATGATCTCGCCAATCTGCGGGAACAGCACATCGGTGCCCTGCATGGTAGGACCAGGGGCAACAGCGCCCTTATAACCTACGCTACCGTTCTCTCCTGTATCGCCAGGCTCTCCGGAGACTCCGGGATTCTGCTTCATATAGAACGACTTGAAGGCACGTGGGTAGTCGGTCATGATAACCGGCTTCTTAAAGTGCTCCTCAACCAGATAGCGCTCGTGCTCACTGGCCAGGTCGTCACCCCAGTTGCAGGGGAACTCGAACTTCTTACCGTTCTTGATGGCCTCCTGCAGGATGTTGATACCCTCGGTGTAAGGCAGACGGACGAAGGTGTCCTTCAGTACGCCTTCCAGACGCTCGATCAGGGTCTTGTCGATCATCTGGTTCAGGAACTGCAGGTCGTCCTTACAGTTGTCGAGCGCCCAACGCACGCAGTACTTGATGAAGTCTTCTTCGAGGTCCATCAACTCCTCCTGATCCAGGAAGGCCACCTCGGGCTCCACCATCCAGAACTCGGCCAGGTGGCGAGGCGTATTACTGTTCTCGGCACGGAACGTAGGACCGAAGGTGTAGATGGCACCCAGAGCGGTAGCACCCAACTCACCCTCCAGCTGACCTGATACGGTGAGTGATGTCTGCTCGCCGAAGAAGTCGTCGTCGTAGATAATCTTGCCGTTTTCGTCTTTCTTCAGGTCGTAGAGGTTCTTGGTGGTCACCTGGAACATGTTACCGGCTCCCTCGCAGTCGGATGCGGTGATCAGCGGGGTGTGGAAATAGAAGAAGCCGTGCTCATGGAAATAGGTGTGGATAGCCATCGCCATGTTGTGACGGATGCGCATCACGGCACCAAAGGTATTGGTACGCAGACGCATGTGGGCGTTCTTGCGCATCACCTCGAAACTCTGTCCCTTCTTCTGCATGGGGTAGTCGTTGCCACAGAGACCATAGACCTCCAACTTGGTGGCCTGTATCTCCGACGACTGACCGGCACCCTGACTCTCCACCAGCGTACCCTCGGCACTGATGCAGGCACCAGTGGTGATATCCTTCAAGACCTGTTCGTCGAACTTGGCAGGATCGACTACGATCTGCACGTTCTTGATGGTGGATCCATCGTTGAGGGCAATGAAATCGACTGCCTTAGAACTGCGGTGCGTACGCACCCATCCCTTCACGCAGACTTCCTTGCCGTATTCTGTGCTCTTCAGCACATCAATTATCTTTGTACGTTTCATCGTCAATCTTCAATCTTCAATTTTCAATCTTCAATTACTCGTAAGCTCCCATGCGCAGACGGTCAACCTCTTCCTCAGTCAGATAGCGCCAGTCGCCACGCTTCAGGTTCTTCTTGGTAAGACCGGCAAACTGAACGCGATCGAGCTTCTGGACACGATAGCCCAGGGCCTCGAAGATACGGCGTACGATACGGTTCTTACCTGAGTGGATCTCGATACCCACCTGCTTCTTGTCAGTAGGACTGGCGTACTGCACATCGTCGGCCTTAATCTCACCATCCTCCAACTGCACACCGTCGGCAATCTGCTGCAGGTCGTGAGCGGTGACGTTCTTGTCGAGATAAACGTGATAGATCTTCTTCTTCAGATACTTAGGATGTGTCAGCTTCGAGGCTAGATCACCGTCGTTGGTCAGAAGAAGCACACCTGTGGTGTTACGGTCGAGACGGCCTACGGGATAGATGCGCTCAGAACAGGCATTCTTCACCAGATCCATCACCGTCTTACGCTGCTGGGGATCATCACTGGTGGTAACATAGTCCTTGGGCTTATTCAGCAACACATATACTTTCTTCTCGATCTTCACGGGCTGGTCGTGGAACATCACCTCGTCGGTACGGAGAATCTTAGTACCGAGCTCGGTAACCACCTGTCCGTTAACGGTTACAACACCAGCCTGAATGAACTCATCAGCCTCGCGACGACTGCAGATACCGGCATTGGCCAGGAACTTATTCAGACGAAGCGGCTCGTTGGGATCGTAGTTGATCTCCTTATACTCGATACGTTTCTTCATCGAATACTTTGCATTGGGATCATAGTCGGCAGTGTGCTGACGGGGTCCCTTCTTGTAAGGAGCAGCTCCATAGGGCTTGCCATAGCCACCCTGCTGGGGGCGCTGACCGTAGCCGCCCTGAGGACGCTGACCGTAGCCGCCCTGAGGACGCTGACCGTAACCACCCTGGGGACGCTGACCGTAACCACCCTGGGGACGCTGACCATAGCCACCCTGGGGACGCTGACCATAACCGCCCTGGGGACGCTGGCCGTAACCACCCTGAGGACGCTGACCATAACCGCCCTGGGGACGCTGCTGATAGCCGCCTTCCTGACGCTGCTGGTAACCACCACCGTAGTTGTTACGGGGACGATAGCCACCACGCTGAGGCGCACCACCCTGCAAACCAGCGCCAAAACCTTCTGGACGGAAACCGCCCTCGTCGTTGTCGTGGTTATGGAAACTTGGACGCTCATAGTTCGGGCGCTGTCCTGTATGTATACGAGGACGCGGTGAGCGTCCCGGTCTTACTTCTCTCTGAAAACCCTCTTCCTGTGTTGGCTCTTCTTGTTTCTTCTCGTTGTTCTCAAAATCCATGTCAATCTTCTTTTTAATAAAATAAATATTTCTTAGTTATAACACAATATACTCAATGGTTGATTATATTCCTGTATAGGTAGCCGGCGTGATAGCCCGCAGTTCCTCTTTTACCTCCTCGCTCACCTCCAGCGTCTCGATGAAGTTGCGTATCTTCTCACCCGTCAGTTTCTCGTTAGTACGGGTCAGCGCCTTCAGCGTCTCGTAAGGATTGGGATAAGCCTCGCGGCGAAGGATGGTCTGGATAGCCTCGGCCACCACAGCCCAAGTATTCTCCAGGTCCTCTTCCAGCTTTTCCTCGTTCAGTATCAGCTTGCGCAGTCCTTTCAACGTGCTCTGGAAGGCGATGAGAGCATGACCCATGGGCACACCTACGTTACGAAGCACCGTCGAGTCGGTCAGGTCGCGCTGCAAACGGCTCACAGGCAGTTTGGCTGCCAGGAACTGCAGGACGGCATTGGCAATGCCGAGGTTACCCTCCGAGTTCTCGTAGTCGATGGGGTTCACCTTATGAGGCATGGCACTTGAGCCCACCTCACCGGCCTTGATCTTCTGCTTGAAATAGTCCATAGAGATATACATCCAGAAGTCGCGGTCCAGGTCGATCACGATGGTATTGATGCGGCGCATGGCGTCGAAGATCGCACCCAACCAGTCGTAGTTGGAAATCTGGGTGGTGTACTGCTCACGCTCCAAACCGAGTTTCTCGCTGACGAAACTGTTGCCGAACTCGCGCCAGTCGTACTGCGGATAAGCCACATGGTGAGCGTTATAGTTACCGGTTGCCCCACCGAACTTGGCTGTAATCGGTGTTGCCTTCAGGCCTCGGAGCTGTTCCTCCAGACGATAGACATACACCATCACCTCCTTACCCAGACGGGTTGGCGAGGCCGGCTGTCCGTGCGTCTTGGCCAGCATGGGGATGTTCTTCCACTGCTCGGCATAGTCGTGCAACTGTTCTATCAGTTCCTCTACGAGGGGGTAATATACCTGTTCGAGAGCCTCCTTGATGGAAAGAGGCACACTGGTGTTATTAATGTCCTGGGAAGTGAGTCCGAAATGGATGAACTCCTTGTACTTTTCAAAACCGCCCATGGCGTCGAGACGCTCCTTGATGAAATACTCTACGGCCTTCACGTCGTGATTGGTCACCTTCTCAATATCCTTAACCCGCTGGGCATCAGCAAGTGTAAACTGGCGATAGATGTCACGGAGCTGGTCAAACAATGAATGGTTGATATCCTGCAATTGCGGCAATGGCAGTTCACATAAAGTGATGAAATACTCAATTTCCACGCGAACCCTATACCTGATAAGGGCATATTCCGAGAAATAGTCTGCCAGCGGCTCTGTCTTACTCCTGTAACGGCCATCAATAGGCGAGATGGCGGTCAACAAACTTAAATCCATTTTTCTTGTTACTAATCCTAAAATTACTATATCTTTATCAATAATGTGGTTTATTCCCAATACCACAACCTCAACGGCTGCGGAATGGGATCCATTTGTGTTGTGGGCGCTGACGGATTCGAACCGCCGACCCTCTGCTTGTAAGGCAGATGCTCTAAACCAGCTGAGCTAAGCGCCCTTTTTCTAAGTGCGTGCAAAGGTACGTAGAAAAAATGAAACCGCAAAATTTCATGGCGGAAATTTTGCGGTTTCTCACATTTTATAACTGATAGAGGTCGTTGGCCGCCATCAGTTCCACCTTTTTCTCTGCCAGGATGCGGTCGCAGGCCTCCAGGTCGGTAGGACGGATCACCACTGTTGCCACATCGCCGTTGGCGAAGGAATACATGTACTCGATGAACACGCCGTTATCCGACAAGTGCTTCAGCACAACCGACAGCGAACCGCTGGTGTTGGGACATACGAAGCCGATGACGTCGGTGATCTTCACGGCAAAATGGGCCTCTTTCAGCACCTGATAGGCCTTGTCGGGATCGGAAACGATACAGCGCAGGATGCCGAAATCGCTGTTGTCGGCGATACTCATGGCAGAAAGGTTGATACCAGCAGCCCCTAAGGCCTCAGTCACCTCGGTCAGTCGTCCAGACTTGTTCTCGAGGAATACAGATAGTTGTTTCGCTTTCATATTCTTTATAGTTTTGATTATAACTGTCTCTTGTCAATCACGCGCTTGGCCTTGCCCTCAGAGCGCTCAATACCCTTCGGCTCCACCAGTTTCACCTTGAAGCCCAGGCCGATGACGCTACGCAGCTCTGCCTCCAGTTTCTTCTGCAGACCAACCATCGTAGCCATGTCGTCGGTGAAGTATTCATCCTTCACCTCGACCTTCAGCTCCGAGGTGTCGGTATTGTTCACACGATCGACGGTAAGCAGGAAGTGAGGCTCGTACTCAGGCAGCTTCAGGATGACATCCTCGATCTGCGACGGGAACACGTTCACGCCACGGATAATCAGCATATCGTCGCAACGGCCCAGGATACGGTCCATACGCACCAACGTGCGCCCACAGGCGCACTTGTCATAGTGCAGGGCCGTCAGGTCGTGGGTACGGTAGCGCAACAGCGGCATACCTTCTTTGGTGAGATGGGTAAAGGTGAGTTCGCCAAACGATCCCTCAGGCAACGACTCACCGGTATTCGGGTCGAGAATCTCCGGATAGAAATAGTCCTCGTTCAGATGGGTACCGCACTGGTGCTCACACTCATAGCCCACGCCAGGACCGGCTATCTCGCTCAGTCCATAGATGTCGTAGGCCTTGATGCCCAACGACTCTTCCAGCTTCACGCGCATCTTCTCGGTCCAGGGCTCAGCACCGAAGACGCCGATCTTCAGCTTGAACTCATCGCGCGACCACTCGCACTCCTGCATGGCCTCACCAAGGAACATGGCATACGACGGCGTACAACAGAGAATGGTCGTACCGAAATCGTGCATCAGCGTCATCTGCTTCTGCGTGTTACCCGAGGAGATGGGGATCACCGAGGCACCGATATTGGTGGCACCGTCGTGGGCGCCCAGTCCGCCGGTAAACAGTCCGTAGCCGTAGGCCACCTGGAAGATGTCATCCTTCGTGGCACCATAGGCCGTGAAGGCACGTGAGATGGCCTCTGCCCACATGGCGAGGTCCTTGCGGGTATATAGCACCACCACGGGCTTACCCGTTGTACCCGAGGAGGCATGGATACGTACAATCTGACTCATGGGCACGGCCGCCAACCCGAAGGGATAGTTGTCGCGCAGGTCGAGCTTATTCGTAAACGGCAACTTCACGATGTCGTCGATACTCTTGATATCGCCCGGCTCCAGTCCCATCTCCTGGAACTTCTTCCGATAGAAGGGTGTGTTGTGATAAACATACTCAGCCATCTTCACCAAGCGACGGCTCTGAATCTCGCGAAGTTGTTCGCGATCCATGCATTCAATGCTTTGATTCCAAATCATAGTCTTTTATGTTTGTTGTTGTGGATTATTCCCGTTTGGCGGACAAAGTTACGACTTTAATTCCAATCTGCCAAACGAAAAAACAAAAAAGTAGAAAAAAAGGCAGAAGCGGATTGCGGTAAACAGGGCGCCGCTTTTAACAATATGTAACTTTATCGTAAAAATAATCGCTGTTTCTCTTGGAAGGTATTGATATTTTTCCTATATTTGCGGTGTCATACGAACAAAATGACATTTAACTAAAACCCATGAAGTTATGGAAGTAGAGAAAATCATGCAGTCTCTGGAGCAGAAGCATCCGGGCGAAATGGAGTACTTACAGGCAGTAAGGGAAGTGTTGGAATCGATTAAGGATGTCTATAACCAGCATCCGGAGTTCGAGAAGGCTAAGATCATCGAGCGCATCGTGGAGCCTGAGCGCATCATCACCTTCCGCGTGCCCTGGGTAGATGACAAGGGCGAGGTACAGGTGAACCTCGGCTATCGTGTGCAGTTCAATAGCGCCATCGGTCCTTACAAGGGAGGACTGCGTTTCCACGCATCGGTAAACCTCTCGATCCTGAAGTTCCTCGGCTTCGAGCAGACCTTCAAGAACGCGCTCACCACCCTGCCTATGGGCGGCGGCAAAGGCGGTTCCGACTTCAGCATCCGCGGCAAGAGCGACAATGAGGTGATGAAGTTCTGTCAGGCCTTCATGACCGAGCTTTACCGTCATATCGGTCCCGACGAGGACGTACCCGCCGGCGACATCGGCGTCGGCGCCCGTGAGATCGGCTACCTCTTCGGACAATACAAGAAGCTCACCCACCAGTTCCAGGGCGTGCTTACCGGCAAAGGCATGGAATGGGGCGGCTCCATCCTCCGTCCGGAGGCTACGGGCTATGGCGCCCTGTATTTCGTGAACCAGATGCTCACCGAGCACGGCCTCGACATCAAGGGTAAGACAGTGGCCCTCTCAGGCTTCGGCAATGTGGCCTGGGGCGCCGCCAAGAAGGCTACCGAACTGGGAGCCAAGGTGATTACCATCAGCGGTCCCGACGGCTATATCTACGACCCCGCAGGACTGGATGCAGAGAAGATAGAGTATATGCTCGAACTGCGCGCCTCGGGCAACGATGTTTGCCAGCCCTACGAGGAGGAGTTCGACGGTGCCACCTTCTTTGAAGGCAAGAAACCGTGGGAGCAGAAGGCCGACATCTATCTGCCTTGTGCCACACAGAACGAACTTAACGGCGACGATGCCGACCAGATACTGGCCAACAAGCCACTGTGCGTGGCCGAGGTGTCGAACATGGGCTGCACGGCCGAGGCCGTCAACAAGTTCATCGCTGCCCATCAGCTCTTCGCCCCGGGCAAGGCCGTCAATGCGGGTGGCGTGGCCACCAGCGGTCTGGAGATGACGCAGAACTCAGAGCGCATCGCCTGGACAGGCGCCGAGGTCGATGAGAAGCTGCACCGCATCATGTCGAACATTCACGGCCAGTGCGTGAAATATGGCCGTGAGGGCGACTACATCAACTACGTGAAGGGCGCCAACGTCGCCGGCTTCATGAAGGTCGCCAATGCCATGATGGCCCAGGGCATTGTATAGCAGTCACCATCCTAACCATCTATGGTTTATAAAAACAAGATAGTCTTAACGACACTGACATTACTCATTGGCTTTACCCCTCTGCTGGCTCAGACCCAGAGGGGTACGGCCTCTTACTATTCAAAGAGCTGGACAGGGCGCAAGACCGCCGACGGCAGCCGACTGCATCACGACTCGCTGACTTGTGCCCACAAGACCTATCCCTTCGGCACCTTGCTCAAAGTGACTAACCCGGCCAACGGTCTCAGTGTCATCGTCAAGGTGACCGACCGCGGACCATACGTCAAAGGAAGAGTGGTCGATCTGTCGGTGCGCGCAGCCAAAGAACTGGGTATCCTATCACAAGGAATAGCGCCCGTCATCGTCGAGCGCTATAACCCTTCTATCATCCCCTTCAAGCCCGAGGACATCGAACTGCCTGAATTTGACCTTGGCACCAATGAAGGCTCCGACACCAAGCCCATCTGGATGGAGCTGCGCGACCAGCGCATCAAGCGCCGCCAGGAGCAGGAGCGCCAGGACTCCATCACCCGGAAAACCTTATCGTTTGCTGGTTCTAATCCTGAATTCCCGTGACTGGGAAGGTATCTCCTTATTCTTTTGCATCACCCCGATATGGAAGACGGCCTCACCGTCCTTCAGACGGTCGTCGGTCTTGATGACGGCCGTATAGCGGATGCCCTTGCCAGGCTGGATGCACTCCACCAGCACATTCTCCGACACGCGGATATGCTTGTTGCCAGTCACCTCCATCACCGTAGGCAGCACCCCGAAGGCTGGCTTTGACGACACATTAAACACCTCGAACACCATTCTGGCCTCCTCGCCACGCGTCAACTCCCCGTCACGACTGGCATCCACCAACCGCGGGTTGCGGATCTCTAAGCCAGAAAGGGCATCAGTGGTAACGGTCCTTGGCGCCGTTGTATTGAAATGCTCGTCGAAGCCATAAAGACGGTCGTCGGCTCCCTCCGTATCACTATAGTTCTGATAAGTTTGCGGCTGGCTTGACTCTATGGTGCGCTGCTGACGGGCTGTCATATAGTCCTCATACCGCTGCTGCTGGGCCTTGTCCGCTGCCGAGCCCACAGCTGCACCCACAGCCGCACCGCCGGCCATACCGATCAGCGTTCCGATGTCGCTCCCCCTCGGACCACCGGCAATACCGCCGATAGCCGATCCGATGATCGAACCAAATGTTCCGCCCGTATAGGCACCCGAGGCCGTATAACTTCCACAACTCGTCAGGAGCATCAGGGAACAAGCAGAAATAACCAAAATCTTCTTCATAAGCGTCACCTTTTTATAATTTCACGCTGCAAAGATAGATATTTCCTTTCATATTACCAAAGGGGATTTCCCGAAATCTTTATAGGGGAAACCCTACGCCGAACGTCCCCTTAAAAGTAAAACAACTTGTTTTACCTTCAAAGGAGGCATCTAAACACCCCAAAAGTATGCCTCGCACGACAGTAAAACAAGTTGTTTTACTTTTAGCGATGCCGTCCCCTTCCCACGCAGCCCTAGAAAATGAGATAGCCACCCCGTCGCAGGGTGGCTATCTACCAAACTAATCTAATACCGTGTATTCTTCACGGGGCAATTACTAACAATGTCTATTATACTATTTCTCTCACTTAACCACGACCTTTTTACCGTTCTGGATATAGATGCCTTTTCTTGGCTGAGCGATGCGCATGCCATTGAGGTCGTAAATCTTACCCGTATCTTTGAACAGCTTTACCTGTTCTATTCCCAAGGCATATTTGGCCTCTGCTGCTTCTACACCATCCTCAATAGCTGCTATCATAGGAAATTTCTTCCAATATGGTGCCGTTTTGTACAGTTCAATGCTTTCACGGGGCACTAAAAGGAAACGGCCTACTCGATAGTCATCACTATTCAGGATATCATCTTCTTCCAGTGAGCTGTAGGACATTTCCACCTTCGACTTGTCGTCAGATGGAACCACTGCAGGAGGCGTCGCTGCATAACAAACCATGTATCTCTGGTAGGCCCTTTTCATATATTCACCAGAATAATAATCTTCATTGGAGGTTCGACGTGGCTCAGCTTCCACAAAAGAATAAGCGTCTATCTCTGCCAATGTGGATGGAAGAGTATAAGAATGCATGGGTAGCGCGCCAAAAAATGTCCCTAACAATTTAGTTACACCTTCCGGCACAGTGATATCCGCCACTCCGTCATACTCATTTAAGGCAGCACCAATAAAAATGCCAAACCCTAGTTCTTGTATATGACTGGGAAACTCAAAGCCAGTGCTTGTAGCAAAACCTGCAAACGCCCAATCCTCTATACATACCACCGACTCGGGAATACTAAGATGTTCACCTTCTCCCATAGAAACACTGCTAAAAGCATATGGCCCGATAGTTGTCACGTAGTCTGGAATGACGGATGCAGAACAGCCCTGTATGAGTTTACCACTGGATTTCTCAAAGATACAATTACCCTCACTGTAATAGACTCCGTTATCCTCGGCAACAGACAGAGTCCTCAGTCCCTGCCCCCCTACGGAAATAGGAGGTATCATCTTATTAACCCCAGCAGGAATATGCAGTTCTTCAAGTGCCCGGCAAGCATAAAATGCGCCATCATCAATCTGGCGCAGCGTCTGGGGGAGAGTCACTGATTTCAGCACATGGCAGTCATGAAAAGCCAGATTCTCCAATCGCGTAACTATCCATTCCCTGCCATCTTCGGAATAAATAGTATCAGGAACCACATAATTCTCAAGAGACCATAACAAGCGTTCATCTTCTTGTGGTGTTATAGAATGAAAGTACACCGAAGCCTCTCCCTCTTCCAAACGAAAATAGATGCCACTGTTTTTATCTTTTGCAACATCATTTATATCATACCCATCACGGAGGGGACTTACCAAGAGGCGCGTAGCCCCTGCCAGCATGGGGAACAACACCATTATGCCTTCAAAGATAGTTGCTATTTTTGATATTTGCATGTTTTTTATAGTTTGTTTATTTTCGAGCGTTATTACTCACCGTGTTTCATTGATTGATGAAATATTGTTTTTTGTAGAATCATCATCAATGCTACATCCGCTGAGTATTAAACATTTCCTTCCTGTTTATGTTATATTATAATATAAGGTATCCCCTAAAACAGCAGGTAGCGTTGAATGACGCGTTATGGCTTTTCACCTCTATTGGGCCCATAAAGGAGTTTCCAATCAGTGCTTTCCTTAGCAAATGCATGAACCTGTTCTGAGTCTTCCCACTCAACAACTTGACCGTCAGGGTAGAATACAGAATCACAATAGATGCAAGACTTTAGTGGAGAATAGATGAAATAATATAGATCGCCATTCCATATACACTGATAAACAGAAAACGATAAACTTGGATCAGCGACACCAACTTCCTCTGCTTTTATTATTCTCTCAGTTATCCATTTGGGGAGTTGATCCAAAGACAGAGAATAGCTTTCTGCCTGGGTAAACGGTTCGGAGGTGGTTGTCTCATTAGCGATTGCTTTTTCCGAATCACTGCTACAGCCAACAATAGTCATATCTATCCCTGCTATTATCAAGGACAAGCAAATCCATTGCAAATACTTTCTTTTATTCATTTTTACTATAACTTTTAAATTATCTTTTCATACCACACTTTTGTTTAATGCTCTATAGATATAACTGCCAAACATCAAAAATACTGCATGCAAAGTCGAAAAATTATATTTATTTAACTTACGAAAGCTGATATGTAACTACTCAGCACCCGTGCCATGAGTAGTTACGCTGATATGAACACAAAGAAAGTGTATTCATAGCTGTAACCAACTATACCATAGGTAATTAAGAAGGAAATGATGACAAACATCATTTTCAGCATATAAAAAACGAGATAGCCACCCCGTCGCAGGGTGGCTATCTACCAAACTAATCTAATACCGTGTATTCTTCACGGGGCAATTACTAACAATGTCTT
>CAMKUA010000017.1:0-38992 GCA_946415825.1 uncultured Prevotella sp. | reverse complement strand
AGTCGCCCGCCAGTACCTCGACTTCTGGCTAGCTCGGTGACAGAAACATCACCTTGAACTTCGTTCGAGATTGCTCAAGCTCGGTAGATTGAACGAGTTCATCTACGCTCGCATAAACGCAACCTTGCCCCTATTATCCGTCGGCCTCACCGCGAAGTGAATCCAGTACGTACCCTTCGGGCTCCGCTCTATCAGCAGCTCGTCATAAGGGCGTTTCGTGCCGTCGGCAATATCCAGCAAGATGGCCGCATACCTTATCGCCTGCTCAATACCCAGGCAACGGATATCCACGGCGCACCCCGAGAGGTGGTTCGAGCCCTTCACGCCCCCGATGGCCCTGTTCACCGCCTCCGAGCGATAGCCCGAGTTAATCACGATCGGCTCCACGTTCCTAGAGGTCTCATAGTCCTCTCCCGGCTTCAGACAGTACAGCACGTTATAGCTGTACCGCAGTTCCTCCAACCAGTTCTCGCAGAGGTTCCTCAGGTTCTCAATATGCACGTGCGAAGGGATATTCCCATCCGCCGTCCTTGCCGATGTCTTCGTCAGCTCAGCGAGCGTAAAGTGCTCGCTGAGCTTCGCTTCCTTATTAATCATTACCTGTTCCATAACTTCAATTCTAAATTAGTCTTCAATTCTTCAATTTTTCAATTCTTCAATTCTAAATTAGTTTTTCTTTTGTGAGTTTTGTGAGTGTGAGTTAATATACAAATTTGCTCAGTTTCCTGTATTTCCCAGAATCATTACCTTCTATAATTTTCTCTATCAGACCATCATTCACCAACCTCTTGATTTTCATAAAGGCAGCAGACCCTTCTTCTTTATAGCCAAAACAAGTTCTGACATTTTCTAACGTAAACACATCCGGCAGTCGGTTATAGCCAGTCACAGATCTTTGTTGGTGCCGCTTGCCCGTTATCTGTATGTCATTGTTCATGTCGTCGAAATACTTCTCAGCCAATGCCCCGAAGAAGTGCTGCTGCGTGGCATACTGTATCCGGGCTATCAGCTCGCAGAGTTTCCAGTCGGTATCATCCACCTCGTATTTCCCCGTCCAATAGCGACCTTCCTGATGCAGACTGTGCCAGTGGCGCATATCTATGAAAGGGGCGGCGTAGTTCAGGGCATGGTAAGGCACGCGCTTCAGCAACAGTTCGTCGGCCTCGCTCTGGTCTTCCTTACAGTCCTCCATGTGGCCCTTCGTCCAGTCGTACAGCCTTCTCACCAGTGGCCAGAAAGGCAGCTCCCCGTAGCGGGTGTCGAGCTTGAAGGCCCAGCTCTTCATCCGTTCAAGACGCGCAAAGTCTATCGTCTCAAACTCCTCGAAGGCCATCATCTCGAAGTTGGTCTTGGGCATGGGTATCACCGCCAGGCGCGTTGCCAGACCACTGCCGAAGTTCTGCTCGTTCACCTTCTTCTTCAATGCGATGGGCGTACCCGTATAGATGTAGTTCCAGAACACGTTGAAGTTATCCACCGGCGAATCGGCGTTCATATACATCTGTCCGTCTTCCTCGTTGTGGAAGGCCTTCAGCTCCATGGTGGTCTTGTCAATCCACGAACCGCTCTTCATCAGGCGGATGGTGTTGTCGAGCTCGGTGTCAAACGAGAAGAGGTGCAGCTGTATATCCTCGCCGTCGATCGTCTCTCGGGCATTGAGCATGTCGGTGATAAACTGGCCGTTGGCCGTTCGTGCGGGGTGCACACGGATAAGCCCCGTCGGTTTCTCCTTGCCCTCCTTGTTGGCGGCCTTCTTCTTGGTGTCCACCTTGTAGCGGTTCAGCGCCTGTTTGCCAGCCTTGTCACCATAGAGCATGGGCGCTGCCAACTGCTTATAGAGGTCGTCGGCCATTGATTTGCCCGAGGCAGGATGCCCGATGATATACAGCGAGCAGTTCAGCCTTCTCGTCTGTTGCGGGCGGTGGTAGAATCTGTACCAGCAGCGCGTCATCAGCGTCATCATCAAACCTCCAGCCACAAAGAGCGCAGCCGCATACTGAGTCCTCTTCAGACCTTCGCACACATCTCTCAGCATCGGGAAGTCGTCGAAGAGCGTTTCAATCTCGGCGCCCCAGCCGTCCATCTTCTCCAGCATCACGCTACCGGCATTACCACTTTCAGTGATCACGTCGCCGATCACATCCTTATAGGATTTCCCAGCCACTTGCGCGATGGCCTCTTGCATGGCTTTACTGGGATACGGTCTGGGTGTTTTCTTCTCCTTTTGCGCCACGCAGTCAGCGGCTGAATCCACGGTCTGGCTGACGTCCTCATCGCGCTCTGCGATGATCTCCTGTACCCAGGGCTGTGACTCGACGATCTGTTGCACCCTTGCCTTATCGCCGTCGAGGAGGATAAGCAGGTCTGTAGCAAGTTTGAGGCTCTCGGTGTGACGGTTGGAGTCCTCTGCGCAAGGCAGCTTATTGCCATAGCGAGCATCAATAATAGCCTGAATGTCATATCCCTTCCACTTTAACGATACTGCGCTAGCATCCATCTGCCCGACATTCCCAGTCCCTTGTCCAACAATCTTACCGGGCACAATAGCAGTCTTAGAATGGCTATCAGCAGAGTCCCCGTCATCAGAAGGGAATTTATGATATAGTGGCTGAGTCTTCTTGTCTCGATATTGAGGTGTAAACCTCTTGTCAAATTCTTCATTGTAGTATTCAAATAATAATTCTTCATTAATGTATATGATATCTTCCTCCTTTGGACTGAAGCTATTTCTGGTACCGTCTATGCAGCTATCATCAGCCTTCTGCCCGAGTCTATCTGCCATAACTATTTGATTATCTGCCAGGTTGCCGATATTAACATCGGCCATGCCTACGATACGAATACCCTCTCCTGAAGAGGTGATATGTACCAGAGCAATTGTCTTCATCAGTTCCTCATCGTCACGGAGTCTGTACCAGATCTCCATGGGATTGGCCACATGGTCGATGTCGAGCATGAAGAGGCCGTTTAGGTGACAATCTGCCAATCTGCGATGGCAGAAGAAACGTCCCTTTTCCGTCTCTGTGGCATCAAACTTGTAGCAACAAAAGATGAAGGCTGGCAAACTTCCCTTCAGTTCCTGAGCAAAGGCCAGGAGCTTTTCAGCATCCGTCTTGGCAGCCCAAACCTCCTTCGCAGCCTTCTTCTTCAGTTTCTGCTTCTTCAGCAGGAACTTCTGATAGTCGGCATTGTCGAGCCATGTCTGCAAGGCACTGACGCCCTGAGTCTTCGAAGCATCCACCGCAGCGAGTATTGCTCTGCGGGCATCGATGCGCCAAGCCGTACTGGGCTTGCGCACCTCTTCCCAGAACACTTCCTTCGAACAAGGAAGTGCCTGAGAGAAGTGTGTGTTTTCTTGATAACTAAACATCCGCTTTCAATTTTCAATTATCAATCTTCACAGGGGTTGAATGTCCGTAATGTAGAACATGTTCTCGTGGCGATCATTATTGTCGCCCCAGATTCTCTGTTTCCAGAAACCCTTCACGATGTACGGCTGGTTCTGGTAGTACTGCGTCTCGCGGTTCTTGCTCGCAGCCTCTCCAGTCAGCTCACCGTAAAACATGTCGCCACCGCGTTTCAGCGTGAATCCGCGACTCTTGAAATACTCACTCGTACCGTCCTGACGTTGGTACTGGCGCTCAGAGTATGCGCCCACCTCTACTACTGTTACTAATGCTTCCATAATCCTTTTTATTATCAATTCTTATTAAATACTTTGATGATTTCCGAATAATGCTGAGCAATCACCGATCCCATCACGCTCTGCAATCTCAGGAGCTCGCGCTCCACGGTAGGACTGCAAGCTATCGTGGTTTTGAGGACAACAGTCTTCTGAGTTTTGTTCAGATAAACTTGGAGCGTGTTGTCATCGTAGAGCAGCTTACCCTTCACCTGCAGCTTAGGCTCACTCTTCAACTTACCCTTCGTCAGCTCTGCAAACCGCTCTTGCATAGTTGCAACGGGATCCGGATCTTTGGCATCCACATTGATGTGAATGGAATACGATGACTCCTTTTCACCTTCCGACTTGTAGAACGAGCTCTTGCCCTTCTGCTTGATCATCTTGCGGTTGCTCTCACCCTGAGTCTGGGGATTCACCACTACGACATCATTGCCGTAAACCTTCACTCTGGCCCTATAGGCCTTCACCGGCTTTCCTTCCGGCTTCTCAATAAACTCTTCTGTCATATTATTTTTAATTGTTAATTGTTTGTTTAATAATTGAAGATCTTCAATTCCGGAGGCAAAGTTAGGCACAAAAAAAACCATCCCGCTCGCTGGTAGCGGAATGGTATCTCAGTGGTACCGAATTGGTAGTGAATTGGTATGAGCCTATTCTTCAGGCGGCCCGGAAATCATATTTCCAGCTGTTCACGAAGCGCCATCACCACCGGACGGCACTGCAGGAAGAAAGGCTCGTCCATCTTGCTGGGCTTCACCTTGTCGAGCTCTCTCGGGTCCTGATTCATAAAGGTGAGCGTCGTGAAATGGCGGATGCAGTTATAGTCACACCCATATTCAAGCTCACCCAGCGGCAACGTATTCACCCGGTCGCAGAACTCCTGCGTTTTCATGGGGAACCCGTAAGCCCATCTCAGATACCAGTACACCGCCGCCCACAGCCGTTTCGAGTTCAGCGGCTTCTTATCGCCGTTGATGGCCATGATAGCCTGACTCACTTCCTCGTCGGTCACTTTGTTCTTCGGCTCACTACACTTGTCTTTGCCATAATAGTTGTCGCCCTTAACCTCCATGACAAGCTGACCGATAAACGCATTTCCCTTAGATAACATTTCTAATACTTTCATTTTCATTTCTTCGCTCATAATGATTAACGCCAGTTCGGGATAAGAAGTTCTAAAACAGCATAAGTTGCTTGGTGTTTTCAATACAATATCCCTGCAGTGCCTGTGGCTTATTGTCGAAGAAGCAATATGCGGCCAGTGCCGCAATCATACTCATGATGAAATTGTTGACCGACCTGTGCCTTGAATGTACCAGTTGTGCGGTATTCTTAAGCATGTCGTTAATAGTCTCGATGATGCACCTCTTACGTAGCATGACCTTGTCCCACATGGGCATGAGCTTGTTCTTCATGTTGGTTCTGATACCTGTCACCAGATGAACCCCGTCTTCGAAAAGCATGTCAAAAAGCCTGGGTGAGATGTATCCCCTGTCGGCAAAGAGCTTCCCGTAGAGTGTCTTGGCCAAGACTGCCCAGACCTTCGGGTCCCTGTCATCCACATTGGCACCTGTGAAACAGAACGTAATGATCTCGCCTCTGTCGTTGCAGACCAGATGCAGTTTGAAACCATGGCACCATCCCATCGTCCCTTTCCCATCAGTAGCCAGACCTTTGAACACCTTGTTGGCATAACGTCTGAGATTGTGGCAGACAGGCACCATCGTAGAGTCCACGAAACTGATGCCTGTACAGCGTCCGAAGGCTGAGAGGTTAAGGAAGAACATCATCTGGAAGAACACGCGGCTCTCGAGTTCCACGAATCGGTTGTAGGATACGGCATTGGGGAAATCGGACTTCAGATGCTGCCTGATGAAGAACAGGTAGTAGTGTTTAAAGTTGCGGAACGAACCAAACTGGAACACTATCAAAATGGTCATAATCTCACTGTCGGAGAGGGATGCCTTACGGTAGCGGCGCGCCTTACCATCAGAGGACATAAGAGACTTTTTGTCTATCTGCTTATCAAATTCATTGCAAAATTCATCCACGGCACAGAAAATTTCTGTAACTTTGTACTCGGTAATCATGAGTTTATTCTTTTGTTTAACTTTATAAGTGATTGGAATTCAGATATAAAGGTACAAAAAATATCTCAGATTACCAACTTTTTATACGACTTTCTTATCCCGAACTGGGGTAAACTTTGAAACGAAAAAATTACAGGCATAAAAAAACTCTTTTGCTTTTGTGTCAGCAAAAGAGTCTTTGCATATATGGCGATGCTCTCGCTTAATCGCTCACTTGATGCTTCACATCGAATGAATTGCTGCTCTCGCTTAATCGCTTATTTGATGCTTCGCATCGAGTTCGCTCGCGCTCGGCAGAGTTGGAGCAAGCTCCACTCTGCTCTCGCTTACTTGCTTACTTCCAAGGATTCTCGTAAGCAACGGCACCGTTCTCGAGCTTCTGGCAAACGATCTCCATCTCCTCGAAGTGCTCCTCACCGTCTTCCCACTTCTCCTTGTAGTTGATGCAGTAGCAACCTGTGCCCTTCAGCTCCTTCATCGTAGAGCCATCAACCGTGTTGAAGAACTTCACTGTGAAATCTCTCGGATCATTGGGAGCCAGCATCCACTGCAGCATCTGGCTGTTGCCGTCGTTCATGGCCTTCACGCGGATCTTCAGTCTGCCGCCACGGGGAATACCTGCAATCTGTCCCTCACGATCTGTTGCCTGATCAAACTTGTAGTCAACCATCATTACTTCGCGTACCTCAAAGTCCTTAACCTCAAGCTGTACTGGTGTTACATTCTCTGCCATATCTTGTTTCCTTTCTATTCTTTAATTTTTCAATTCTTTAATTTTTTAATTTTCCCTTATGCCCACTCATTCTCGTACTTCACTGAGCCGATAGCGAGCTCCTTGCAGGTGATGGTGATCTCCTCAAAGTGACCCATCTTGTCTTCCCACTTCTCCTCGAAGTTCACGCAGTAGCCGCTCTTGAACTCGATGGTCTTCATGGCCTTACCGGTCTTGGTCTCGAGGAACTCGATGCTACCATCCTTGCCAAGGTTGCGCTCTACCATCCAAGCCAGCAGGTCGGGGGTGCCGTCGTTCAGGGCCTTCACGCGAACCTGGATCTTACCGCCGCGGGGGATACCTGCCATCTGACCTTCTACGTCTGTTGCCTGATCAAACTCATAAGTTACCATCAGAACTTCACGATCCTTGTAACCATCAATCTTCATTGAAACTGGAGTCTTTGCCATAATTCTTTTCCTTTCTTTAATTTTTAATTGTTAATACTGTTGTTATTTTAAATGTTTAATTATTCTCGTTTGTCGTGGGGTTTTGTTCCTTTTGACATTGCAAAGGTACGACGGATTTCGGCTCATTCCAAACATTTTCCACTTTTTCGTTCGCAATTGTTGCGACACCAAAACGAAATTGCGACAGACTCAGGGCAAGCCCCTAAGATTTGTCGCAAAAAGATGTTAAAAGAGAATATTTTACTAGGAATTCACTCGATTTGCACTAACTTTGCAGTCATGAAACGGATTGCGGTATTTTGCGTGACGTACAACTCTGATAAGGAGTTGGAGAATTACAAGGCCTCGCTGCAGAAGGCTGTGGAGAAGGCTGAGGGCAAGGTGAGCCTTGACATCTTCGTGTCGCAGAACACCAAGGAAGACAACCCAGGCTATTTCGGTGGCATCAGGCGGGCAATGCTACAGACCGACGTTACGGCCTACGACTATGCCATCATCAGTAATGTAGATCTGACGGTGGAGGAAGACTTCTTCGCAAAGCTCGCTGCCTACGACTGCACAGAGGATACTGGCTGGATAGCCCCACAGATATGGTCGGCTCAGGAAGGCAGAGACCGTAATCCGAAAATCATGAGCCGCTATTCGCTGAAAAAACTGAGGATCCTGAAGGCGATTTTCCATTTCCCGCCTGTCTGGGCTCTAAAACGTGCCATTACCTCCCGTCAGAAGAAAGGAGAGACCTACCCCGCTGGTGATATCTACGGTGGACACGGATCGTTTATCATCCTGACAAAGCACTATTTCGAAAGACGTGGGGTGATCGACTACCCTGTGTTCCTGTTCTGCGAGGAGATTTGGTTGGCAGAACAGTGCAAAAAGGCTGGACTGAAGGTGATATACGAACCCACCCTCATCGTGAGCGACGCAGAACACGCCTCTACGGGTCGCATGAAACTCGGCTTTTACTGCTCCCTCAACGAGAAAGCCCTCCAATATATCATCGATACTTTCTATTGAATCCGCATCACACAGAGACTGCGACGACCTGTATGGGTGGAATCGAATGATACCAGGGTGCCATCGGCACTGACACGGGGGTGCATGTCGCACTTCCAGTTATGGTCGATATCGGGATTCACAAATTGCTTCAGACTCTTCGCATCTGCCAACAATGACACTTCGTCGGTCTTGATATTGACCTTCCACAACTTGATATGACGGTATTTGTCGGGATATGTATCCACGACAAAGGTATCATTGTCAATAAAGTGATGATGACCATCGGAGTTAAGTTGCGGGTAGCCACATCGTTTCCATTGGCGCATGGTGGGGTCGGAGAAGAAGACGTGGGAGTCGATGTCCTCCATACGACAATAGGCCACGATGCCCCCCTGGGCATTCCAGATGTAATGAGACACCATGCCCGTAGTGGGTGACACGTACATCTCACGAGTCTCGAGATCGAGCACAACAAGACGGGTGTGTTTGAACGTACCCTTATACCAGCGATGAAGGAAAGCCACATAGCGCCCGCAGGGCGAGAACTCCGTATGGGTGACGAAATGGAAGGTATCAGCCATCGAAGGCTCAGGTTGCAGGGCTGTAAGCTGTTCAAGACTGACAAGCATCTGGCGCTCATTCTTCGTGAGGTCAACAAGATAGAGGCCTGTAGAGGCAGGGGCATACTGATCGAGAAAGGCCTCATCGTCGCTAACGGCATAGCCATAGCCCGGCATCAGTTTCTCTAAGCGCCCATAACTGAAAGAAGTGGCCCAAAGCCCATCGCCACTCACACTGTCGATGGGCCATCCGAGGAGGCGCTTATTGCCTGTAGCGACATCACAGATAGTGGCATTTAGCTTTTCTCCCTCGCACGTATTATAAATAAGGTGTGAATCATCGACCCACTGCAGACGGCAACCCTTGTGATAGTTCCAGGCACGGGTATAGTCCAGTGAGTGCCACTTGGCGTAGTTCTCACCAGTATAGTAGCCCACCTCCAAGGCATCGTCCTTCGTCGGCATGCGGAGGGGGATGGAGAGACGACAGGCCAGAAGCCGGCGGTTATCGTCACTGAAGGGCTTCACGTCGTGGAATCCGAAGAAACTATCCTCCAAGACAATGGGTTCGTGAAGGAATCGCGACTCATAGTTGGGCAACAGGTCATAGAAAGCCTGATAGATGTTACGGACGGCATCTTTCAGCAGATAATTATTCTTGACGCGCTGATAGACAAAAGCCTCTAATTTGTTCATTTCGCTTGATTTTTGGTGCAAAAGTACAAAAAAAAAACAAAAGGTGCGTATATCTGAAATAAATATCGTACCTTTGCACCCTGAATTTTTCAGGGTTTGAGAATAAGTTATGAGTCAGGATTTAGTTTCAGTCATCATGCCAACGTTCAATGCGGGCCGATTCTTATCGAGCAGCATTGATAGCATATTGGCTCAGACCTACTCAAATCTAGAGTTGATTATCTCTGACGACGGCTCCACAGACCCTCAGACTATCAGCACCTTGAAGTACTATGCTGCCAAGGATGAGCGCGTGAAGGTGAAGTTCCTCGAGAAGAACCATGGTCCCGGCTTTGCCAGAAACGAGGCTATCGAGCGCGCTCAGGGAAGGTATATCGCCTTCTGCGACAGCGACGACCGCTGGTTTCCCGATAAACTGGAGAAGCAGTTGGCCCTGATGCTGGCCAGAGACTGTGCCCTAGTGTGCTCGTCGTACATCATCTGCGACGACAACGACAAAGAGACGGGTATTAACCTGGCACCGCCAAGGATATCGTTCCAGATGCTGAAGCGCGACAACAAGATCGGATGTTCGACAGCAATGTACGATATCCAGAAGTTAGGGCAGAAGTTCATGATGCCCGACCTTCGTAAGCGCCAGGACTGGGGACTCTTCCTCACCATCATCAAGAAGTGCAGGATGGCCTATGCCATTGAGTATCCCCTCGCCTACTACCGGAATCGCAGGAAATCTGTTTCCAGTAATAAGTTGTCGTTGGTGAAATACAACATCAGGGTTTATGAGAAAGTGCTGGGTTTTTCGAGAATAAAGGCATATTTGTATTTCTTGTTCCTCTTCCTTCCCACCTATTATATTAAGGTTCAGAAAAGGAAAATGGACAGCAAGCGATATTTAGAGAAGAAATTAATGCCATAACACACAATAATAACCATTTTTCTACGTTTAGGAAAGAAAAAACGGCTTATCGATACATGACTACCCCCAAAGAGAAGGTCCAATCTGCAGGGATGGGCCACATTCAGAATAGCATCAAAAGGGCGATAGACCTTTTGGTAGCTGTTTTTTCTATCATCATATTCTCCCCCCTCATCGGTATTTGCTTTGTCGCCATCAAACTGGAAGATGGCGGTCCGGCTTTCTTCAGTCAAGAACGCATAGGCCGACATGGCAAACCTTTCAACATCTACAAGTTCCGCAGTATGGAGGTGGATGCCGAGAAAGAGGGTCCGCTGTTGTACCAGCATGAGAACGACCAGAGAATCACCCGTGTTGGCAAATTCCTGAGAAACCACCATCTAGATGAACTTCCCCAGCTATGGAACGTAGTGAAGGGCGATATGGCCTTTATCGGTCCAAGACCAGAGCGCAAATTCTTCATCGACCAGATTATGGAGCACGATCCACGTTACGAACAGCTCTACGTGCTCAGACCAGGCGTAACCAGCTATGCCACCCTGCATAATGGCTATACCGACACCATGGAGAAGATGCTGAGACGACTGGAGATGGATCTGTACTATCTGGAACACCAGTCGCTGTGGATGGATATCAAGATTCTGTGGTACACTTTTGCCAATATCGTTTCAGGAAGGATATTCTAATAAGTCTCCCCATGAGATATCTGAACATTATAATCTTTGTAGCCTCTCTCTTGTGCAGTGCTCACATCGACGCACAAGACTCCCTGGCAACACGAATCACATTCGATCTGACGGCAGAGACTGCAGTGGGCTCAGGCGACTATACGGCATCACTGCTGACAGAGAACCGCCACCACGTGCTGGCAACTCGTCCTAACACGGCTTATCTGCGTGGAGCCATCAACCTGGAGCACTCGTTCAATCAAGACCTGACACTCTCTGGGGCTGTCGATGCCATCGGCTCCGTACATGCCGACCATAAGATGTATCTCCAGCAGTGCTACCTGAACCTGAAATGGAAGGGATTCTTCCTGGAGGCTGGTAGTCGGGAGGAGAAACAAGTGATCCGTGATAATCTGCTCTCTACAGGTTCATTTGCCAAGGGTACGAATGCCAAACCCATCCCACAGGTACACTTTGGCACCAACGATTTCTGGACAGTACCTTACACAAAAGACTGGCTTCAAGTGAATTTCGACTTCGGCTATGGCAAATTCATGGATAACGCCTACCGCGAGGATCAGTTTAATGACAACGAGATAAACAGGACCTATGCCAAGGGCATCTGGTATCACCAGAAACACCTGTACCTGCGCAGTAATCCTGAAAAGCCCCTCTTTGTCACCATTGGCATTGAACATGTGGTGCAGTTTGGTGGCGAAAAGTTCAGGTATGTGGATGGAAAAGTGGTGGGCAATAAGAAAACATTGGATCTGAAATCATTCTGGAAGGTGATTCTGCCAGGAGGCGACAGCCAATATTTCGAGAACGATGCCATGGAAGACTGGGTGTGGGGTAACCATATCGGTTCGATGACAGTTCAGATAGGCTGGAACATCAATAAGGACCATCAGGTACAGGCTTATCTGGACAATATCTTCGAAGACGGCTCAGGTATCCGTAAGGGTAACGGCTGGGACGGTCTTTGGGGACTGGAGTACCACAACAAGGCTGCTGGCAGACAATATGTACGTGGTGTCGTGGCAGAATATTTCCAGAGCACTAACCAGTCAGGACCTTTGCATTGGGACAGAGGAGACTACCCGAAACCCATCCGTGATCAGATTACAGACCTCGTGACGGGTAAGGACGATTATTATAATCACTCTTTCTACCGCAGTTACACGCATTATGGCATGACCCCAGGTAACCCACTGATCACCTCTCCCATCTATAATCAGGACGGATTCTCTACGTTCACCGACAACCGTGTAAAAGCATGGAATCTGGGTGTTAACGGTGAGATTACTGACCGCATCTCCTATCTTGTGAAGGGTTCTTACCGTGAAGGCTGGGGTACGTATGATGTGCCCTTAGCCTCCAAGCACCACTCTTTCGATGCACTGTTGCAAGGCATCTACCACATAGGTCCCTGGCAGTTCAGTGCGGCCTACGCCTTCGACAAGGGAAACATTTTCGGAGATTGCTCTACATTTGACTTCAAAATCGGTTATCATGGCAAGATACTTTAAATTTTTACCATTTTACCTTTTTACCCTCCTACTCTTCTCTTGTCAGGAGGGACGAGAGGCTGGCGACCTGTTGGGACAATGGCGCATGAAAGGCTCTGATACAAGTTTTATCAGTTTCTCTGGCACCGTCACCTTGTTTCGCAACACTGCTGTTATCGATCTAGCGAAAGGTCAGACCTACGGTAATTTCCAGCACATCGGTGATAGTCTGTTTATCCAGTGCTACTCTGCCAAAGGTGAGGCTTCCGACACCATCAACGTCGAAAACATCTTTGGTTTCAAGCCTTTCAACAACATCCGACTGAAGATTGTAACCCTCGACAACGACCATCTGGTGCTGAGCAAAGAGAGCCAGACCTGGACTCTCGAGAAGTATTAAAAACCAAGGTTTTATAGCAACCAAGATTGATAAATAGGGATTTCCCCCAAGGTGTTTAGGGGAAATCCTTTTTATATCCCTCTATTTTGTCCTATCTTTGCAGCGTGAAACAAACAAAGAATGTCTAACAGTTTAAAACGATACGATTATGAAGAAGTTGTTTTTCGCACTGATGATGATGGTAGTTGGAACTACTGCCAACGCCATGAGCTATGAGCAGGCTCGCAATGAGGCCCTGTTCCTGACCGACAAGATGGCTTACGAGCTGAATCTGACTGACGAGCAGTACGAGGCAGCCTACGAGATCAATCTCGACTATCTGATGGGTGTAACAGGACGTGCAGACGTGTTTGGCACCTACTGGGAGCGTCGTAACCTCGACTTGAGCTATATTCTTTTCGACTGGCAGTGGAATGCCTTTGTAGCCGCCAGCTATTTCTATCGCCCACTCTACTGGGAGGCTGGTTACTGGCACTTCGGCATCTACCTGCGCTACCCGCATCGTGACTACTTCTACTTCGGGCGTCCCCACTTCTATGCCACCTATCGTGGTGCTCACGCCTGGCACCGTCATGGAGGTCATGGGTACTACCATGGACACAGCAACCACTATCGCAGACACCATGATCATCATGTAGGTATGCATGATCGCTGGGACCGTGGCGACTTCCGTGGACCTCGCAACAGCTCTACCAGAGTGACTGGCCATCATGATGGACGTCGTGACAATAGGAATTTCGATAATCGCGACAATCGTCAGAGGGATCATCGTAACAATGGCAATGGAAACTTCAATGGTCGCAGAGACGGACATAATAATGGTGGCAGCATGGGCAACCATCGTGGTAACTCAAGCCTACAGTCAACACCTCAGTCTCGTATGGGCAACCAGAACCGTGTCACTGACAGAGGCCGTGTGGTAAACATGGGAGGCTCTCGCAATAGCAGCACGTCTCACAGCAGTGGCATCTCTCATGGAGGTTCACGCAGTGGAGGTTCGTTCAGTGGTGGCTCTCGTGGCAGCGTTTCTCACAGCAGTGGCATCTCTCATGGTAGTTCACGCAGTGGAGGTTCGTTCAGCGGTTCCCGTGGCAGCGTTTCTCACAGCAGTGGTTCTCGTGGTGGATTCTCTCATGGTGGTGGAAGCCATAGCGGTTCTCACAGTAGTGGAGGCTCACACGGACATGGCGGACGCCGTTAAGTCACAGTTCCAGCACCCTGACCTCAGCATTCATCATACGACGCACTTCGCTCATTGATTGTTCATAATATACTGCCTGGATGGCCTTGTTCATGATTCCATGGCCTACAGCCAGCACCTTCTTTCCTGGGTATGTCTCCCTGACATAAGCGATGAATTCGCCAGCCCTGGAAAGAAGGTTTTCTAATGACTCTATGTCGTCTGGCCACACCTCACCCTTCAGACTGGGTATATAACGGCCCGTAAACCCACCCCAGTCGCGCTCTCTGAGCAGTGGTGTGGTAACAACTTCGATATGATGGGGCTCGGCAATGATCCTCGCCGTATCTACAGAGCGCTTCAGGTCGCTGGCAATGACAGCATCGAGGGATTGAAGGCGGAAATCCTCACACACCTGCTGTGCCTGCCGGATGCCCTGTTCTGTAAGTTCTCCCTGAGTCTGTCCCTGCATGATCTGACGGACATTATCTATCGTTTCTCCATGCCTGACTAAGTATAAAGTTGTCATTATCCTTAAATTTTGTGCAAAAATACATAATTATTTGCTATTTACATCATATTTTATTATTTTTGCATCGTTAAACAAAGGCCATTTATTAAAATGAAGATATTACAGAGTTCTATTTTCCGCGCCATCTGTGCCATTGCCATCGGTATTCTACTGATTAAGTTCCCCGATAACACCGTTACATGGATTACCGTTGCCATCGGCATTCTGTTCCTATTGTCGGGCATCATCTCGCTGGTTGTCTATCTAAATGCCAAGAAGCACGTGTCAGAATACAAGATTACCGATGCCGAAGGCCATGTGGTGGCAGGTGAGAAACCTACATTCCCGATTGTTGGTGTAGGTAGCATCATCTTGGGATTCCTGTTGGCACTGACGCCCAACGTCTTTATTACCGCTTTGATGTATATTATCGGAGGCATTCTGGTTCTGGGTGCCATCAACCAGTATATGAACCTTGTGAATGCCAGGAAATACGGGAAGATAGGCTTTGGCTACTGGATTTTCCCGTCAGTCATCCTGCTCATCGGCCTTTATGTCATCATCAAGCCTATGGCCCCTGCCAGTATGGCGATGCTTGTACTGGGCTGGTGCTCTCTTCTCTACGGCGTCACAGAGATGATCAATTCCCTGAAGTTCTACTCCGATAAGCGCAAAGTCCGTCAGGCCCAGGAGATTCCCATGGCAGAGGAGGTGATTGAGGAGCCTATCATAGAAGAGGTTGCCGAAGAGACAACCTCAGTGAAGGAGTTGCCCGTGTCAGAGTCCGACGACACCTCTACACCCCAGTAACGATTCCCTCGATATAAGTCTTGAGAATATGGATGCCGGTCCTATTGTCTCCACCTGATGGGATAATAAGATCGGCGAACTTCTTGGTGGGTTCGATAAACTGCTCGTGCATAGGCTTTACTGCCGTCTCGTAATGCTCAAGTACCATATCCACAGTACGTCCACGCTCCACCACATCACGACGGATATTACGCATTAGTCTGACGTCAGAGTCGGTATCCACGAAGATCTTCAGATCCATCATATCACGCAGTTTCTTATAATGGAGTGCCATAATACCCTCGATAATGATCACCGGCTTTGGCTCCACGTGGACCGTCTCTTTCAGGCGATTGCTTTCTATATAAGAATAGGTAGGCTGTTCGATGGCCTCACCGTTCTTCAGCTTCTTGATTTGCTCGGTCAGCAGTTTCCAGTCGAAAGCGTCGGGGTGGTCGAAATTGATCTGCTTACGCTCCTCGGGTGTCAGTTCTGTCGTATCGTTATAATACGAGTCGAGGGGCACCACTGCTGCACAACGAGGGGGCAACGCCTTGACAATCTGCTTCACCACTGTGGTCTTTCCTGAGCCGGATCCACCGGCAATCCCAATAATAGTCATCGTCTTAGGTATTTGAATTCTGCTTGCAAATATAGCAAATTATTCGTATTCGACAAAGAAAAAGTGGGAAAAAGTTTGTAGATTCAAAAATTATTCGTACCTTTGCAGCCCAAAAGTGTAGAATCATATTTTTAACATTAATATTAAAACTCAAAATGAAAAAAGGTATTCATCCAGAAAACTATCGCCCCGTCGTATTCAAGGATATGTCCAACGGCGATATGTTCCTTACGAAGTCTACTGCAAAGACAAATGACACTGTAGAATTCGAAGGCGAAACTTACCCAGTGGTAAAAGTCGAAATCTCTAGCACCTCTCACCCGTTCTATACTGGTAAGAGCAAGCTCGTTGACACTGCAGGACGTGTCGATAAGTTCATGAGCCGCTACGGTAAGGCTGCGAAGAAGTAAGATATAATCCTTCGAGAAAGAATTAAAAAATTGCGTTCATGGTAGTTGCATATGCCATGAGCGCATTTTTTATGTAAAAAACTCAAAGATAAATTTGGTTGTTCGTTCGATTTTCACTATCTTTGTACCCAAGAACTTAACAAGTCTGTTTATCAATAAAAAATGAAAACCGTTTACGATTTCACTGTCAAGGACAGAAAAGGCAAGGACGTTTCCCTGAAGGAATACGCCAATGAGGTGTTGCTGATTGTCAATACAGCAACCAAGTGTGGATTTACCCCTCAATACGACGAGCTGGAGGCACTCTACAAGAAGTACCACGCTCAGGGATTTGAGATTCTCGACTTCCCCTGTAACCAGTTCGGTCAGCAGGCACCTGGCACCGACGAGAGCATCCATGAGTTCTGTAAGCTGAATTTCGGCACAGAATTCCCACGTTTCAAGAAGATCAAGGTCAATGGTGACGATGCCGACCCTCTCTACAAGTTCCTTCAGGAGCAGAAAGGCTTCGCTGGCTGGAATCCCGACCACGAACTGACCGCCATCCTTGAGGATATGCTGTCGAAGGCCGATCCCGACTACAAGCAGAAACCCGACATCAAGTGGAACTTCACCAAATTCCTGATTAATAAGAAAGGTCAGGTAGTGGCCCGTTTCGAGCCTACTGAGAGTATCGACAACATCGCCAAGCAGGTAGAACAACTTCTTTAATTGATGTTTCTATCATGGAAAGGACTAAATGTTTGATTATAGGCAGCGGACCTGCCGGTTATACAGCTGCCATCTATGCCAGTCGTGCCAACCTGCACCCCATTGAGTATAGCGGCATGCAGCCTGGCGGCCAGTTAACCCAAACCACCGAGGTTGAGAATTTCCCCGGTTACCCGCAAGGTGTTGACGGCAATCAGATGATGATGGACCTGATGGAGCAGGCCCAGCGTTTTGGCACAGACATCCGTATGGGCACCATCGAGAAGGTTGATTTCTCGAAGGCTCCCTATGTCTGCACAGCCGATGACGGCACAGAGATCGAGGCCGACACCGTAATCATTGCCACAGGCGCCTCTGCCAAGTATCTGGGCCTCGACGACGAGCGCAAATACAACGGACAGGGTGTTTCTGCCTGTGCCACCTGCGACGGCTTCTTCTATCGCAAGAAGACGGTAGCCGTGGTTGGTGGTGGGGATACGGCCTGTGAAGATGCCCTCTACCTGGCTGGATTGGCCAAGAAGGTGTATCTCGTCGTCCGCAAGCCCTTCCTCCGTGCCTCACAGGTGATGCAACAGCGTGTAAAGGATCAGGAGAACATTGAGATCCTCTTCGAGCACAACACTATCGGCCTCTTCGGTGAGAATGGCGTAGAAGGTGCTCACCTCGTCAAGCGCAAGGGTGAGCCCGACGAAGAACTGGTTGATATTGCCATCGACGGATTCTTCCTTGCCATTGGTCATAAGCCCAATACCGACATCTTCAAGGATTGGCTGGATATGGACGAGGTGGGATATCTGAAGAAGATTGATGGAACACCTAGGACCAAGATCCCCGGCGTGTTCGTAGCCGGTGACTGTGCCGACCCCGTCTATCGCCAGGCTATCTCGGCAGCAGGTTCAGGGTGTCAGGCGGCCATCGAGGCAGAGAGGTTCCTGTTGAACAGATAATCATGAACATGACAAAAAGAGAAAAGGCTCGTTTCACAACGAGCCTTTTCCATGAATTACTTAAAAAACTAAATTAATCAACCATAAACCTTAACCATTAAAATCTTTTTCTGGTGCAAAGATACAACTAGATTTTTAAATTGATGTTCAACCTGCGTTTTTTGATGTTTAAAATGCGTGATTTGTCGAATTTTCAACCTAAAATAACGGATTTTAAACATTTTCAGCCCCTAAAACTAAGATTTTCCACATAAAAAGAGTCATTATCAGATATTTTATTTATTTTTGCAGTGAATTAAACGGCCATAAAATGAGTACGCGCATACTGCTATTATCCTTTTTGATACTGGCCATCGTAGCCATTATCTTCTTCGTAGGCAGAAATCTGTACCTACGCAGTATGAGATTGCGCCGCCGTCTTCAGATGAGTTCCATCTTCACCAACATCACCCACGAACTGCTCACGCCTCTTACCGTGATCTCTGCCTCTGTTGACAAGCTCAGGGGAGAAGCGCCCAAGTACCTGCGCGACTACGACATGATGCAACTCAACATCCAGCGTATGGTGCGCCTTCTGCAACAGATTCTGGAGACCAGCAAGTCGGAGGCCGGTGGCTTGAAATTACTCGTGGCACAGGGCGATGTGATGCGATATATCCATGAGACGGCAGAATGCCTCGAGCCCCTGATTTCCAAGAAAAGACAGAAGTTCACCATCCAGTGCATGCCTGAAAGCATGATGGGATGGATTGATACCGACAAACTCGACAAAATCATCTACAACCTCCTCTCGAATGCCGCTAAATACTCTGAGGAAGGTGGCGAGGTAAGCCTCAAGGCTGTTACCAACAAGACCTACGACCAAATCCGTATCGAGGTGAGCGACACTGGCGAAGGCATCTCCAAGGAGAAGATGAAACACCTGTTCCAGCGCTTCCAGGACGGCGACTACCGTCAGTACAAGACGTTCGGTACCGGACTGGGGCTCTCCCTTACCCGCGATCTGGTTTATCTGCATGGAGGCACCATCGAGTGCAAAAGCGAGGTGGGCAAAGGCACCACTTTCTTCGTCACCCTGCCCATCAGCAAGGAGGCCTTTCTGCCTGAACAGATCGACGAGCAGCATGTCATCGACCTCAACATCCCCAAGAACGCCATTATCGACTTCAACGCCCAGGTGCCTGATGCGAACGAAGAGCCTGATAGAGAGGTACCCGCCGACGAGGACATCTACAAGTTGCTCATCGTGGAAGATAATGTGGAGCTGCTCATGCTGATGAAACAGCTGCTCAAGCCATATTACCACGTCTATGTAGCCGGCAACGGCGCCGAGGCATTGAAGATCATCCACGAGAAAGAGCTCGACCTGATTATCTCCGACGTGATGATGCCCGAGATGAACGGCTACGAACTGACGAAAGCCATCAAGAGCGACGAGAACTACGACCACCTCCCCATTATCCTACTTACTGCCAAGGCACAAGAAGACGATATCGAAGAAGGTCTGCGCGCAGGTGCCGACGAGTATCTTAAGAAACCATTCCGTCTGAGCGACCTGAAACTGCGCATCGGCAACATCATTGAAAACCGCAAGCGCATTCAGCGCGATTACAGTAAGAAGACGATGGCTGAGACCATGCAGAAGAAGGAGAAAGCCCCCTCGCCCGACGAGGAATTCCTCAGCCGCGCCTTGGATCTGGTCTATTCACATCTCGAAGACGAGAGCTACGATCGCGATGCCCTGGCCTCCGACATGGGCACCAGCACCTCCACCTTATATAATAAGTTGCGCTCCATCACAGGCCTCAACGTGTCGAGCTTCATTCGTGACATCCGCATGAAGGAAGCCAGCCGTATAGCCGAACAGAGTCCCGATATCCGTGTCAGCGACCTGGCCTATCGTGTCGGTTTCAAGGATCCCCGCTACTTCTCCACCTGTTTCAAGAAACATTTCGGGGTTCAGCCGAAGGAATACCTCGAGAACTTACAGTCAAAGCCGTCAGCGTAAGCAGTCCGTTCAGCATCAGCAATTCGTAACCCAACTTGTAACCCGTCATACGACAGGTCAGTTCGTCAATGGCATAGCACACCAGTGGTGAGGCTATGCAGATATAGGGCACCACCTTGTCTCTGGGCATCCTTCGGGTCAGTATGCCAAAGGCAAAGAGCCCCAGCAGCGGACCGTAAGTATAGCCGCACAGCACGTAGATGGCATCAATCACACTCGTAGAGTTCAGCATTCTGAACAACAGGATCATCACCACAAACAGCCCACAGATGACCAGATGCACCCGTTTCCTGAGTCTCTCGTCGCCTGCCCTCCCCTGAATATCCACACAATAGCTTGTGGTCAGCGAGGTCAGGGCAGAGTCGGCACTCGAGAACGAGGCCGCCACCAATCCGATGGTAAAGGGAATCACGACCGAGAAACCACTCTGCGCCACAAAGTCGGGCAACAGGGCGTCGCCCGTAGCTACCGGCAGTCCCTGAGCCTGAGCCAGCATCACCAGCAGCACTCCCAGCGACAAAAACAGCAGATTGGCAGGTACAAAGGCCACCCCATAGGTGCACATGTCCTTTTGGGCATCACGCAGCGACTTGCACGTCAGGTTCTTCTGCATCATGTCCTGATCCAGTCCTGTCATCACAATCACGATAAACACGCCACTCAGGAACTGTTTCCAGAAGTTCTGCTTCGACACCCAGTCGTCCATCACGAACATCCGGCTGTGCGTGTCGGCAGCAACGGCCTGTATGGCCTCAGGCAGCGTCATTCCCAACTGCCCCACCACCTTATATATAATAAGGAGGAGCGCGCCGAACAGGCAAACCGTCTGAAACGTATCCGTCCACACCAGTGTCTTAATGCCACCCTTGCGTGTGTAGAGCCAGATGAGCGCCACCATGCCTGTCACCGTCACGGCAAAGGGCACCCCCATTGCGTCGAATACAAACCGCTGCAGAATCATACACACCACGTAAAAGCGCACCACTGCACCCGTCAGCTTAGACAACAGGAAGAACAAGGCCCCCGTCTTATACGACCTCGGCCCCAGCCGCTTTCCCAGATAAGAGTAGATCGTCGTCAGATTCAGCCTGTAATAAAGGGGCAGCAACAGGAAGGCCACAAGGATATAGCCCAGTATAAAGCCCAGACACGTCTGCATGTAAGTCATATCGATGCTGGTCACCATCCCGGGCACACTCACAAACGTCACCCCCGAGATAGAGGCCCCCACCATGCCGAAAGCCACCATATACCAGGGCGACCTGCGGTTGGCACGGAAGAAGGTGTCGTTGTTCGCCTGCCTGCCCGTCAGCCTGCTGATACCAAACAAGACTGCAAAATAAACTAATATTGTTGCAATAATCCACATAATCGGCTGCAAAGTTACACATTTTCAATGGCGGCAACAAATTTTTCAATTTTCAATTTTCAATTTCCAATTAATTTTGTTACCTTTGCACACGGATATTACCAATCCTAAACTTTTTTTATTATGGCTAAACAGAAAAAATTCATCCTCCAAGAGAGTGAGATTCCAACACAGTGGTACAACATTCAGGCTGACATGCCCAACAAACCCATGCCGCCCATCCACCCAGCTACGAAGCAGCCGTTGGGTGTCGACGACCTGGCACACATCTTCCCCCGCGAGTGCTGTGTGCAGGAACTGGATACAGAGCATCGATGGATCGACATCCCCGAGGATGTGCTTGAGAAGTATAAGTACTACCGTTCCACCCCGCTGGTTCGTGCCTACGCCCTCGAAGAGGCCCTCGGCACCCCCGCACATATCTATTTCAAGAACGAGAGCACCAACCCCCTGGGCTCGCATAAGATCAACTCCGCCCTGCCCCAGTGCTACTATGCCAAGCAGGAAGGCACCACCAACGTCACCACCGAGACCGGCGCAGGCCAGTGGGGAGCAGCCCTCAGCTATGCCGCCAAGATCTACGGCCTCGACTGTGCCGTCTATCAGGTGAAGATCACCATGCAGCAGAAGCCCTACCGCTCGTCAATCATGCGCACCTTCGGTGCCGTTGTCACAGGCTCCCCCTCCATGTCCACCCGTGCCGGTAAGGACATCCTCACCAAGGATCCCACCCACAGCGGATCGCTCGGCACCGCCATCTCCGAGGCTGTCGAACTGGCCACCACCACGCCCAACTGTAAGTACACGCTGGGCTCCGTGCTCAACCATGTAGGTCTTCACCAGACCATCATCGGTCTCGAGGCCGAGAAGCAGATGCAGATGGCAGGCGAGTATCCCGACATTGTGATCGGCTGCTTTGGTGGAGGTTCCAACTTCGGTGGCATCTCCTTCCCCTTCATGCGCCACAACCTGAGCGGCGAGCGCCACACCGAGTTCATCGCTGCCGAGCCCGACAGCTGCCCTAAACTCACGCGCGGCCAGTTCCGCTACGACTTTGGCGACGAGGCCGGCTACACCCCACTGCTGCCGATGTACACCCTGGGCCACAACTTCAAGCCCTCTAACATCCACGCAGGCGGTCTGCGCTACCATGGCGCCGGCATGATTATCTCCCAGCTCATCAAAGACGGTCTGATGCATGGTGTCGATATCCCTCAGCTCGAGACCTTCGAGGCCGGCATGCTGTTTGCCCGCACCGAGGGCATTATCCCCGCCCCTGAGAGCACCCACGCCATCGCAGCCACCATCCGCGAGGCTCTTAAGTGCAAGGAGACGGGCGAGGAGAAGGTCATCCTCTTCAACCTCTCTGGTCACGGTCTCATCGACATGCCCAGCTACGAGGCTTACATCAAGGGCGACCTCCAGAACTACACCGTCACCGACGAGATGATCGCCGAGAATCTTGCAGAACTCGACAAACAGTAAGGTAGAGCCAGAACTACATCATAAACAAAAGGGCGTGTAATATTGTTCCTACGGGAACAGATTCACGCCCTTTCGCGTTTCATCCTCTCATAGTACTCGGCAGTGGCGGTGAAGAACACATCGCCACTGGAGTTGAGCGCCGTTTCCACGGAATCCTGTACTACGCCAATGATAAAGCCGACAGCGACTGCCTGCATGGCAATGTCATTACTGACGCCAAAGAACGAACAAGCCATCGGGATAAGCAGCAACGAGCCGCCAGCCACACCCGATGTGCCGCAGGCTCCCAAGGCAGCAATCACACAGAGGAAAAGGGCGGCGCCAAAGGTCACTTCGATGCCCATCGTATGAGTGACGGCCAGAGTCATCACTGTAATCGTCACTGCCGCACCATCCATATTAATCGTAGCTCCAAGGGGAATGCTGACAGAATAGAATTCCTCATCGAGACCGAGCTTCTTACAGAGTGCCATATTAATAGGAATATTAGCTGCCGACGAACGAGTAAAGAAGGCATTCAGTCCGCTCTCCTTCAGACAGGTGAACAAAAGCGGATAGGGATTCTTCTTCAGCATCAGGAAGGAGATGAACGGATTGGAGATCAAGGTGTTTGCCAGCATACAGCCGACGAGCAACAACAGCAGATGACCATAGGACACAAAGACCTCAACGCCACTTTCCGATACTGACGAGAACACCAGTCCCAGAATTCCAAACGGGGCAAACTGAATGACCCATTTTACGGACAGGGTAATGACCTCGGAGAAGTCGTGAACCACACTGATAGTCTTCTCACTGGCTTTCAGCTTCAAGGCTATGCCTATGATTATCGACCAGAATAGGATACCTATATAGTTTGCATTAGCCACAGCACTCACAGGATTCTCCACGATGCTGGTCAGCAATACGGTGAACACGTCAGCCAAAGATCCTGGAGCACTCCCTTCAGCTGCATCCGTTAGATCAAGTGACACTGGAAACAGGAAACTGCCTACAACTGCCAAGATAGCAGCAATAAACGTACTGAGCATATAACGGGAAATCACCGTTCTGAACCTCGGCCCCAAACCTCCACCAGCCTTCGCTATCGACGAAGCTACCAACACGGCCACCAACACCGGCGCTATCGCCTTCAAAGCACTGACAAACACACGCCCCAGAATGGCAATGCCCGTCCACTGCGGCACGGCAATCCCCAGAACAGCACCTATCACCAAACCTACAATAATTCTAAGCACCAGACTAACACTGGTCCACTTCTCCAAAATTCCCTTAACATTCATTTTCCTATTTGTTTTAGCGATTCCGCTTGCAAAAATACAAAAATATATCGGAATCTTCTGTTTACTTCAAAAAGACTTTCTCGGTCTTTCCTTTCTTCCTAACAATATTAAGGCCTTTCTGCAGTTGGGGCCGCTTCCTGCCAAAGAGGTCGTAGAACTCCATGGGGCGATCTGAATCCTTGCCGGTGGGCACCCTCTCGATTGCAGTGTCGTCGCCCGACGATTCTATCTGCCTCACCTCGATATCGTCGAGACTGATGGACTGGCCAAAGACGCCTCTTCCGCAAATGTTAATCTCGTAGGTGGTGGCAACGGGGAGATCGAGCATGAAACTGTTCCACCCTGAAAGCGGACTGCTGACAAAAGCGGTGTCGGGTTGCTGGACATCGTCGCTCTTATAGGTAATGTAGAAAATCTTTTCCTCCGGACGATAGGCATAAGCGCTATAGTAGAAGGTAAGGACGGCTCTCGACGGCACTTCGCCGATGTTCGTCTTCAGTATCAGATGACTCTCCTGTTCGCCCGTGGCGATTTTCTGTGGGGCGAACCTCAGGCATTTGCTGCCACCATGGGGGGTGATGCCACCGGTCTTGATGCTTGAACCGTCAAGCGTGTAGGGCTGCCATTTGGTGGAGCCTGTTGTCGCCGTTACCTGATAGTTACCTCCGCCCACAGCCTCGAAGCCCTCCTGAAGGAGTATGGGACCTGTAGCCATATCCGACGACGAGGAGTGATTGATGAGCGAAATGGTGCCATCACTGTTCTGAGTGATATCCATCAAACTGACATTTGAGTAGGAGCCGTCCCACGTAAAGGCCGCTGGCTTGGTGGATGCCGAGAAGGCTGTATTACCCGACGTTCCCGGGAAGGGGCATCCGGCACTGTTGATGGAGCCGTAGGAATTGGGGGTGTTCGTGGGCATGGCATAGGTGGACGAGGCGCACACGGGATAGCACTTCTGGGGGAAGGAGGCATTGATCTGATTACCCGACGAGGCCACATTGGGGTGGATGTGGAAGATGAGCAGGCCGCTGCCAGGAACGCCTTTACCCCACTTGTCCTGCGTACGATTCTCGACGAGATAGTAGTCGTCGGGGGTATTCGTCAGACGGTAATACACACTGTCGGCCGACGACGATGGAATGGTCACCTCGCCATCAGGCATTTCCGGTATTTGCACCCAGCCATAGTTGTACATCTTCACATAGGGATTGAAGTCAGCGGGCACCACGCCATCCTCGTTCCACGAGCCTGCTGCCATAACGTCCCATTGGCCAGTACCAGCATAGTTGCCTCCGCCCTCATAGTTGGTGTCGTAGAAGTCCATGGCTCCCAGTGCATGGCCAATCTCGTGGCAGTGGGGACCTATTCGGGAGATGCCCTCGCCCGAGCGTCCTCTGAGCTCGGGGGCGCACGAATATCTGTCGATCTTCATGCCCTGGTACTCGTAGTACTCGCCAAAGGAGCATTCGTGGGACCAGATGGCTTCGGCAGAGGCACCAGCCTCTTCGCCATGACCGGCAAACACGATGTGCACATTATCCACATAGCCGTCGCCGTTGGAGTCGTAATCCTTCAGGCTGACCGTCTGAGCGGCATACTCCATCGCCTCGAAGAAGAGGGAGTAAGGATCCTGGTCGTCGCCCTCACGGTTGTTCTTGCCATAGTGGGCGCGGTTGTGGGCGCTGGTAAACGGTCCGATAACGTCGCTATGAAGCTTCAGCTGTCCGTATGACACATCAGTGTAGAAGTCGTACACACTGCCTGCGGCTCCGTCCTCGCTGTAGCCGGGCTGATTAAACAGGTTGTCGAAGTCGTCGAGACTCTTCACGAAGGCCACGTCGGTATATTGCATGAGAATGATGAGCACCTTACGGTTGCCCACGGCAGAACGGGTGCGGAATTGCGCCTCTTGCCTGGCCTTCATAGTCCTGGCCCTGCCTGACTCCTTCTGATCGCGCTCCAGATGTTGAGGAATACCTTTCAGGAATTCCTTCACGGCCTGACTTCTCTGAGCCGTCAACTTAAACTTCGATGCCTTCAGATAACCCTCGGCATCCTTCTCGGCGAAATACCAGTCCTTACCATTATTAAATAAGGTGTAGCCGTCGGTGGTCTCTGCCCGTTTGTGATACTCGTCACCAAGCATCTGGATATAGACGGTGTGCCCATCGACCGTGATGGGTATCTTTTTGGGGTAAGCCGGAACGGCATCGGCGCGCAGGCTGCTGAATAACAGGGCTATGGCAAGAAGAATCTTGTAGTGCATAGGCAAATAGAAAAGAAAAAAAGAGGCTGTAGCTAGTATCGGTAGCTACAGCCTATCATAAAAAATAGAGTTTTAATTAGCTGTGTACCACGTCATATTGGGCTGAATCGTGAACGATGTCTCAGATACCAGGTGGTCGGCGGTGTAATAGGTAATACCATTAACCTGTGTGAGCAGGAACCAGCTGTTGGTACTTCCGGGGATACGAGCCGTGACAGACTCATTGGGATACAGGTCGCCAAGATTCTCCTGATTGAGCACCTCGCCAGCGCCATTTCTGAAATAGATGAGCAGCGGCATGAACGATGTACTTGTGTTGTTCGTAATGGTAATACCATTGACTGCTGGTGGTGGTACATCTGGATCATCCTTTGAATCACTTCCACAACTAGCCAGCGCGAAGACCATCATCAAGCAGGCCAAAAGACTGAGTAAATACTTTTTATTCATAATGGTGTTTACTTTAGTTTTTGTCCCTCAGCCACCCCAACGGAGACGGTTAATGATAGTTATATTATGCTGGCATCCTAAAGAAAAAGCGGGGCAACTGTACGCTTTGCTCATGAGCTGGACGTAAACACTTTCCTATAGAAATGCATCTTTCTCTCCAGTTTCTGCACCTTGGCGCAAGAGTCCTTTTGATAACTCGACGCCGCAAAGATAAATAATATTATTGAAACTTCCAAAAAAAAATCCCAAAAAAACACTTGGTCTTGAAAAAAAAAGTAGTATCTTTACAAACAGTTATCCAATAACAACTAGATATTACAAACAACTATTATATTTTATATCCCTATGGCAAATCCCAAATACGAATTAATCGTCGATGGCGTTTCCTATTTTTTCCTGGACGAAGTTGAAAAGAACGGTTACAGGTTCAGTATAGAGAAACTGTCATACGACAAGGGCATTTACCGCCCCGCAGAGATGATGGTGACAATCAACGTGGAAGGCGAGAAGATTGAATACCAGAAACTGGTTGACACCTTCTACATGAAGGACGTATCACTGACGATTGACGGCAACGAGGTGGCCAAGAACTATTTCGTGTTCAAGGCCAAGCCCTTTTTCCGCACCATTTCAACTGAGAGCAGCGTGAAGCTGGAACTGACCATCTACAGTCAGGACAAGCTGATGACGCTCGACAAGTACTCGAAGGTTTGGACGAGTAAGCGCCTCGGCAAGGACATCTTCAACAAAGAGATAGAGGGATTCAAGTTCAACGATGAGGTCATATCGGCCAGCAACGACCTGCAGATACTCGACTACTCGTCGGACGAGTTTATACAGCCTTACCTCGTACAGTATAACGAGAGTTTCTACAGCTTCCTGAAGCGTACTGCCAACCGCTGCGGCGAGTTCCTGTACCATGAGAACGGTGAACTGCACCTGGGACTGAAGGTGACCAACGAAAGCGACGATACCGACTATGCCGAAAAGGCCTCGGAGCGCTACTACGAGAACATACTACAGGAAGGAATGGAAACGACCGATTACGGTTACAACTACCTGGAAGGCCACAAGGCACCAGGCAGCAACGACAGGCCTTACAGCGACCCGCTCACCTACGACGACTATCTGGACGACGTCAAGGCGGATTACACCGATTTCTGCACCGAGATGAGCACCTTCGACAGGAACATCGTCAACATAGTATGCCTGGCCCTCGAAGGCACGTCGCTCTCAACAATCATTGCCAACCTGTCGCAGGCCTATGGTTTTAAGGCTGCCTCCACGCCAGCTGTAGTTGCCAATCTGAATACAGTATATAAAGAGGTGAACATCCTTCCCTGGATGACTAAATCAGACCAGATATCCCTCACAGGACTAACCCGACAATTCGGCACCTCGCGACATCATCAATGCATATCGCGACCAGAAGTTAATGCAGATTGAGGAGAACCACAACAAGTATCTCTCCATACAGACTGAGGAAAGACTGAAGCGCCTCAACCACAATAGAGTATAAACACAATAAAGCCCCGCCTGATTTGAGCGGGGCTTCATGTTGTTAGACAATATCAATCTGACGGGAAACCTTGACTTTCTCTTCAACGACCTTCGGGAGTTCGATGGTGAGGACACCGTGCTCGACCTTGGCGGAGATATCCTCCTTCTTCACATCGTCGGGCAGGATCAGCGTCTGCTCAAACTTCGAGTAAGAGAACTCACGGCGCAGGTAGCGGGTGTTCTTGTCTTCCTCCTTCTTCTCATTCTTCTGCTCCATCTTGATGATCAGATTACCCTCATCATTGATGTGAACATTGAAGTCCTCCTTCTTCATGCCCGGTGCAGCAAGTTCCACGGTATAGGCCTTGTCGCTTTCTTTTACATTGATAGCGGGAGCCGTGCAATTAGCCTTCGCCATAAAATCCGTATCAAACAAATCATTGAATACACTTGGAATCCAACTGTTACTTCTCATTACTGGCATCATAATCTTTACCTCCTAATTCTATTTTTAAACGATTACACATGTTAACTATTTTAGTGATTGTCTTTCGACGCTCACTAAGCCATATGCAATATAAATGCCAGCGGGATTATATATGTCAATCTGTCGTAATCGCACGACAAACTGTCAGAGCCTCACCTACGGAGGGGATATCGTTGACCACCATCGAACGCTTGCCGTTGGCCTCACGGAGATTGCAGCGTTGCACATTCCTGGTCATATACTCGATAACCTTGCCGAACGTCTCACTCTGGAAATAGGGACTATCGGGAACACTCACGAAATAGAGGAACATCTTCTGCTGCTTGAGCATGATCTTCTCGATGCCCAACTGCTTGCCCAGCACACGGAGGGGCACCACATTGATAAGTTCCTCGGCCACATCGGGGATGGTGCCAAAACGGTCGGTCAGGCGTTGGCGATAGGCATGGAGGTCGTTGTCGAGATGGTTGCTGTTGGCCAGATTGTCGAGTTCGCGATAGAGCAGCATACGCTCCGAGTCGCTGGGGACATATTGCTCGGGGAAATACATCTCGATGTCGGACTCGAGGGCACAGTCATCGACGAAACTTATGGAGTCAGGGAGACAAGGAGACAAGGAGTTCAAGCCATCACCTGAAGTCGCAGAACTATTGTCCTGAACTCCTTGAACTCCCTGTATCCTTGTCTCCTTATCTCCCTGCGGAATCTCATTCCTTAACTCCGCCATGGCCTGGTTGAGGATCTTCTGATAGGTCTCATAACCCAGGTCGGAGATGAAGCCACTCTGCTCAGAGCCCAGGAGGTTGCCAGCACCTCGGATGTCGAGGTCCTGCATGGCGATATTGATGCCGGAGCCGAGATCGGAGAAGTTTTCAAGGGCCTCCAGACGACGACGCGACTCAACGGGAAGGGCTGCCAAAGGCGGGGCAAGCAGATAACAGAAGGCCTTGCGATTGCCACGCCCTACCCTACCTCGCATCTGGTGAAGGTCGGAGAGTCCGAAGTTATGGGCTCCGTTAATAATGATGGTGTTGGCATTGGGAATATCGATACCATTCTCGACAATGGTGGTAGAGAGCAATACGTCGTAGTCGTAGTTGGAGAAGTCGAGTACAATCTTCTCGAGTTCCTCGGGCTTCATCTGTCCATGACCGATGGCCACACGGGCATCGGGGATGTACTTATGGATCATATCGGCAAGTTCCTGCAACTGACTGATGCGGTTGTTGACGAAATACACCTGACCATTGCGTGACATCTCGAAATTAATGGCGTCGGCAATAATCTCTGCCCCGAAGGTGTGAATCTCGGTCTGAATGGGATAGCGGTTAGGCGGTGGCGTCTGGATCACACTCAGGTCACGGGCACCAACCAGCGAGAACTGGAGCGTTCGGGGGATAGGTGTTGCCGACATCGTAAGGGTATCGACATTCGACTTCATCTGGCGCAGTTTCTCCTTGGTAGAGACACCAAATTTCTGCTCTTCGTCGATGATAAGCAGACCGAGATCCTTAAACTTAACCGTCTTGCCAATGAGTTTGTGGGTGCCGATGACGATATCGATCTTGCCGTCGGCCAAATCCTTTAGGAGTTCGGTAGTCTGCTTGGCACTACGGGCCCGAGTGAGATAATCCACCCTGACAGGCATATCCTTCAGACGGGAGGAGAAGGTGCGATAGTGCTGATAGGCCAGCACGGTGGTAGGCACGAGCACGGCCACCTGTTTGCCGTCGGTAGCGGCCTTGAAGGCTGCACGCACGGCTACCTCGGTCTTGCCGAAGCCCACATCGCCACAGACCAGACGGTCCATGGGTTTGGCCATCTCCATATCAGCCTTCACGTCCTGCGTGGCTTTCAACTGGTCGGGCGTATCCTCATAGAGGAAACTGGCCTCGAGCTCGTGCTGCAGGTAGCCGTCGTGACTGAAGGCATACCCCTTCTCACGACGACGCTTGGCGTAGAGTTTGATGAGGTCGCGGGCAATGTCCTTGATATGTTTCTTGGTGCGCTCCTTCAGCCGCTCCCACTGACCAGTGCCCAGTGTGGAGAGTCGGGGACCTTCGCCACCATCCTGCGACCGGTATTTCGACACCTTATATAAAGAATGTATCGACACGTAGATGCTGTCGCCATGCTGGTAGGTGATCTTGATCATCTCCTGAAAAGTCTGCTCACCCTTGGCATTGGTAACAGGCATTCTCACCAGTCCGCCAAACTTGCCCACACCATGATCGACATGCACCACAAAGTCGCCGATCTCAAACTGCTGGATCTCCTTCAGTGTGAGCGCCATCTTACCACTGCGGGCCTTGTCGCTCTTGAGATTATACTTATGGAAACGGTCGAATATCTGGTGATCGGTAAAGAAACACACAAGCAGGTCATCATCGGCAAAGCCCTCATGAAGTGTTTTTTCAACGGGGGTAAAGACGATGCCCTTGGCCTTCTCCTCAAAGATCTCCCTGAGGCGCTCGTTCTGTTTCTGGCTGTCGGCCAGGATATAGAGATGATAGCCCTTCGACAGATAGTCCTCGAACGACTGTGTCAACAGGTCGAAGTTCTTATGGAAGAGGGGCTGGACGCTGATATGGAAACACAGGGTGACGTCGGGCTTGGAAGACGGACGGTGACCGAAGTCAATGCGACAGAACGTCTCGGCATCGGTCATAAACTGGGCACCGGTAATCAGTTGCGACTCCTTGCGCATCTGCTGTTCTATCTCGTGGCGCTCCACTTCCGTTGCCTGTTCCAGTTGTTCCATCCTGGCCTGCGAGGAAAAACCTTCCTGGTAAGCACGGTCGATGGCATCACGAACATAGAGAAAGTCCTTGGTGACAAGCACCACCTCCTTAGGTACAAACGAGAGGAACGGCACCTTATCCTCTGCCGTTGCCAGTTCTGGAACAATCTCTATCTTCTGACGATGCTCCTTCGACAACTGGTCCTCCACCTCAAACGTACGGATGGAGTCGATATCATCGCCAAAGAAGTCAATACGGTAAGGATATTCACAGCTGAAGGAATAGACGTCGAGGATAGAACCTCGAAGGGCAAACTGACCTGGCTCATAGACATAATCCACCTCGCGGAAGCCAAAGCTGCGCAAGGTCTTCCCGATATCAGAGATGGCGATGGTCTGGTCTTTCTCAAGAATGAGCGTCCGGGTGTCGAGTGTCTTCTTCGACACCACCATCTCGGCCAGAGCCTCCGGATAGGTAACGATATAGCCCCCTCCCCCGGTAGAGAGACGGGCCAGTACCTCGGTACGGAGAATCTCACTGGCGGCATCACGCTGGGCATACTTGATGGCACGACGATAGCTGGAAGGGAAGAAAAGCACATCGCTGCCCAACAGCTGCGACAGGTCGTGATAGAAATAACCGGCCTCCTCGGCATCCTGAAGGATAAAGAGCAGGGGCACGGAGCACTTGGAAGCCAGACTGCCAAAGAGCATCGGCGCAGAGGAGCCCAACAAACCTTCAAGGAAAATCGTCTTCACCGATGATTTGCCTAACTCTTTTGCCAGTGCCGACACCTGTGGCAACTTGGCGTAAACTTTCTCTAATTCCTGTATAATCATTGGAAATTGTGTGCAAAATTACTAAAAAATATACAATTCACGCACTCTTTTCGCTTCTTTTTGCTACCTTTGCACCAACAAAGCATCAAAAAATGCATAAGAGCGACAGTATAGTTATCATTCCCACCTATAATGAGAAGGAGAATATCGAGAAGATTATCCGTGCGGTATTCGCCCTGGAAAAGTGTTTCCATATCCTTGTCATTGACGACGGCTCGCCCGATGGTACAGCCGCCATTGTGCGTGGCATGATGGCTACAGAGTTCTGCGACCGTCTCTTCCTCATCGAGCGGAGCGGCAAACTCGGTTTGGGCACAGCCTATATCGCAGGATTCAAATGGGCCCTGGAGCGCGACTACGACTATATCTTCGAGATGGACGCCGACTTCAGTCATGATCCTAACGACCTGCCCCGGCTCTATGCTGCCTGCCATGACGAAGGCTACGATCTGTCTATCGGCTCGCGCTATGTCTGTGGGGTGAACGTCGTGAACTGGCCCGTAGGGCGCGTGTTGATGAGCTACTTTGCCTCAATCTATGTAAAGATTGTCACAGGTTTCCGCGTCCACGATACCACAGCAGGTTTTGTATGCTACAAGCGCCGCGTGCTTCAGACCATCGAACTCGACAAGATCCGCTTCAAGGGCTACGCTTTCCAGATAGAGATGAAATACACAGCCCATAAGATTGGCTTTAAGATCAAGGAGGTAAGCGTAATCTTCGTAAATCGCACGGAGGGCACCAGCAAGATGTCGGGCGGCATCTTCGGAGAGGCGTTCTTCGGCGTGATGCGGTTGAGATGGGATGGCTGGATGAGAAAATATCCGAAACCAATTGACTGTTGATAGTTATGACTACACTATTGTATAGAATTTATCAGGTGTTTATCGCCTTCCCTATATTGATTATCTGGACCATCATTATCGCCATCATCGTGGGGATCGGTACGACCTTCGGCGACGGTCACTATTGGGGGTATATGCCCGGACGATGGTGGGGCAAGGTCATCCTGAAGGCTTTCCTGATTCCCGTCAAAGTGGAAGGGCGCGAACATCTGGAAGAGAAACAGAGTTACGTGTTTGTGGCCAACCATCAGGGCATCTTCGACATCTTCCTGGTGTACGGACACCTGGGACGGAATTTCAAGTGGATGATGAAGGCCGGATTAGGAAAGATACCTTTCTTAGGCTATGCTTGCAGAAAGTCGCACCAGATATTCGTGGATAAGCGTGGCCCCAAGAAGATCAAGAAGACCTACGACGATGCGCGTGAGATTCTGCAAGAGGGTTACAGCGTCACCGTCTTCCCTGAGGGAGCCCGTTCGTTTACGGGCCACATGGGTAAGTTCAGGAAGGGGGCCTTCGCCCTGGCCGACGAGCTGCAGTTGCCTGTGGTACCTCTCACCATCAACGGCTCGTTCGACATCCTGCCTCGTACCAGAGGGTTCCTTAACTTAACAAGCTGGCACCCCATCAGTCTGACCATCCACCAGCCCATCTACCCCACAGGACAGGGCCCTGAGAATGTAGAGGCCACCCTGCGTCAGGCCTACGACTCAGTGATGTCGGCCCTCGTTCCCGAGTATCAAGGTTATGTAGAGAATCCCGACCAATGATTGCAAGAGACCTTATACTCTTTCTGCTGCTGATCATCCTGCCATTCGTCTATTTCGACCTGCGAGCCTGGCGAAAGAAGAAGGCTTGGTGGAAACGGGTCTGCCGTTGGATTCCCTGTCTGGCCATCGTGGCCTACACCGTCTATCTGGCACAGGAGCCCGACTTCATCCCCGGCAACGACCGCATCTTCATCCTCTATACCTATTTATTTATAATAGGACTGGTCGTCATCCCCATGTGGACATATATCGTATGCTCACTGGTGGGCAGAGGGTGCTCGATGCTGGTACGCAAACTCAGGAGAACGGCCAGGCCGGCACGCAACTATGGTAATCTGCTGGGATTGCTCAGCATCCCTGCCGTGTGGTTCGTGCTCTTCTGGGGCTCTTTCGTGGGATTCAACAAGTTGGAGGTAAACCGTCAGGAATTCACTTCTCCCGATCTGCCCAAGGCGTTCAATGGCTATAAGATTGTATTGTTCTCCGATGCCCATGTCGGCAGTTATATGAAGCACAACAGCTGGGTGTTACAGCGCGCCATCGACAGCATCAACGCCCAGAAGCCCGACCTGATAGTCTTCACCGGCGACCTTCAGAACATCCAGCCCTCAGAGCTCTACCCTCATATAGATGTGCTGGGTACGCTCAAGGCCAGAGACGGCATCTATTCCATCCTTGGCAACCACGACTATGCAGAATACGTGGGTTGCGACGAGGCCATGAAAGTGGCCAATTGCAGGGAGACCGTCAGTCTGGAGCGCCAGATGGGATGGAACGTGCTGCTGAATGAGCACAGCATCATTGAGCGCGACAACCAGCATATCGTCATTGCCGGCATGGAGAACGATGGCAACGGCAAGAAATTCCCACAGAAGGGTGACATCCGTAAGACGTTGGAAGGGGTCAACGAGGGTGACTTCATCCTGATGCTCGAACACGACCCTTACTCCTGGCGCCATCGTATCTTGCCAGAGAGTCGTGCCCAGCTCACCCTGAGCGGACATACCCACGGCATGCAGTTCAACATCTTAGGCTGGTGCCCCTTGTCGCTCACCGGCAAGGACTATAACGGCTGGTACCACCAAGGCCGGCAGTCGCTCTTCGTCACTGCGGGACTTGGCGGACTGATCCCCTTCCGCTTCGGCGCCACAGGCGAGATTGTGGTGATGACCCTCAGGTCAAACTAAAGATTGGCAGCAAGGAACTTCCGACACACTTCTACAGGAAGCCCCCTACGACGGGCATAGTCACGGAGCTGGTCTTCACCGATTTTCCCCAACGAGAAATAACGAGCCTGAGGATGGGCCAGCATCAGTCCACTCACACTGGCATGGGGTTTCATGGCGCCACTCTCCGTCAGGCGAATGCCTATCTGTTTCATATCCAGCAGCTCATCCAGCACGAAGTTCAGGCTGGTATCAGGCAGTGAAGGGTATCCGATGGCCGGACGAATGCCCTGAAACTTCTCCACCAGCATCTCCTCTATGGTCAGATGCTCGTCACTGGCATAGCCCCAATACTCCTTTCTCACCTGCTCGTGAGTTCGTTCGGCAGCAGCCTCAGCCAGACGGTCGGCCAACAGCTGTGCCATCATCTTCTGATAAGGGTCGGCATCAAAATCAGTTTCCATACCGATATCCACCGAGGTGGCAAACACCCCCATTCTGTCGTTAACGCCTGAAGACTGCGGACGGAGGAAGTCGGAAAGACAGAGATAGGGAGGACGCCCCTGTTGCTGGCGAAGCAGGGGGATACGCTTTTGGCCAACCACCATATCATCGCCATCGGCATTGGCATCGTAGAGTTCAAAAAGTCCGTAAGCATGGTATCTGCCTTCGAGTTCTGCCAACAGAGCCTCAGCCTCCCTTCGAAGGCGCTCCTTCTCTGCCGCATCCTTCACTTGCCAGGCAAAGAAGAAATAAGACCAGCTGATATAGGGGGTCAGTTCTGAGATATCGTAGGTGATTTTCATCTGAATGCAACAGGCTGTCCGATATAATCCGAATCAATATGGCCCTGGCGATATACCGTATGACCATTGCAGAGTGTCTGCTCTACGCGCCATAGATACATGTGCCCCTCCATCGGACTCCAGCCGCACTTGCTCTGGATGGTCTCTTTGGTCACCGTCCAACCTGTTTGAGGACGAACCAGCACGATATCGGCCTGATAACCTTCACGCAGGAAACCGCGACGACGCACCTCAAAGAGCCGGGCTGGGTTGTGGCACATCAGTTCCACCAGACGTTCAAGCGAGAGCACACCCTGATCGACCAGCTCCAGCATCGTCACCAGCGAGAACTGTATCATCGGCATGCCACTGGCGGCCTTCGCACAGCCACCAGCTTTCTGAGTCAGCAGATGAGGGGCGTGGTCGGTGCCAATCACTGCGATGCGCCCATCGTTGAGGGCTTCGCGCAGAGCCTCACGATCGTGCTCGGTCTTGATGGCGGGATTACATTTGATACGGGTGCCAAGGGCGGCATAGTCGCGGTCACAGAAATAGAGATGGCTCACAGTCGCCTCAGCGGTGATGGATTGAAGACGGGAATATGAAGACTGGAACAACTCCAGTTCCTTGGCGGTGGTGAGGTGAGCCACATGCAGACGGACCTGGTGCTTCCTGGCCAGTTCCACGGCCATTCGTGTACTCTCATAGCAGGCTTCCTCACTACGGATCTCAGGATGATGGATCACCTTCGGGTCTTCTCCATACTGCTGCCTGGCCTCGGCCATGTTACGATTGATGATATCCGTATCCTCGCAATGTGTCATGACAGGCAGTTCAGCTGAGGCAAAGATATGCTCCAGGGCCTCCCGGCGATCCACGAGCATGTTGCCTGTTGACGACCCCATGAAAAGCTTGATACCGGGAACACGATGCACATCAAGCCGGGGGAACAGCGATACGTTATCGTTGGTAGCGCCAAAGAAGAAGGCATAGTTCACATGACTCTTCTGGGCAGCCAGCGAGTATTTCTCTTCCAGGGCTTCCAGTGTCGTCGTCTGCGGCACCGTGTTGGGCATGTCGAAATAAGTCGTCACACCACCAGCAGCAGCAGCCCGGCTCTCGCTGTCGATGTCGGCTTTCTCCGTCAGTCCTGGCTCACGGAAATGCACGTGGTCGTCGATGATGCCTGGCAATACAAAACAACCCGAAGCATCAACGACTTCATCGAATGATGCTTCGGAAAGGGTACTTCCTTGGATTATCTGACTGATGATTTCGTCTTCAATGATAATGGAGCCGTCGAATGTCCTGCCCTCATTAACGATTGTTCCCCCTTTTACCAGCGTTCTCATTTCTGCGGAAAGTTGAGCAGCGGTGCCTGCATCGAGTCGGCCACAACCTGTTGCTCTGGAGCAGGCGGCGTCTGTGCAGCAGGTTGCTGTGGCGTGTCATCCATAAGTCCGTTCTGGCGGGCCTGAATCTCATTAGCCGTCTTGTAATACTCCTTGACGTAGGGGTCTTCCTTGAATTTCCTGGTGGCCTTGCTCATGATATCCTCAATCTGCGGAGTCAGCACAGGATAAGGATAGCCACTAGTCATCATCATAAAGACACCCGGCCCCAGGATATTGTCGAAATTCTCCACAATGAAATTGGTAACCAGACTATCCTCCTGCTGGGCCAGACGTGCAGCCTCAATAGAAAGCTGGCGATTGATAATATCCTCATCGATACCGTCGAGCAGCATCTGACTCTGCTTATGCGACAGCTCGTTCAACTCATTGCTGATCTGGTCGTGACGATGGATAAACTCATAGAGCTTCTCATTCAGCGGCGTACCACTGACAGTGCGCCCGGTATTGTCGATACGGATCTCTATCTCACCTTTCTCCACCACTACAGGCATCATCAGCGGTTCATCGTCCATATAGAGGTTGGCCAGTTTCACGGTATCAAGCAGTCCTACAAAGCGGAACTTACCATGTACCACATCACAAGAATCCAGATTTTTCAGTTCCTGATCCGACACGGTCTTCAGGTAAAGCTTGCTCCCATCGAGTGCCGACACAGAGGAAGAGCCCTGAATCGAGTAAGACTCGGCACAGGAAACAAGCGTAGTCACCACGACCAATGCATATAGGATCTTATTCATAAAAAAAAATGTTTCGTGGCACAAATGTACAACGATATATTGAAGTATAAAAAAAAATTTGCGCATTTTAAAACAAATGCGCACTCTTTTATAGTTTTTTTGCCTCTTTCTCCAACTCTTTGCTGATTCTGTGTGTAGAATACAGTTGCAGAATAGCAGCTATCAGAAGGGTAATAACCCATTTGTTGTACACATACTCTATATAGTTGATATAGTCCAGTCCCAGGAAGTTGTTTGCGTGGGCTATCATCAGCACTGCCGACAACAGGAAGAAGAAATCGCTGATGAGCATCATCCTGCGCAAACGGCGGATGACGATGCTGGTTCCGTCGTAGCGCTGCAGCACCTGCATCGACACGAAACAGACGGCCCCCACGGCAAACACATAAGGTGCGGGCCTCCAGGCCAGCATACTCGTTCCTGCTCCCACTGCCATCAGCAGGGCTCCTATCAGGTAAATAGCCGTCTGTAAACTATTCAGTCTTCTCATGAGCCAAGGATTTCGGCTTGCGGTCGTCATCACTGAGTACAAAGATATCCTCGTCGTCGGCCTTCATGAAATAGCGCTCACGGGCTATCTTCTCAATGGCCTTCGGGTTCCTGTCCAGTTCACGGATCTGTGCCTGGTCACGCTTATATTCAGCATTATACTTCTCCGTTTCCTCCGTCAGTTCATGAATGCGCTGCCGGTTCTTCATATGACTCCATACACTATTGTCGTCAAGGAATCCCACGATGGCTACACCGGCAATGAGCACGAAGGCATATTTCAGGAACATCGAGTGCCACAAACGGAGCAGGAAGGTCTTAATACTATTGATAACTTTCATTTCTTTCTTATTTGGCTGCAAAGATACAAAAAAATCCCGAAACGAACAAGCATTTCGGGATTTATTATAAATTAAGGTGTAGAGGTTACTTCTTGGACGAGCCAAGCGCCTACTTCGTAGTCGAGCGAATCACGACCTT